>NZ_JBSFGB010000001.1:0-608936 GCF_053596375.1 Streptomyces sp. NPDC001709 | reverse complement strand
AATCCACCCCGAAGGGCTTCATCGTTCGACTTGCATGTGTTAAGCACGCCGCCAGCGTTCGTCCTGAGCCAGGATCAAACTCTCCGTGAATGTTTTCCCGTAATCGGGATGAACACCACGAGAGCGGAACAGTCGGAGGAATGATCCGACCGTTCACAGCGTCCTCGCTGTGTTATTCAAAGGAACCTCGTCCCAGTCGTGATGACCGGAGACGGGGTATCAACATATCTGGCGTTGATTTTTGGCACGCTGTTGAGTTCTCAAGGAACGGTCGCTTCCTTTGTACTCACCCTCTCGGGCTTTCCTCCGGGCGCTTCCCTTCGGTCTTGCGTTTCCGACTCTATCAGATCTTTTCTCGATCCGATTTCCTCGGTGCTTTCCAGGTTCCCGCTCTCGCGTTTCCCTTTCCGGCGTTTCCGACTTTATCAGAAGTTCCTGGCCGGTCCGACCGGCCGCTCATTCTGAGTAATCGGGAGGTTGCTTCTCGGAGATGTCGTTATCGACTTCTATAGGAAGCTCGTAGAGCCTAACCCTTGCCCTCGAAGTTGTCCACTTCCAGGCAACTGTTTGAATCTACCTCCCCACGCCATCCGTGTCAACGGCTCTTGTGGGGCGAAGAGGAGACTAGCAGCTCACAGGGGTGGAACGCACATCAGGCGGCGGTGGGAACCGTGGCGCTGCGCTCGGCTGCTTCGAGATCGCCGGTCTCACCTGCGCGTACCGCTCGGCCGCCCAGGACATAGACGTACGTCAGGAATGCCAGCTCGGCGAAGACGCCGATTCCGATGCGGGTCCAGGTGGGCAGGCCGGACGGGGTGACGAAGCCTTCGATGGCGCCGGAGACGAAGAGGACCAGGGCGAGTCCGATGGCCATGCCGACCGCCGCGCGTCCCTCCTCCGCGAGCGCGGTGCGCCGGGTGCGCGGACCTGGATCTATGAGGGTCCAGCCAAGACGCAGTCCCGTACCGGCGGCGACGAAGACGGCGGTCAGTTCGAGCAGGCCGTGGGGAAGGACCAGTCCCAGGAATGTGTCGAGTCGGCCGACGGAGGACATCAGGCCGAAGCCGACGCCCAGGTTGAGCATGTTCTCGAAGAGGATCCAGAGGACAGGCAGACCCAGGAAGACGCCCAGGACCAGGCACATCGCGGCCGCCTGGGCATTGTTCGTCCACACCTGGGCGGCGAAGGCCGCCGCGGGATGGCTGGAGTAGTACGTCTCGTACTCGCCGCCTGGGCGGGTCAGCTCACGCAGCTGGCTGGGCGCCGCGATGGACGACTGTACGTCCGGGTGGGTGCCTATCCACCAGCCCAGCAGGATCGCGATGGCCGTGGAGAGCAGTGCCGTGGGTACCCACCAGTGGCGGGCGCGGTAGACCGCGGCGGGGAAGCCCTGGCTCAGGAAGCGCGTGATGTCACGCCATGAGGCGCGACGGGTGCCGGTGACGGCGCTACGCGCGCGTGCCACCAGTTGGCTGAGCCGTCCCGTCAGTTGCGGGTCCGGGGCGCTGGACTGGATGAGCGAGAGGTGGGTGGCGGTGCGCTGGTAGAGGGCGACGAGTTCGTCGGCTTCGGCGCCGTTGAGGTGGCGCCGACGGCGGAGCAGGGCGTCGAGGCGGTCCCATTCGGCTCGGTGTATGGAGACGAAGACGTCCAGGTCCATCGGCTCTGGTTGCTCCTCGGCTGGTCGTCAGCTGCTCGTCGGCCGCTCGTCGTGGATGCTCTCGATCGCGGTCAGCTTGTCGTACTGCGGCGTGATGCGCCCACAGCTTGGCAGACTTGCGCTTCCGGGGGCAGATCGAGGAAGGGCGGCGGGCGTGAGTGAGCTGGTGACGGGCGAGGCCGTGGCGCTCGAACTGCGGCCGGCGAAGCTGCCGAGCAGGGCGCTGGCCGTGTTGATCGACCTCGTGGTGGCCATGGTGGCTTACGTCGTCGTCAGCATCACGGTGGTGCTCTCCACCGCCTCGCTGGACGAGGCGGCGCAGATCGCGCTGTCGATCGCGACGTTTTTGCTGGTGCTGGTCGGCGGGCCGATCGCGGTGGAGACGCTCAGCCACGGGCGTTCGCTGGGGAAGCTGGCTTTCGGACTGCGAGTGGTGCGGGACGACGGTGGGCCGATCCGGTTCCGGCACGCGCTCGTGCGGGGCGCGATCGGTGTGGTCGAGATCCTGATGACGTTCGGTGTGATCGCCTGCATCGCCTCGCTGGTGTCGGCGCGTGGCCGGCGGCTCGGGGACGTGTTCGCGGGCACCCTGGTCGTGCGTGAGCGGGTACCGGCCGGTCGGGTCGGCTTCGTACCGCCTCCGCCTCCTTGGCTGGCGGGGCGGTTCGCCGAGCTGGACCTGTCTGCGGTGCCGGACGGGCTGTGGCTTGCGGTCCGGCAGTACCTGACCCGGATGGGGCAGCTGGATCCGCAGGTTTCGCTGGGGATGGCCCAGCGGCTGGCGGCCGACCTCGCGGCGCGGACGGGTGCTTCGGTGTCGCAGGAGCTGCCGGCGGCCGCCTTCCTGGCGGCGGTGGTGCACGAGCGGCAGTCGCGTGAGGCTCGGCAGGCGTTCGGCGCCGGTGGTTTCGCCTCGCCCGTGGCCGTGCCGGGCACAGCGGCCGCGTATCAGCCGCCCGCTTCTGCTCAGCCGCCCGTTTCTACGGCGTCCGGGTCGCAGAATGCCCCTCAGACAGGCCGGCCGCAGGAATGGGCCTGGCAGCCGCAGGCTCCGCTCGCGCCGTCGGCCGTCCCGCCGGGGGACGAGCCGCCCGCCGACCGCCCGGCCACCGGTTTCGCACCCCCGGCGTAGCACGCGGTCCGCTCAGTCCTGCTCCATCCGCTCAGTCCTGTTCCAGGGGTCTCGTCGGTCCCTCTTCGTCGGTCTCGTCGGGCGGCCTAGCCGGTCTCGGTGTTCAGGGGAACGTCGACGGCGGTGACTCGAGGTCCTCCAGCTCGATTCCGGGTGCGGCCAGGACGACGTCCCCGGCGATGTGGACGGTGTGCCGTTCGCCGGTGTCCAGGGCTGTGACCTGGTATTCGTCCACGGTCAGGGGGCCGTTGTCAGTGGCGTGTGCTTCGCTGTTCACCAGGGCCCAGGACTGGTCCACGGTGCGGGGGGCGAGCACCGGGTCGGTGAAGGCGACCAGGCGTACGCGGGTCGCGTCGGACGAGGGGGTGAGGCGTAGGAGACGGGCGGTGGCGACGAGGAACGCGGGGGACGTGCCGGTGAAGGCGTGGGCGCGCACATTGCCTTCGGTGGCATGGGTTCCGGTGGGGTCGGTGCGGACCCAGGTGACGCCGTCGAGGGCGGCACCGCGCACCTGCCATTCCCGCGCATGGAGTTCGAGGCGGATGGGGCGGCCGAGGTCGTCCAGGGCGAGGTCGACGGAGCCGAGGTGATCGCCGACGGGGCTGGTGATCCGGGAGACATAGCGCCAGCCGGACGGGCCGGGGGCGCACTGGAAGTGTTCTTCGGCGAGGGGGGTGTGATCGTGCGGATCGTAGAGCGAATAACGGCCGCGGGGCATGGGTTCCGGTGTCCTGGGCGATGACGGGGTCGGGTCTCTTCGGGGGGTCGGTCCGGCGTTCGTGAGGGCCGGACCGGCCAAAGGGGCAGGCCCCCGGCACGGGGGTGCGGGGGCCTGCCTCGGAGGACCTGCTGCCGGGGAGCGCGGCGGTGCACAGTGGCACTCCCCGGTGAGCGGGACTACGGACTCGCCGGAGTCGGCGGCTCAGTAGCGGTAGTGGTCCGGCTTGTACGGGCCGTCGACCTCGACGCCGATGTACGAGGCCTGCTCCGGGCGCAGCGTGGTGAGCTTGACGCCGAGGGCGTCCAGGTGGAGACGGGCGACCTTCTCGTCCAGGTGCTTGGGCAGCACGTAGACACCGATCGGGTACTCGTCGGGCTTGGTGAACAGCTCGATCTGGGCCAGCGTCTGGTCCGCGAAGGAGTTGGACATCACGAACGAGGGGTGGCCGGTGGCGTTGCCCAGGTTCAGCAGGCGGCCCTCGGACAGCACGATGATCTTCTTGCCGTCCGGGAAGGTCCAGGTGTGGACCTGCGGCTTGACCTCGTCCTTGACGATGCCGGGGATCTTGGCGAGGCCGGCCATGTCGATCTCGTTGTCGAAGTGACCGATGTTGCCCACGATCGCCTGGTGCTTCATCTTCGCCATGTCCGAGGCAAGGATGATGTCCTTGTTACCGGTCGTGGTGATGAAGATGTCGGCGGTCTCGACGACCTCGTCCAGCGTGGTGACCTGGTAGCCGTCCATCGCCGCCTGCAGCGCGCAGATCGGGTCGATCTCCGTGACGATCACCCGGGCACCCTGGCCGCGCAGCGACTCCGCGCAACCCTTGCCCACGTCACCGTAGCCGCAGACCACGGCGGTCTTGCCGCCGATCAGCACGTCGGTGGCGCGGTTGATGCCGTCGACCAGGGAGTGACGGCAGCCGTACTTGTTGTCGAACTTCGACTTGGTGACGGCGTCGTTGACGTTGATCGCCGGGAAGAGGAGGACGCCGTCGCGCTGCATCTCGTACAGGCGGTGGACACCCGTCGTGGTCTCTTCGGTGACGCCGCGGATCTCGGAGGACAGCTGGGTCCACTTCTGGGGGTTCTCGCCCAGGGTGCGGTGCAGCAGCTGGAGGATGACGCGGTGCTCGTCGGACTCGGCGGTGTCCAGGGCGGGGACCTCGCCGGCCTTCTCGTACTCGACGCCCTTGTGGACGAGGAGGGTGGCGTCACCACCGTCGTCCAGGATCATGTTCGGGCCGCCGGTGGGGCTGTCCGGCCAGGTCAGCGCCTGCTCCGTGCACCACCAGTACTCCTCCAGCGTCTCGCCCTTCCAGGCGAAGACCGGGATGCCCTGCGGGTTGTCGGGCGTGCCGTTCGGGCCGACGGCGATCGCGGCGGCGGCGTGGTCCTGGGTGGAGAAGATGTTGCAGGACGCCCAGCGGACCCGGGCGCCCAGGGCGACCAGGGTCTCGATCAGCACGGCCGTCTGCACCGTCATGTGCAGGGAACCGGTGACACGCGCGCCGGCCAGCGGCTGGGCCTCGGCGTACTCCTTGCGGATCGCCATCAGGCCCGGCATCTCGTGCTCGGCGAGGGTGATCTCCTTGCGGCCGAACTCGGCCAGGGAGAGGTCGGCGACCTTGAAGTCCTGTCGGTTGTCGACAGTCGTCATTGCGAGCTGCTCCTCGGGGTTGGGTCGAGGTGGGTACGGCTGGTCTGCGCGGCGGCGGACACAGGGGTGCCCGAAAGAGGACACAGGCATGCCCACGTACGCGCAGCGCAGTCCGTCGGAGGCCCTCTCTCCCTCGGTCGGCCCGTACTGGGACCGCCCGACCGCCATCAGCAGCGACGTCTGGCTCCGTCCCAAGCTACACCGGACGGCCCGGTCGGCCCCAGTCCGCCTGCGCACGGTTCGAGCCACCCGAGGGGCCGTTTCGAGGTGCGGTAGGGCGACGGCCTCAGTGGCCGGCGGTGTGGGGGGTCGGGCCGCCCGGGGTGGCCTCCGGGTCCGGGCCCTTGGCGGCCTCGGCCTCGCTGTAGATGTCCGGTTCGAGGTAGATGACGCGGGCGATCGGGACGGCGGCGCGGATGCGGGCCTCGGCGGCGTTGATGGCGTTCGCGACCTCGGTGGCCGTGTCGTCGTGCTGGACGGCGATCTTGGCGGCGACGAGGAGTTCCTCGGGGCCGAGGTGCAGGGTGCGCATGTGGATGACGCCGGTGACGGTGTCGCCGTCGACCGTCGCCTCCTCGATCTTCTTGATCACGTCCAGGCCGGCCGCCTCGCCGAGCAGCAGCGACTTGGTCTCGGCGGCCAGGACGAGGGCGATGCAGACGAGCAGGACTCCGATGCAGACCGTGCCGATGCCGTCCCAGACGCCGTCGCCGGTGAGCACGGCCAGGCCGACGCCGAGAAGGGCGAGGACGAGGCCGATGAGCGCGCCGAAGTCCTCGAGGAGGACGACGGGCAGCTCGGGGGCCTTGGCGCGGCGGATGAACTGCGCCCAGGACAGTCTGCCGCGCAGTTCGTTGGATTCCTTGATGGCCGTACGGAAGGAGAAGCCCTCGGCGATGACCGCGAAGACCAGGACGCCGACCGGCCAGTACCAGTGCTCCAGTTCGTGCGGGTGGCTGATCTTCTCGTAGCCCTCGTAGATGGCGAACATGCCGCCGATGGAGAACAGGACGATCGAGACCAGGAAGGCGTAGATGAAGCGCTCGCGGCCGTAGCCGAAGGGGTGCTGCGGGGTCGCCTCGCGCTGGGCCTTCTTGCCGCCGATGAGCAGCAGGAACTGGTTGCCGGAATCGGCGAGCGAGTGGACACCCTCGGCGAGCATCGAGGAAGAGCCGCTGAACGCGAACGCCACGAACTTCGACGCCGCGATCGCGAGGTTGGCACCGAGTGCCGCCACGATCGCCTTCGTACCGCCTGACGCGCTCATGTGTACGCGTGTCCCTTCGCCTCTGTCGCCTCGTATGTCCCGCCGTCCGGACGGGTTCTCGTACGTCCGTGCCGTCCAGGCGTGAGCCCGGCTTTGCCCGGCCTTTGCCGGTGGGCCATTCTTGCAGCCCGGCCGGGCCCCGGCGCGTCAGGTATCCACAACCCCGGTCATACGATCACAGTGGCGCGGAAGAGTGTGCCCGTGCCCGAGATCTCCGCCGTCTCCCCGGCCGGGACGAAGACCGACTGACCGGGGCTCAGCTCGTGCTCGCCCGCACGGACCGTACCGGCCGTGCAGAGCAGGATCTGCGGGGTGTCGCGGGTGAGATCGCGGGCGGTGCCGCCCTCGGGGAGGACGTACCGGGAGAGGCGGAACTCGTCGATCGGCGTCTCGTAGATCTCCTCGCCGGCCGGGGAGGCCTCGGGGCGCAGTACGCCCGGGTCACCCGCCTCGAAGCGGACGATGCGCAGGAGTTCGGGGACGTCGATGTGCTTGGGGGTCAGGCCGCAGCGCAGGACGTTGTCGGAGTTGGCCATGATCTCGACGCCGAGGCCGTTCAGGTACGCGTGCGGGATGCCGGCGCCGAGGAACAGGGCCTCGCCGGGCTGCAGGCGAACGTGGTTGAGCAGCATGGCCGCGATGACGCCGGGGTCGCCCGGGTAGTGCTGGGCGAGGTCGGCGTAGGGGGCGTAGTCGCCGCCGAGGCGGGCGCAGGCGGCAGCGGCCTCGGCGACCGTGTGCGCCATCTCCTCCGGGTCGGCGGTGAGGATCGCGGTGAGCACCTCGCGCAGGGCCGCTTCCTCGGGGTGGGCGTGCAGCAGGTCGACATACGGCTTGAGGGAGGCGACGCCGAGCCCGTCGAGCGCGTCGGCGGCCCGGACCGGGTCACGGAAGCCGCACAGGCCGTCGAACTCGGTGAGCGCGCAGATCAGTTCGGGCTTGTGGTTGGCGTCCTTGTAGTTGCGGTGCGCGGCGTCATCCGGGATGCCGCGGCGCTCCTCGTCCTCGTAACCCTCCTTGGCCTGCTCCAGGTCGGGGTGCACCTGGAGGGAGAGGGGCGCGCCGGCGGCGAGGATCTTCAGCAGGAACGGCAGCCGCGGACCGAACTTCGCGACCGCCTTGGCGCCCAGCTCGCGCTCCGGGTCGGCGTCGACGACGTCGACGAGCGTCCCGCGCGCGGTGCGCGAGGGTGCGCCCGGGTGCGCGCCCATCCACATCTCCGCCTGCGGTTCCCCGGTCGGCTCGGCGCCGAGCAGGTGCGGGATGGCGGTGGGGGAACCCCAGGCGTAGGGGCGGATGGTGTTGTCGAGGCGGTCCATGTGTCTTCTCTGTCTCCGTATGTACGGCTCCTCAGCCGGCGTCGGCGGTGGTGCCGGTTGCCGAGCTGTGGTGGGCGCGGATCGTCCGGCCCGGAGCAAACATCAGGCCCTTGAAGCGAGCGCCAGGTAAACAGCGGCGAAATCCGTGACGGCGATCAGTTCCGCGAGACTTTCCAAGTCGCCGCCCTGCTCCGGTTCGAGCTCGCTGATCGGCGTGTCGTGGCTGAGGGCCAGGTCACGGGCGGCGGGGGCGGCGGTGAGGCCGCTGATCGGGCGGTCGCGCAGCAGCACCACGCGCGCGTGCAGCGCGGCCGGCTCCTCGACGCGGTCGCGGAAGAAGTCGTCGGGGTCCGCGCTGGCGGCCAGCGGGCCGGCCAGCAGGGCGTGGTGGGCGGCGAGCGCCTCGGGGAGTTCGGCGACGAGCGCGGGGCGGCCGGCGAGTTCGGCGAGGGCCGCGGCGAAACGGCGCCCGGCGGGGCCCGCCGAGGACCCTTCCGTCCACACCACGGGGAGGGCGTCGGCGAGTTCGGCGGCCAGGGTCTTGGCCGGGTTGCTGTAGGTCGCGATGGCGGGGCCGCAGCGCTCTGCGATGTGGTCCAGGCGGTCGGCGACCTTTTCCAGGCCGTCCGGCGGGACGGTGAGCAGTCCGACGCGGTCCAGCAGCGCCAGCAGCGGAGTCAGCAGCGCCCAGAAGACGCCGGAGGAGGACGCGGCGAGCGGTTCCCCCTGGTCGTACGGCGCCGTCGCCATCGGTACGAACAGCCCGTGAGCGCCGGCCACCGCCTCCGCGAGCGGGGTGTGGGGCGGGGCCACGGCGACCAGCGAGCAGCCGCGGCGGTAGGCCTGGTCGGCGAGGAGGGAGAGGCTGGGTTCGGTGCCGTCCGGGGTGGCGATCAGGAGCAGGTCGACCGAGCCGGTCCAGCCCGGGAGTTCCCAGCGCAGGGCGCCCGCGGCCGGGGCGACGCCGGTGGGGGCCAGGCGGACCACGGGGCTGCCGACGCCGACCAGGGTGCCGAGGAGGTCGGCGGTGTGGGTGGCGGCGGCGCCGGGGCCGGCGATGAGGACGGCGCGGGGGCG
Source organism: Streptomyces sp. NPDC001709 (assembly GCF_053596375.1). Taxonomy (NCBI): domain Bacteria; kingdom Bacillati; phylum Actinomycetota; class Actinomycetes; order Kitasatosporales; family Streptomycetaceae; genus Streptomyces; species Streptomyces sp. NPDC001709. The sequence goes on along the minus strand of NZ_JBSFGB010000001.1, from coordinate 600,101 downwards.
GCCGTCGGGCTTGAGGTCGCCGATGCCGGCCTCGGTGGCGTGCCGGGCGGCGGTGCGGACGCGGGCGCCGGCCTCGGCGGCGCCGCGCAGCAGGCCTCGGCGGTCGGCCTCGGCGAGGCCCTCCGGGGTGTCGAGCAGCGATTCGTCCAGCATGGGCGGGTGCCTCCGATCGCCGGGGGTCCTGTGCGGGATGGGTGCTGTGCGGGGGTGAGCGCCTTGCGGTTGCGCCGGCTGCGGGGTCCGTCGTCAGGGCGGCGTACGTCGGCGGCGGGAGCGTTACGCCGGGCGGCGGGCCTCGTCCACGAGGAGGACCGGGATGTCGTCGCGGACGGGGTAGGCGAGGCCGCAGTCCTGGCCCGTGCAGATCAGCTCGGTGTCCTGTTCCTTGAGGGGGGCGTGGCAGGCCGGGCAGGCGAGGATCTCCAGGAGGCCGGCTTCGAGCGGCATGAGGTGTCCCTTCGGGGGCGGTTTTGTGACTGTGGATGTGCCTGGTCAGCGTACCGCTGGTGGACCGGCTGAGCCGGGCTGTCGGCACCGTCCAGGGGGCCCCGCCCCCTGGACGGCCGGGCTGTGCCCATCCGCCACCCCAGCCCGTCGGTCAGGCCCTGATGATCGCCAGGGCCTCATCCCTGATCTTGGTCATGGTGGCCTCGTCCTTCGCCTCCGCGTTCAGGCGGAGGAGGGGCTCGGTGTTGGAGGGGCGGACGTTGAACCACCAGTCGGCGGCGGCGACCGTGAGGCCGTCGAGGTCGTCCAGGGTGACGTCGGCGCGGCCCTCGTACGCGGAGCGGATCGCGGCGAGGCGGGCGGACTGGTCGGCGACGGTGGAGTTGATCTCGCCGGAGCCGGTGTAGCGGTCGTACTGGGCTACGAGGGAGGAGAGCGGGGCGTCCTGGCCACCGAGGGCCGCGAGGACGTGCAGGGCGGCCAGCATGCCCGTGTCCGCGTTCCAGAAGTCCTTGAAGTAGTAGTGGGCGGAGTGCTCGCCGCCGAAGATCGCGCCGGTGCGGGCCATCTCCGCCTTGATGAAGGAGTGGCCGACGCGGGTACGGACCGGGGTCCCGCCCTTCTCCTTCACGACCTCCGGGACCGTACGCGAGGTGATCAGGTTGTGGATGATCGTGCCCTCTCCGCCGTTGCGGGCGAGTTCACGCGCGGCGACCAGGGCGGTGATCGCGGACGGGGAGACCGGGTCGCCGTGCTCGTCCACGACGAAGCAGCGGTCGGCGTCGCCGTCGAAGGCGATGCCGAGGTCGGCGCCCTCCGCGGGGACGCGCTTTTGCAGGTCCACGAGGTTGGCCGGGTCGAGCGGGTTGGCCTCGTGGTTGGGGAAGGTGCCGTCCAGTTCGAAGTACATCGGGACGAGGGTCAGGGGCAGGCCGGCGAAGACGGACGGGACCGTGTGACCGCCCATGCCGTTGCCGGCGTCGACCACGACCTTCAGGGGGCGGATGGAGGTCAGGTCGACGAGCGAGCGGAGGTACGCCGCGTAATCGTCCAACGTCTCACGGGTGGTCAGGGTTCCCGGCCGGGCGACCGGTTCGGGGGCGCCCGACTCCAGCCACCGCTCGGCCAGTTCGCGGATCTGCGCGAGGCCGGTGTCCTGGCCGACCGGGGCGGCGCCCGCGCGGCACAGCTTGATGCCGTTGTACTGGGCCGGGTTGTGGGAGGCGGTGAACATGGCGCCGGGCAGGTTCAGCGCGCCCGAGGCGTAGTACAGCTGGTCCGTGGAACACAGGCCGATCTCGGTGACGTCGACGCCGCGGTCCGCCGCGCCGCGCGCGAAGGCGCGGGAGAGGGAGGGCGACGAGGGGCGCATGTCGTGGCCGACGACGATCGCCGCCGCGCCTGTCACCTCCGCGAAGGCGGCGCCGAAGAGCCCGGCCAGTGACTCGTCCCACTGGTCCGGAACCACTCCACGTACGTCGTACGCCTTCACGATCTGCGACAGATCAGCAGTCACGGCCAACCCTCCTGAAAGTCCTATGGGTGCCCACAAACTACCCGTCGGGGGTAAGGGAGTGGTGTGCGGGACACCGGGTGGAGCCGGGTGGAGGCCGACTGGACGCCCAGTCGCGACCGGATGAGTCGGGGGCGGGGGTGGTGTGCGCCGGCTTGACGACCGGCGTCGTGGGCTCAGTTGTCCGGGGAGCGCAGGACGCGCAGGTGGCCGCGGCGGGCGACCTCCATGGGGTCCGCCGTACGGGCTCCGCCGCCGCCCGCCTCGGCCGCGCGCTCCTGGGGGCGGGCCGCCTCACGTACGGCGTTGGCAAGGGCTTCCAGATCGTCTCCGCTGGGCCGCGCGGGAGCGGAGCCGTCGAGAAGACGGACGACCTCCCAGCCGCGGGGGGCGGTGAGGCGCTCGGAGTGCTCGGCGCACAGGTCGTAGCAGTGCGGCTCGGCATAGGTGGCGAGCGGGCCGAGGACCGCGGTCGAGTCGGCGTAGACGTACGTCAGCGTCGCGACGGCGGGTCGGCCGCAGGCAGTTCGCGAACAGCGACGTACAGGGCTCACGACGTTGGACGGTACCGCACTCTTGAGCGGGCCGCGACGACTCCCCACCACGTCACTCCACCGTGTCGTGCTGTGAAACGCCCCACACACCCCTTCGGGGAGGCCCCGTTGACCTGCGTGGACGGGTTCTCGGCGGGTTTTGGGCGCGGCTCGATACGGTCATGAGTCGGCACAAATACCGTCAATTGCCTTGAGTTCGGCGGTCTTGGAGGGTTATGGAAACGAGCCAGACGTTGGCTGGAATGGTCAGTCTGCGACATTGAGCGAAGACGATCGGTCGTAATCGGGCAGGGCCGATCGGCGGTGGGCTGATCGGCGGTGTCCTGGCCGGCCGCGGGAACGTGGCTGGTCAGTGCGGGGCGGGGGGTGGGGTGAGGGATCGGCCGCCGTGTGGAGCCGGGCGGGCGGAGCGTGCGGGGACTACGCTTCCCCAGTGATGGACAACCGTGTACCGCCCCGTGCCGCCGGCCCCGGGCCCCGTCGACGTGATCGTCATGGGCGGGGCATGCGGGGGCCGATCGCGCCGCCGCAGGTGCCGCTGGCGGCCAGCCGTGCCGATGTGTTCGCGGACCTGGTGCAGGACTCCGTGGAGCGGCTGGAGCGGCGGTGGCCGCAGCTGGCCGACATCGATTTCCTCGTGTTGGAGGTACCCCGGCTGGAGGGGCGGGGTGAGCAGGCGTGGAGTGACGAGGCCGTGCCGTTGGGCGGGGTCGTGCCCGCGCGGGAGGGGCGGCGGGCGCGGGTGGTGGTGTATCGGCGGCCGGTGGAGATCCGTACCAAGGGGCGGGATGAGCGGGCCGCGTTGGTGCATGAGGTGGTCGTGGAGCAGGTGGCTGAGCTGCTGGGGTTGACTCCGGAGACTGTGGATCCGCGGTACGGCGAGGATTAGGCCGCACCGGCGGCATCCGTCACTTCTGCAGGACCGACAGGTCCTGTGTCGTCTTTGGTACCGGGACCATTCCCCGGTCGTTCGGCAAGGTCTGGATCGTGAAGCCGGGGACTCCGGATTCGGTGGCGGAGAGGGTGCGGGAGGCGTAGACCGGGCCGCCGGAGACGGTTTCCACGGTGAGGGCGTAGGTGCCCTTCAGGGCGGAGGGAACGGGGAACGCGACGTTCTCGGTGGTGCCGGACTTGATCGTGTACGTCTTCGTCACCGCCGTACCGCCCTCGCTGCCCGCCGAGGCGGTGACCTTGACCGTGGCGGTGGCGGTGGGCGCGGTCAGGGCGAGGGTCGTGCCCTTGGCGCTGTTGTCGGCCGAGGTCGCGCGGGGGCCGACGGGGGCGGTGGCCGGGATGAAGGCCGTTTCTTGTTTGTCGCCGTTGCCTCGGACGACGCGGAGGGCCGCCACGACCGGAACCGACTGATCCGTGGGGGTCAGGACCAGGGAGCCCGCCTCGCCTCTGGTCACGGCGCCGAGGTCGGCCGTGGTCGTCATGCCCGACTTCACGTGCAGGGTCTCGTTGCCCGCCGGGGTGATCAGGCCGTCCGGTGAGGCCAGGCGGACCTTGAGATCGGCGTCGTCGCCGCCGGGGGTGAAGGCGATCAGGCGGACGTCCGTGGCGTCCTTCGGGATGCCGGGCAGGACCAGGCTGCCGGCCGGGTCGGCGGCCGCGGCCAGCCAGTCGCCGCCCGTCTTGTCGTCCAGGGCCTGCACGGACGCGCCGACCCGGCCACTGCGCACGCTGACATGCAAGGTCAGGTCGGCCTGCCGGGCGTCGGTGAGCGTGGAGAGCAGGATCGGCTTGCTCGCGTGCGGCGGAACGGTGAGGTTCTCCCCCAGGGGCGACTTGATCGCACCGTCCTTGCCGTACAGCTCGATGTCGACGACCGCGGCGGAGTCGTCGGGGTTGGTCAGGTGGACGTAATCGGTCCGGCCGGCGGCCGTGCTGGCGCCCGGGAACCAGAAGTCGGTGTCCGAGGCCGTGCAGTTGACGCCCTGGAGGCCACGCCCGGTGCCGGCGGCGACCTCGGTGGTCTCCTGGACGGTCCAGCCGGGTGCGAACCTCCCGTCGGCGGTGCCGATGAGCGCGGGCCCGTCGGCGCCGGAGGTGTCGCCGGTGACCGGTGTGCCCGGCGCCTTCGGGGTGAGCACCGGCCGGCTCGCCGTCTTCTTCCCGCCCTTGGATCCCTTCGAGCCCTTGCCCGCCTGGGTGCTGCCCGTGCCGTCCGCCGAGTCCTCACCGGCTGCCTGGAGTTGGGCCTTGCCGCTGTTCGCCGTGCCCTGGGTGACGGGTGTGAACGACGTGTACGACGTGTCGGCGATGTCCGAGATGCTCGGTGCCGGGCACAGCAGGCTCGTGCGCTCCACCGGGAGGTTCGCGGCCGCCTTGGGGGCGGCGGCGCCGGACGCCGAGGGGCCGTCGAACGCGGCGAACGCGGTGACGGCGGCCAGCCCGGTGGTGGCGGCGATCAGGGACAGGGTGGTGCGCTTCACTGCTGGCTCCCGTCGGGGTGCTCGCTGCCGGTGCCGTGGGGGTGCTGGGCCGGGTCGTAACCCTGCTGGGCGGGGTCGTACGCCGGGTCGTAGCCCTGCTGGTAGGCCGTCGGGTCGTACGGCATCTGGTCGGCCGTACCGCTGTAGGCGTACGGGTCGTACTGGCCCTGGCCCGTCTGGTACGGGTCGGCGGCCGGGTACGCCTGCTGGTCGTAGCCGGAGGGCGGGTACTGGCCGCCGTTGTCGAACTGGTCCGTTCCGTAGGCCGCGTATCCGGTGTTCGCGTAGGAGGCCTGGTCCCAGCCGTCGTAGGACTGCTGGTGGGGTACGGCGGCCGGGGGCTGCGTCGGCTGGGGCGGTGCCGCGGGCTGCTCGTCGGCGGGCTGCTCCTCGGTGGCCTGTTCCTCGGCCTGGGCGCGCAGACGGCGGGCGCGGCGGCCCTCGCCGGCGGTGGCCTGGGCGGGCAGCGGCTCCTCCTCGGGCAGGTCGTCGTCGACGTCGCGGCGGCGGCCGGGCAGGGCGAGGACGACCAGGACGACGGCGAGCGCGCCCTGGGCCCACAGCCAGGCGGTGTGGGTGATCGGATCGTCGTAGGTGACGTCCAGCCTTCCGCCGCCGGAGGGCAGTTGGAAGCCCTGGGCCCAGCCGTCGACCGTGGTGCGGGTGAGCGGCTTGCCGTCGAGGGTGGCCGTCCAGCCGTCGGAGGCGGTGTCGGCCAGGCGCAGGACGCGGTTGCCCGAGCCGGCCGGGATGGTCGTGTGGATCTCCACCGGTCCGGCGCTCACCGGCCGGGCGGTGCCCGAGCCGTCGGCGGGGACGATCGTGGCGCGGGAGACCTCCTGGTCGACGCGCCACAGGGCGCTGCCGTTCTGCTGGCTGAGCCGGCTCAGGCCGGGGGTGGTGTCGAGGACGCGGGTGATGTCGCGGGGCGCGCCCTTGTGGACGAGGACGTAGCGCACGGCGAAGCCGCCGAGTTCGTCGGCCTGGTCGGCGCCGGAGCCGGCGACGAGGTTGGCGACGACCTTGTCCAGCCGGGTGTTCTGGCCGTCGGCGGCGCTGGCCTCGGCGTCGCCCATGCGGGCGCCGGAGCCGCGGACCAGGGTGTAGCGCACGCGCGCGGTGGAGTCGCTGTCCAGGATCAGGGTGCGGGCCCGGTCGCCGGTGGTGGAGTCCTCGGCGACGAACGCGGGCACCTGGGTCGGGTCGCGGCGCTCCAGAGGGCCGTCGGCGCCGCGGATCATCCAGCCGGCGGCGACGAGCAGCGGGCCCGCGGCCGAGGCGAAGGCGATCAGGGCGGCGACGGGCTGGCGCCAGCCGAAGCTCTGCTCGGCCACGCGGGCGCGTGCACCGTCGGCGCCGAGGGCCGCGGCGGCCAGCAGCGCGATGCCGTAGACGAGGGTGGCGGGTCCGGCCCAGGCGGACCGGTTGGACAGGACGGCGAAGACGAGGCCCAGCAGGGCGACCGCCCAGGCGGTGCGGATGCCGAGCTGCCGCTCGGAGCGCAGCAGCGCGCCGAGGGCGGCGAACACGATGCCGATGAGCATCAGGCCCTGCACGGTGCCGGGGCCGCCGGGGCTGGCGCCGAGCAGGTCGAGCGCGGAGGCGGCCGAGGGGCCGTAGGCCAGGCCGGCTTCCTTGAAGAAGCCGGTCGGCAGCAGGGTCAGCGACCAGGGGGCGAGGACCAGCAGCGGGGTGCCGAGCTGGGCGAGGAAGCGCAGGGCGTGGGCGACGAGGTCGCCGCGGCGCAGGACGAGCACGCCGATGCCGAGCAGCAGCGCGATGGGCCAGACGATCGGCGTGAAGGCGGTGGTGATGGTCAGCAGCAGTGCGTACGCCCAGGTGGCGCGCCAACTGCCGCGCGCGCCGGAGCGGTTCGCGAGGCCGCTCGCGGCGATGCCCGCGCGCGCGATGAGCGGCAGCAGCACGGCGAGGACGGCGGTGCCGATGCGGCCGCCGGCCAGGGCGCCGGTGGTGGCGGGCAGGAAGGCGTAGGCGATGGCCGCCCAGGCGCGCAGCAGGCGGGAGGTGACGAGCGGCCTGGAGGCGAAGTAGGCGGTGAATCCGGCGAGCGGTACCGAGGCGACCAGCAGGACGGTGACGGCGAGTCCGGTGGAACCGAACAGGAGCGTGGCGAGGGTCGCGACGATCGCGAGGTAGGGCGGGGCGGGCGGGGTGCCGCCCGCCCCGACCGGATGCCAGGAGTCGGCGAACCGGGACCACAGCTCGCCTGCGCCGGCCGGGGCGGACAGCAGGGCGCCGCCCGCGAGCGCACCGCCGCCGAGCAGGGCGCGGCAGGCGATCAGGGACATGAGCAGCAGGGCGAGGAAGAGCACGGGGCCGGGCTTGCGGGCGATCCGCTTGAGCCGGGCGAACTGTTCTATCTCAAGGAATTCGTCGTCGTCGCCGCCGGGCCCGGACTCCACGGCGCCGCCGTGCCGGCCGGCCGAGGCGGTGTCGGCGTCGGAGCCGCTGCTGAAGTTGGCGGTGAGCTGTTCCACGGTGGCGCGGATGGTGGCGCCGGGCGGCGGGAAGAGCCGGCGCAGTTCCGCCTTGTCGATCTGCGAGGGACCGCGGCGGCGCCGCGCGGCGAAGATCCTGCCCGGGCGCAGCAGGGTGGCGAGCAGGCCGCGGATCTCGTCGACGGCCTGGCCGGGGACCTTGCCGACGAGATAGGCGATGGTCCTCAGGACGGTGCCGAAAACGAGCCGCAGCAGCGCCCAGGGCAGCGCGCCGCCGCGGGTGTTGACGAGCAGGGTGTAGACGGCGCCGGCCTTGTCGACCTTGTGCGGGGAGGCGGCCGTGCGGCCCACGCAGTCGACGGTGCGGCGCTCGCGGGAGGCGGCTTCGGCGTGCCGTACGACGGCGTCGGGGGCGATCAGGACGCGGTGGCCGGCGGTGTGGGCGCGCCAGCACAGGTCGACGTCGTCGCGCATCAGGGGCAGCCGGCGGTCGAAGCCGCCGAGCTGTTCGAAGACGTCGCGGCGGATGAGCATGCCGGCGGTGGAGACGGACAGCACGGTGCGCACGTGGTCGTGCTGGCCCTGGTCCTGTTCGCGGCGGTCCAGGCCGGTCCAGCGGCGGCCGGAGTTGGCGATGGAGACGCCGACCTCCAGCAGCTGCCGGCGGTCGTACCAGCCGCGGAGCTTGGGGCCGACGACCGCCACGTCGGTGCGGCCCAGTTCCAGTTCGTTGTCGACGACCCGCAGCAGCTCGGCGAGGGCGTCGGGTTCGGGGGCGCAGTCGTCGTGCAGCAGCCAGAGCCACTGGATGGGCTCGCCGTGCGGCAGTTCGGGCATGTCGTAGGCGTCGTCGCGCCACGAGCGCGTGACGGGGTCCCAGCCGCTGGGGCGCTTGAGGTACGGCAGCTCTTCCGGGGTGAGGACCGGGGCGGTGCGGCTCGCCTCCTCGACGGCCTGGCCGAAGCCGGTGCGGCGGGCCAGGTGCAGCACGTTGGCATCGCCGAGGGCGTCGGTGAGCTGCCGTGCGGAGTCGTCCGCGCTGCCGGTGTCGGCGGCCACCGCGTACTGCACGGGCCGCTCCTGGCCGAGCAGCCCGGCGAGGGCGTCGGGCAGCCAGCGGGCGCCGTCGTGGGAGACGAGGACCGCGGTCACCACGTGACGCGGGAACTCAGGTGTTACGGCGCCGTCTTGGACTGCCGTATGGCTGTGCACGGACATCGAGGTACGGGCCCCGGTTCGATGGACTGCGGTGGACGCCTGTGCCCGCTCGGGTGCCGAGGGGACAGCGGGACGTCTCGGACGAGCGACCACACTATCGGCTGGCCATGACGACGGCCCGCCGCCTGTGGATAACCCATGGGCGACGGGCCGTTCGTGACGATTTGGGTTGGATGTGCGGTCAGACGGCGGCCTTCTTCAGCCGGCGGCGCTCCCGCTCGGACAGGCCGCCCCAGATGCCGAATCGCTCGTCGTTGGCGAGGGCGTACTCGAGGCATTCGGAGCGGACCTCGCAGGCGAGGCAGACCTTCTTCGCCTCTCTGGTGGAGCCGCCCTTCTCGGGGAAGAAGGACTCGGGGTCGGTCTGGGCGCACAGCGCGCGCTCCTGCCAGCCGAGTTCCTCGTCCGCGTCGTCGACCAGCAGTTGCTGCACCAGCTCGGTCATGTGCGCCCCTCGTCTGTCTTTCGCGTCCCCGTGCGTTGCCGTTACCGATTTCGGCTGAACGACACGAGTGAAATTACAAGTGTGCTGCTCCGGGCGAGTCAAGCCGAGATCTGCTATTGAGCCCGTTATTCACTCTGCGGAACCAAGGCCGTGCGGAAAGTGTTCAAATCGGCATAAACCTTGGCACGCAGCGGAGGGCCCGAGGGGGGCCGGTCAAACCCCGTACAGCCCTCTGTACGAAGAAGGACGTCCCCGCGTTCGATCGCGTTGCACGAGGCTTGAGCGCTCGGATGTGCGCCATGTGTCCCGGGGTCCGGGTGAACAAACCTTTCGCCTCGCAGATGAACCGGATGAGGTGAAACGTGTCCCACATATCGGGCGCCGAGTTGACAGCTCAGGTGTGACCCGGTGTCCTAGTGGGCATGCTCGCGAACTTGGCACTCACCTCGACCCGCACCGCCGGGTCCCACGGTGCTGCCCGGTCCCGCTGTAGCTGTTGTCGCTGTTCCAGCTGTTGAGCCTGCCTCCCGCTCCAGCCGTCGCCGAGTCCTCCCAGCCGACTCGGTCGCTTCCTTTCCCGCAGCACTCTCTCTTCCGGGCCCCACTCTTCCGCCGAGGAACCACGCACCCGATGAACAGCGACAACGACCTCCAGATCGCCGGCGACATCCTCGAAGTCCCGCACCTGCTCCAGCCGCCGCGCGAGCACCCGGCCACCGTCGCCGAGTTCGTGGGCCTCGCCCGCTCGATCGCCGCCGACCGCTCCCAGTGGGCGCACCTCGTCCGCTACGACACGACCACCCGCTGGTACCACCGGCTGCGTACCGGCCCCGGCTACGAGGTGTGGCTGCTGTCCTGGGTTCCGGGGCAGGGCAGCGGGCTGCACGACCACGGCCGCTCCTCCGGTGTCCTCACCGTGCTGGAGGGCACCCTCACCGAGCGCACCGAGCGCGGCACGCGCGCGTTGGCGGCGGGGGCACAGCGGGTGTTCGCGCCGGGCTATGTCCACGCGGTCGTCAACGACACCCTGGAGCCGGCGGTCAGCCTGCACGTGTACTACCCGGGCCTGACCGAGATGCCGATGCACACCTCCGCCACCTGCGAGGCGCGCACCGAGCCGCGCACCGAGCCGCGTCCGGTGACGGCGTGACCGCGTGACTGCCTGAAACCCGATGGGTCGGCGTCCGGCGACTGCCTGACGCGTTGTCGTACCCGCCTGCAAGACTGGTCCTCATGCGCATTGTGGTTCTGGCAGGCGGCATCGGTGGTGCCCGTTTCCTGCGCGGTCTGAAGCGGGCCGTGCCGGACGCGGACGTCACGGTGATCGGCAACACCGGCGACGACATCCACCTCTTCGGGCTGAAGGTCTGCCCGGACCTGGACACGGTGATGTACACGCTGGGCGGCGGCATCAACGAGGAGCAGGGCTGGGGGCGGGCCGACGAGACCTTCCACCTCAAAGAGGAACTCGCGGCCTACGGGGTGGGGCCGGACTGGTTCGGCCTCGGCGACCGGGACTTCGCCACGCACATCGTGCGCACGCAGATGCTCGGTGCGGGGTATCCGCTCAGCGCCGTCACCGAGGCGCTGTGCGACCGCTGGAAGCCGGGCGTGAAGCTGATCCCGATGACCGACGACCGCGTGGAGACCCACGTGGCCGTCGAGGTCGACGGCGAGCGCAAGGCCGTCCACTTCCAGGAGTACTGGGTACGGCTGCGGGCCTCGGTCCCGGCGGAGGCGGTCGTACCGGTCGGCGCCGAGCAGGCCAAGCCGGCGCCGGGCGTGCTGGAGGCCATCGCCGAGGCGGACGTCATCCTCTTCCCGCCGTCCAACCCCGTCGTCTCCATCGGCACCATCCTCGCCGTGCCCGGCATCCGGGAGGCGATCGCGGACGCGGGTGTACCCGTGATCGGCCTGTCCCCCATCGTCGGGGACGCGCCCGTGCGCGGCATGGCCGACAAGGTGCTCGCCGCGGTCGGCGTGGAGTCCACGGCCGCGGCGGTCGCCGAGCACTACGGCTCCGGTCTGCTGGACGGCTGGCTGGTCGACACCGTGGACGCGGCCGCCGTCGAGCGGGTCGAGGCGGACGGGATCCGCTGCCGGGCCGTACCGCTGATGATGACCGACGCCGACGCGACCGCGCAGATGGCACGCGAGGCGCTGGCGCTGGCCGAGGAGGTGCGGGAAGCGTGAGCACGGCGGCGTCCGGTGGGGGCACCGGGGCGGCAGGGGCCGGGGGATCGGGCGCCGGGGCAGCGGCGCCCGCAGGAGCGGGCGCCGAGGTAACAGGGCCCGTAGGAACGGCCGCCGAGGCAGTAGGGCTGCGGGCAGCCGGGGGCGAGGCAGTAGCCGACGTGACCGGGACCGACTCCGCGGGGACCGACTCCGTGGGAACGGCCGGAGCCGATGTGGCCGGGGCGGGGGCGGCTGCCGTGTGGACCGCCGGTGAGGCCGGAGCCGATGTGGCCGGGGCGGGGGGCTGTGGGGGTGCTGGGTTTTGGGTCTGGGCTCTGGGGGGGATTCCGGAGGTGCAGGCCGGGGACGACCTTGCCAAGCTGATCGCCGGGGCCGAGCCGGGGCTGGCCGATGGGGACGTGCTGATCGTCACCTCCAAGATCGTCTCCAAGGCGGAGGGCCGGATCGTCCAGGCGGCCGACCGGGAGGCGGCCATCGACGCCGAGTCGGTCCGGGTCGTGGCCCGGCGCGGCACGCTGCGCATCGTGGAGAACCGGCAGGGCCTGGTCATGGCCGCCGCCGGGGTCGACGCCTCCAACACTCCCGCGGGCACCGTGCTGTTGCTGCCCGAGGACCCCGACGCGTCCGCGCGGGCGATCCGCGCGGGACTGCGCGAGGCTCTCGGCGTGGACGTCGGTGTCGTCGTCACCGACACCTTCGGCCGGCCCTGGCGCTCGGGGCTCACGGATGTGGCGATCGGCGCCGCCGGGGTGCGCGTGCTGGACGATCTGCGCGGGGGCACGGACGCGTACGGCAATCCGCTCCACGCGACGATCGTGGCCACGGCGGACGAACTGGCCGCCGCCGGCGACCTGGTGAAGGGCAAGGCGGCCGGCCGGCCGGTGGCGGTGGTGCGCGGACTGCCGCACGTAGTGGACCCCGAGGACGGCGAGGGCGCGCGGGCCCTGGTGCGGACCGCGCGGGACGACATGTTCCGGCTCGGCACCTCCGAGGCGGTCCGGGAGGCGGTGACCCAGCGCCGTACGGTCCGGTCCTTCACCGACCAGCCGGTGGACCCCGGCGCGGTACGGCGAGCGGTGGCGGCGGCGGTGACCGCACCGGCCCCGCACCACACCACGCCCTGGCGGTTCGTGCTGCTGGAGTCGGCGGAGTCCCGGATCCGGCTGCTGGACGCGATGCGCGACGCGTGGATCGCCGACCTGCGGCGGGACGGCAAGAGCGAGGAGTCCATCGCGAAGCGGGTGCGGCGCGGGGATGTGCTGCGCAACGCCCCGTACCTGGTCGTGCCGTGCCTCGTCATGGACGGCTCGCACCACTACGGGGACCCGCGGCGGGACGGCGCCGAGCGGGAGATGTTCGTCGTCGCGATGGGCGCGGGCGTGCAGAACCTGCTGGTCGCGCTGGCCGGGGAGCGGCTGGGCTCGGCGTGGGTGTCGTCCACGATGTTCTGCCGGGACGTGGTGCGCGAGGTGCTCGCGCTGCCCGCGGACTGGGAGCCGATGGGCGCGGTGGCGGTCGGGCATCCGGCCGAGGAGCCGGGGCCGCGGCCGGATCGGGACGCCGGGGCGTTCGTCGAGGTGCGGTGAGTTCCCGGGGCGAGTTCCGTACGGGTCCCTTCAGGAACACCTAGTCTCGTAGGACGGCAACGGCTTCCCTCAGGACCTCGTCCAGGACCTCGTCCAGGGCCTCATTTAGGAACTCATTCGTGGCAGGACGTTTCGCTCAGCGGCCCACGCGTACGACCGTGCGCGGCGGCCATGCCGGCGTGCCCGCGCGCGGGGCGGTGGGGCTACCGCGGCAGGCGGCGGCGCCGGTGCGGGTACGGCGGTGGGTGCCGGAGGGACCGCTCGATCTCGGGCTGGTGCTCGGACCGCTGCGGCGCGGGCCCGCGGACCCCACCTTCCGGGCCACCGCGGACGGATCCGTGTGGCGGGCCAGCCGTACGCCCGCCGGGCCGGGCACGCTGCGGGTGCGGGAGTACGGCGGTGAGGTGCTCGGTGAGGCGTGGGGGCCGGGGGCGGAGTGGCTGCTGGACCGGTTGCCCGAGTGGCTCGGCGCGGCCGACGAGCCGGAGGCGTTCGTGCCCCGGCACCGGGTGGTGGCCTCGGCCCGGCATCGGCGGCCGGGCCTGCGGCTGACGCGGACCGGACTGGTGCTGGAGTCCTTGATCCCGTCGGTGCTGGAGCAGAAGGTCACGACCGACGAGGCGTATCGGGCTTGGCGGCTGCTGGTGCGGAGGTTCGGGGAGCCTGCGCCGGGGCCTGCGGGGGCGGGCGAGCGGCCGATGTTCGTGATGCCCGCGGCACGGAGCTGGGCGCTGATTCCCTCCTGGGAGTGGCATCGGGCCGGGGTCGACGACAAGCGGGCGTCGACGATTCTGCGGGCCGTGCGGGTCGCTGCGCGGCTGGAGCAGGCGGTGGGGATGCCGGCGGTCGAGGCTCAGGCGCGGTTGGAGGTCGTGCCGGGGGTGGGGCCGTGGACGTCGGCGGAGGTGGTGCAGCGGAGTCATGGGGCGGCGGATGCGGTGACGGTCGGGGACCTGCATCTGCCGGGGATCGTGGGGTGGGCGTTGGCGGGGGATCGTGATGCCGACGACGCGGTGATGCTGCGCTTGCTGGAGCCGTATGCCGGGCAGCGGCATCGGGCGGTGCGGTTGATTCTGTTGAGCGGGCGGGTTCCGGCTCGGCGGGCGCCGAAGATGCCTCGGGTGGACATCGGGTTGCTTTGAGGGTGGCCTGTGCTGTGGCTGGGCAACGGGGTGTTGTGCTTGGTCGCGCTGGCGGGGTGCGCGGTGCTGCCGCCGGCCAACGGGGTGTCTCGCTCGCCCGCGCTGGCGGGGTGCCGCTGCGCCCACCCGTGCCGCCCCTAGCGGCACGACTGCCCGCAGCTGGGGCGGCATGACAACCGCTGCACGGGTGGGCGCCGCCCCAACCACACGACCACCCGCAGCAGCTAGGCCGGTACGACGGCCGCTGCCGGGTGGGCGCCGCCCCAGCCGCACTACTGCCCGCAGCCACGCGGCTGCGGCGGCGCTTGGTCGGCGGTGCTGCGACCCCCTAGGGGCGCGGGGAACTGCGCGATCGGCTGCGACGTGTCCGCGGACGAAGTGCTGGCAGGGGGACCGGAACAAGGGGGTCTGGGGGCGCAGCCCCCATGACGGGCGGCGTCCCCAGGGGGCCCACGGCTACTGGTCGGAGGAGAACCGCACCGACCCCGCCGGGATACGCGCATCGCACCACACGCGTACTCCCTCGCGGAGCTCGTTGTCGGCGCCGATGATCGCGCCGTCGCCGATGACCGTGCCGGTGAGGACGGTGCGTTCGCCGACGCGGGCCCTCGTGCCGATGAGGGAGTCGGTGATGACGGCGCCGGGCTCGATGACGGCGCCGGGGAGGATCGTGGAACCGAAGACCCGCGCGCCCTCGGCCACGAACGCGCCCTCGCCCACCACCGTGCCGCCGGTCAGCTTGGCGTCCGGGGCGACCGTGGCCGTGGGGAGGACCAGGCGGTCGCCGCAGCGGCCGGGGACCGCCGGGGACGGGGCCCGGCCCAGGACCAGGTCGGCCGAACCGCGGACGAACGCCGCCGGGGTGCCGAGGTCCAGCCAGTACGTGGAGTCGACCATGCCCTGCAGATGGGCGCCCGCCGCGAGGAGGTCGGGGAAGGTCTCGCGCTCCACCGACACCGGGCGGCCCAGCGGGATCGTGTCGATGACCGAGCGGCGGAAGACGTACGCCCCCGCGTTGATCTGGTCGGTGACGATCTCCTCCGGCGTCTGCGGCTTCTCCAGGAAGGCCAGGACGCGACCGGACTCGTCCGTGGGGACCAGGCCGTAGGCACGAGGGTCGGTGACCTTGGTGAGGTGCAACGACACGTCCGCGCCGGTCGACTGGTGGGTGTCGACCAGGGCCCTGATGTCCAGGCCGGTCAGGATGTCGCCGTTGAAGATCAGCACTGGCTCGTCGGGGCCGGAGTGCAGGCGCGAGGCGACGTTGCGGATGGCACCGCCCGTGCCGAGCGGCTCCTCCTCCGTCACGTACTCGATGTGCAGGCCGAGGGAGGAGCCATCGCCGAAGTACGGCTCGAAGACCTCCGCCAGATAGCTGGTGGCGAGGACGATGTGGTCCACGCCGGCCGCCTTGGCGCGCGCCAGCTGGTGCGTGAGGAACGGCACCCCGGCGGCGGGGACCATGGGCTTGGGCGTGTGCACCGTGAGCGGACGCAGCCGGGTGCCTTTGCCGCCGACCAGGAGGATCGCTTCTGTCACCTGTCGTCTCTGCTTCCTGCCGGGATCGACCGAACTACTCGTACCACTCGTATCACTCGTTTCGGCCGGTCAGTGTATGCAGACCGTAGCGGCGGCACCCTTAACCACCGCGCGGTTTCCCACGAGATCGGTGAGAGAACGGTATGAGACCGGCGGGCCCCCCGACGACTGCGCCGAACGCGCACCCCGCTCCACCTCAACGCCCCTGGTAGCGCGCCGCGCTGGAACGGGCCGTACCGAGTTTGGCGTAAAGCCGCTTGCCAGGGCACTCGGTGGCGAATCCGTCCCGGTGGCCGGAGATCACGTTCAGTCGTACGTTCTTACCTTTGGGGTAGAGGTTGCCACCACCTGACGTGAGATATGTCTTTCCGCGCGGGTTGGCCCCGTAGAGCCCGAGCTTCCACGCGGTGAGCCGGGCGATGGCCGTCACCGCCGCACCGGACGGCTTCGTCGCGCCGAAGGTGCCGATCACGGCGATTCCCATGCTGTTGGTGTTGAAGCCGCGGGTGTGCGCGCCGAGGACCGCCTTCGCCACCCCGCCGGCCCGGCCCTCGTAGATGGTTCCGCACTTGTCGACGAGGAAGTTGTAGCCGATGTCCCGCCAGCCCATGCTCTCGACGTGGTAGCGGTAGATACTGCGGACGACGGAGGGGGCCTCGGAGCACGTGTAGTTGTTGCCCGAGGCCGTGTGGTGCACGAAGGCAGCCTTGATCTTCTTCGTGTAGACGAACCCGTCCTGGCGCAGTGACTCGTCCGCGTCCCAGCCGCGGCGGGTGACGATCCGCGGGCGTGGCCCGATGTGCGGCTTGGTCTTCGACGGCCCCTGGAGGCGCACGAGTTCCTGCTCGGTGGCCTGCTTGTCCAGCGCCGGGATCTCCAGGGCGCCGAAGCCGGCGATGTCGGCGTTGGTGTCCGAGGCCGCCCATGCCGCGCCCGCGTGCGCCCCGGTGCCAGGCGCGTCGGCCGTCGCACCATCGCCCCCCGCGCCCTCGCCCCCGGTGCCGTCAACCCCCGCGCTCTCGATCCCGTCACCCTCGGCCCCCGCGCTCCCAGCCGACGCGCTCCCAGCCCCCGCACCCCCGGCTGACGCACCCCCAGACCCCGCGCCCCCCGCCGACGCACCCCCGACCGACGCACCCCCGACCCCCGCGCCCCCAGCCGACGCGCTCCCAGCCCCCGCACCCCCGGCCGACGCACCCCCGGCCGACGCACCCCCAGACCCCGCACCCCCAGCCGACGCACCCCCGACCGACGCGCCGTCAGCCCCCGTACCCCCACCCGACGCGCCGTCAGGCGGCGGCTCCGTGCCGGGGTCGACGAGTTCCAGGCGCAGGCCGGAGGGCAGCGGGGGCCATGGGGGCAGCGGGGACAGCGGTCCGGCCGTACGGCGGCCCGGCGCGCCCGTGCCGTCGGCGCGGACGCGCACGTCCACACCGCCCGACTCACCCACCCACAGGGGCGCGGTCGCCCCGCGCGCCCGCCGCGCGTCCCGCTCCGCGGCGCCCGGGTCGGCACCGTGGTCGGCGGTGTGCGTCTCGACGTCCTGCCAGCCGGACCACTTCCCCGTCACGGCCGACCGGGTACGCACCTGGACCCGGCCGTGCAGTTCGGTGTCCGGGTCGTCCCAGACGACCCCGACCAGCGAGAAGCGCTCACCGTCGGGCCGGTACAGCCCCTGCTCCGGGGCGGTGCCGAGGACCCGTTCGCGGGAGAGGGGGACCAGGGGCAGCGAATGGGTGCGGCCGGGGACGCCCGCCCCGGACGGCCGGGCGGGTACGGCGCCGGCGGGCAGGGCCAGCAGCGGGAGTGCTAGGGCCGCGGTGCAGGCGACACCGATCGAGGAGACGGCGATCGACGGGGCGCCGCTGGACGAAGTCAGGAATCCACGCATGTTCATGATCTTGGACATAGTCATACAAATCTGTCCAACGGTGAACTGACGGACCGTCGGAAGCCGTTCCGCCGAACCGGTGGCCCACCGCACGCTGCGCACACCGGCCCGCGCGTACCCTTTCCTGGGTGAACGCCACCGATCGCACCCCTGCCGACCTGCTGGCTTCCGCGCTCGCCGCGGACCCCGGCCGCCCGCTGGTGACCTTCTACGACGACGCCACGGGCGAACGCGTCGAACTGTCCGTGGCCACCTTCGCCAATTGGGTGGCCAAGACCGCGAATCTCCTTCAGGGCGACCTCGCCGCCGAGCCGGGCGACCGGGTGGCTCTGTTGTTGCCGGCGCACTGGCAGACGGCGGTGTGGCTGCTGGCGTGTTCGTCCGTCGGGGCGATCGCCGATGTGGGCGGGGAACCGTCCGCGGCCGACCTCGTGGTGAGCGGACCGGACTCGCTCGATGCCGCGCGGGCCTGTCGCGGGGAGCGGGTCGCGCTCGCGCTACGGCCGCTGGGCGGGCGATTTGCGCACCCTCCGGCCGGGTTCGCCGACTATGCCGTGGAGGTGCCGGGGCAAGGGGACCGGTTTGTGCCGTTCGCTCCCGTGGACCCCGAGCAGCCCGCGCTGATCGTCGCCGGGCGGGAGTTCAGTGGGGCGGAGGTCGTCGAGCGGGCCCTGGCCGAGGCGCCGGGGCTGGATCTGACGGGGCCGGGGTCGAGGCTGCTGTCCGGGCTGCCGTACGACACGTGGGAAGGGCTCAGCGCGGGGTTGTTCTCGCCGTTGGCCGTCGGGGGGTCCGTGGTGTTGTGCCGGAATCTCGACCGGCTGGGTGAGGAGGGTCTCGCCAAGCGGATCGAGAGCGAGAGGGTGAGCGCGGTGCGCCGCTGAGCGGGGCCGAGTCGCGATTCCCCCGATTGGAGTAGCAAAGGGCGCTTCCGTGGCCCTTCCGCCGCCATGGTCGTAAGAGCAGGACATGACGCTCGTACGCCATGAGGGGGTGCCCCGCCCGTGACCGACACCGTAGGCAAAGGGCTTCGGCGGCGGCGGTGGGTGAAGAAGGCGGCGCTCGGGCTGGCCGTGCTCGTCGTGGCGGCCGCGGGCACCGGCTGGGCCCTCTACGCCAAGCTCAGCAACAACATCACCGCCGACGACGCGGCCGCACGCGAACTGGAACGGTACGAGCGGGAGCGGCCCACCGAGCTGGTGCGGGGCGCGCAGAACATCCTGCTGATCGGGTCCGACACGCGGGCCGGGGACGGCAACAGCGCGTACGGGCGGGATCTGGGCAGCGAGCGGTCGGACACGACGATCCTGCTGCATCTGGCCGCGGACCGGCGCAGCGCCACCGCCGTGTCGCTGCCGAGGGACCTGATGGTGGACATCCCCGGCTGCCGGGAGCCGGACGGCAGCCGGAGCGAGCCGGTGTTCGCGATGTTCAACCACGCCTTCCAGGTGGGCGGTTCGGCGTGCACGATCCGGACCGTCGAGAAGCTGACGGACATTCGGATCGACCATCACGTGGTCGTGGACTTCAGCGGGTTCAAGGAGATGGTGGACGCCGTCGACGGGGTGCAGGTCTGCCTGAAGGAGCCCATAGACGACAAGGCGGCCAGGCTGAAGCTGCCCGCGGGCAAGGTCACGCTCGACGGGGAGCAGGCGCTCGGCTACGTGCGGGCCCGCAAGTCGCTCGGCGACGGCAGCGACACCGAGCGGATGGAACGCCAGCAGCGGTTCCTCGCCGCGCTCGTCGACAAGATGCAGAGCAACGACGTGCTGCTGAACCCGGTGAAGCTGTATCCGGTGCTGGACGCGGCGACCTCCTCGCTGACCACCGATCCGGAACTGGCCAGTCTGCGCGGCTTGTACCAGTTGGTGCGCGGTCTGCGCGACATTCCCACGGAACGGGTGCAGTTCCTGACCGTACCGAGGGAGTCGTACGTCTACGACGCCAATCGTGACCAACTCGTGGAGCCGGAAGCCGAGAAACTCTTCGCGCGGCTGCGGGCCGATCAGCCCGTGGCGGTGGCCCAGAATCCGCCGCAGGAAGCCGCGGGGACGGACGGAAAGGGCGCGCCGTCCCCCGCCCCCCTGCCCGGAAAGGGTGCTCCTTCCCCCGCGCCCACGTTCCGCGGGAACACCGCCGCCGAACACACCTGTGAGTAATGCGCACATCAAGACCCCGAACTTCCGTCCGGGAAATGCGGCGGATTGCCCAGTTGTAGGCAGGTGGAATTTGTCACCGGCGTCGCTCGACGCTGAACTGGGCGGATAGTGTGAGCGATCCGGTGCACCCGGCCGCGAGGTCCGTCCTGGGGCCGTGCACTGATTCACCGAGACCCGAGCGCCTTTGAGGGGGAAGGCGCCGCGTGGCCCCGACGGAGGATTCGGACAATCGTGGTGGACGCGCAAGGCCGTGGGCGGGCGGACAACATCGACCCCGCAGACCAGTGGGTACTCAATCCGAACACCGGCGAATACGAACTGCGACTGAGCCCTTCCGCCCCGCAGTCGTCGGTCCCCGGTCCCCGCAGACCCGCCCCCCGGGCAGGCGGCGGTGCGCCGCGCCGCCGTAAGGACCCGGCGCCCGGCGAGACCCGCGAGGCGCGCCAGGTGCGCGCGGACGACGTACCGCCGCCGCGGTCGGCCCGGCGCCGGGGCACCGAACCGGAGGGCCCGCAGCGCAGGCGGGCGGCCCGCCGGCCGGTGAAGAAGAAGTCGAAGGCCAAGAAGGTGCTCGCGTGGACCGCGGGCAGCACGGCGTTCGTGCTGGTCGCCATCGGCACGGCCGGTTATCTTTACCTCCAGCACCTCGAGGGCAACATCAGCTCGACCGACGTCGGCGACGCGGGCTCCAAGGGCTTCAGCAAGGACGAGGCGTTCAACCTGCTGATCATCGGTACGGACAAACGCACCGGCAAGGGGAACGAGGGCTACGGCGACAAGGGCAGCGTCGGCCACGCGGACACCAACATCCTGCTGCACGTCTCCAAGGACCGGACGAACGCGACGGCGCTCAGCATCCCGCGCGACCTGATCGTGAACGTGCCGGACTGCCCGACGAAGCAGCAGGACGGCAGCACCAAGGTCATCCCGGGCACGGAGAACGTGCGCTTCAACACCAGCCTCGGCCAGGACGGCCGCGACCCGGGCTGCACCATGCGCACCGTCGACGAGGTCACCGGCATCCACGTGGACCACTTCATGATGGCCGACTTCAACGCGGTGAAGACGCTGACGAGCGCGGTGGGCGGCGTCGAGGTGTGCGTCACGCACCCGGTGGACGACAAGGAGTCCCACCTGAAGCTGCCCGCGGGCAAGTCGGTGGTGGAGGGAGAGCAGGCCCTCGCCTTCGTGCGAACCCGGCACAGCTTCGGCAACCAGGGCGACCTGGACCGCATCAAGATCCAGCAGCAGTTCCTGGGCTCCCTGATGCGCAAGATGTCCTCCAGCGACACCCTCACCAACCCGACGAAGCTGGTCGACCTGGCGGAGGCGGCGACCAAGGCGCTGACCGTCGACACCGGTATCGACCGCATCGGCACCCTCAAGGACATGGCGCTGGAGCTGAAGAAGGTGCCGCCCAAGAACATCAGCTTCACCACCGTGCCCGTGATCGACAACCCGGCGGAGAAGGTGCACGCGACGGTCGTCGTCAACCAGACGACGGCGCCCGCGGTGTTCGACGCGATCAAGAACGACGTCTCCTTCACCGAGGTGAAGAGGAAGCAGAAGGCGGCGAAGGACGCGGCGGCAGCGCGTCTGAAGGGCAGCAGGTCCGCGCCCTCCGAGGTGCGGGTGCGGATCCTCAACGGCGGTGCCGACGCGGGCAGCGCACAGGAGACCCTGTCCTGGCTGCAGACCGACAAGGGCGTGCTGAAGTCGGAGAACGCGGGCAACGCACCGGCGGAGCTGAAGAACACCACGCTGGAGTACGCCCCCGACCAGGCCGCCCAGGCACGTGAACTGGCCGCGCTGATGGGGCTGCCCGGTTCGGCGCTCCAGCCCGGCAAGAGCGTGACCAACTCCCAGGGCCTGCCGGCGATGACGCTGACCCTGGGCAAGGACTTCAAGGGCGCGGGGGTCTCGCTGGTCGCCCCCGCGAAGGCGCCGGACGTCGACAAGTCCACGGCCGACAAGGCGAAGTGCGCCTCATAGGTAACCCAACCGGCCCGTCGTGCGTCTAACTGGGCGCGGGACGGGCCCGTTGGTACGCGCAAGGGTGGGGAGGGCAGGAAGTTTGGCGCAGAGTGATGTGCGGGGGCAGGATCCTGCGGTCGACGACACGATGTCGCTCGCACCGCGGGACCGCACGACGTCCGAGGGGTCCGGCCGGCACGGCGGAGGGCGGCGCACAGGCGGTCCGGGGGCCGAGCCGCCACGGCGCAGACGACGCGCCCTGCGCTGGTCGGCGACCGTACTCGCGGTGGTCATACTCGGTACGGCAGGCGCCGGCTACCTGTACTACCAGCACCTGAACGCGAACATCCGCAAGGGTCAGCGCAGCAGCGGGGACGACTCCAGGGCGCAGAAGACACCGGCGAACGCGGCCGGGCAGACGCCGTTGAACATCCTGCTGATCGGCTCGGACAGCCGTAACTCGGCGGAGAACCTGAAGCTCGGCGGCAGCAGGGACAGCGTCGGGGGCCCCCCGAACGCGGACGTGCAGATGCTGATCCACCTCTCCGCGGACCGCAAGAGCGCCGCCATGGTGAGCATCCCCCGCGACACCCGCGTCGACATCCCCAAGTGCACCGACCCGGACACCGGCAAGGTCTACCCGGCCACCAACGACATCATCAACACCACCCTGGCCCGAGGCGGGGCCGGCTGCACGCTGGCCACCTGGGAGAACCTCACCGGGGTCTACATCGACCACTGGATGACGATCGACTTCTCCGGTGTGGTGCGGATGGCGGACGCCATCGGTGGCGTCGACGTCTGTGTGAAGCAGAACGTGTGGGACCACCCGACCCCCGCCCAGCGCGGCGGCTCCGGGCTGAAGCTGACAGCCGGGACCCACCAGGTCAAGGGCGAGCAGGCGCTGCAGTGGCTGCGCACCCGGCACGCCTGGGGCAGCGACCTGATGCGCGCCCGCGCCCAGCACATGTACCTGAACTCGATGATGCGCACGCTGCGGCAGCAGAACATCTTCACCGACACGGGGCGCCTGATGGACCTGGCGGAGGCCGCGACCAAGTCGCTGAAGGTCTCCGAGGAGATCGGCACCGTCAAGAAGCTCTATGACCTGGGCATGGAGATGAAGTCGGTGCCGTCGAACCGCATCACGTCCGTGACGATGCCCAACACCGAGGACCCGCGGGACCCCCGGAACCACGTCGTGCCGGACACGGCCAACGCCGACGCGCTGTGGCAGATGCTCCGCGACGACGTGCCGCTGGACAAGAACGGCACGAAGGCGGAGGTGAAGCAGGTCTCCGACAAGGGAACGGCGGCCAGGACGCCTTCGACGGACCCGAGCCGGCTGGGTGTGCTGGTGCAGAACGCCACGCAGTCCTCGACCGAGGCCGCGGTGCCGCAGCGGGCGCTCGCGATCAGCCAGGTGCTGGAGCGGGCGGGCTACGGCCGGGCGGCGGCCGACACCTCGGGGACGCGGTCCGAGGACAAGACGGTCGTGCAGTACCCAAGCGCGGATCTGCAGGGTGACGCCCAGGCCGTGGCCAAGGCCCTCGGGATCCCGACGAGTTCGGTGAAACAGTCGACCGATGTGTCCGGGGTCACGGTCGTCGTCGGCGCGGACTGGCGTACCGGCGCCTCTTATCCCAAGCCGCCGAAGCCGAAGGCGGGGGATATCCCCCAGGGCGCCGATGCCGTGAACGGCTCGGACACGTCGAAGTGCATGGACGTGTACAAGCCCTATCAGTGGTGACCGGCACCGGGGCCCCGGAGACGGGGCCCCGCCGGATGATCAGGCGCTGAGCACCGCCGGGCGCCGCGACGCGATGACCTTCCGCGCCAGCGACTTCGGGCTGGTCAGAAAGCCCCAGCCCCACGACATGTGCATGGTGGCCAGGGCCACCGGGATCTGCAGCCGGGCCTTCAGGGGCAGCCCCTTGCCCGCCGGGACCGAGCCCGCGACGATCGCCGCCAGATAGCCACCGGGGACGACGAAGCCCCACGGGGTGAGCGCCGCGCCGGCCACGATCCCGGCGGCGATCGCGCACACCGCCGCCGGCGGGGCGAGGTAGCGCAGGTTGATGGAGCCGGAGTGGTAGCGGGCGACGACGTGCCGCCAGCGGCCGTAGTCCTTGTACTGCTTGGCGAGGGCCCGCACGCTCGGCCGCGGCCGGTACGACACCTTCAGCTCGGGCGAGAACCAGATCAGCCCGCCCGCCTCCCTGATCCGGAAGTTCAGCTCCCAGTCCTGGGCGCGGATGAACTCCTCGTTGTAGCCGCCCTGTTGCTCCAGGGCCTCGCGGCGGAAGACACCGAGGTAGACCGTCTCGGCGGGCCCGGCCTCGCCGCCTGTGTGGAAGGCGGCGTTGCCGACACCGATCTTCGAGGTCATCGCGGCGGCGACCGCGTGCTCCCAGTCGTTCTCGCCCTCGGCGTGCATGATGCCGCCGACGTTCATCGCGCCGGTCTCCTCCAGGAGCCGGACGGCGGTGGCGATGTAGTTCGGCGAGAGCATGCCGTGGCCGTCGACGCGGACCACGATCGGGTGCCGGGAGGCCTTGATCGCCGCGTTCAGCGCCGCGGGCGTACGGCCGGTCGGATTCGGGACGGTGTGCACACGCGGGTCGTTACGGACCAGCTCGGCGGCGATCTCGTCCGTGCGGTCCGTGGACGGACCGAGGGCGATGACGACCTCCATCTCGCCGGCGTACTCCTGCGCGAGGATCGCTTGGACGGCCCCCCGTAGATGCCGCTCCTCGTTGAGGACGGGCATGATCACGGAAACAGCGGGGAGTCGCACGTCGGGCTTGGCGTTCATAGGGGCCTCACGTTACCGCGAACGGGGGACACCGGTGCGCGCCGCCGGGGCGTAGGGCCGGGCTGGAGATCGTATCGGCCTACCGTGCTCACGGATCCCACGTACGGCCTCGTCCGGAGGTGTCCCCCTTGACCAGCCCGCCCCGGTCCCCCGCGCGTCCGCAGCGCCGACCGCAGCCGCCCCGCCGTGTGCCGCGCCCGCCCGAGCGGCCGGTGCGGTCCGTACGGCCGCCCCGGCGGCCGCGCTGGGCCATGCGGGCGGTGAGCACGCTGTCCGTCGTGGTGCTCGCCTCAGCCGGGATCGGGCACGCGGTGATCAGCAGCCTGGACGCGGGCATCGCCCGGGTCGACGCCTTCAAGGACATGAAGAACCGGCCCCGCGCGGGCAACGGCACGAACATCCTGCTGGTCGGCACCGACGGCCGCGACCGGATCACCGAGCAGGAGCGGCGGGCGTACCGGCTGGGCGGGGCGCCCTGCCACTGCACGGACACGATGATGATCGTGCACATCTCGGACGACCGGGAGCGGGCCACCGTGGTGAGCCTGCCGCGTGACTCGTACGCCGAGGTGCCCGCGAGCGCCGACCCGGCCACCGGGCAGCAGCACCCGGCGCACCCGATCAGGCTGAACGCCGCCTACTCCGAGGGCGGCCCCCAGGCGACCGTCCGCACGGTCGAGAGCATGACCCATGTGAAGATCGACCACTATCTCGAGGTCGACTTCACCAGCTTCATGAAGACCGTGGACGTCCTCGGCGGGGTGAACATCTGCACGGTCACCCCGCTGAAGGACTCCTACAGCGGGCTCGACCTCACGCCCGGCACGCACACCCTCAACGGCGGGCAGGCACTGCAGTACGTGCGGGCCCGGCACGTCGACGCAACCAGTGACCTGGGCCGGATGAAGCGGCAGCAGCGGTTCCTGGCCGCGCTGATCGAGCGGGCCACCTCCTCCGGGGTGCTGCTGAACCCGATGCGGTTCCGGGACGTGACGCGGGCGGTGCTCGGCTCGGTCCGCGCCGACGAGGGCTTCGGCACCGACGAGCTGCTCGACCTCGGCCGGGCCATGCGGAACTTCACCCCGTCCTCCTCCGAGTTCACCACCGTGCCGATCGCGCAGATGAACTACGACGTCAAGGGCATCGGCTCCACCCTGAAGTGGGACCCGGCCAAGGCGGAGCAGCTCTTCACGGCCCTGCGCGACGACAAACCGCTCACCGTGGACCACCCGCACCACGGCCCCGCCCCGGCACCGGTGACGCCCGTGGAGGTGGATCCGCGGCAGATCCGGGTCCTGGTGGCGAACGGCACCGGCACCATCGGACTCGCCAAGCGGGTCGACGCGGCGCTCGCGGCAACCGGCTTCGCCACGACCCACCTGCCGGTGACGGCCCCCGCCCATGTGCCGCACACCGTCATCTCCTACGACCCCCGCTGGGACGGCTCGGCCCGCTCCCTGGCCGCCGCCCTGCCCGGCGCCGAACTGCGCGCGGTGCCCGGCCAGGGCCCGCTGCTGAGGGTGATCGCCGGGGCGGACTTCAAGGACGTGCACAAGGTCCGCTTCGAGGACCCGGCCCAGCCGCAGCAGACGGTGGTACGCGGCAACGAGGTGACCTGCGCCGGCGGCTAGGGAGCGCACCTCGGCTTCGCTCGCGCGGGAAGCCTCATCGCGGGGCCCCCATCGCGTCGACCTCCTCCGCCTTGCGGTTCCGCCGGACAGGCCCTGGCTCATGCGGTCCGGCGCGTCACCCGCCTCACCCGGCCTGGGCTCTCATGCGGCGCACTTCACCTCGTCGGCCGTCTGCTTCGGGACGTCCGGCGCCTTGGCCGGGCCGGTGAGGGGGATGCCGGCGCCCCGGAAGTCGGCGCCGAGGCGCAGCACGATCGCCGGGAGCCCCTGGTCGTTGGTCTCGCTCTTGCCCTGCTTCAGGGCGGAGGCCGGCAACCCCATGAGGTCGGCCAGCTCGCGGGCCTGGTCCGCCTGGGCGGGGGCGTACTCCAGGGTGGTCGCCGGCTGGTGCGTGCCGGTGTTGCCGAGCTGGCCGGCCTTGGTCACGCCCTTCTCGGTCTGCAGCCAGGCCAGGGTCGTCTGGGCGGAGCCGCCGGGGGCGCCGGCGTTGTAGAGGTCGACGCGGACGTCGCCGGGCGCGGAGCGCGGGCCCTTGAGCCTGGCGGCCTCCTGGGCCTTCTGCTTCTGCTTCACCTCGGTGAAGGAACTGTCGTTCTTGATCACTGAGAAGACCTGCTGAGCAGGTCCCTCGTCTTCGATGACCGTCTTGTGGTGGCGGCCGTCGGCCGGGTTGTCCCGGACAGGCAGGGTGAGGAAGGCGATGTTCTTCGGCGGCACCTTCTTCAGCTCCAGGGCCACGTCCTTGAGCGTGGTGATGTGCCCGATGCCCTTGTCCACGGTGAGTGCCTTGGTCGCCGTCTCCGCGAGGTCCAGCAGCCTGCCCGGGTTGGTCAGCGTGGAGTCGGACTTCATCCTGCGGAACAGGGAGCCGAGGAACTGCTGCTGGGCCTTGATGCGGTCCAGGTCGCTCTGGTTGGTCCAGCTGTGCCGGGTGCGGACGAAGGCCAGCGCCTGCTCGCCCTGGACCTTCGACGGCCCCGCGGGCAGGTCCAGGTGCGACTCCTTGTCCTTCACGGCGTGCTTGAGACATATGTCGACACCGCCGACGGCCGTCGTCAGCGTCTTCACGGCGTTGAAGTCGGCCATCATGAAGTGGTCGACCTTCATGCCCCCGGCGAGCCGTTCCACGGTACGGACCGTGCAGCCGGGGTCGCGGCCCTGCTGGCCGAGGCTCTCGTTGAAGCGGACGCCCTTCGTCCCCGGGATCACCTTGGTCGAGCCGTCGGGCTGCTTGGTCGGGCAGTCCGGTATGTCGGTGATCAGGTCCCGGGGGATGCTGAGCGCGGTCGCGTTCGTCCGGTCCTGGGAGACGTGCAGCAGGATGTCGGTGTCCGCGTGCCCGACGCTGTTCGCGTCGCCGTAGCCCGAGTCGCCCTTGCCCTGCCGTTTGTCGGTGCCGATCACCAGGATGTTGAACGCCTTGTCCTTGCTGAAGGAGTCACTGGTGGCGCCTGCGGTGTCGGTGGTGCTGATGTTGCTGTCGAGGTGCTTGAGGTAGAGGTACCCGCCGACCGCACCGGCCACCACGACGAAGGCGAGCGTGCCGCCAGTCCACAGCAGAATCCTTTTGGCAGTGGACTTCTTGGACTTCTTGGCCTTCTTGGACGTCCGGGCCTTGCCCTCGGCACGACCATGACCACGGCCACGACTACGGCCACGGCCCCCGGCGCCGCGAGGGCCGGGCACCCCGTGCTCCCCCGTGACATCCGGCGCGGACCGGGGCCCCGGCACGGACGGCAGGTCGTCGGACGGGGCCGACCGCAGCTCGTACTCGCCGGTGTGCGGGTTGCGCACCCACTGGTCCGCGGGGTCGAAGTCGTCGCCATGGGCCGAGCCTGAGGTGTTCACGCCATCACAGTATCTGCACAGATCACCGCGAAGGGATGGCCGTGACGTTTGCCACTTCCGTACAACCCCCCTGGAACGGGCGGGAGTTGCTAGTCCTCGAACCCCTCCGCCGCCCGCTTCTCGCGCAGCTCCCGGATCGCGCGGCGGCGGGCCAGGCGGTGGGTGCGGCGGATCTGGGCCTCCTGGTAGCGGCGGCGGTCGCGGTCGGTCTCGGGGAGCACCTGCGGCACCCGGCGCGGCTTGCCGTCGGCGTCGACGGCCGCGAAGACCAGGTAGGCGGAGCCGACCTGGGTGGGCGGGGCCGACTCGTTCCAGCGCTCGGCGAGGACCCGCACGCCGACCTCCATGGAGGTCCGGCCGGTCCAGTTCACCTGTGCCTTCACATGGACCAGGTCACCGACGCGGACCGGCTCGAGGAAGGCCATCTCGTCCATCGACGCGGTGACCGCGGGACCGCCGGAGTGCCGGCCCGCCACGGCGCCCGCCGCGTCGTCGACCAGCTTCATGATCACACCGCCGTGCACCGTGCCCAGAAGGTTGGTGTCGTTGTGGGTCATGATGTGGCTGAGGGTGGTGCGCGAGGCGGATGTCGGCTTGCCGGGGATGTCCGGTTCCATGTCCGGTTCCACGTCCGTGGCCTGGTCTGTCATGCCCTCCACCTTATGCCGAGGCGACAATCGCGGAATTTGTGTCGGCTTCGCAACAGCGCCGCTGTTATTTTCCGACAGCCCTTGTAAGCCTCACACCCACGCCCTGCACACTGGGGCGCATGAATGACTGGCCCGAGGCATGGTCCGACGACAACCGCGGCCCGCAGTACGGACGCGGCAGCGCCGGCGCGCAGCCGGAGAACGCCCGCGTGATGCGTCAGGTGCGGCGCGGCCCGGCGGTACCGCCCGGGCAGCGCTCCTACGGCGACCCCGGCCCGGCGGCGCCGCCGTACGGAGCCGGTGTCCCGCAGCAGCCGTCGTACGTCGACGGCCAGGGGTACGACGAGGGAGCCGGCCACGGCGACTACGACAGCGGCTACAACACCGGGCAGGTGTACGGCGGCGGTCGGCGCGGCGGCGGCTTCGTACCCAACGACAACGACCCGGACCCGGAACTCGACCGGTACCGGCCGCGCCCGAACTGGCGGCGCCGGATCAAGTGGACCGTGATCACGCTGGCGACCGTGCTGGTCGTCACCTCGGTCGCCACCTACTTCTGGGCCGACTCCAAGCTGCGCCGCGAGGTCGACCTGTCCCAGGTCATCGACCGGCCGTCGGCGGGCTCCGGCACGAACTACCTGATCGTCGGCTCGGACAGCCGCGAGGGCATGTCCAAGGCGGACGAGAAGAAGCTGCACACCGGTTCCGCCGAGGGCAAGCGCACGGACTCGATGATGATCCTGCACGTCGGCGACAACGGCGACACGCTGGTCTCGCTGCCGCGCGACTCGAACGTGACCGTCCCGTCGTTCAAGGGGACGTCCGGGAAGCTCTACCCGGCCACGGGCCGGCAGGAGAAGCTCAACGCGACCTACGCCGAGGACGGCCCGACCCTGCTGGTCCGCACGATCGAGGCCAACACCGGTCTGCACATCGACCACTACGTGGAGATCGGCTTCCAGGGCTTCGCCAACATCGTGGACGCGGTCGGCGGTGTCGAGATCAACATCGACAAGGGCTTCAAGGACAAGTGGTCCGGCGCCGACTTCAAGGCGGGCAACCAGACCCTGAACGGCCAGCAGGCCCTCGCCTTCGTCCGCACCCGGCACGCGTTCGCCGCCTCCGACCTGCAGCGCACCAAGAACCAGCAGAAGTTCCTGTCGGCGCTGGCCCACCAGGTGGCCAGCCCGTCGACGGTCCTCAACCCCTTCGAGTTCTATCCGGTGATGGGCGCGGGCCTGGACTCCCTGATCGTCGACAAGGATATGTCCCTGTGGGACCTGGCCTCGATGTTCTGGGCGATGAAGGGCGTCCAGGGCGGTGACGGCACGTCCCTGAACATGCCGATCTCCGGCTCCACCGGCGGCAACCTCGTCTGGGACAAGGCGAAGGTCAAGACGCTGGTGGACGAGCTGAACAACGACCAGAAGGTCACCGTCTCCGGGAACTGACCGGCCGCCGTACGAAGATCAAGGGCACCCGCTCGGGTGCCCTTGATCCTTTTCGCCCGGGGCTCACATACCGGCGCCCGCCATCGCGCGGCACATCTCCGCGCAGCGGCGACACGCCTCGGCACATCGCATCATCTGCTTGTCCTCCGGCATCTGCATACACGCCTCGGCACACATGTCACAGGCCCGGGCGCACAGCGTGCACATCTCGGCCGACATGGGCGAGCGCCGCATCATCATGTCGGCGCACATACGGGTCGTCTCGGAGCAGTCCATGAGCGCGCCCATGATCCGCATCTGGACCTGGCCGCCCATCTGCATGCAGGAACTCATGGTCTCCTCGCACATGCTGTGCGCGGTCATGCAGGCGTCGACGCACTCCTGCATCTGCTGGGTCATGGGCGCCATCGTCGGCTGGGTCATGGCTCCTCCTCGGGAGGCGGGGACCCGGGACGGGTCCCGTGTGCTTCCGTCCTACGTCCCCGGGGCCCGCACCGCATGTGACCGACCGGTCGGCAGGTGCGCCCGCACATGAGAAAGGCGCCCTGGAGGGCGCCTTCCTTCGAGCCACGAAACCCCCTTGCCGTTACGGCAGGTTGCGAGCCATGACGATCCGCTGGACCTGGTTCGTGCCCTCATAGATCTGCGTGATCTTCGCATCGCGCATCATCCGCTCCACCGGGTAGTCCCGCGTGTAGCCGTAGCCGCCGAGGAGCTGGACGGCGTCCGTGGTGACCTCCATCGCCACGTCCGAGGCGAAGCACTTGGCGGCGGCGCCCAGGTAGGTGAGGTCGGCGTCGCCGCGCTCGGAGGCGGCGGCGGCCTGGTAGGTGAGGGCGCGGGCCGCCGAGATCTTCATGGACATGTCCGCGAGCATGAACTGGATGCCCTGGAAGTCGGCGATCGCCTTGCCGAACTGCTTGCGCTCCTGGACGTAGCCCTTGGCGTAGTCGAAGGCGCCCTGCGCGACACCGAGGGCCTGGGCGGCGATGGTGATGCGGGTGTGGTCCAGGGTCTTCATCGCGGTGGCGAAGCCGGTGCCCTCCTCGCCGATCATGCGGTCGGCGGGGATGCGGACGTTGTCGAAGTAGACCTCGCGGGTCGGGGAGCCCTTGATGCCGAGCTTCTTCTCCGGGGCGCCGAAGGAGACGCCCGGGTCGGACTTCTCGACGACGAAGGCGGAGATGCCCTTCGTGCGCTTCTCCGGGTCGGTCACGGCCATGACCGTGTAGTACTCGGAGACGCCCGCGTTGGTGATCCAGCGCTTGACGCCGTTGAGGACCCAGTGGTCGCCGTCGCGGACCGCCTTGGTCTTCATGCCGCCCGCGTCCGAGCCCGCCTCCGGCTCGGAGAGGCAGTACGAGAACATCGCGTCGCCCTTGGCCAGCGGGGTCAGGTACTTCTTCTTCAGCTCCTCGCCGCCGGAGAGGATCACGGGGAGCGAGCCGAGCTTGTTCACGGCCGGGATCAGGGAGGAGGAGACGCAGGCGCGGGCCACTTCCTCGATCACGATGACGGTGGCGAGCGCGTCGGCGCCGGCACCGCCGTACTCCTCGGGGACGTGCACCGCGTGCAGGTCGTTGGCGACGAGGGCGTCGAGGGCCTCCTGCGGGAAGCGGGCCTCCTCGTCCACCGCCGCGGCGTACGGCGCGATCTTCGCCTCGACCAGGGAGCGGACGGCGTCACGGAGCATGTCGTGCTCCTCGGACGGGCGGTACAGGTCGAAGTCAGCCGATCCGGCCACGGTCTCTCACGCTCCAAGCAGTGATACTGACGCTAATTACCGTTAAGTAACTCAAATTTTAGAGGTCCGCCCCGAGGACGCCTACGTGAGCTACGCGACAGCGGGGAAATTGCCCGCTGTACGGCCCGGCTATGCTCGGGCACCGCACGGACGAGTCCCCTAGCTGGAGCGCACCCATGAGCCTGAAGATCACCGTGATCGGCACCGGCTACCTCGGCGCCACGCACGCCGCGGCCATGGCGGAGCTGGGCTTCGAGGTGCTGGGGCTCGACGTCGTGCCCGAGAAGATCGCCATGCTGGAGCGCGGCGAGACCCCGATGTACGAGCCGGGTCTGGAGGAGCTGCTGCGCAGGCATGTCGCGGGCTTCGAGGGATCCACCGGGCGGCTCCGCTTCACCACCGACTGGGCCGAGGTGGGGGCCTTCGGCGACGTCCACTTCGTGTGCGTGAACACCCCGCAGAAGCACGGCGAGTACGCCTGCGACATGTCGTACGTCGACTCCGCGATCTCCTCCCTCGCCCCGCATCTGCACGCTCCGGCCCTGGTCGTCGGCAAGTCGACCGTGCCGGTCGGCTCCGCCGACCGCCTCGCCTCCTACCTGGCCGAGCACGCCCCGGCCGGTGTGGACGCCGAGCTGGCCTGGAACCCGGAGTTCCTGCGCGAGGGCTTCGCCGTCCAGGACACCCTGCACCCGGACCGGATCGTGGCGGGCGTGCGCAGCGAGCGCGCCGAGAAGCTGCTGCGGGAGGTGTACGCGACCCCGATAGGCGACGGCACGCCGTTCGTGGTGACCGACTTCCCGACCGCGGAGCTGGTCAAGACGGCGGCGAACTCCTTCCTCGCCACCAAGATCTCGTTCATCAACGCGATGGCGGAGGTGTGCGAGGCCGGGGGCGGTGACGTGGCGAAGCTGGCGGAGGCGATCGGGCACGACGACCGGATCGGCGCCAAGTTCCTGCGCGCCGGGATCGGCTTCGGCGGCGGCTGTCTGCCCAAGGACATCCGGGCGTTCATGGCGCGGGCGGGCGAGCTGGGCGCGGACCAGGCGCTGACCTTCCTGCGTGAGATCGACTCCATCAACATGCGGCGGCGCGGCCAGATGGTCGAGATGACCCGGGAGGCGCTCGGCGGCGGCTCCTTCCTCGGCAAGCGGGTCGCGGTGCTCGGCGCCACCTTCAAGCCCGACTCCGACGACGTCCGGGACTCGCCCGCGCTGAACGTGGCCGGCCAGATCCACCTCCAGGGCGGCCAGGTGACGGTGTACGACCCGAAGGGCATCGCCAACGCCCGCAAGGTCTTCCCGACCCTCGGCTACGCCGACTCCGCGCTGGACGCCGTCCGCGGCGCCGACGTCGTCCTCCACCTCACGGAGTGGCGGGAGTTCCGCGAGCTGGACCCGGCGGCACTCGGCGAGGTCGCGTCGGCCCGGCTGATCCTGGACGGCCGCAACACGCTCGACCCGGAGCTGTGGCGCCGGGCGGGCTGGACGTACCGGGCGATGGGGCGTCCTACCGCGTAAGTACGCATGTGGCGACGCCGGTTCGGCCGAGGCTCAGTCGGCCGAACCGGCGTCTTTCCGCATTCTGCACCACCGGGCACACATATGGCCGGTGAACTCCCTGTGTGTTACCCCTCCTTGGCCCGGTACCGGCGCATCTTCGCCCGGGCCCCGCACACCTGCATCGAGCACCAGCGGCCCCGACCGGCCGGGCTGCGGTCGTAGTACGCCCAGTGGCAGGTCTGGGCCTCGCAGGCCTTCAGCCGCATCCAGGTGCCGTCCGTCAGCCCCTCGGCGACGGCCGCGGCGACGCGGGAGAGCAGCGGGCCGTCCGGGGCGGGGGCGAGGCTTGCGGAGCCGTCCCTCTCGTCGACGGCGACGTACAGGGGCGCTCGGGACAGCAGCTCGCCGAGCGGCGTCACCTCGCGGTGCGGCGGATGCCCGGCATGTGTGAGCAGCACCGCCCGCAGCGACTCCCGCAGCTCCCGCGCCTCCTCCAGCCCGCCCTCGGCGATCCCGAAGCGGGCGCGGCCCTCCGCCGAGTCCAGCGTGTCGGCGCCGGTCTCGATGTCCAGCGTGTTGACCAGGGACTCGACCAGCGCCAGGGCTCCGGGGGCGGCCGATCTCGCATTCATAGTTGCGACGTTACCTCCGATGCGGGAGCATGCAGTAACCGTTACCGGTTGCCCCTCTTTATGGGTAACTCAAGGAGGTAGTCATGGCTCTCGCCAAGCTCGGTGTCGTGGTGCTGGACTGTCCCGATCCCCGCGCGCTGGCCGGCTTCTACGCCGGGGTGCTGGGCGGCACGGTGGAGGGGGACGGCGCGTGGATCGACCTGAAGGTGTCCGGCGGAACGGCGCTGGCCTTCCAGCAGGCACCGGGGTTCGTCCCGCCGAAGTGGCCCGCGCCGGACGACTCGCAGCAGTTCCATCTGGACCTGGTCGTGGAGGACCTGGACGCCGCGGAGAAGGGGGTGCTGGAGCTGGGGGCGCGGCCGCTGGACGCCGGGGACCGCTCACGCACCTGGCGTGTGTACGCCGACCCGGCCGGGCACCC
Organism: Streptomyces sp. NPDC001709; assembly: GCF_053596375.1. Lineage (NCBI taxonomy): Bacteria > Bacillati > Actinomycetota > Actinomycetes > Kitasatosporales > Streptomycetaceae > Streptomyces > Streptomyces sp. NPDC001709. Next base: position 565,849 of record NZ_JBSFGB010000001.1, on the reverse strand, counting down.
GTTCTGTCTGTGCGCCTGCTGAGACCAGGGAGGATCCCATGGCGTCCGTCGCCCGTTTCCGTTCCGTCGTGCTCGACTGTCCCGATCCGCACGAGCTGGCCGCCTTCTACGCGGCGGTGGCCGGGGGCACCCCGGACGCCGAGGACGACGACTGGGTCGTCCTGAAGGTGCCGGACGGGCCGCGGCTGGCCTTTCAGCGGGCCGAGGGGTACACCCCGCCGGAGTGGCCGCGCGCGGATCGCAACGGCCAGCAGTTCCACCTCGACTTCGACGCGGGGCGGACCTGGGCGGAGATCGACGCGGCGCATGAGCGGGTGCTGGCGCTGGGCGCCCGGCCGCTGGACCTGGAGGACCGGGAGGAGAAGGACTTCCAGGTGTACGCCGATCCGGCCGGGCATCCGTTCTGCCTGTGCCGGATCGACCACCCGTGACCCGGCTGACCTAGATCGTGTCCAGCTCCCCGATCTTCGCGTTCGACGGTTCCCTGCGGTGCTGGGCGGCGCGGGCGGTGAAGTCCGCGCCGCGCAGTACCCGTTGGATGTTGCCCCAGGTCAGCAGGGCCAGCTCGGGCTCGGACCAGCCGCGGCGGAGCAGTTCGGCGATCAGGTGGGGGTAGCGGGAGGTGTCGGCCAGGTCGCGGGGGTGGGCGGCGCCGGAGTCGTAGGTGCCGGACAGGCCCACGCACTCCGGGCCGGCCACGTCACGGACATGGTCGAGGTGGTCGGCGACGTCATGCACCGTCGGCCCGGTCTGCTCGGCGGTCAGCGGCACCATGCACAGGCCCTTCGCCGCGCCCAGCGAGGTGAGCAGTTCATCGGGCAGGTTGGCCGGGTGCGGGCGCAGGGCGCGGGCGGCGGAGCGGGTGCACAGTACCGGGGTCTTGGAGAGTGCGAAGGTGCGTTCGGCGGTCGCGGCCGAGGCGCCGGAGACGTCGGCGAGGACGCCGAGCCGGTTCATCTCGCGGACCACTTCCTCGCCGAAGCGCGACAGCCCCGTGGCGCCGGCCCACGCCGTACCCGCGAGCGTGAGCACACGCAGGCCGAGGGTGTGCAGGATGCGCAGGACGCCGAGGGAGTCGTCGAGGGCGGTGGCGTGCGCGGGGCCCAGCACCACGGCGACCCGGCCGCAGTTGCGGGCGTCGATGACCTGCCCGGCGGTGCGCACCAGGCGCAGCCCCTCGGGGTGGGCCTCGATCACCGAGTGCATCTGGTCCAGCTGTTCCAGGGTCGCGGCCGTGACGCGGTCGCCGCCGGGGCCCTCGGGCAGGTGCAGCGACCAGAACAGCACGCCCACGTGGCCCTCGCGCATCCGCGGCACGTCGGTGTCGATGGCCGCCTCGCCCAGCTCCAGGTCGTACCAGGGCAGATGGCGCAGGGCCCACGGCAGTCCGCTGTAGCCGTCGGCGACCGGGTGGGCGGCGAGCAGGGCGTGGGCCCGCTCCAGGAACGCGGGCTCCGCGCCGAAGGGGTCGTCCGGCAGGGTGTCGTCCCCGCCGACCTCGGTCGTGGTGGGGATGTCGTCCTGGAGGTCGGCCATGGCGGGCTCCGTACGTCGTCGTGAGCTACGTCGTGTGGGGCGTATCGCCACGGTCGCACGGAGGGGATGAGGGCTTCCTGGTGAGTGGGGCGTTCGGGGGTACGGCAGGTCAGGCGTCCCGGGCCGTGCGGATCACCTCGTCCAGGGTCTCCCGGGAGCGCTTGAGGTCGGCGATCATGCGGTCGATCCGGTCGCGTTCGGCGGTGAGGTCCCGCACCAGGCGCGGGGTGGCGATCGCGGACGGGCCGCCGTCGCGGTCGCGCATGCAGGGCAGCAGCTGCCGGATCTTCTCGCTGTGCAGCCCGGCCGCGTACAGCTCCTGGATCCGGATGACCCGGTCGACGGCCGCCTCGGGGTAGTCGCGGTGGCCGCCGGGGGTGCGCTCGGCGGCGAGCAGTCCCTGGGTCTCGTAGTAGCGCAGCGACCGCTCGCTCACGCCGGTGTGCCGGGCCAGTTCACCGATTCTCATTCGGAGCCTCCGGGCTTGAATCTCACATCAGTGTCAAGTTCTACCGTGCCGGCATGACGCAGACAACGGACTTCCTGGCCCCCGCCCGGCTCGGCCGGCTGGCACTCCCCAACCACCTCGTCATGGCCCCGCTGACCCGGAACCGCGCGGAGGCCGACGGCACCCCGACCGACCTGATGGTCACGCACTACGCCCAGCGCGCCTCGGCCGGGCTGATCATCGCCGAGGGCTCGACGCCCAACCCGGTCGGGCAGACGTACCCCGACATCACGGCGATCCACACCGACCGGCACACGGCCGGCTGGCGGCAGGTCACCGACGCGGTCCGGGCGGCCGGCGGGCGGATGTTCCTCCAGCTCCAGCACGGCGGCCGGGTCAGCCACCCGGCGACCACCGGCCTCACTCCGGTCGCGCCGTCCCCGGTCCCGCTGCCGGAGACGATCTTCACCCCGCACGGCCACCGGCCGGCCGCGGTCCCGCGCGAGATGACCGCGGACGACATCCGCGCCACGATCGCCGACTTCGCCGCCGCCGCGCGCCGGGCCGTCGACGCGGGCTTCGCGGGCGTGGAGGTGCACTCGGCCAACGGGATGCTGCTGCACCAGTTCCTCGCGGACAACACCAACCGCCGCGCCGACGCCTACGGCGGCCCCGTGGAGCGCCGGGTGCGGTTCGCGGCGGAGGTGACCGAGGCGGTGGCCGACGCGATCGGCGCGGACCGGGTGGGCATCCGCGTCTCCCCCGCTTCCACCGTCAACGGCGTCCTGGAGAACGACACCGAAGGCCTGTACGCCGCGCTCCTGGACCGCCTGAAGGGGCTGGACCTCGCCTATCTGCACCTGGTGCGCTCCGACCCGGCCACCGGCTGGTACCGGCGGATCCGCGCCGACTGGCCCGGCGCCTTGATCGGCAACCCGGACCTGACCGACCTGACCACCGAGGCCGTCACCCGGGCCGCCCGGGAGATGCTGGCGGCCGGCGCCGACCTGGTGGCGCTCGGCCGGCCGTTCCTCGCCAACCCGGACCTGGTCGAGCGGCTGCGCCTGGGCGCACCGCTCAACCCGGTCCGGGACCGGTACTTCATGTACGTGGGCGGGGCCGGCGGCTACAACGACTACCCCGCCCTGGCGGATCAGGCGGGGTCGCCGTCCAGCGACTCGATGGTGGCGTTGGACGGGGACCGGGTGGCCTGAAGGCCGCGGGCCACGTCCTCCGCCGCGCCCAGCACCCGTACCGCGTTCTGCCAGGTCAGCTTGGCCAGGTCGGCCTTGGACCAGCCGCGGTCGAGCAGCTCGGCGAGCAGGTTCGGGTAGCCGGAGACGTCGTCCAGGCCGTCCGGGGTGAACGCGGTGCCGTCGTAGTCGCCGCCTATGCCCAGGTGGTCGATGCCGGCCACCTCGCGCATGTGGTCCAGGTGGTCCGCGACCGTGGACACCGTGGCGACCGGACGCGGGTTGCGCTCCTCGAAGGCCCGGTGGATCTTCATGGCCTCGGGGCTGGTGTCGAGGTGGTGCAGACCGTGGGCGCGCATGTTCTCGTCGGCCGCGGCCGTCCACTCGACGGCCGCCTGGAGCACGAACTTCGGCACGAACGTCACCATCGCCATGCCGCCGTTGGCCCGCAGCCGCTCCAGGACGTCGTCGGGGATGTTGCGCGGGTGGTCGCACACGGCGCGGGCGGAGGAGTGCGAGAAGATCACCGGCGCGGACGTGGTGTCCAGTGCGGCCCGCATGGTGGTGGGGGCCACATGGGAGAGGTCGACCAGCATGCCGAGGCGGTTCATCTCCCGCACCACCTCGCGGCCGAACGCGGACAGACCACCGACCCGGGGCTCGTCCGTGGCGGAGTCCGCCCAGTCGTTGTTGTCGTTGTGGGTGAGCGTCATGTAGCGCACACCCAGCTCGTACAGGCCGCGCAGGGTGCCGAGGGAGTTGTCGATCGAGTGACCGCCCTCCGCGCCCATGAGCGAGGCGATACGGCCCTCCGCGCGCGCCGCCTCCATGTCGGCGGCGGTCAGCGCGGCCCGCAGGTCGGCGGGGTGCCCGGCGATCAGCCGCCGTACGCAGTCGATCTGTTCGAGGGTCGCCGGCACCGCCCCGGGCAGGTCGGAGCGCACGTACACCGACCAGTACTGCGCCCCGACCCCGCCCGCGCGCAGCCGCGGGATGTCGGTGTGGAGGTGGGCGTCCTGCCGTACGGCGATGTCGCGGGCGGCGAGGTCGTAGCGGACCTGTTCGCGCAGCGCCCACGGCAGGTCGTTGTGGCCGTCGACGACCGGGAACTCGCGCAGCAGGGACCGTGCTTCGTCCAGTGAGGTCATTGCCTGTTACTTCCCGAAGCCGAAGCCGCCCGATCCCTCGACCTTGGAGCGCAGCCGCTTGCCCTTCTCGGTGGCCTGGTCGTTGAGGTCCTGCTGGAAGTCGCGCATCTTGTGCAGCAGGTCCTCGTCGTGCGCGGCGAGGATGCGGGCCGCGAGGAGACCGGCGTTGCGGGCACCGGCGACGGAGACGGTGGCCACGGGCACGCCGGCCGGCATCTGCACGATGGACAGCAGCGAGTCCATGCCGTCCAGGTACTTCAGCGGCACCGGCACGCCGATGACCGGCAGCGGGGTGACGGACGCGAGCATGCCCGGCAGATGGGCGGCACCGCCCGCACCGGCGATGATCACCTTCAGTCCGCGGTCGGCGGCGTGCTCACCGTACGTGATCATCTCGCGGGGCATGCGGTGCGCGGAGACGACGTCGACCTCGTACGCGATCTCGAACTCGTCCAGGGCCTTGGCGGCGGCCTCCATGACGGGCCAGTCGGAGTCCGACCCCATGACGATGCCAACAACAGGGCTCATTCGGTGATCGTGCCTCTCAGATAGCCGGCTGCGTGACGGGCGCGCTCCAGCACGTCGTCCAGGTCGTCGCCGTAGGTGTTGACGTGTCCGACCTTGCGGCCGGGCTTCACGTCCTTGCCATACATGTGGATCTTGAGCTTGGGGTCGCGGGCCATGCAGTGCAAGTACGCGGAGTACATGTCCGGGTAGTCGCCACCCAGGATGTTGACCATCACGGTCCACTTGGCGCGCGGGCGCGGGTCGCCGAGCGGGAGGTCGAGGACCGCGCGGACGTGGTTGGCGAACTGCGAGGTGATCGCGCCGTCCTGGGTCCAGTGGCCGGAGTTGTGCGGGCGCATCGCCAGTTCGTTGACGAGGACGCGGCCGTCGCGGGTCTGGAACAGCTCGACCGCGAGATGACCGACGACGTCCAGCTCCTTGGCTATGGTCAGCGCCATCCGCTCGGCCTGCAGCGCGAGGGGCTCGTCCAGGCCCGGGGCCGGCGCCACGACCGTGTCGCAGACGCCGTTCACCTGCCGTGACTCCACCACCGGGTAGGCGACGGCCTGGCCGTGCGGGGAGCGTACGACGTTGGCGGCCAGCTCGCGGACGTAGTCGACCTTCTCCTCGGCGAGGACCGGGACGCCGGCACGGAACGGTTCCGCGGCCTCCTCGGGGGTCTCCACGACCCACACGCCCTTGCCGTCGTAGCCGCCGCGCACGGTCTTCAGGACGACCGGGAAGCCGTCCCCCTCCGCGGCGAACCGGATGACATCCTCCGGATCGGTGACGATCCGGTGCCGTGGGCACGGGATGCCGATCGCGTCGAGCTTCGCGCGCATCACACCCTTGTCCTGGGCGTGCACCAGCGCGTCGGGCCCCGGACGCACGGGGATACCGTCCGCTTCCAGGGCCCTGAGGTGCTCGGTGGGTACATGTTCGTGATCGAAGGTGATCACATCGCAACCGCGCGCGAACTCACGCAGCGTGTCCAGGTCGCGATAGTCGCCGATCACGACATCGCGCACGACCTGGGCCGCGGAATCCTGAGGGGTGTCACTGAGGAGCTTGAACCTGATGCCCAACGGGATGCCCGCCTCGTGCGTCATACGCGCGAGCTGCCCCCCGCCGACCATGCCGACTACCGGGAACGTCACACCCCTAGCGTATCGGCCACGCGGAGGCGACCGGATCGCGTCCCTCGCACAATCTCTTACCCGCCGCTTTCCGCCCTCTTTCCGACCTGTTTCCTGGTCTTCGCCCGGTGCACAGGCATCGGCGGGTTCACCTGGATAGCATGGCTGGGCTGACGAAACCTACGGACGGGAGCTGCACGGCCATGGAACCTCGTTCCTCGGGGCTGCGACGGCTCGTACGCGAGGTGGCCAAGTTCGGCACCGTCGGCGTTGCGGGCATCTTTGTCAATCTCGGCGTGTTCAACCTGGTCAGGCACGTTTCCGACCTGCCTGTGGTGCGCGCCAGCATCATCGCGACCGTGGTCGCCATCGTCTTCAACTACATCGGGTTCCGCTACTGGACGTACCGGGACCGCGACAAGAGCGGCCGCACCAAGGAACTCACGCTGTTCCTGCTCTTCAGCGCGATCGGCCTGGTGATCGAGAACGGCGTGCTGTACGCGGCGACCTACGGCCTCGGCTGGGACAGCCCCCTGCAGAGCAACGTCTCCAAGTTCGCCGGCATCGGCATCGCGACCCTGTTCCGCTTCTGGTCGTACCGCACGTGGGTGTTCCGGGCCATGCCCGCACAGGAGGCGGAGTCGATCCTGGTGGCCGAGGCGAAGAGGCCGCACTCCGAGGCCGAGCCGAAGTCCCAGCGGGTTCCGTAGCCGACCCCGAGGGGGGCGGGGCCCCACTCTCACCGAACCGTCGGGCTGTCCTCATCGTGCTTGCGGGCTCGCGGCGTGCGGGACAGGAACAGCCCGAACACCGGCGGCTGGGCCTGGAGCAGTTCCAGGCGGCCGCCGTCGGCCTCGGCGAGGTCACGGGCGACGGCCAGGCCGATCCCGGTGGAGTTCCGCCCGCTGATGGTCCGCTCGAAGATCCGCGCGCCCAGGTCGGCCGGGACGCCGGCCCCCTCGTCCGTCACCTCGACCACGGCCTGGTTGCCGGTGACCCGGGTGCGCAGCGCGACCGTGCCGCCACCGTGCATCAGGGAGTTCTCGATCAGCGCCGCCAGCACCTGGGCGACCGCCCCGGGCGTGCCGACGGCCTGCAGATGCCGCTTGCCGGAGCTGACGATGGCCCGCCCGACACTGCGATAGGCGGGCCGCCACTCGGCGAGCTGCTGCTGGATGACCTCGTCCAGGTCGAAGGTGACGGCGGAGCCGGTGCGCGGGTCACGGGAGTTCGTCAGCAGCCGCTCGACCACGTCCGTGAGCCGCTCGACCTGGGTGAGGGCGACGTTCGCCTCTTCCTTCACGATGTCCGGGTCGTCGGTGAGGGTGATCTCCTCAAGGCGCATGGACAGCGCGGTCAGCGGCGTGCGCAGCTGGTGGGAGGCGTCGGCGGCCAGGCGCCGCTCGGCCGTCAGCATGCGGCCGATCCGCTCGGCGGAGGAGTCCAGCACATCGGCGACCCGGTCCAGCTCGGGGACGCCGTACCGCTTGTGCCGGGGGCGGGGGTCGCCGGAGCCGAGCCGTTCGGCGGTCTCGGCGAGGTCGGTCAGCGGAGAGGCGAGCCGGTTGGCCTGCCGCACGGCGAGCAGCACAGCCGCGACCACCGCGAGCAGCGCCACCAGGCCGATGATCAGCAGGGTCCGGCCGACCTCCCGGGTCACCGCGGAGCGCGGCTCCTGCACGGTGACGGTCTCGCCCTCCTCGCCCCGCTGGGTGGCGTGGATGACATCGCCGCGCGGCTTGGTGCCGATCTCTATCGGCGCCCGCCCGGGCATGCGGATGACCGCGTACTGGTCCTTGCTGACCGGGTTGCGCAGCACGTCCGCGTTGACGTTCTCCGCCGCGAGGATCCGGCTGTCCACGATGCTGGCCAGCCGAATCGCCTCGGAATCCACCCGCTCCTGGGCACTGTTGCTGATCGTCCGCGTCTCGACGATCACCAGGGAGATGCCGAAGACGGCGATCACGACCAGCACTACGGCAAGGGTGGACTGGATGAGACGTCGGCGCATGTTCCGTTACCTGAGGTGATGGCCGGGCCCGGGGAAGGGCTCAGCTCTTCTCGAAGCGGAAGCCCACTCCACGCACCGTGGCGATGTAGCGCGGGTTCGCCGCGTCGTCCCCGAGCTTCTTGCGCAGCCAGGAGATGTGCATGTCGAGGGTCTTGGTGGACGACCACCACGTCGTGTCCCAGACCTCACGCATCAGCTGGTCGCGCGTGACGACCCGGCCGGCGTCCCGGACGAGAACCCGCAGCAGGTCGAACTCCTTGGCGGTGAGCTGCAGTTCCTCATCGCCCATCCACGCCCGGTGCGACTCGACGTCGATCCGCACCCCGTGCGTGGCCGGCGGCTGCTGCGGCTCGGCGGCCCCGCGCCGGAGCAGCGCCCGTACCCGGGCGAGCAGTTCGGCGAGCCGGAAGGGCTTGGTGACGTAGTCGTCGGCACCCGCGTCCAGGCCGACGACGGTGTCCACCTCGTCGGCCCGCGCGGTCAGGATGAGGATCGGCACGGTGTGGCCGTCGGCCCGCAGCCGGCGGGCGACCTCCAGGCCGTCCATGCCCGGCAGGCCCAGGTCCAGTACGACCAGATCGACGCCGCCCTGCATTCCGGCGTCGAGCGCGGTGGGTCCGTCCTCGCGCACCTCGACCTCGTAACCTTCCCGGCGCAGGGCGCGGGCCAGCGGCTCCGAGATGGACGCGTCGTCCTCGGCGAGCAGTACACGGGTCATGAGGTGATGGTAGACCGCCCGCGCACAGTGCTGGGGTGTGATCGCTTCCAGCAGCTCTTACCTTCGTACGCCGCTGGTACGAACCATTGCTCTGGGGATGCGATCGTAGGAAGGACCTTCGAATCGGCTCCCGCGGTTCCCTGGACACCTGTGATCCGCGTCTCAAGTCCTTCCATATCCGGCAGTGTCCTGCCGTACAGTGACGTGAACGCCTGTAGTACACCTGGGGACCTTTGGCGGGCATCTGACGCTGAAGGTCTCTTTTGTGTACGGGCTGGTGAAGAACCAGCCTTGAAAGGAATGACCTCTGGCCGGGCTCCGGACGCATCGTCGCGTCGCGGGGCGTGGATCCCGGTGGTCGCCGTCCGCCGCTTCCGAGACCCGGAGACGGACTCCCCCTGGGCGTTGGGGGTGGACGACCGACCCCGCCGGTGCCGGCCGCACCCCCACCGGGCGCGCAACGCTCCAGCAGCCGCGTCCCGACCAGCAAGGAACGACCATGGCGTCCAGCCTGACGAAGGACTCGGTCCGCCCGGGCACCCCCGGCTCCGAGAAGACCTTCTTCGGCCACCCCCGCGGCCTGGCCACCCTCTTCATGACCGAGATGTGGGAGCGATTCTCCTACTACGGCATGAGGGCTCTGCTCCCGCTGTACCTGGTGGCCCCGGGCGGCCTGCACCTGAACGCGGGCACGGCTACCGCGATCTACTCGGTGTACGTGTCGCTCGTGTACCTGCTCGCCCTGCCCGGCGGCTGGTTCGCCGACCGCGTGCTCGGTCCCCGCAAGACGGTCGCCGTCGCGGGCATCATCATCATGCTCGGCCACCTGTGCCTGGCCCTGCCCGTCGCCGCGAGCTTCTTCGTCGGCCTCGGTCTCGTCGCCATCGGTTCGGGTCTGCTGAAGGCCAACATCTCCACGATGGTCGGCCACCTCTACAAGGGCCCGGACGACCCGCGCCGGGACGGTGGCTTCACCCTCTTCTACATCGGCATCAACGCGGGCGCCTTCGCCGCCCCGCTGGTCATCGGCACCGTCGGTGAGAACGTCAACTGGCACCTGGGCTTCGCGCTGGCCGCGCTCGGCATGGCGCTGGGCCTTGCCCAGTACCTGCTCGGCGGCCGCCACCTGAGCGCCAAGAGCAGCGAGGTCCCGACCCCGCTGTCCGCCGAGGAGAAGTCCGCCACCCTGCGCAAGGGCCTGATCTGGCTGGCCATCGCGGCCGTCTTCTACGGCCTCGTCGGCGGCACCGGCCACTTCACCCTGAACTGGGCGCTGATCCCGCTCACCGTCATCGGTCTGATCGTCCCGATCCTGGTCATCGCGCGGATGCTGCGCGACAAGGACCTGAACTCGACCGAGAAGTCGAAGGTGCGCGCGTACATCTGGTTCTTCGTCGCCGCCGCCGTCTTCTGGATGATCTACGACCAGGGCGGCTCGACCCTGTCGCTCTTCGCGGAGAGCTCGGCCAAGAACTCGATCGCCGGCTGGACGTTCCCGGTCTCCTGGTACCAGTCGGTCAACCCGGTCATGATCATGGCGCTGGCCCCGGTCTTCGCCTGGCTGTGGCTGTGGCTGAACCGGCGCGGCAAGGAGCCGAGCACGATCGTGAAGTTCGCCTCCGGCCTGGTGCTGATCGGCGCGTCCTTCTTCCTCTTCCTCGCCCCGCTGTCGATCGCCGAGGGCGGTCACAAGGCCGCGGCGATGTGGCTGGTCGCGATCTACTTCGTCCAGACGATCGGTGAGCTGACGCTGTCGCCGGTGGGTCTGTCCGTGACGACCAAGATGGCGCCGAAGAAGTACGCCTCGCAGATGATGGGTGTCTGGTTCCTCGCGGTCACCGCGGGCGACTCCATCACCGCGCTGATGTCGAACCCGGCCGTCGGCGGGGTCAACCTCGACAAGATGGGCTTCGTGGGCCTGGAGGCCGTGCTTGCCGTGCTCGCCGGTGTGGCGGTGTGGATGTACCGCAAGAACGTCAACAAGCTGATGGGAGACGTCCACTGACGTCGCCTGGCGTCGCCTGACGTCCATTGACGTCGCCTGACGCAGCTCCCTGAAGAGGGCCACCACATCTCCGGATGCGGTGGCCCTCCTTCGTTCCTCGGTGACTAGCGTGTCCTGCGGCCCGGCATGAAGGTGAACACCGCGCCGCCCAGCAGGATCGCCGTGCCCGCCACCAGGCCGAGGGCCTTGAGGGCGCCGTGGTCGCTCGCGCCGGTCTCGGCGAGGCCGCCGGAGCCGGAGGTGCTGCCGCCGCCGGTGGAGGAGGTGCCCCCGGAGGTCGACGTGCCTCCGGACGCGCCGCCCGGCTGCCCGCTGGTGTCCAGGGTGAGCGAGACCTCGGTCCTGGTCGGGGTGCACGTCGTGGTCGTGCCGAGTGCCTTGATCGTCAGGACGCCGGGGGACAGCGTCGAGGTGCCGCTCGCGCCGGGCTTGTAGGTGCCGGTGAGGTCCGGGATGTTGATCGGGTCGCCGGACTTGATGGGATGGGCGTTGGTCGGCCCCTCCACGTGCACCGTGCCCTTGTCGGCGCCGCCCAGCACGACCTCCATGGACGGTTTGACGGAGTCCTTGGGGATGTCGGCGGGGCTGTTCATCACCGACTTCTTGAACTGCACGGTGAGGTCGAAGTTCCCGCCGTTCCTCTTGGCGTTGATCTGCACCGGCGAGGTCGCGTTCTTGTCGCCGATCGGGGTCTTGCAGGCGTAGGGGATCTGCACCTCCTTGCCGGTGAAGTCGGTCTGGCCGCTGCCGCCGCTGGACGTGGCGGTGGGGGTGGCCGACGAGGTCGGGGTGCTCGACCGGGTCGGGGTCGTCGACTGGGTCGGCGTCGTGCTGGACGTGCCGCCGCCACCCGTCACTTGAATGGTCGCCGCCTTCTGCACGGTCTCCTTCGGCGTGCACTTGGTGTCCGTCGACATCGCGTTGACGGTGTACGCGTCCGGTGTCAGCGTCACCTCTCCCGCCGAGGTCAGCTTGATGCTGCCCTTCATGTCGGACAGCACCATGGCGCCGCCCTTGGGGATCGCCGGGTTCTGCCGCGGCCCCTGCATCGCGATGTCGGCGACCTGCGCGCCGGCCGCCTTGAGCACGCCGGACGGCTGGACCGAGTTGGCGGGCAGGTCGATGATGTCGGGGTTCTTGGACGCGGCCTGGACGAACTTCCACACGACGTCCACCGTGTCGCCGACCTTCGCCGTGGCCGGCGCGGTGATCTCGACCTTCGTGGTGCCGTCGACGGGGCTGATGCCCGCGGGCGGCACACAGTGGGTGGCGAACCAGACCTCGGCCGCCTGTGCGGGGGCAGCGGCGAGGCCGAGCAGAACGCCCGCACCGCTCAGCGCCAGCGCGGCGCCCGCGGCCGTACCTCTCCTTCGGATGCTCACGTTGGTCCCTTCCTGGTGGGAGTCGAAGGACTCGTCGGGCTGTCGGTGTGCGGTGCGGAGAGCCGGCCGGCCGGGCCGCCCGGGACGGAGTCCGGGGCGAACCACGGCAGGGTCGGGGTCGTGGGGGGCGGTTCGGGGGTACGGCCGCGGGAGCCGGGCAGCCGCAGGGCGGGCCGGGGCAGGCGCGGGGGGCCAGGGGGTCGGGTGGCGCGGCGGGCGGCGCCCGGGCGGCGGGGGCGTACCCGGTCCACCACGGCCATGCCGATACGGAACAGCGCGGCCGGGACGACGGCACAGAGCAGGATCCAGAACAGCGTCACGCCCCAGGGGCGGCCCACGCCCCACGGCTGTTCGGCGAGGACCTTGCCGTCGTACTTCAGGGACACGGTGTAGTCGCCGTGTGCCCCGGCGGACAGCTCGACCGGCAGTCTGACCTCGGCCTTCCTGCCGGGCGCCAGGGTGCCCTGCCACTGCCGGTCGTCCCACTGCGGGGCGAAGACGCCGTGCGCGCTGCCGACCTGGAACACCGGGTCCTTGATCGCGCTGGTGCCGGTGTTGCCGACGGTGAAGACGAGGGTGCGGCTCGGCGGCGCCCCGAACCAGGTCAGCACTCCGCTCGACCCGGTCAGCCGGGTGTCGGAGAGGATCGCCAGCCGGCCGCCGGTGTTCCCGGCGGGCAGTGGGGCGACAGGGTGCCCGGCGACCTGGAGGACGGCGTCCGCCTCCGCCCTGGCGCCGGTGACGGTGGCCACGTGCACCACACAGGGGCAGGGCACGGGCGGTTCGGCGACCGGGAGTTTCCGGCTGAAGGCACCCTGGGCGTCGGTGGTCACGGCCCGGCCGTCGCCGTTGGCACAGGAGTTGGTGCCGCCGATGACACCCCGTGACGGTGTGGCCCGCCCGCACACCAGCAGCATCAGCAGCGTGTGCGGCCTCCAGCCGGTACCGGTGACGGTGACCGACCCACCGGCACCGCCCTGGGACGCCGACAGCCTCACGACCGGCCCGTCCGCGGCGGCCGCCGGACCGCTGAGCGGCAGCAAGAGCAGCGCGCACACCGCCGCCACCGCCGACAGCCGCAGAATCCGTACCTTCCCGCTCACTTCACCGCGCCTTCCGTCAACGCGCCACCGGGGCACCCGTCCTCGGCGGCCACAGCACCCCGCACACCACCGACCACCGGGCCGCCCCCGCGGGCATTCGGGACATCGATCGGGTCACCCGGCTGCGTACGGCGCCGGCGCACGGCCGACAGCGCGCCCGTCCCCGCGAGCAGGGCGCCGCCCGCGCCCGCCACCGCCGGCCAGGGCACGAACCGCGCCGACGTGGCGGTCGTGTCGTGCGCTCCGCCGGGTGCGGTGACCGTCAGCCGTACGTCGACGGCGTCCAGCGCGGGCCGGTCCGGCCAGGGCTCGGTGAGCTTCAGGCGGGCGCCGGGGCGCAGGTGGACGGGGAGGGGGCGGGGCGCGCGGTCCAGGACCCGGCCGAAGACACCGTCCGCACGCACCGCGAGCCTCGGCACGAGGACGGTCGTACCGCGGTTGACCAGCTCGTACGTGATGCGGTCGGCGTGCACGGCGAGGTGCTCGACGGTCAGCGCGGCGAGCGCCGGGCCGCCGACGCGCAGCCGGACCGGGACGGTCACCGTGTGCCCCCGCGTGTCCCGCGCGACGACGGCACCGGAGCGGTCGCCGGGTGCGGCCCCGCCCGGCACGGTCACCGTGAACGGCACCTCGGCGCGGGTGCGGGCCGGTACACGTATCCCCTTGTCGGCCTTCCCGGCGAATGCCGTCCGCAGACCGGTACCGGACAGCCGTACGACGACCGGCGCGCGCCCGGGATTGGTGACGGTCACCGTGTCCTGCAGGACCGTTCCGGGTGGACCCTCGGCGTAGAAGGACGGGCGGCCACCACCCACGGGCGCGACGGACCAGCCCGTGGAACGCGTGGGCCCCATGGCGGCATGGGCGCGGTGCGCGGCGCCCAGTACGGCGCACAGGCACAGGACCGCGGGCAGGGCGGCACGGACCGGGAGCGACACGCGGGCCCGGGACGGGTGCCGATGGCGGATCAGGGCGCGGGCGGCGGACGGCATCGGCGGCTCCAGCGGTGGCCTGGTTCTCGGCGGTGGTCGGCCCGGGTCAGCGGCGTGTCGGCTGGCCGCGGCGGGTCAGCCAGAGGGTGCCCGCCGCGCCCGCGAGGAGCACTGTGCCGCCGAGCGTGCCGAGGGCGACCGCGGAGTCCTCCGGGCCGGTCTGCGGGAGCTGGTGGTTGGAGGACGACGAAGATGACGAAGACGAGGAGGACGAGGAGGACGAGGAGGACGACGAGGACCCTGAGCCGCCTGCCGCCGTCACGTCCAGTGTCAGCCCCGGCTTCGGACTGTTGGTCGGCGTGCAGGTCGTCGTCGTACCCAGCGCCTTGATGACGAGCGTGCCCGGCGTGAAGGTGACCTTGCCGGTCTGCTTCGGCGTATAGGTGCCGGTCAGGTCGCTGATCTTGATGGGCGTGTTGGCGGGGATCGCGGCCGCGTTGGGCGGCCCGCTGACCGGCAGCGTGCCGCTGTCGGCGCTGCCCAGCCTGATGGTGGCGGACGGGCTCATCGCGCCCTTGCCCAGCTCGACCGGGCTGGAGGAGACGCCCTTCTGCCAGGACATGGTGATCTTGTAGCCGCTGCCGCTCCTGACACCCTTCATGTCGATGGGCGAGACGGCGCTCTTGACGCCGATCGGGGTCTGACAGCGGTAGTTGACGTCGACGACGTCGGCGTGGGCGGCCGGCGCGGACAGCAGCACCGCCGAGCCGGCCAGGGCCGCGGCGGACGCGAGCGCGGCGGTTCGTTTCGGGTACGACACGGTCGGTCCACCCCATTCATTCCTGACGACATGTCCGGGCGACATGTCCTGACGATTTCCTGACGGCACATCAGATTCGGCCGTCAAGGTACGCCCGGCGACGTGAGGAAGGAAGACGCATCACACGCCGGAGTTGTGGTGATCCGGCGTGTGTGACGGGTGGCTGGAGTGGAGGGTGGGCCCGGGGCGCCCTACGGCCGGTGCAGCACCTCCGGCAGGCCCCAGCGCCGCAGCACCTCGGGGACGGCCACCGTGCCGTCGGCCCGCTGGTGCTGTTCCAGGAGCGCCGGCACCAGACGGCTGGTGGCCAGGCCCGAGGCGTTGAGCGTGTGGACGTACGCCGTCCTGCCGCCGCCTTCCGGGCGGTACCGGATGCCGCCGCGCCGGGCCTGGTAGTCGCGGGCGTTCGACACCGAGCTGACCTCGGCATAGGTATCCAGGCTCGGCAGCCAGACCTCGACGTCGTACGTCCTGGCCTGGGCGGCGCTGGTGTCCCCTGCGGCGAGCCGGGTGACCCGGTGGTGCAGGCCGAGGTCGGTCACCAACCGCTCGGCCCTGGCCAGCAGTTCCCGCTGGGCCGCGTCCGAGTCAGCGGGCCGGGTGAGCTGGAACAGTTCGACCTTGTTGAACTGGTGGCCGCGCAGGGTGCCCCGCTCGGCGGTGCGGTAGCCACCGGCCTCCTTGCGGTAACAGGGCGTGTAGGCCACGTACTTGAGCGGCAGCTCGGCCTCGTCCAGCGTCTCGCCGTGATGCAGGGCGGCGAGCGCGGTCTCGGCGGTGGGCAGCAGGAACCGTTCGGGACGGCCGTCGGCCGCGCGGTCCGTGACGAAGACGTCGTCCGCGAACTTCGGGAACTGACCGGCGGTGTAGCCGGCCTGCCAGGTGAGCAGATGGGGCGGCAGCACGAAGGTGTAGCCCGCCCGGCGGTGGCTGTCCAGGAAGTGGTTGAGCAGCGCCCACTCCAGCGCGGCTCCCTGGCCCCGGTAGACCCAGTGCCCGCTGCCGGCGAGCGCGACGCCGCGCCGGTGGTCGACCAGGCCTAGGTCCCGGCCGAGCTGCACGTGGTCCCGGGGTGGGAATCCGGGTTCCGGGTGGGCGCCCTCGGTGCGGACGACCTCGTTGTGCTCCTTGCCGCCCGCGGGCACGTCCGGGTCGGGCAGGTTCGGCAGCGCGTCGAGGAACTCCCGGTGCTCCTGCTCCAGCCGGGTGTGCGCGGCGGTGGCCTCGGTGACGTCCGCGGCCAGTTCGGCGGCCCGGGCGAGCGGTTCGTCCGCCGGTTCGCCCGCCCGGCGCCGGGCCGCGATGTCCGCCGAGACACGGCGCCGTTCGCCGCGCAGCCGCTCCAGGGCCGTACGGGCCTCGCGCAGCCGCTGGTCCAGGGCGAGGAAGCCGTCGAGGTCCACGTCCAGACCGCGTTTGGCGAGTCCCTCGCGGACGCGTCGGGGGTCCTGCCGGATGAGGGTGATGTCAAGCATGGTGCTGCCCAACTGTGCGGCGGGGCGGCACGGTCCGCCCCGGGTCGGTTCCCTCGGGGCGTGGGCGAGAGGGGACTCGCGGTGCCACCACGCCTTCGCCGTCGTACGACGGCCTCGTCGGGCCCGATGACGGGGGCCGGCCGGCGGGGCATTTCCTCCCCGCGCTCGGGAGGGGATTCACACCGGGGTGCGAGGCCGCCTTCACAGCGGGCGGCGGCTCTCTCGGCTCGCCGGGTCCCGGGCTACTTGTCTCCGTCAGCGCGTTGCGCCCAGCGTAGGCAGTGCCGTACCCGGCCAAAAGCGATTTTCCGCGGGCTCCGAAGCGGAGTGCTCACGCCGGAGCGCCCAGTTCCGCCCACACCGTCTTGCCCGGGCGGCCCGCGGCGCGTACGACGCCCCAGTCCAGGCAGAGCCGCTGCACGATGAACATGCCGTGGCCGCCGGGGCGGCCGGCGCGGTGGGGGGTGCGGGGGGCCGGCTGGCCGGTGCCGCGGTCGGAGACCTCCACCCGGATCACCTTGTTGTCGCAGGCCAGGAGCAGTTCGTCCGGCCCTTCCGCGTGCAGGCAGGCGTTGGTGACCAGTTCGGAGACGACGAGCAGCACGTCCTCGGCCGCGGCCCGCTGGTCGGCGCCGGCGGCGGGCAGCCAGCCCCATGCGTACAGCGCCTGGCGGGTGAAGTCGCGGGCGAGCGGGACGACCCCGCTCTCGCCCTGCAGACCGATTCTGCGGACCTGCGGCCCGCTGGTGCCCCGAGTGCCGCCGGCGGATCCGGACGGCACGGACGGCGCGGCTGCCCCCGTGGGCGCGCCGGCGGCCGGCGCACCCTCCTCGGACGCCCCGGAAGCGCCGCTTGGCTCCGGGCCGCGGTCGCCCGGCGGGTAAGGCCGGGTGGTCATCAGCGCTTCACCTCACCGATTCACCAGTTCACGATTCAAAAGGCCGGCACCGGTTCGTGCCGGCCGATCCGTACGTCACCCGCCGGCCGTCCGTGCGGGGTGTCCTGCTCGCCCGTCCGTCGTACGTATGTCCCGTCCACTCGTTTCGCCGGTCCCGGGGCGGTCCGGGCCGGCGGTCGCCAGGGTGTGTCCCGCCTTCTCCTGCCCTCTCCTGCCCGGCCGATCCGGCACGACACCCCTGTTTTCGGCGTGCCGGAGGCGGGCGCCGACGGCAGGCGGCATACGGGAGGGCGGGGACGGCGCGCTCAGTCGGCGCCGTCGGCCAGGGCCGCCTCCACCGAGTCGTGCACGGTGAAGACCGCCTCGGCCCCCGTGATCTCGAACACGCGGGCGACGACCGGCTGCATCCCGGCGAGGTGGACCCCGCCTCCGGCGGCCTCCGCCTTCAGCCGGGCGCCGAGCAGGACGTTCAGCCCCGTGGAGTCGCAGAACTCCAGACGCGTGCAGTCCACGACGAGGCGCGAGAAGCCCTTGGCCAGGACGTCGTCGAGGGGCTCACGCAGAAGATCGGCGGTGTGGTGATCGAGCTCACCCGCCGGTGTCACAACGGCGCTGGAGCCCTCTTCCCGCACCCCCACCAGAAGCCGGCCCGACTGTGCGCTGCCGACCGTCCCGTGGTCCATGCCGTCTCTCTCCCGAGGTCGTGGACGCTGATGCCCTCGAACATTACGCCTTCCTTGCGCACTCCGGCACCCGAAGTACCTCACATAATCGGACATACCTGAACAGAACGCACTTGCGATCGGCTCGGTGGAGCAGGTAGGGCTAGTAAGGACACCTACCCCTACACGTGGCTTTGGAGGCGCCGCACACCGCTGTGCACTCACTGGCTTCGGCAGCCATATGCCGAGAACGATGGAGGACACCATGTCACCCCGGCTCGACGCATCGCATACCCCGCTCGCGACGTCGACACCCCCACCGGAACAACTGGATCATCCCATCGACGCCCTCGACCCCTTCGAGGGACTCCCGGAGATCCCCCCGTACGACGAGATCGGCCCGGTAGACGCGCGGGCCCTGTCCAAGACCCTCTTCGAGCGCCTGGAGTCGCTGGAGGAAGGGACGCACGAGTACTCGTACGTCCGTAACACCCTCGTCGAGCTGAACCTCGCGCTCGTCAAGTTCGCCGCCTCCCGCTTCCGCTCCCGCAGCGAGCCGATGGAGGACATCATCCAGGTCGGCACCATCGGCCTGATCAAGGCGATCGACCGCTTCGAGCTCACGCGCGGCGTCGAGTTCCCGACCTTCGCGATGCCGACCATCATCGGCGAGATCAAGCGGTTCTTCCGGGACACCTCGTGGTCCGTACGCGTGCCGCGCAGACTGCAGGAGCTGCGCCTGGACCTGGCCAAGGCCGGGGACGAGCTGGCCCAGCGGCTGGACCGCGCCCCGACCGTCCCGGAGCTGGCCGAGAAGCTCGGCATCTCCAACGACGAGGTCGTCGAGGGCATGGCCGCCTCGAACGCGTACACCGCCTCCTCGCTGGACGCCCAGCCCGAGGAGGACGAGACGGAGGGCGCGCTCGCGGACCGCATCGGGTACGAGGACCACGGCCTCGAGGGCATCGAGTACGTCGAGTCGCTCAAGCCGCTGATCGCCGAACTCCCGCCCCGGGACCGGAAGATCCTCTCCCTGCGTTTCGTGGCGAACATGACCCAGTCGGAGATCGGCGAGGAACTCGGCATCTCGCAGATGCATGTCTCCCGGCTGCTGTCGCGCACGCTGGTACGGCTGCGCAGGGGTCTGACGATCGAGGAGTGACCTCCGCGTCCCGCCCCTGTGACGCCTGCGCAGTGGCCCGGCCGCCGATGCCGGGCCGCTGCGGCGCCCTTGCCGGCGGACCCACCCCTCCGGGTGGCGCGGGTATCCGTGAATCCGCCCGGCATTCCGGGCTCTTGCCCCCTCTTGCGGCCAACCGGCCGCGTGATCCCAACCGTTATGTGGTTACCGGCGGAAACCTCTTTTCCCGGCCGCCTCCTCGGACCACTATGGCCCCCCGTACTGGCTGGTAGGTCGGGCCGGGGCCGCAAGGGCGCGGTCGCCCGGTGGCGCGAGGAGGCTGAACGCATGTCTCAGGGGGACGAGGCCGGAACGGGCGGGACCGAGGCGGGCGGAACCGACACGGGCAGGGAGCACGAGGACGCGCCGGACGCCCGGCTGACCGAACTGCTGCGCTCCCCCACCCCGACGGCGTACCCCGCCCTGCAGGAACTGCGCCGCCGGCACCACCCGGCGGTCCTGGCCTACGCCCGGCTGTGCACCGCGAGCGAGTCCGCGGCCCGCGGGCTCGCGGCCGAGGTCTTCACCACGGCGGTCCGCGAGACGGCCCGGGGCGTCGACCCGACCGTCCCGCTGCGCCACCGCCTCCTGCTGCTGACCGCCCGGCTGGCCGCCGGCTGGGCACGCGACGAGCGCTCGGCGGGCGTCGACCCCGGAATGCTGCTCGTACTGAACGCCTCCGGCCTCCCCGAAGGCCCCACCCCGCCCCTCCTCCCGGCATTCCGCTCGCTGCCGTCCCGTACCCAGGGCCTGATCTGGTACGGCGTGCTGGAGGAGGAGTCGCAGGACCGCACCGCCGCCTTCCTCGGCCTGAGCCGCACCGACGTGGCCTACGGCAC
This sequence comes from Streptomyces sp. NPDC001709, assembly GCF_053596375.1. NCBI lineage: Bacteria > Bacillati > Actinomycetota > Actinomycetes > Kitasatosporales > Streptomycetaceae > Streptomyces > Streptomyces sp. NPDC001709. The sequence continues at coordinate 545,856 of NZ_JBSFGB010000001.1, read as the reverse complement.
CCCGCAGGCCCTCCAGGCCCTGGCCCAGGCCTGCCTCCGCGAGTGCCTCGCCGCCTCCGACGACCCGCGCTGCGCCGACTTCCGCCGCCTGATCGAGGAGGCGGTACGGCCGCGGGGCCCGCGCTACAGCGCCGACCTGGACGCCCATATGGCCCGCTGCCCGCACTGTACGGCCGCGTTCGAGGAGATGCGGTCCCTGCGGGACACGCCCCGGCAGACGCTGGCGGAGGGTCTGCTGCCGTGGAACGGAACGGCGTACCTACGCGCCGAGGAGCCGCCGCCCGCCCCCGCCGCCGCCTCTACCGTCTCTGCCGCCTCTGCCGTACGGGCGGCCTGGCCGCCCCGGCGCCGCGTCCTGCTGGCCTCGGCGGCGCTGGGCGTGGCCCTGACCCCGCTCCTGGTGTTCGTCCTCACCCCGGCGCACATGGACGACCAGCAGCCGACGGCCGCGACCCCCGCGCCGCCGCCGGTCACGGTGACGGCCACGGTCTCGGTCACCCCGTCCTCGTCACCGTCCTCGTCGCCGTCCCCCACGAGGCACCCGTCGCAATCCCCGTCGAAATCCCCTTCCCCCACCCCGACTTCGGCCGGCCCGACCACACACCCGCCGCACACCCGGAAGCCCACGCCCAGGCCGGCGCCCCCGTTCACACCGCCCGGCACCTCCTTCGCCCAGGTGGTGAACCTGGCGACGGACCGCTGCCTGGACATCCGCGACGGCGATCTGTCGCAGGGCAACGACGTCATCACGGCCCCGTGCTCCTCCTCCGACACCCAGCGCTGGAGGTACGACACCTACCTCGGGGTACTGCGCTCGGCAGCCGACGACCGCTTCTGCCTGGACAGCCGGGGCTCGGTCGACCGGGGCGTCGGCATCTGGGAGTGCGACGCGGTCTACAGCGACAACGGCGACAACCTCCGCTTCACCATCGACCCCGACGGCACCATCCGCCCCGACATCGCCATCGAGACGGCGGTGACCCCGGACGGCCGGTGCAGGGTGGCACTGAAGCCGCTGGACGACGGGGGAGAGCAGCGGTGGCGGGCGGGTGCGCGGTGATGCGGGCCGCTCTCCCGCGGTGATCCCCGCGCCGGTCCCCGCTCAGACCACGCGTACGCCCTGTCGCCACACCCCGCTGACCAGGGGCACCCCCGGCCGGTAGGCGAGGTGGACGTGGCTCGGGGCGTCCAGGAGGGTCAGGTCGGCGCGGGCACCCGGGCTCAGCCGGCCGATGTCGGTGCGGCGCAGGGCCGCCGCGCCGCCCGCCGTGGCGGACCAGACCGCCTCGTTGGGGGTCATCCGCATGTCGCGGACGGCCAGGGCGATGCAGAAGGGGACGGAGGAGGTGAAGGACGAGCCGGGGTTGCAGTCGGTGGAGAGGGCGACCGTCACGCCGGCGTCGAGCAGGCGGCGGGCGTCCGGCCACTCGGCCCGAGTGGAGAACTCGGCGCCGGGCAGGAGCGTGGCCACCGTGTCACCGTTGGCCAGGGCGTCCACGTCCGCGTCCGTCAGGTGGGTGCAGTGGTCGGCGCTGGCCGCGTCCAGCTCGACGGCGAGCTGGACGCCGGGGCCGTAGGAGAGCTGGTTGGCGTGGATACGCGGGTGCAGGCCCTTCGCCTTGCCGGCGGTGAGGATCGCGCGGGCCTGGTCGCCGTCGAAGGCGCCCTTCTCGCAGAACACGTCGATCCAGCGGGCGTGCGGCGCGCAGGCGTCCAGCATCTCGCCGGTGACCAGGGCGACATAGGCGGCCGGGTCGTCGGCGTAGTCGGGCGAGACGATGTGTGCGCCGAGGTACGTCACCTCGTCGGTGTGCCGTGCCGCGATGCGCAGGGCGCGGGACTCGTCCTCGACGGTGAGGCCGTAGCCCGACTTCGTCTCGAAGGTGGTGGTGCCCTGGCGGAGGGCCTCCGCCAGGTAGTGGGTCAGGTTCGCCTCCAGGTCCGCGTCGCTCGCCGCCCGGGTGGCCGCGACGGTGGTGCGGATGCCGCCCGCCGTGTAGGAGCGGCCGGACATACGGGCGTTGAACTCCTGGGTGCGGTCGCCCGCGAACACCAGGTGGGAGTGCGAGTCCACGAAGCCCGGCAGCACCGCCCGGCCGCCCGCGTCGACCCGATTGTCAGTGGCGGGTGCTTTGCTTGATTCACCGGTCCACGCGACACGGTCGCCGTCGATGACGACGGCCGCGTCCTGGATCAGACCAAGGGGGGAGCCGTCACCGAGGGAGGGGTCGTTGGTGACCAGCGTGGCGATGTTGGTGATGACGGTGCTGCTGCTCATGGTGTCCTCGTGGGTGGCCGGGCGGGGGTCGGCTGGGTTCAGCCTCGGAGGGCTTCGACGGCGGCGGACAGCGCCTGCGGCACGTCCGGTACGAGCGTGTGCGTCCCGTCGCGTACGACGTGCCGACCGCCCACGACCGTGTGCCGTACGTCCGCCGAGGTCGCCGCGAATACGGCCGTCTCGGCGCCCAGCCTGGGCAGCGGCCCCGCTGTCCTGACCGAGTCGAGGGCGATCGTGGTGAAGTCGGCGAGGGCGCCGGTTTCGAGGGTGCCGGCCTCGTCCCAGCCGAGGGCGGCGTGACCGTCGGCGGTGGCCGCCCGCAGCAGGGCGCCGGCCGTCCAATGCCCCCGGGTGCGGGTGCGCAGCCGCTCGTTCAGCTCCATCGCGCGCGCCTCTTCGAGCAGGTCGATGACGGCGTGGCTGTCGGAGCCGAGGGAGAGCGGTGAGCCGGCCCGCTGCAGGGCGACGGCCGGGCCGATGCCGTCGGCCAGGTCGCGCTCGGTCGTCGGGCACATGCAGGTGCCGGTGCCGGAGCCGCCGAGCAGCGCGATGTCCTCGTCGGTGAGATGCGTGTTGTGCACACCGGTGGTGCGCGGCCCGAGGACGCCGTGGTCGGCGAGCAGCCGGGTGGGGGTGCGGCCGTGGGCGGCGAGGCAGGCGTCGTTCTCGGCGGTCTGCTCCGACAGGTGCACGTGCAGCGGCGCCCGCCGCTCCTCGGCCCACCCCGCCACGGTCGCCAGCTGGCCGGCCGGCACGGCCCGTACGGAGTGGATCGCCGCCCCGATCCGCGCGTGATCCCGTTCCTTGAGAACTGCACAGCGTTCGGCCCAGGCCTCCGCGCTGCCGTCGGAGAACCGCAGCTGGTGGGTGTTGGGTGCCTCACCGAAGCCGGAGGACAGATAGCAGGTGTCGAGGAGGGTGATCCGGACACCGGCTTCGGCGGCGGCCGCGATCAGCGCCTCGCCCATGGCGTTGGGGTCGGCGTAGGGGGTGCCGCCGGGGGCGTGGTGCACGTAGTGGAACTCGCCGACGCAGGTGATGCCGGCCAGGGCCATCTCGGCGTACACCGCGCGCGCCAGGGCGTGGTAGGTGTCCGGGGTCAGATGGTCGGCGACGGAGTACATCACCTCGCGCCAGGTCCAGAAGGTACCGCTGCCGACCTGGACGGTGCCGCGCAGCGCCCGGTGGAAGGCGTGGCTGTGGGCGTTGGCGAGCCCGGGCAGCGTGAGCCCGCGCAGCGCCTCGGCGCCGGGCGGCGGGGTGGGCGTCCCGGTGCGGACCGCGCCGATCCGCCCACCCTCGGCCTCGAGGACGACTCCCGGCTCGACGGTCGCGCCGAGCCAGGCGTGCTCCAACCAGTAGGTCCGCTTGGTCACCTGCAGGCCAGCCCTTCCAGTACGTCGGCGAGCGCGCGTACCCCGGCCACACAGTCGTCCTCGGCGGCGAACTCGGCCGGGGAGTGCGAGACACCGGTGGGGTTGCGCACGAACAGCATGGCGGTCGGAATGCTGCCGGAGAGGATTCCGGCGTCGTGTCCGGCCCCGGTCCCGAGGACGGGCACCTTCAGGCCGGTGTCCTTGCCGAGGATGCGGCCGAGTTCGTCACGCAGGGCGTGGTCGAACTCCACGACCGGGGTGAAGGACTCCCGGACGACGTCGAGATCGATGCCGTGGGCGTCGGCGTACTCCCGCGCGGCCTTCTCCACTCCCCCGACGACCGTGTCCAGGGTCTCCTGGTCGGCGGCGCGGGAGTCGAGCCAGCCGCGCACCAGCGAGGGGATGGCGTTGACGCCGTTCGGTTCCACGGCGATCTTGCCGAAGGTGGCGACGGCACCGGCGAGTTCGGCCTCACGGCGGGCGGCGAGCACGGTCTCGGCGTAGGACAGCATCGGGTCGTGCCGGTCGACCAGCCGGGTGGTGCCGGCGTGGTTGGCCTCGCCCCTGAAGTCGAACCTCCAGCGTCCGTGCGGCCAGATGGCGCTGGCGATGCCCACCTGGTCCCCGGACAGGTCCAGAGCCCGCCCCTGCTCGACGTGCAGCTCCACGAAGGCCCCGATCCGGGCCAGCCGCTCCGGATCGGCCCCGATCCCCTCGGGGTCGTACCCGGCGGCCTCCATGGCCTGCGGCAGGCTGATCCCGTCCCCGTCGGTGAGCCGGTGCGCCTGCTCGACGGTCAGCTGCCCGGCGGTGAGCCGCGACCCGACACAGGCGAGCCCGAACCGGGCCCCTTCCTCGTCCCCGAAGTTGACGATGGCCAGGGGCTTCGCGAGCCGCACTCCCCTCCCGCGCAGCTCGTCCAGGGCGGCGAAGGAGGACACGACCCCGAGGGGCCCGTCGAAGGCCCCGCCGTCCGGCACGGAGTCGAGGTGCGACCCGGTGACCACGGCGTCCCCGGCGGCCGGGTCCCCCAGCCAGGCCCACTGGTTCCCGTTCCGGTCGACCTCGTACGTCAGCCCCCGCCCCTCGGCCTGCTCCTTGAACCAGGCCCGGCAGTCGACATCGGCACCGGTCCAGGCGTAGCGCCGGTAGCCGCGGGACTCGGCGTGCCGCCCGATGGGGAGCAGCTCACGCCACATCTCAAGGAAAGAGGCACCACGCACAGGCTGTGGGGGTACAGGCTGTGGGCAGTCGTTCCGCAGGGCGATGGGGGTCCCCCCGGTCGAGCGCAGCCGAGACTGGGGGCGGGTGGGCACAGCCGAACCCGCACCCGGCGACGAGGCCTCAGCCCCCGCCGGAGAGTTGCCGCTGTGCCCGACTGCGTCCTGGGTCACGCGCCGTCACCCTCACGCATCGGCACCCGAACCCCACGCTCGGCAGCCACCGACTCCGCGATGTCGTACCCCGCGTCCACGTGCCGGATGACACCCATACCGGGGTCGTTGGTGAGAACGCGCCGGATCTTCTCGCCGCCCAGCTTCGTGCCGTCGGCCACCGTCACCTGCCCGGCGTGGATAGACCGCCCCATGCCCACGCCACCACCGTGGTGGATGGAGACCCAGGACGCACCGGACGCCACGTTCACCATGGCATTCAGCAGCGGCCAGTCGGCGATCGCGTCGGACCCGTCGAGCATGGCCTCCGTCTCGCGGTACGGCGAAGCGACGGAGCCGCAGTCCAGGTGGTCACGGCCGATGGCCAGCGGAGCCGCCAGTTCACCGGAGGCGACCATGTCGTTGAAGCGCTCGCCGGCCTTGTCCCGCTCGCCGTAGCCGAGCCAGCAGATACGCGCGGGCAGACCCTGGAAGTGGACGCGCTCGCCGGCCATCTTGATCCAGCGGGCCAGCGACTCGTTCTCCGGGAACAGCTCCAGGATCGCCTTGTCGGTCTTGGCGATGTCGGCGGGGTCGCCGGACAGAGCCGCCCAGCGGAAGGGGCCCTTGCCCTCGCAGAACAGCGGGCGGATGTACGCGGGGACGAAGCCGGGGAAGGCGAACGCCCGCCCGTAGCCCGCCAGTTGGGCCTCGCCGCGGATGGAGTTGCCGTAGTCGAAGACCTCGGCGCCGGCGTCCATGAAGCCGACCATGGCCTCGACGTGCTTCGCCATCGACTCACGGGCACGCGTGGTGAAGCCGGCCGGGTCCTTGGCGGCGGCGTCGGCCATGTCCTCGAAGGCCACGCCCACCGGCAGGTAGGACAGCGGGTCGTGGGCGGAGGTCTGGTCGGTGACGATGTCGATGGGGGCGTTCATCGCGAGCAGCTGCGGGACCAGCTCGGCCGCGTTGCCGAGGACGCCGATGGACAGCGGGCGGCGGGCGTCGCGGGCCTCGGCGGCCAGCTGGAGCGCGTGGTCGAGGGAGTCGGCCCGGACGTCCAGGTACCGGTGCTCGATGCGGCGCTCGATGGCGCGCGGGTCGCAGTCGATACAGATGGCGACGCCGTCGTTCATGGTCACGGCGAGGGGCTGGGCGCCGCCCATGCCGCCGAGGCCGGCGGTGAGGGTGATCGTGCCCGCGAGGGTGCCGTTGAACTTCTTCGCGGCGACGGCGGCGAAGGTCTCGTAGGTGCCCTGGAGGATGCCCTGGGTGCCGATGTAGATCCAGGAGCCGGCGGTCATCTGGCCGTACATGGTCAGGCCGAGGGCCTCCAGGCGGCGGAACTCCTCCCAGTTGGCCCAGTCGCCGACCAGGTTGGAGTTGGCGATGAGGACGCGCGGGGCCCACTCGTGGGTCTGCATCACGCCGACCGGGCGGCCGGACTGGACCAGCATGGTCTCGTCCTGCTTGAGGGTCTTCAGCGTGCGGACCATCGCGTCGAAGGAGCGCCAGTCACGGGCGGCCTTGCCGGTGCCGCCGTAGACGACGAGCTTGTCGGGGTGCTCCGCGACCTCCGGGTCGAGGTTGTTCTGCAGCATGCGCAGGGCGGCTTCCTGCTGCCATCCCAGGGCGCTGAGCTCCGTGCCGCGCGGGGCTCGTACGGGGCGGGGTCCCGACATCGTCTGCCTCCTCCTGTTGCTATGTCTATTCACATCCTGTCTTTCTGAATAGAACTAGTCAATACATCGGGCCGACCCCGTCCGCGCGCCGTCGGTGTTTGGCTGGATGTACGCGAGACGGACACGAGGGCGAACGAGGGGAGAAGCCGTGGAGCAGGAGCTCGAAACGGAAGCTCGCGAACGTGCGGCCCGGCGGGACGAGGCGGTGCGCGCGGCCGTGGAGCAGGGACTGCTGGGGCCGGACGCGGCCGTGGTGGGACTGCTGGACGTGACCGGGATCCGGAGGTCGGCGGCGGCCCTGCGGGCGGCGTTCGACGCGGTCCTGCCGCCCGGGACGCCGGTGCTGCACGCCTTCGCGGTGAAGGCGACCCCGCTGGTGCCGGTGCTGCGGCTGCTGCACGAGGCGGGCATCGGCGCGGAGGTGGCGAGCCCGGGCGAGCTGGCGCTGGCCCGCGCGGCCGGGGTGCCGGCCGGCCGGACCGTGCTGGACTCACCCGCCAAGACCCCGGCCGAGCTGCGGGAGGCGCTGGCGCTGGGCATCGCGGTGAACGCCGACAACCCGCAGGAGCTGGACCGCCTGGACACCCTCGTGCGCACGGCCCCCACCGGGTCCCCGCTCGGCATCCGGGTCAACCCGCAGGTCGGCGGCGGCACGATCGGGGCGACCTCGACGGCGACGGCGACCTCGAAGTTCGGGGTGGCGCTGCGCGACGAGGGAGCGCGCGAGTGGGCCGTGCGGGCGTATCTGGACCGGCCCTGGCTGACCCGGCTGCACGCGCACACCGGCTCGCAGGGCATTCCGCCGGCACTGCTGGCACGGGGGGTGGCCGAGACGTACGCGCTCGCGGAGGAGATCAACGCGCGGGCGGGGCGGCGGCAGATCGACACGCTCGACATCGGCGGCGGGCTGCCGGTGAACTTCGCGGGCGAGGCCACGGCGCCGTCGTACGCGGAGCACGCCCGGCTGCTGGCCGGGGAGGTGCCGGGGCTGTTCGACGGGCGGTACGGGCTGGTGACCGAATTCGGGCGGTCGCTGCTGGCCAAGCACGGCACGGTGGTGGCCCGGGTGGAGTACGCCAAGAGCGCGGGCGGGCGGCGGATCGCGGTGACGCACGCGGGTGTGCAGGTGGCGACGCGGACCGTGTACGCGCCGGGGGCGTGGCCGCTGAGGATCGCCGCGTACGACGCCAAGGGGCGGCCGAAGCCGGGGCCCGACGTGGTGCAGGACGTGGCCGGTCCGGCCTGCTTCTCGGGCGACCTGCTGGCCGAGGGGCGCGCGCTGCCCCTGCTGGAGCAGGGCGACTACGCGGCGGCACTGGACACGGGCGCGTACTACTTCGCCCACCACTACGCCTACAACTCCCTCCCCCGGCCCGGCATCCACGGCTTCGCACCGGACGGCTCGGGAGGCGTCGCCTTCGCGGCCGTCCGCGAGCCGCAGACGATCGCCGAGGTGGTGGCGGAGTCCGGCGGGGCGCACGCGGACACGCTCACCACCCTGCGAGCACCCGGAGACCGTTGACACACCCCGGCACCCCTCGCGGGAATGAATCAACTCGCCTGACACACACGTCAGTTGACCCACACTAGTACGCCGGACGCATGTTCCACTGGAAAATGCCAAAGGCCTCACCTCCCGCGCACACGATGCGTAGTGTCGCTGTCACTCAGCCGGAGTCCCAGGCGGGAGGGGAGCCACGGTGCCCGGAATCGACGAGTGCCTGCTGGAAGCGATGCGGTTGCCCGGTGCGCGGGGAGCGGCGCTGGTGGACTGGACGAGCGGACTGGCCCTCGGCACGGTCGGGGAGGCGCCCGGCGGCGATCACGAGACGACCGCCGCCGAGGCCGCCGAACTGGCCCGGATGGCCGCCGAGCACGGCGCCTTCGCGGCCCACGGGGACGGCCACCCGCCCGTCGAGGACGTGATCGTCAGCAACCACGACAGCTACCACCTGCTGAGATTCGTGGACACGTCCTTCGACAGCAGCGTCTTCCTGCATCTGTGGCTCGGGCGCGAGGAGGGCAACCTCGCGCTCGCCCGGATCCGGCTCGGCGAGATGGCCGCCCGGCTGGTGCTGGGATGACCGTGACGCGGATACCTCCGCCGCCGCTGCCGGTGCGGGACAAGTCGGCGGGCCGGGCCCTGTCGCCGATGCTGACCCGGCTCGCCGAGGAGCGGGCCACCGGCGTCCTGGTCCGCGAGCACGGCACCCTGTTTCTCGCCGAGGGCCGGGTGGTGCACGTCGAGAGCCCCCACTCCCCGGGCCTCGACGTGCTCCTCACGGCCCACGGCACCCTCGCGGGCACCGCCTGGCAGCGGGCCGCCGCCGCGACCCCCGGCCCGCTGCAGGCCGCCGAACTCCTGCTGGAATCCGGGCTGTTACCCGCGGGCGCGCTGGAGCTGTGCCATCTGGACGCGCTGTACGACGCCGGGTTCTTCGCGCTGGCCCCGAGCAGCGCCCCGGGCCGGTTCCGCTACGACGGCACGCCCCGGATCGGCCCGCTGCCCTCGGTCCCGGTCGTCGCGCTGGAACGCGAGACGCTGCGCCGCCGGCTGCTGCTGCACCGGCTGTGGCCCGACCCGGCCGTCGACAGCGCCCCGCTGATCCGTGCGGACCCCGCCGCCGGGCCGGCCGCCGCCGCGCCGGTCACGCCCCGGCAGCGGGCGGTCCTGGACCGCGTGGACGGCGTCCGCACGGCCACCCGGATCGCCCGGAACCTGGGCCGGCAGGCCTTCCACACGCTGGTCGACATACGCCGGCTCGCGGCGGCCGGCCATGTCACCCCCCAGCCGACGGCGCCCGCCCCGCCGCCCCCACCCCCGGTCACCGACCCCGACATCGCGCTGCTGAAGAGGCTCAGGGATGCACTGGAGGCGCTTTGAACGGCACCGCACCGCCGAGAGGAGAGAGCTGATGGTGTCCAAGGAGGACCTCCAGGCCGTCCTGGACGAGCTGCACCGGCTGCGCAGCCGGGTGCCGCAGCTCACCGGCGCCCTGGCGGCCGGCGTCGACGGCCTCGTCGTCGCCCACGACACGCCCGGAGTCGACCCGGAGGGCCTTTCCGCCCTCACCGCCGCCGCGCTCGGCGTCGCCGTGCGGGTCACCGACGCCACCGGGAACGGCGGCTTCCGCGAGCTGCTGGTGCGCGGCGAGCGCGGCTACGTCGCCACCTACGCGGCCGGCCGCACCGCCGTACTGACCCTGCTCGCCCAGGACCGGGTCAACGTCGGCCGGCTGCACCTGGAGGGGCGCCGGGCCGGCGCCCGGATCGGGGAGCTGCTCGACGCCGCCGACGCCGCGGCCCGCTCGGCCCGTACGGCCGCCAGATCCGCACCGGCACGCACCCGGACCACGCGCGCCCAGCGCACGGGCACCACACCCACCGCAACCGACAGTTGAGAGGACCACCATGGCCAACACCGAGACCGCGCTGAAGGAAGCCCTCACCTCGATCGAGGGCGCCACCGGCGTCGCGCTCGTCGACTACACCAGCGGGATGGCGCTGGGCACGATGGGCGGCAGCAAGACCTTCGACCTGAACGTGGCCGCCGCGGGCAACACCGACGTGATCCGCGCCAAGATGCGCACGATGGAGATGCTGAACCTCAAGGGCGAGATCGAGGACATCCTGATCACGCTGACGGACCAGTACCACCTGGTGCGCCTGCTCAAGGGGCGCGGCGGCAACGGCCTGTTCCTCTACCTCGTCCTGGACTCGTCCCGGGCCAACCTGGCGATGGCCCGGCACCAGCTGAAGCGGATCGAGGAGGAGCTGGAGGTCTAGGGCCTGTCCGGCCGGAGCAGCGCCGCGGTGCGGCGGCGGGACCCGCCCGGGGCCGCGTCGCCGGCCGCGGTGCCCGTACCGCGCAGGCCCTTCACGTGCCTGCCCGCCGGGCGCCCGGCGCGCCGGTCGAGCCAGTCGACGCGCACCCACAGCAGCGTCTCCCCGGCCCGCTCGAGCCGCCCGATCCAGGCGGCCTTCAGCCGCAGCCCGGTGCCGAGCCCGGCCAGCAGCATGCCGCCGGCCGCGGGCACCGCGAAGGAGGAGCCGAGCGCGACGACGAAGGCCGTCAGCAGCCACCAGCGGTGGCCGCGGCGCCAGTTGCGCACGGTCACCGCCCGGTCCTGCAGTATGTCGTACTTGCCCGCGCGGGCCGCGCCGCGGGCGAGGGCGCCGTACCGGCCCCGCCGCAGCAGCGCCACGGCGGCCGCACCGACGAGGAACAGCGCGGCACCGGCGAGCACCCCGATCCGCCGCCCGGTCAGCCCCGGCGCCAGCGCCCCGATCCCGGCGGCGACCACCCCGAACCACCACAGTGGTGCGGCCCCGGCCCGTACGACGACGGCCACCCGGGCCAGCCCCTGTCCTCCGCGCGCCACGTCAGCCTCCCGTGTCACGTGTCCACCACACGCGTGTGTCTCGTGGGGAAGCTAGCGGCCGAAGGTGAGACGAATCTGAGAGCACCCGGGCTCGAAGTCCACCGTCATTCCACGAAGAGCCCGCGGGCCGCCGCCTTCGCGTCGAACTCCTCCAGCCGGGCCTGTGCCTGGGGCAGGTCGTCGCAGACCGCCTCCAGCAGCACCCGCCCGAGCAGCATCGGCGCGCACGCGGTGTCGAAGGCGAGCCCGGTGCCGACGGCGGCGGGCAGCAGCAGGTCGGAGTGCTTGGCGACCGGCGCGAACGCGGAGTCGGCGACGGTGACGGTCGTCAGGCCCACGTCCTTGGCGTAGGCGAGGGTGTCGACGACCTCGCGGGGATGCCGGGGCAGCGCGAAGCACAGCAGCGCGGAGGCGCCCGCGCGGACGGCCGCGTCGATCCGGTCCTGGATCATCGTGCCGCCCTCGTTGAGCAGCCGGACGTCCGGGTGGACCTTGGCGGCGAAGTAGGCGAAGCCGTACGCCTGGGAGGCGGCGGCGCGCAGGCCCAGCACCGGCAGCGGGCGGGAGGCGGCCAGGATCCGGCCGGCCCGCTGCACCGGGCGGGGGTCGGCGAGGAGTTCGGCGAGGTGCCGAAGGTTCTCGATCTCGGCCTCGACGGCCTGCTGGTACTCGTTGAAGGCGCCCGCCTCGGCAGCCGGTTCGGCGGGTACGACCTCACGCAGATGCTTGCGCAGCGCCGGATAGCCGTCGAAGCCGAGCGCGACGGCGAACCGGGTCACCGAGGGCTGGCTGACCCCGGCCAGCTCGGCCAGCTCCACGCTGGACAGGAAGGGCACGTCGGCGGCCCGCCGCACCATGCTGTGCGCGATCCGGCGCTGGGTGGGCGTGAGCCGGTGCCCTTCGAAGAGCGCCTGCAGGCGGTTCGCGGGGGTGTCGGTCACGCCACCGGACGCGGCACCTTCCACGACACCGGCACCGGTGTCCCTGTCCACGCTCATGACGCGCTCCCCCTCCAGATGTCCGTGAACCGGTCGAGCAGTGTGGCCGCCTGCGTCACGTCGTCCGTGAGCGGCCGGTCGGCCGGGTCGGCGTCGAGCACCGAATCGGCGAGTGCGAAGGCCCGGCCGGCCGGCAGCCCGGGGTCGGGCCGCAGGTCGCGCTGGCGCAGCGCGCGGACGGCGGCGACCAGCTCGCAGCCGACCACCAGACGATACGCACCGCACGCGCGCAGGGTCTGCCGCGCGGCGAGCGAGGCGAAACTCGCCTGTTCCTCGACGCCCCGGGAGAGTACAGCGTGGCCGAGCGAGGCGGGCGCGGAAAAGGCCCGCAGATCACCCAGGGCCGCTCCGGCCGCGTACTCCAGGATCATCACGCCGGAGGAGGCCGGCTTGTGATCGGCGAGGAAAGGGCGCAGCCGGGTGTAGGCGGGCTCGTTGAGCGTGGACAGGCGGGAGGTGGACAGCCGGGCCACCTGGGTCAGCGCGAGCCTGAAGTGGTCCAGGGCGAGGGCCAGTTGGGCCTGGTAGAAGCCGCCGTGGTGGTAGGCGGCCAGGTCCCCGGGGGCGATGAGCGGGTTCTCGGCGGCCGCGTTGATCTCCACGGTCAGGACCTGCTCCAGGGCGTCGGCCGCGTCGTGCGCCGGGCCGTGGATCTGGGGCAGGCAGCGCAGGCCGTAGGGGTCCTGGATCCGGCCGAGCGGCGGGGTGGGACGGTCGGCGGCGCCGATCAGCTCCCGCATCCGCCGGGCCACCTCGGTGCTGCCCCGGTGCGGGCGGGCGGCGTGCACGGGGGCGGCGTACGGCTCGTGGGAGCCGTCGACGGCGCTGAGGGACAGCGCGGCGACGACCTGGGTGGCGCCGATGAGCCCGCGCAGTTCGTGCAGGGCGAGCGCGGACTGGCCGAGGGTGAGGGCGTTGCTGCTGATCAGGGCGAGGGCGTCGTTGTTGTCGAGGGGCTGTGGCTCGGGGGCGCCCGCGCCGCGCCAGGGGTGTTCCCCGGCGAGCGCGAGACCGGCCTGGGCGAGGGCCGCGATGTCGCCGGTGCCGACGGAGCCGAACTCGTTGACCACCGGATACGCGCCGCTCCCCAGGGCCTCGCACAGAGCGGTGACCACGCCGGGCCGCAGCCCCGCGCCGCCGGCCAGCAGCTGGTTGGCGCGGACGGCGAGCATCGCGCGCACCTGGCGGGCGGGGAGTTCGTCGCCGATGGCACCGGCGTGGCTGCGCAGCAGGCGCAGGCCGTGGCCGGCGGCGGCCTCGGTGGGCACGTCCTCGTTCCGGTTGGCGCCGACGCCGGTGGAGCGGCCGTAGACGCGCCCGGTGGCGGCGATCTGCCGGGCGGCGTTCCAGGAGTGCTCCGCGCGCCGCATCGCGCCGGTCTCGGGGACGGGATGCGCGGCGCCGTCGGCCAGGCGCACGACGTCCTCGACGCCGAGTCCGGACCCGTCCAGGACGACGGTCGCGGTCCGCGCCGACGGCATGGACGGCACGGCCTGCGGCGCGTCCACGATGCGAGACGACATGACGCCCGAACTCCCCTCGGTCCCCGACGAGCTATTCACACACCAAGAACTCTGCATGACGTTATGCAGCCGGGCAAGGGACGTCTCACCGGCCTCAAGCAGCACGGGCAGGTGAAGCAGGACCCGAAGAGGGGGGTTGTCCCCAGTGCGGAGGGCGTGGCCGTTCCCTAGGGTGAATGGCATGAGCACACCGGACACACGGGACGTCGACCTCAAGAAGGACCTCGACGCCACCGTGCGGGCACGCAGGGACCTGGGCGACGACTACGACTCCGCCCTGGTGGACTCCTTCCTGGAGAAGGTCGAGCAGCGGATCGACGACACGGTGGACCGCCGGGTACGGCGCCACCTGGCCGAGCAGCGGATGGAGTCCGCGCGCGGCGCGCGGCGCCCGAAGGACGCCGACACCTGGACCGAGCGCTTCGGGTTCGGCGTCCTCTCGCTGGTCCTCGCCATCCCGCTGTCCGCCGTGGGCGGCGGCGTGGCGGGGACGACCGGGACGATCGCCACCTGGGTCGGCATCGTCGGCGTCAACTTCGCCCAGGCGGTACGGCTCAACCCGGAGCTGCTCACCGGCCGCCGCGACCGCTCCGACCGGCAGGACTGAGCCCCGCTCAGGCCTGCCGGGTCGGCAGGACCATGATCTGGCGGAGGTTGACGTGCCGGGGCCGGCTGGTGGCGTAGGCGACGACGTCCGCCACCTCGGCCGCCGAGAGGGCACCGATCGCCTCGACCATGCCGTCCAGTTGCCCGGACAGCTCCGCGCTGTCGACGTGGTCCTTCAGCTCGGTCTCCGTCAGCCCCGGCTCGATGTTCGTCACCCGTACGTCGAGCGGCCCGAACTCGGTGCGCAGGGACTGCGAGAGATAGGTGACGGCGGCCTTCGTGGCGCCGTACACCGCGTAGTTGGGGAAGGCGATGTGGGCGCCGATGGAGGAGACGTTCACCAGGTCGGCGGCGCGGCCCTCGCCGGCGGCGGCCACCAGGTCGGCGCGGAAGGCGCGGATGACCCGCAGCACTCCGGTGACGTTGGTGTCGAGCATCCGCTGCCACTCGTCGAGCCGGCCGTCGGCGACCGGGTTCGGGAGCATGACCCCGGCGTTGTTGACGACGAGGTCGACGGCCCCGAACGTCTCGTGCACCAGATCCCGGGCGGCCGCCACCGACGCGTCGTCGGTGACGTCGGCGGCCACGGCGAGCGCCTCGCCCCCGTCGGCCCGGATCTTCTCCACCAGCGCCTGGAGCCGGTCCGCGCGCCGGGCGAGCAGCGCCACCCGGGCGCCCTCGGCGGCCAGCCGCAGCGCGAGGGCCTCGCCGATGCCGCTGGCGGCTCCGGTGACGACGGCGGTGCGGCCGGACAGGTTCTCGTACGACATGGGTGTTCCCCCTGGGTGTTCGCACCGGGGCGGTTCCCCGGCGGCTGACACCACCCTCGCCGTATCCGCCGCCCGCACCCAGGGATGTGCTTTTCCTGGGTATGCCAGTACCAGGTTCGCGGTGCGGGGCCTCCCCTACGATCGGGGCATGGACGGGGATTGGCTGGAAGGCGAAGTCGGCGACTTCCTGCGCTCGCGACGGGCGCGGATACAGCCCGAGGAGGTGGGGCTGCCCAGCCACGGGCGGCGCCGCGTACCGGGCTTGCGCCGCGAGGAGGTGGCGCAGCTCGCGGGGGTCAGCGTCGACTACTACATCCGCCTGGAACAGGGGCGGGGGACGAGCGTCAGCGACGCCGTCCTGGACGCGATCGCCCGGGTGCTGCGACTGGACGAGACCGAGCACGCGCATCTGCGGACGGTGGCGCGTCCCCGCCGGCAGCGCGGGCGGCGGCAGCAGACCGCGCCCCGGGTCCGCCCCGGCGTGCAGATCCTGCTCGACGGCATGGAGCGCAGCCCCGCGTTCGTGTTGGGCCGCCGCATGGAGGTCCTCGCCTGGAACGCCCTCGGCGACGCGGTGAACGGCTTCAGCCGCGTGGCCCCGGCGGAGCGCAGCATGCCCCGGCAGGTCTTCCTGGCCGCGGCCGGCCGTGACCTCTACCCCGAGTGGCATGCGGTCGCCGCCCAGACGGTGGCCCACCTGCGCGTGAACGCGGGCCGGTACGCCGACGACCCCGAGCTGTGCGCGCTGGTCGGCGAACTCTCCCTGAAGAGCGAGGACTTCCGCCGGCTGTGGGCGGACCACGAGGTCAAGGAGTGCGCGTACGGCGTGAAGAAGATCCGGCACCCGGTGGCGGGCCTGCTGACCCTCCCGTACGAGACCCTGACCATCCCGGCGTCCCCGGACCAGACGATCGTGGCGTACACACCGGAGCCCGGGTCGGAGACGGCGGAGAGGCTGGCGCTGCTGGGGAGTTGGGAGTCCAGCACCGCTCACTGAGCCCCTGGAAGAGAATTGCGCGGGGACCGCCGCACCCCCGTTGCCGGGGGGCGGGACGACGGCGGTCCCCGCGAGGGACGCGGGCCGGGTCAGGGCCGGGCTGCGCGTCCGTGGCGTCCATGGAGGTCCGGGAGCCGCTCCGGAGGTCCTTGGCGCCGTTCGGCGCCGGCCGGGGCGGGGAGCCGCTCCCGCCCTGCCGACACCCACTAATCTGCCGGACGCGTGTTAAGCGGGTGCTGCGCGCACGTGACACTTCCGGTACGGCTCGAACGGCCCAGGTCACCGTAAGTTCGCCCGGGTCACGGGCCGTTCACCGCAGGTTCGTCACCTGTTACCGCCCTTGGCCAGGAAGGCCAGCAGGTCCTGCCGGCTGACCACACCGGTCGGCTTGCCCTCGACGAGGACGATCGCCGCGTCGGCCGAGCCGAGCACGGACATCAGGTCGCCGACCGCCTCGCCGGAGCCGACCTGGGGCAGCGGGGCGGACATGTGCTTCTCCAGCGGGTCGTCGAGGGAGGCGCGCTTGCTGAACAGGGCGTCCAGCAGCTCCCGTTCCACTACGGACCCGACGACCTCGGCGGCCATCACATCCGGGTGACCGGCGCCCGGCTTGACGACCGGCATCTGCGAGACGCCGTACTCGCGCAGCACCTCGATGGCCTGGCCGACGGTCTCCTCCGGGTGCATGTGCACCAGGGACGGGATGGAGCCGCCCGCCTTGTCGCTGAGGACGTCGCCGACGCGGGCGCTCGGGCCCTCGTCCTCCAGGAAGCCGTAGTCGGCCATCCACTCGTCGTTGAAGATCTTGCTGAGGTAGCCACGCCCGCTGTCCGGGAGCAGCACCACCACGACGTCGTCGGGCCCGAGCCGCTCGGCGACCCGCAGCGCGGCGACGACGGCCATGCCGCAGGAGCCGCCGACGAGCAGCCCCTCCTCCTTGGCGAGGCGGCGGGTCATCTGGAAGGAGTCCTTGTCGGACACGGCGACGATCTCGTCCGCGACGGTCCGGTCATAGGCGGTCGGCCAGAAGTCCTCGCCCACGCCCTCGACGAGGTACGGCCGCCCGGAGCCGCCGGAGTAGACGGACCCCTCCGGGTCGGCGCCGACGACCTTGACCTTGCCGTCGCTGACGTCCTTCAGATAGCGCCCGGTACCGGAGATGGTGCCACCGGTGCCCACGCCCGCCACGAAGTGGGTGATCTTCCCCTCGGTCTGCTCCCACAGCTCGGGGCCGGTCGAGTGATAGTGCGAGAGCGGGTTGTTGGGGTTGGAGTACTGGTCGGGCTTCCACGCGCCCGGGGTCTCGCGGACGAGGCGGTCGGAGACGTTGTAGTACGAGTCCGGGTGCTCGGGTGCCACGGCGGTCGGGCAGACGACCACTTCCGCGCCGTACGCGCGCAGCACGTTGATCTTGTCCGTCGACACCTTGTCAGGGCAGACGAAGATGCACTTGTAGCCCTTCTGCTGGGCGACGATCGCGAGCCCCACGCCGGTGTTGCCGCTGGTCGGCTCGACGATCGTGCCGCCCGGCTTCAGCTCCCCGCTCTGCTCGGCGGCCTCGATCATGCGCAGGGCGATGCGGTCCTTCACGGAGCCGCCCGGGTTGAAGTACTCCACCTTGGCCAGGACGGTCGCCTGGATGCCCTTGGTCACGTTGTTGAGCCGCACCAGCGGGGTGTTGCCGACGAGGCTGATCATCGAGTCGTGGAATTGCACCGTTGTCTCCGGTCGCTGCAAAAAAGTGGTCGTAGTGGTGCCGCCAGCCTAAGGCCAGGCGTGCGGCCCGGGCGGTCGTTCACTCACCGTCGAGATTGGCGTACGGGCTGTACGGGGCAAGGAGTGGGTGTACGGCTACGAGGAGGTGGCGGCGACGCATGACGAGCATGTCGAGGGCGAGGGTGGCCCGGCGTATCGCGGCCGGAGCGGCGTACGGCGGTGGCGGGGTCGGGCTGGTCGGCGCGGCGGCGGTCGGCCTGCTGCTGGCGGAGGTACGACTGGCCCGGCGCCATGTGGGCAACGGCGCCGGCGGCCGCGTCCCGGTGGCCGACGGCGTCTACGGTCACACCTACGACATCCCCGGTGAACCGCCCCTCCGCCTGACCATGCTCGGCGACTCCACGGCGGCCGGACAGGGCGTGCACCGGGCGGGCCAGACACCGGGCGCACTGCTGGCGTCGGGGCTCGCCGCGGTGGCGGAACGCCCGGTGGAACTACGCAACGTCGCCCAGCCCGGGGCCCAGTCCGACGACCTGGACCGCCAGGTGGGCCTGGTGCTGGGTTCCTCGTTTCCCGTCCCGGACATCTGCGTGATCATGGTCGGCGCGAACGACGTGACGCACCGGATGCCGCCGACCCGCTCGGTACGGCACCTGTCGTCGGCGGTACGGCGGCTGCGCACGGCCGGTGCGGAGGTGGTGGTCGGCACCTGTCCCGACCTCGGCACCATCGAGCCGGTGCAGCAGCCGCTGCGCTGGCTGGCCCGGCGGGCCTCGCGGCAGCTGGCGGCGGCACAGACGATCGGGGTCGTGGGGCAGGGCGGGCGCACGGTGTCGCTGGGCGATCTGCTGGGCCCCGAGTTCGAGGCGAACCCCCGGGAACTCTTCGGCCCGGACAACTACCACCCCTCGGCGGAGGGCTACGCGACGGCGGCGATGGCTGTCCTGCCGACGGTGTGCGCCGCCCTCGGCCTGTGGCCGGCGGAGGAGGAACGCCCGGACGTGTCCCGCCGCGAGGGCTTCCTGCCGGTGGCCCGCGCCGCCGCCGAGGCCGCGTCGGAGGCGGGTACGGAGGTCACGGCGGCCATGCCGACGGGGCCGCGTGGACCGTGGGCACTGCTGAAGCGACGCCGGCGGCGCAGGGTGCCGGAGGCCGAGCCCGCCCGCCCGTCCACCTGAACCGCCGGAGGCAAAAGCAAGCGCTTAGTAAATTGCGGTCAGTGTCACACCCCAACACCGGTGACCTGAACCATACGTAGCGGTAACTTCCCAACCGGCCCTGCCCGCAAGAAAACCCGTTCACTGGAGCCGTGATGCCCGAAGCCGTCATCGTCTCGACCGCCCGCTCCCCCATCGGCCGCGCCGGCAAGGGTTCCCTCAAGGATCTGCGCCCCGACGACCTGACCGCCACGATCATCCAGGCCGCGCTCGCCAAGGTCCCCGAGCTGGACCCCCGGGACATCGACGACCTGATGCTCGGCTGCGGCCTCCCCGGCGGCGAACAGGGCCACAACCTCGGCCGCATCGTCGCCGTACAGATGGGCATGGACCACCTGCCCGGCTGCACGATCACCCGTTACTGCTCCTCGTCCCTGCAGACCTCCCGCATGGCGCTGCACGCCATCAAGGCCGGCGAGGGCGACGTCTTCATCTCGGCCGGTGTCGAGACGGTCTCCCGCTTCGCCAAGGGCAGCTCCGACGGCCTCCCGGACACCCACAACCCCCTCTTCGCCGAGGCCGAGGCCCGCACCGCCGCCGTAGCCCAGCAGGAGGGCACCACGTGGCACGACCCGCGTGAGGACGGGCTGATCCCCGACGCCTACATCGCGATGGGCCAGACCGCCGAGAACCTGGCCCGCGCCAAGGGCATCACCCGCGAGGACATGGACGAGTTCGGCGTCCGCTCGCAGAACCTGGCCGAGCAGGCCATCAAGAACGGCTTCTGGGAGCGCGAGATCACCCCGGTGACGCTCCCGGACGGCACGGTCGTCAGCAAGGACGACGGCCCGCGCCCCGGTGTCACCCTGGAGGGCGTGGCGGGCCTCAAGCCGGTCTTCCGCCCGGACGGCCTGGTCACCGCCGGCAACTGCTGCCCGCTCAACGACGGCGCCGCCGCCGTCGTCATCATGAGCGACACCAAGGCCCGCGAGCTGGGCCTGACCCCGCTCGCCCGGATCGTCTCCACCGGCGTCTCCGGCCTCTCCCCCGAGATCATGGGCCTCGGCCCGGTCGAGGCGAGCAAGCAGGCCCTGCGCCGCGCCGGCCTCACCATCGACGACATCGACCTGGTCGAGATCAACGAGGCCTTCGCCGCCCAGGTGATCCCCTCCTACCGCGACCTCGGCATCGACATCGACAAGCTGAACGTCAACGGCGGCGCCATCGCCGTCGGCCACCCCTTCGGCATGACCGGCGCCCGCATCACCGGCACGCTCATCAACTCCCTGCAGTGGCACGACAAGCAGTTCGGCCTGGAGACGATGTGCGTCGGCGGCGGCCAGGGCATGGCGATGGTCATCGAGCGCCTCAGCTGACCCACGCCCGGTAGCCGACCGGGCACGCTGCGTCCGGCAAGGGCCCAGAACCGAGGAAACTCCAAGGTTCTGGGCCTTTCCGTGATCCAATCTCCCCCAGGATGTGACCTATCTGACTCGCCGGACACATCAGTGCAGGTCACCGCAGGTCAGCCAGGCGCACATGGCACCCCCGAGGCCAAGGTCCTGTCCGTTTCGTGACGTTACGCACTGACAGCTGCTTAGTCCGCCCTTCAAGCTGATGTAGGAAGTCGGGGGTCGACTTTGAACCGGGAGTACGTCAGTGAGCGCCATGCCGATCGCCTTGCTGCTCACCACGGCCGCCACCGGCGCCGTGGGCGTCGCCGTCCTGCGCACCGTTCTCAAGCTGCGCCGCCAGCTCGCGGAGCTGCACACCCAGCTGGCGGAGAACCAGTCCGCCGCCATGCGCGCGCTGCTGCCGAACGCCCGCAGCCATGCCGACGCCGACCAGATACGTACGGCCGTGGCGGAGGCGCTCGCCGAGGAGCGGGAGCGGGAGCTGGCCGAGGCGCGCGCCTTCTGGGCCGCGCAGGAGGCCCGTGACGCCTCCGACGCGCCGACTCTGCTCGGCCTGCCCGACACCGAGCTGTTCCTGCCCCGGCAGACCGACTTCGCCGGCCTGGAGCCGGTGTCCGAGCCGACGGCCGACGCCGACGAGTTCGCCGGGGAGTCCCCGGAACTGGCCGCGGCCCGCCGCCGTCACCCCTCGCACCCCGACTTCGTCCCGGTGCAGTCCCCGATGGTGAACGACCACGAGCGCACGGTCACCACACTGGAGCAGCTGGCCGCCGACCACATCGAACTCTGCGACGTCCGGCCGGGCCCCCTCGGCACCCTCGACGTCTACGTCTTCGCCGACGGCACCACCCTGTGCATGACCCCGGGCCACCGCGAGACCGCCGAACGCCTCGCCACGGCCGTGGAGGCGGGCGAGGCCCCGTACCTGCTGGGCGGTTCCGGCATCTCCGGCGCCTACACCCTCACCTTCGCCTGCGGCGAGGAAACGGTCTACATCCTGGCCGACAGGGTCATAGCGTCACTCTGACGGCCACCAGGGGACAGGGGCGTCAGACCCCCGCCCTCTCCCGCGCCTCGTCGACCAACCGCACCGCGTCGGCGACTTCGTCGTCACTGCGCAGCACCAGCGCCAAGTCATGTGCGGCAACCAGCATCTGGTCGGCCGCGGCGAACATCCCCGCGTCCGGCATCTCCCGGGGCTCTGTCCCCGGCTCCTCAACGGCCTGGGCCCGCCGGGCCAACTCCCTGGCCAGCTCCAGGGCCTCCCCCGCAGCCCCTCTCTGCAGCCGGCTCTGCGGAGCCGCGCGCAACCGGTCGGCGAAATGATCCACTGCTCGGGTCAAGGGCGTCGTATCAACCACGCGCCGAGAGTAACGTGCCGCACTGTTGCCAATACGCGAACGCTCAGGCACGGTGACGTGAAGGACCGGCTTACATCCCCTTTGCGTTCGGAGGCGCCGATGTCCCAGCTCTTCTCGGAGGAGACCCACCGCAATCTGCTCGCCCGCATCCCCCACTGCACCGGTCGTGAAGTCTCCGACTGGCTGCGCACCGTAGAAGAAGGCCCCGCCCTGTTCCGCTTCGAGGAGAAGGTCAGCTGGCTCCGGCACGAGTACGACCTCGCGTACGGCCACGCGAAGGCGATCGTCCACGAGTACGACCTCAGGAGGGCAGCCCGCAAGCTGCTCTAGACGGCGAAGGGCCCCGGGTCGTGACCCGGGGCCCTTCTCACGTCACGGCCGGCGCGTGCGCTAGTCGTTGTTGGTGAAGATCGCCACCAGCCGCAGCATCTCCAGGTAGATCCAGACCAGCGTCACGGTGAGACCGAACGCGGCCAGCCAGGACTCGTTGCGCGGGGCGCCGTAGGCGATGCCGTCCTCGATCTGCTTGAAGTCGAGGGTCAGGAAGAACGCGCCGAGCACGATGGCGATGATGCCGACGAGCGCGCCGAGCGGACCGAAGCTGCGCAGTCCGCCGTTCTCGGCGACGCCGAAGACGACCAGCAGCAGGTTGACCGCCATGACCACCAGGAACGCCATGGCGATGGCCATACCGATGCGGGCGTAGCGGGCGGTGACGCGGATCCAGCCGGCCTTGTAGACCAGCAGGGTCGCGGCCGAGACCGCCATGGTGCCGAGCACCGCCTGGAAGGGGGCGCCGCTCCAGCGGCTGTTGTACATCTCGCTGATGACGCCGAGGAAGACGCCCTCGAAGGCGGCGTACCCGAGGATCAGCGCGGGCGACGGGGTGCGCCTGAAGTTCTGGACCATGGCCAGGACGAACGCGATCAGCGCCGAGCCGACGGCCAGGCCGTAGCTGGTCGTCGTGACCGGCAGCAGCGCCCAGGCGAGGACGGCGCCGACGGCGACGGTGCCGAGCGTGATGGCCGAGCGGACGACGACGTCGTCCATGGTCATCCGGTCGGTGGTGACGGGGGTCTGCGGCGGGGCGCCGTACTGGACGTCGCCCTGCGCGTACGGGTTCTGGGCGTAGGGGTTCTGCGCGTACGGGTTGCCCTGTGCGTACCCGGCCTGCGGTGCGGTGTTGAAGCCGGCGTAGCCGTTGTCGCGGCTGAACCCCCGTCGCGAGAAGACCGGGTTACTGCTCCTCATTTCACTCCTCCATGGCTGCCGTGCGCAGCCTTGGCTCAAGAGTAATGGATTGGCAAAGGACCGACCATGATACTTGAGGAGGATCTTTCCCCTGCCGTGCTGCCCAACACGCTACGCGGACCGGCGATTCCCGGCCATGGGTGATCGCATTCCATGACGAACCTGCTACCCGAACGAGACGTGGCGCTACTCCAGCGGGAACCCTGTGTACGCCTCGGCCAGGTCGGTGCCGGCCGCGCGGGAGGAGGCGATCCGGTCCAGCCGGGCCAGTTGGAGGCGGGCGTCGAAGGATGTGGCGTCCGGGGCCGGATGGAGCATCGTCGTCATGTCGTAGGAGAACCGCTCGGCCTGCCAGACGCGGCGCAGACAGGTCGCGGAGTAGGCGTCGAGGAGCTCCGGGGAGCCGGTCTCCTTCTGGTGGGCGAGGGCGCGGGCGAGGGTGACGACGTCGCCGACGGCGAGGTTCATCCCCTTGGCGCCGGTCGGCGGGACGATGTGGGCCGCGTCACCGGCGAGGAAGAGCCGGCCGTGCCGCATCGGCTCGTGGACGAAGGAGCGCATGGGGGTGACCGACTTCTGGGTGACGGGCCCGCGTTCCAGCCGCCAGTCGTCGTCGGTCTCGAAGCGCCGCTGGAGTTCCGACCACATCGCGTCGTCGGTCCACTCGTCGGCGTGCGTGTCGGCGGGCACCTGGAGGTAGAGGCGGGAGACAGACGGGGAGCGCATGGAGAGGAGGGCGAAGCCGCGTTCGTGGCGGGCGTAGACGAGTTCGTCGTGCGAGGGCGCGACATCGGCGAGGATGCCGAGCCAGGCGTAGGGGTACGTCCGCTCGAACACACGGGACAGGGCGGGCGGGAAGGCCTTGCGGGCCACGCCCCAGAAACCGTCGCAGCCGACGGCGTAGTCGCACTCCAGGACGTCCTCGCGGCCCTGGTGCCGGAACGGGATGCGCGGCCGGTCGCCGTCGGCGCCCTCGACCGCCAGCGCCTGCGCCTCGAACAGCAGCGGTCCGCCCTCCTTCAGCTGAAGGGCGATCAGGTCCTTGCAGACCTCGGTCTGGGCGTACACCATCACCGACCGGCCGCCGGTCAGGCCGGGGAAGTCGACGCGGTGGCGGCGGCGGTCGAAGCGCAGCTCGATGCCGTCGTGCCGCAGGCCCTCCCGGTCCATCCGCTCCCCGGCGCCCGCGGCGCGCAGCACGTCGACCGTGCCCTGCTCCAGGATCCCGGCGCGCTGGCGGTGCTCGACGTAGGCACGGCCGCGGCTCTCCAGGACCACCGAGTCGATGCCGGCGCGGTGCAGCAGCCGCGCCAGCAGCAGTCCGGCCGGCCCGGCTCCGATGATCCCGACGGTGGTGCGCATGGGCTGTCCCTTCCCGTGGCGTCGTCGCCTCAGACCCTGGTTTCTGTTCGCCTGGTGAAGTTTTCTTCACCCACTGGTGGGCCGAGTCTGGGCCGGAGGGTATGGGATGTCAATGGGTGGGACTGCGGCCAAGGCGCGGTTGGTGCCCGGAGCCGGACTTGAACCGGCACGCCCGCGAAGGGGCAGCGAGGTTTAAGCTCGCCGTGTCTGCATTCCACCATCCGGGCAGGCCATGGGGCTCCGCTTCGAGGTTCGAGCCTATCGGGACGCATCCCCCGAACAGCGGAACGGCGGACCGATGTTGTCTTATTTTATTGACGTCTGAGGGTGCATCAGCCCGCGGAACGGGCCATCCGCACTTGCCAACAGCGTGACGCGACGTAGGTACGCCCGTACGTGGAATGACGGAATTTCACCGTCCGAACGAGGGTGTTCCACCCGTTCTCGACATCGTTCGACACCGATTCGGCCGTCCCCCGCAGCGCCCTCTCGGGGTCGGCCGTCCTCCCCAGGTATGACACACCGCTCTCCAGTCCGACCCGAGTCGCCCTCCAGAACCGGAACAGCGACTGACTACACGCGACCTGGGCGCCGGGACGATGGAGCAGTCCCCATGGAACTCGTCGTCCCGACAGGAGCACCTTCCCGTGACCACCACACCCACCGCCGGCCGGACCACCGCCGTGGCCGCACGCGCCTCGGAGCTGTCGAAGATCTACGGGCAGGGTGAGACCCGGGTGGTCGCCCTGGACCGGGTCTCCGTCGACTTCCGGCAGGCCGAGTTCACCGCGATCATGGGACCGTCCGGCTCCGGAAAGTCCACGCTGATGCACTGCGTGGCGGGCCTGGACACCTTCTCCTCGGGTTCCGTGCGCATCGGCGACACCGAGCTGGGCTCACTGAAGGACAAGCAGCTCACCAAGTTGCGCCGGGACAAGATCGGCTTCATCTTCCAGGCCTTCAACCTGCTGCCGACGCTGACCGCGCTGGAGAACATCACCCTGCCGATGGACATCGCCGGGCGCAGGCCGGACAAGGCCTGGCTGGATCAGGTGATCTCGATGGTCGGCCTGTCCGGGCGGCTCAGCCACCGGCCCTCCCAGCTCTCCGGCGGCCAGCAGCAGCGCGTGGCCGTCGCCCGCGCCCTCGCCTCCAAGCCCGAGATCATCTTCGGTGACGAGCCGACCGGAAACCTCGACTCGCGCTCCGGCGCCGAGGTCCTCGGCTTCCTGCGCAACTCGGTGCGCGAACTGGGCCAGACCGTCGTCATGGTGACCCACGACCCGGTCGCCGCGGCCTACGCCGACCGCGTGGTCTTCCTCGCCGACGGCCGGATCGTCGACGAGATCCACGGCCCGACGGCCGACTCCGTCCTCGACCTGATGAAGCAGTTCGACGCGAAGGGCCGTACCTCCTGATGTTCCGCACCGCCCTGCGCAACGTCCTCGCGCACAAGGCCCGGCTCCTGATGACCGTGCTCGCCGTCATGCTCGGCGTGGCCTTCGTCTCCGGGACGCTCGTCTTCACCAACACCATCTCCGACGCCTACCAGAAGAGCTCCGCCAAGGGCTTCGACCAGGTCGACGTCGCCGTACGGCCCAAGTACCAGGAATCCAGGGGCGACAACGTCGGCAAGCTGTCCGACCTGAACCAGGCCACGCTGGACAAGGCCGCCAAGGTCCCGGGCGCCGCCTCCGCGACCGGTGTCGTCAGCGGCTTCACCGCCGTCGCCGGCAAGGACGGCAAGCTCGTCGGCGGCGACTGGCAGTCCGCCGGCGGCAACTACTGGGGCGCCAAGGACGCCCGGTACCCGCTGGTCAGCGGCCACGCCCCGCGCGGCGCGGGCGAGGTCCTGCTCGACTCCAAGACCGCCGAGCGGGCCGGCTACCAGGTCGGCGACACCGTGCGCCTGTCCGTGAACGGGCCGGTCCTCACCCCGACCCTCGCCGGCATCTTCACCACCGACGACGGCAATGTGTCCGCCGGCGGCAGCCTCGCCCTGTTCGACACGCCGACCGCGCAGAAGCTGTTCGGCAAGAAGGGCACGTACGACGAGATCGACGTCAAGGCCGCGACAGGCACCAGCCAGTCCGCGCTGAAGGCCGGGCTGGACAAGGCCCTGCCCTCGCACCTGGTGGAGACCACCACCGGCAAGCAGCTCGCCGACGACCAGGCCAAGCAGATCGCCGACTCGATGAGCGGTCTGAAGCAGGCCCTGCTGGTGTTCGCCGGTATCGCGCTGTTCGTCGGCACGTTCATCATCGCCAACACCTTCACCATGCTGGTCGCCCAGCGCACCCGGGAACTGGCCCTGCTGCGCGCGGTCGGCGCCTCCCGCCGCCAGGTGACCCGCTCGGTGCTCATCGAGGCGTTCGTGGTCGGCACGGTCGCCGGCGTGACCGGTCTGGCCGCCGGTATCGGCATCGGGGCGGGCCTGCGTTCGCTGCTGGGCTCCTTCGGCGCGAGCATGCCCGACGGGCCGCTGGTGATCAGCACCGGCACCGTGGTGGCCGCCCTCGCGGTCGGCATCCTCATCACCATGCTGGCCGCCTGGCTGCCCGGCCGCCGGGCCGCGAAGATCCCGCCGGTCGCGGCGATGAGCAGCGTGCACGCCAAGGCCACCACCAAGTCGCTGGTGCTGCGCAACACGCTCGGCGCGCTGTTCGCGGCGGCCGGCGTCGCGGTGGTCCTCGCGGCCACGACGATGGACACCGACTCCGCCCAGGGCCCGATGGGCATCGGCGCGGTCCTGCTGATCACCGGCGTGTTCATCCTGACCCCGCTGCTGTCCCGCCCGCTCATCGCGGCCGCCGCCCCGGTGCTGCGCGCCTTCGGCGTCTCGGGCAAGCTGGCCCGCCAGAACTCGGTGCGCAACCCGCGCCGTACGGCGGCCACCGCCTCCGCGCTGATGATCGGCCTCACCCTGATCACGGGCATGACGGTGATGGCGGGCAGCCTGCAGACGGCGATCGACAAGATGGCCAGCTCGTCGCTGCGCGCGGACTACGTCGTCTCGATGACCAACGGCGACCCGCTCTCCCCCGACGTGGCGAAGAAGATCGCCGCGACCGACGGCGTGACCGACAGCAGCCCCCTGCGCCGTGCGGTCTCCCGGATCGACGGCTCCAACGAGGTGCTGACCGGCGTCAACGGCTCCTCGATCGGCGCACTGACCCATCTGGAGATGGAGCAGGGCACCTTCGAGGTGGGCGGCTCCCGGGTCACCGTGGACGAGGACACCGCCAAGTCGCACGGCTGGAAGGCCGGGTCGGTCTTCACCGTGCGCTACGAGGACGGCAAGCGGCAGAAGCTGACGGTCGCCGGTGTCTACCGGGGCAACGAGATGTTCAAGGAGATCCTGGTCGACAACAAGGCCCTGACTCCGCACCTGCCCCACCCGTCCGACAGCGACGTCATGGTCAAGACCGCGGGCGGCGCCTCCAGCGCCACCAAGGACAAGCTGGTCAAGGCCCTCGACTCCAACCCTGCCATCAGGGTCCAGGACAAGCAGGACATCTCCAACGCCATCGCGAAGATGTTCACGACGATGCTGAACATGCTCTACGGCCTGCTCGGCATGGCGGTGATCGTCGCGGTCCTCGGTGTCATCAACACCCTGGCCATGTCCGTGTTCGAGCGCGCCCAGGAGATCGGCATGCTCCGCGCGATCGGCCTGGACCGCAAGGCGGTCAAGCGGATGGTCCGCCTGGAGTCCCTGGTGATCTCCCTGTTCGGCGGGGTGCTCGGCATCGGCCTGGGCGTGTTCTTCGGCTGGGCTGCCGGTGAGCTGCTGGGCACGAAGATGCCGACGTACGAACTGGTCCTGCCCTGGGGCCGGATGGCGGTCTTCCTGCTGCTGGCGGGTACGGTCGGCATCCTGGCCGCACTGTGGCCGGCGCGGCGCGCGGCCCGGCTGAACATGCTGACGGCGATCAAGGCGGAGTAGCGGCAGCCGCACGACGCCGGAGGGGCCCCGCAGCCGCGGGGCCCCTCCTCTTGCTCAGCTGTTGTTCCAGGTGCGGCTGCGCAGCGGCAGCCCGGACGTGCCCGGCTCCGGGGTGCGGATCGCCAGGACCTGGTTGACACCGATCCGGTTGCGTTCGAAGGCGAGCGCGGAGGCGGCCATGTACAGCTGCCAGACGCGGGCGCGGCCGGGGCCGGTGAGGCGGACGGCACGGTCCCAGCCGTCCTCCAGGTTGGTCACCCAGCGGCGCAGGGTGCGGGCGTAGTGCTCGCGGATGGCCTCCACGTCCCGCACCTCGAACCCGGCGCGCTCCAGCTGGGTGACGGTGGTGCCCACCGGTGCGAGTTCGCCGTCCGGGAAGACGTAGGAGTCGATGAACGCGTCCACGCGGTACGTCGATTCGTCGCACTGCGGGCGCCGGGCGATCTGGTGGTTGAGCAGCCGTCCGCCGGGCTTCAGCAGGGCGTACAGCCGGCGGGCGTACTCCAGATAGCGTTCGGCGCCGACGTGTTCGGCCATGCCGATGGAGGAGATGGCGTCGAAGGGCCCGTCCGCCACGTCCCGGTAGTCCTGGACCCTGATCTCCACCCGGTCGGTCAGCCCCTCGTCGGCGACGCGCTTACGGGCGTACGCCGCCTGCTCCTGCGACAGCGTGACCCCGACGACGCTCACGCCGTGCTCACGGGCCGCGTGGATGGCCATCGAGCCCCAGCCGCAGCCGACGTCCAGCAGCCGCTGGCCGGGCGTCAGACCGAGCTTGGCGCAGATGAGTTCGAGCTTGTCCCGCTGGGCGGTCTCCAGGCTCTCGTCGGTGTCGAGGGCCCCCCAGTACGCGCAGGAGTACACCATCGACGGGCCGAGGACGAGCTCGTAGAAGTCGTTGCCGACGTCGTAGTGGTGGCTGATGGCCCGCTTGTCGGTGTGCCGGGTGTGCAGACGCCGGCGCGGCCTGCGGACCTCCTCACGCGGCGGCGCGGGCGGGATCGGGGGCCCCGCCAGTTTCAGCAGCTCGCGGACGGCGGACCGTACGGCGGGGTCACGCAGGGCCTGTACGACGGTACGGCCGTCGTCCCCGCGCTCCCACACGAGTCCCGCCATCGCGTCGAGCGCGGTGTACAAGTCGCCCTCGATGTCCAGGTCGCCGGAGACCCAGGCCCGGGCGAGGCCCAGCTCGCCCGGTTTGAACAGCATGCGGCGCAGGGCGCGGCGGTTGCGCACGACCAGCGCCGGCGCGTCCGGCGGCCCGGCCTGCGATCCGTCCCAAGCCCGCAGCCGGACCGGGAGCGGAACTCCCAGCACCTGTTCGGCAAGACTCCTCAGCCGCGACGCGGCGTCGGCCATGGCGCACACCTCCAAGACGAGATCCCGGATGCCGGTAACCACGTAAACACCGTCGGTGGTCCCGCGCAGTCCCGCAAAGGAGTTACAACCGAGCAAAATGACTGTATCGGCCATGTAGAGGGGATGCGGAGTGTGCACGATGCCCCCGCTATCGGTCAAGCCACGACTTTCTGGGGCATGACGGGCATGCGGGGGGCGGGCCGTAATGGATGACGTACCCGATCCCCCCTCTTCCTCGGATGTGCATCACCATGATTCGTCTTTCCAAGTTCCAGCGCCTCGCTCTGCTCGCCGCCTCGACCACGGTGATCACTGGAGGTGTGCTGTCGCACGGCGCCGCGTTCGCCGCCACGGCAGCTCCGCACAGCGCCGCGGCCTCTGTCGCCGCCCCGGGCCACCTCGAAACCGCCGCACAGTGGAAGAAGATCACCGACACCCCGAGCGGCATCACCGTCCAGCTTCCCGGAATGCCCAAGGTGCAGAAGTACTCCGACAGCGGGCTCAACAGCCGTACCTATGAGGTGAGGACCGGATACGGGGTCATGGGCTTCTCGGTCCTCGACGGGCCCGCCGTGGATCCGTCCAAGCCGTGGGACCTCAACGAAGGTCTCAAGCCCGTGGTGGACGGTTTCAACAGCGGCGATCCCAGCGCCAAGCTGAAGAGCACCGATGCCCATGAGGGCACCACGAAGGACGGCCACCACTACCTGGAGGCCAAGCTCGTCGGCGCCGACGGCATGGTGGGGCACATCCGCCTCGTCGACGCCGGAGCGCAGGCGATGGTGATCCTGAACGTCGGCACCGACGATCAGCAGAAGGCCGTCGACCAGGACTACCAGCAGGTGCTCGACAGCATCCACGTTCCGGACCACGGCACCTCGCAGACCGAGGGATCCGCCGCGTCCACCTGACCGGGCGACCACACGCCGAAGGACCTCCCGCACCACGGATGGCGGGAGGTCCTTCGGCGTGTTTCAGCGACCGTGGGTCAGGAGGCCTTGGCCTTCTCCCCGGTCTTCGCGGCGGCGACCGGCGCCGGCTTGGCGGCCTCGTAGAACTCCTCGCGCGGGTTCTCCATGGCACCCAGGGAGACGACCTCGCGCTTGAGGAACATGCCGAGCGTCCAGTCCGCGAGGACGCGGATCTTGCGGTTCCAGGTCGGCATCGCCATGCCGTGGTAGCCACGGTGCATGTACCAGGCGAGGCGGCCCTTGAGCTTGATCTTCACCTTGCCCATGACGATCATCGCCACGCCCTTGTGCAGGCCGAGACCGGCGACCGCACCCTTGTTGGCGTGCTCGTAGTCCTTCTGCGGGAAGCCCCGCATACCGGAGACCACGTTGTCGCCGAGCACCTTGGCCTGGCGCAGCGCGTGCTGGGCGTTCGGCGGGCACCAGGCGTTCTCGTTGCCCGCCTTGCGGCCGACGAGGTCCGGGACCTGGGCGTTGTCACCGGCGGCCCAGATGTAGTCCGTGCCCTTGACCTGAAGCGTCGGCTCGCAGTCGACGTGGCCGCGGGGGCCGAGCGGCAGACCGAAGCGGGCGAGGGCCGGGTTCGGCTTGACGCCGGCGGTCCACACGATCGTGTTGGAGTCGACCTCGAGGCCGTTCTTCAGCACCACGTGGCCGTCGACGCAGGAGTCCATGGAGGTGGAGAGGTAGATCTCCACACCGCGGCCCTCCAGGTGCTCCTTGCCGTACTGGCCGAGCTTGGGGCCGACTTCGGGGAGGATCTTGTCGGCGGCGTCGACGAGGATGAAGCGCATGTCCTCACGGGACACGTTCTTGTAGTACTTGGCCGCGTCCCGGGCCATGTCCTCGACCTCGCCGATGGTCTCCGCACCCGCGAAGCCACCACCGATGAAGACGAAGGTGAGCGCCTTGCGGCGGATCTCCTCGTCGGTCGTGGAGTCGGCCTTGTCCAGCTGCTCGAGGACGTGGTTGCGCAGACCGATGGACTCCTCGATGCCCTTCATGCCGATGCCCTGCTCGGCGAGGCCGGGGATCGGGAAGGTGCGGGAGACGGCGCCGAGCGCGATGACGAGGTAGTCGAAAGGCAGCTCGTACGCCTCGCCCACCAGCGGGGCGATCGTGGCGACCTTGCGGTCCTGGTCGATGGTGGTGACCCGACCGGTGAGGACCTCCGCCTTCGGCAGCACGCGTCGCAGCGGGACGACGACATGGCGAGGGGAGATGTTGCCGGCGGCGGCTTCGGGGAGGAAGGGCTGGTAGGTCATGTACGACCGGGGGTCGACGACCGTGACGGTCGCCTCTCCGTAGCGCATCTTCTTGAGAATGCGCCGAGCTGCGTACAGGCCTACGTACCCACCGCCTACTACGAGGATCCTGGGACGCTCCGTGGTGCTCATGCCATCGAGTATCCACCCGCGACTGGAGGGTCGCTCGTGCGCCCCTTCACAAGGTCTGACAGGGCCTGTGCTACACTCCGCGGCCCACGTGATGCAGGTCATGACCACCAAAGGGAACCGCAGCACCCTTTGAGCCGTTGTCAAGGCCGCGTGAGCTGCCTCTCTCGGCAGCGGGCGAGGATGTGAGCCGCCCGAAACACCCCTGTCGGCACGCGATCCGAAGGCGTCCCACAACCCCTATCTGAACACGTTCAAGGGCCTCTTCATCCCCTGAAAGGGCCAACAGGCCCTCTTCCGTACGTCGACCGTCCCGAATTCCTTGTGAAGAACTTCACGAAGTTTTCCGACGCCACGCCACGGAGGGGACCCATGGCGCTTCGGAAATCGCTCAAACGTTATCCGACCTGCTCAGCAGTTGGCTACCCATGAGTAACAAAAGAGGGTCGGGCAACAGGTTCACCCGCCCGGGCCGTTGGACGGCGTGTCGTTCACCCGGTCAGCCATATACCGCGTGATATTTGGGCATATGCGCACATAGCGTGACGGCATGACCACTACACAGAAGGCCTCCAAGAAGGCCATCTCGCGAATAACCGCGGTCGGCGCGGTCCTGGGCCTCGTTCTTGCCGCGGGGACGGCGACGGCCGCATCCGCCGTGGCCGCGACGCCCGGCTCTCACCTCACCGCCCAGGCGGCCGCCCGCGCGGGCGGCGGCCACGACAAGGGCGGCGGCCACGACGAGGGCCGGGGCCATGACGAGGGTCGCGGCCATCACGAAGGCGGCGGCGGCCATGACGAGGACGAGGAGTGTGACGGCCTCATCGTCATCCTCTGCATCTGAGGGCCGACTGGCCCCGGGCTGAGGCGACGGCCCCGGTTCCCGCGTCCGAGGAACCGGGGCCGTTCCACGTCACCGCAGGTCAGCCGGCTTCCTACCGGACTCCGTCCGTTCCGTCTGCTCGGCCACCTTGAAGGCGATGCCGTCGAGGATGTCGTGCTCGCTCACCACGACCTCCTCGGCGCCGATCCGCTCCATGATCGCGAGCAGCACGAGGGCGCCCGCGCCGATGACGTCGACCCGGCCGGGGTGCATGGACGGGACGGCGGCACGCTCGGCGTGCGTGGAGCGCAGCAGCCACTCGGTGATCTCGCGGACCCGGTCGTGGGAGATCCGGGAGTGGTGGATGCGCGCGGAGTCGTACTCCGGCAGCTCCTGCGCGATGGCCGAGACGGTGGTGACGGACCCGGCGAGGCCCACCAGGGTGTGCGCCTCGCGCAGCGGGACCGTCTGCTCGGCGAGGTCCAGGGCCGCCTCGATGTCGGCCCGTATGGCGGCGATCTCCTCCTCGGTGGGCGGGTCGGAGACCTTGCCCTCGTGCACCAGATGCCGCTCGGTCATCCGTACACAGCCGACGTCCACGGACCGCGCGGCCCGCACGTGCTCGTCGCCGACGACGAACTCGGTGGAGCCGCCGCCGATGTCCACCACCAGGTACGGCTTGGTGAGGTCCGCCCGCCCGCGCAGCTCCCTGGTCGCGCCGGTGAAGGAGAACTCGGCCTCCTGGTCGCCGGTGACGACCTCCGGCTCGACCCCGAGGATGTCCAGCACGCCGCGCACGAACTCGTCCCGGTTCTCGGCGTCGCGGGAGGCCGAGGTGGCCACGAAGCGGAGCTCCTCGGCGCCGTGCTCCTTGATGATCTCCGCGTACTCACGGCAGGCGGCGAAGGTCCGCTCCAGCGCCTCCGGCGCGAGCCGGCCGGTCCGGTCGACGCCCTGGCCGAGCCGGACGATCGTCATCCGCCGGTCCAGATCGACGAGTTCGCCCGTCTCCGGGTCGATGTCCGCGACGAGCAGGCGGATGGAGTTCGTACCGCAGTCGATGGCGGCGACGCGGGTCACTTCCCGTCCCCCTCGGTCTCGGTGTCGTCGAAGGTCACGCAGGCTCCCTTGCGCCACCACTCGGGCAGCATGGCGAGCGCCTCGTCCCCGAG
Organism: Streptomyces sp. NPDC001709; assembly: GCF_053596375.1. Lineage (NCBI taxonomy): Bacteria > Bacillati > Actinomycetota > Actinomycetes > Kitasatosporales > Streptomycetaceae > Streptomyces > Streptomyces sp. NPDC001709. The sequence continues at coordinate 511,944 of NZ_JBSFGB010000001.1, read as the reverse complement.
CGGGTTCACACCCGGGCCGGCGGCCAGCGAGTGGGCGACCAGCACATGCAGGCACTTCACCCGGTCCGGCATGCCCCCCGCGCTCGGGAAGCCCTTCAGCTCCTCGATCTCGTCCCGGCGCCGGATGTAGTCCTCGTGCGCGGAGCGGTACGCGGCGGCCAGCTCGGGGTCCGTCGCCAGCCGCTCGGTCATCTCCTTCATCACGCCGTTCGCCTCCAGCGTGCCGATCGCGGAGGACGCCTTCGGGCAGGTGAGGTAGTACAGCGTCGGGAAGGGCGTACCGTCGGGCAGCCGCGGCGCGGTCTCCACGACGTCCGGCTGACCGCACGGGCAGCGGTGCGCGATGGCCCTGAGGCCCCGCGGCGGGCGGCCCAGCTGCTGCTTGAAGGCCTCGACGTCCGCGTCGGTGGGCTCGGTGCGCGGAGTGGGCGGCGGGGGCGTTTCCATGACTGCTTCTCGAAAGGCTTTCTGTCGGTTCACTGGTCGGAGGCGTCGGACTTGTCGACCCCGTCCCAGACGTTCGCGTACCAGGGCCGGTGGGCGGCCCCGAGATAGGCACGGGACTGCTTGGCTGCGCCGGGATCGACGACCACGTACCCGGTCTCCCCGGGCATCACGTAGTGCAGCCGGCGCCGGATCTGCTGCTCGGCGTAGGAGTCGTCCTGCCAGCGCGCCTTGAGGTCGCGCAGTTGCTCGACCCGCTTGGCGGCCTGCTCCCGCTGCCGCTGCAGGTCGGAGATCTGCGCGCGCTGGGAGACGTACTGCCGCATCGGATAGGCGAGCGCGACGATCATCGAGCACAGCACCAGCGCGAGCAGCGCCGCGCGGCCGGTGAGCCGGGAGCGGCGGGCCTGCCGTTTGGTCTGGGAGCGGTAGACCCGGGCCGCCGTCTGCTCGCCGAGCAGTCTGAGCCTGGTCGCGGTGGAGAAACGGTCCCGGTCCTTGACGGCCATCGGCTCTCCGCCTCCCCTTTCACACGTGCGTACGTCCCCGGACACGGTACGGGACCGGCTCCGGGGACGTACGTACGACTGGCTAAGGCTTAACCCGGAGTGGGTCAGCCCTTGAAGCGGGGGAACGCGCTGCGGCCCGCGTACACCGCGGCGTCGTCGAGGATCTCCTCGATGCGCAGCAGCTGGTTGTACTTGGCGACGCGCTCGGAGCGGGCCGGGGCGCCGGTCTTGATCTGGCCGCAGTTGGTGGCGACGGCCAGGTCGGCGATGGTGACGTCCTCGGTCTCGCCGGAGCGGTGCGACATCATGCACTTGTAGCCGCTGCGCTGGGCCAGCTCGACGGCGTCCAGGGTCTCGGTGAGCGAACCGATCTGGTTCACCTTCACGAGCAGCGCGTTGGCGGCGCCGTCCTCGATGCCGCGGGCGAGGCGCTCGGGGTTGGTGACGAACAGGTCGTCGCCGACCAGCTGGACCTTGTCGCCGAGCTTGTCGGTGATGACCTTCCAGCCGGCCCAGTCGTCCTCGAACAGCGGGTCCTCGATGGAGACGAGCGGGTAGGCCGCGACGAGCTCCTCGTAGTACTCCGTCATCTCGGCGGCGGAGCGCTCCTTGCCCTCGAAGAGGTACTTGCCGTCCTTGTAGAACTCGGAGGCGGCGACGTCGAGCGCGAGGGCGATCTGCTGGCCGGGGGCGTAGCCGGCCTCCTTGATGGCCTCGATGATGAGGTCGAGGGCCTCGCGGTTGGAGCCGAGGTTCGGGGCGAAGCCGCCCTCGTCACCGAGGCCGGTGGACAGGCCCTTGGCCTTCAGCACCTTCTTGAGGGTGTGGTAGACCTCGGTGCCCCAGCGCAGGGCCTCGGAGAAGGACTCCGCGCCGATCGGGGCGATCATGAACTCCTGGATGTCCACGTTGGAGTCCGCGTGCGAGCCGCCGTTGAGGATGTTCATCATCGGCACCGGCAGCAGGTGCGCGTTCGGGCCGCCCAGGTAGCGGAAGAGCGGGAGGTCGCTGGCCTCGGAGGCGGCGTGGGCGACGGCGAGGGAGACGCCGAGGATGGCGTTGGCGCCGAGGGAGCCCTTGTTGTCGGTGGCGTCCAGGTCGAACATGGCCTGGTCGATCAGGCGCTGCTCGGTGGCGTCGTAGCCGACCAGCTCCGGGCCGATCTGCTCGATGACCGCGAGGACGGCCTTCTCGACGCCCTTGCCCTGGTAACGGTTGGGGTCACCGTCGCGCAGCTCGATGGCCTCGAAGGCGCCGGTCGAGGCGCCGGACGGGACGGCGGCACGACCCGTGCTGCCGTCGTCGAGGCCGACCTCGACCTCGACCGTGGGGTTGCCTCGGGAGTCCAGGATTTCCCGGGCTACGACGACGTCGATGGACGGCACGAGCATCTCCTTCTTGGGATGTGACGCTGGAAGTGCGGGGCGTGTGCCTTACGGCTGTGCCTTGCGACTAGAGCCTAACCGTCCCGGGGGCGTCGGCCACCGACCGACCGCCCCGTGGACGGGGAGGACACGCAGACGGTACCCATTGTTCACCCACGGAACAAAGGGGCCTCCGGGTGAGGCCGAGGTGAAGAGTGGGGAAAGCGCACGGAAAAGGGGCGCAGAAGAGGGGTACGGCAGAGGGGCACGGACAAGAGGCGCGGACAAGGGGTGCAGTAAAAAACCCCGCCCCGGCGCGTACGGGGGAACACGCGCCGGGGCGGGGAGCCCGTGGGGACGGGGGGCGGACCCGAAGGGCAGCTGTCGCTTACTTCAGGTGCAGCTGCTGGCCCGGGTAGATGAGGTTCGCGTCCTCGACGATGTCCTTGTTCAGCTTGAACAGCTGCTGCCAGCCGCCGGCGACGTGGTGCTTCTCGGCGATGGAGCTGAGGGTGTCACCCGTGACGACCTTGTACTCGCCGTCACCCTTCTTGACCTTCTTGCCGGTCGGGGTCGTGACGGTCTTGCTCGCCTTCGGGGCCGTGCGCTCGGCGGAGCGGGTGGCGGCCTGCTGGTCGGTGGAGCGGGTGGTGGTGCTGGGGCTCTTCGAGGAGCTGGTGCTCGGGGCCGCGCCGTTGTAGGCGGCGGAGGACAGGCCCGTGCCGCAGACCGGCCAGGCGCCCTTGCCCTGCGAGGCGAGGACCTTCTCGGCGACGGCTATCTGCTGGGCCTTGGTGGCCTGGTTGGCCTGCGCGGCGTACGCGGTGCCGCCGTACGCGGCCCAGGTCGAGGCGGAGAACTGCAGACCGCCGTAGAAGCCGTTGCCGGTGTTGATGGACCAGTTGCCGCCCGACTCGCACTGGGCGACCGTGTCCCACTCGGAGGCGGTGGCGGCGGAGGCGTTGCCGGCCGCCATCAGCGGGGCGGCGACGGCGGCGCCGGTCACACCGGCGAGAGCGATGGCGCGGGTGGCCTTGGACGGACGACGGTGCTTGCCCTTGCCGGAAAACAGCATGGATCGATCCCCTCACCGACGCCTGCGAGGTGAGCTGTCGGGTTCGGGCCGGTTGAGTTGCCCGGCCGCACGCTCGCTCTCGCGAGGCGCGGCTTCACCCCTAGCCGGTTCCAGCGTCAACCGCTGGGCCCGGCGCTTACCTTGGGTCCCCCGCTCCTGCCTACGGCGCTTGACGCGACGACTGTTCCCGGGCAACCCGCTGGCAGGATTCGGCGTTGCGAGTGCCGGGGCTCGTGGTGACGAGCGGTCCTGACCGTAGACATGCGATCGACGGAATTTCAAAGACGATCAGGGCTTCTGAGACTCATCCCACACTTTCGCCAAACCGGACAATCAGCCGCGAAAGGGGGCGTCAACTGCCGCTATCGGGCGTCCTTTTCGCCCCCGACTTTCAGGGTCTGACCGGCGGTGATGTGGTTCGGGTCGGCGCCGATGACCTTCTTGTTGCCGTCATAGAGGGCGTGCCACCCGCCGTCGACGCCAAGGGAGTCGGCGATGGAGGCCAGGGAGTCGCCCTCGCGGACGGTGTAGGTGCCCGGATCGCGGTCGGCGTGACGGCCGGAAGGTACGGCGTTCTGACCGTTTGGCACGCTTTCATCCGCGCTCTCACCACGGTGACGTCCGCCACTGCTGAGCGCGCCGGTGTCGACCAGGCTCCAAGAACCGGCGCTCTGCCGGGAATTGTCCGAATCATCGATGCCGGGAGTCGCCGTGGGGGAACCGTCGCTCCCCTGCGAGCCTCCACTGCCGGTCGAGTCGGACTTGTCAGTCTTGTCGGACTTGGGGGTGCTGGTATCGGTGGGGCCGCCCGACTTGTCCGGAGTCTTGGAGGCGTCCTCGCTCGGGCTCGGGGTCGGCGTGGCGCTCGAGTCCGAGGCGGAGCCGGAGGGATCCGGGACGGAGGAGTCCGAGCCGGAGCCGGAGTTGGAACCGGAGCTGGAGCCGGCGTCGGAGCCGGTATCGGTGCCGGACGAGGACGAATCCGGCAGACCGGATGAATCGGAGCTGCCGGACGTGCCGGAGGTGTCACTCGACCCGCCGGTGTCGCCGGAGCCACCCGGTCCGCCGACGCCGGTGTCGACGTCGACCGAACCCGAGTGGGAGGTCAGCCCGGCGGTCAGCGCGCACATGGCCCACGGCTTGGTGCCCTGGTCGGCGAGGATCTTCTCGGCAACCGCTATCTGCTGGGAGCGGCTGGCCTGGTCGGCGCTCTCGGCGTACTGCGTTCCGCCGTACTTGTCCCAGTCGACCTGCGAGATCTGCAGGCCGCCGTAATAACCGTTTCCGGTGTCCGCGCTCCACGAACCGCCGCTCTCGCACTCGGCGACCTTGTCCCACGTGGTCCCGTCGGCCGCGTTGGCGCTCGCGGCGCCGAGCAGCGGAATCGCGATGGCGGAGCCGGTCACTCCGGCCGCGACGAGGAGGGCCGGAGCCTGACGGGGGCGACGGTGACGACCGTTCCCGGAGAGCATGCGGAAGCCTTTCGTGCGACAGCAGGACCGGCGCGGCGAAGTTCTGCCCCTCGCCACACTGATGGGTGAACGTATCGGCAGACGATCACTTGTCACAAGTTAATGCCGCGCAGATCACGTGAAGATCACATAGTTGAACGCGCGTCACTTTTCCCGGGAGGAGTGTGCTCAGGCGGTGGGCGTGAACTCCACCGGCAGGGTGCGCAGGCCCCGCATGATGAGCCCGCCGCGCCAGCGCAACTCGGCCGGATCGACGGCGAGCCGCAGGTCGGGCAGGCGGGTGAGCAGGGTGGCGAGCGCGGTCTGGCCCTCCAGCCGGGCGAGCGGGGCGCCGAGGCAGTAGTGGATGCCGTGGCCGTAACCGAGGTGCTGGTTGTCGCGGCGGGCGAGGTCCAGCACGTCCGGGCCGGCGAACCGCTCCGGGTCCCGGTCGGCCGCCGCGAGCACCACGAGCACCGGGTCCCCGGGCGCGATGTCCTGCCCGCCGATGGTCAGCGGCTCGGTGGCGAACCGCCAGGTGGCCAGCTCCACCGGGCCGTCGTAGCGCAGGAGTTCCTCGACTCCGGTCTCCAGCAGGTCCCTTTCCCGCCGCGCCAGGGAGTCCTGGAGCCGCCGGCGCTGCCCTGGGTGGGTGAGCAGGGCGTAGGTGCCGTTGCCGATGAGGTTGACGGTCGTCTCGAAGCCGGCGAACAGCAGGATGAACGCCATCGCGGCGGCCTCGTTCTCGGTGAGGTGCTCTCCGTGGTCCGAGGCGCGGATGAGGCCGGAGATGAGGTCCTCGCCGGGCGCGGGCTGCTCGGGCAGCGCCTCGCGCTTCTTGTGGATCAGCTCGGCGAGGTAGCCGCGCATCTTCTTGACCGACCGTGCGACCCCGCCGCGCGGCCCGCCGCCGTGCCGGATCATCATGCCCGCCCAGTCCCGGAAGTCGTCCTGGTCCTCGCGCGGGACGCCGAGCATGTCGCAGATGGCGTAGATGGGCAGCGGGAAGGCGAACTCATGGATGAGGTCGGCCGAACCCCTCGCCGCGAACCCGTCGATGAGCCGGTCGGTCAGCTCCTGCACGCGGGGCGCGAACTCGGCGACCCGGCGCGGTGTGAACGCCTTGCTGACCAGCCGGCGCAGCCGGGTGTGGTCCGGCGGGTCGATGTTCAGCAGATGCGTCATCAACTCGGCCTTGCGCTCGCCGGGGATGCCGGTCTTGCCCTTGGCGTGCGCGGGCTCGTCGTGATGCGCCGGGTTCTTGCTCAGCCGCTGGTCGGCGAGGGCCTGCTTGGCATCGGCGTACCGGGTGACCAGCCAGGCCTCCACCCCACTGGGCAGCCGCGTCCGGTGCACCGGGGCGTACTCGCGCAGCCAGGCGTAGGCGGGATAGGGGTCGGTGGCGAACTCCCAGGTGAAGAGCGCGGGGCCGGAACGCTCGCCACCGGCGGCATGGACGGAGGAGCCTTCGGCGGAGCCGGCGACGGAACCCCGGGCGGGGTTGCGGGCAGAGCCCCCGGCGGAGTTGTGGGCAGAGCCCCGGGCAGAGGCTGCAGCCGAACCCCCGGCGGGGTCGGCGGCCGGACCCCCGGTCGAAGGTGGGGTCGGGATCTCGGTAGGGGCGGTGGATGTGCCCTCGGCGGAAGGGGTTGCGGCGGTGGGGCCCGTCGAGGGGTGGTGCTGGTCGGTCACCCCTCGACCGTATCCGGATCCGGGTGGGCCTCCGCGTCCCGGTGGTCGCCGGGGGCCGCGCCTGTCGCCTGGGGTGCGACCCCCTCCGCCTCCCGTATGGCGTCCCGGTACGCCCGCGCCGCCGCGCGCAGGGCCGCCTCCGGGTCCACGCCCTCCGCCTCGGCGCGGGCCGCCAGGGTCAGCAGCTGGTAGCCGATCCCCTCGCCCTGCGGGAGCGGCACGTCGAGGCCCGCCGTGCGGGCTCGGGAGACGAGCTTGGCGGCGAGGGCCAGGCCGGGCTGGCCGAGCGGGACGCCCTCCGTGACCGAGCTGCGCCGCTTCTCCTCGGCCTTGGTGCGCAGCCAGTGCTCCTTGACGTCCTCCGGCGTCTCGGCCTTCTCGTCGCCGAACACGTGCGGGTGCCGGTGGACGAGCTTGGCGACGATGCCGCCGGCCACGTCGTCGATGGAGAACGGCGCGTCCGGGTGCTCCTCGGCGATCCGGGAGTGGAAGACGACCTGGAGCAGGACGTCGCCCAGCTCTTCGCGCAGCTCCGCGCGGTCGCCGGCCTCGATCGCCTCGACCAGCTCGTACGCCTCCTCGATGCCGTACTTGGCGAGGCCCTGGTGGGTCTGCCGGGACGACCAGGGGCATTCGGCGCGGATGCGGTCCATGACCTGCACGAGGTCGAGCAGGCGGGCGCCGGGCAGGTCGTAGGAGGCGGGCAGCAGCTCCAGCTCGGGCATGGCGACCCGGCCGGAGCCGGCCAGCCGGGCCAGGCCGTCGGTGAGCGCGGGCTCCCCCTCGCCGGTGGCCACGACCACCACGGTCCGCCCGCCGGCACAGGCGTCGACGAGCTCCTGCGCGGTGGGGGACGCCTCCTCCACCCCTATCCCCGCCTCCCGCAGATACGGCAGCTGCGGATGCGTCCCGTCCGCGCACAGCACGGCATCGGCCGCGCGCAGGGCCTGCCAGGCGGGCCAGGAGAGCAGGCCGGGGGCGACGCGGTGGCTGGTGGTGAGCAGGACGATGCGACCGTGGTCGGCAGCGGGGGCGAGGCCGGGGCTGGATGCGTTCACGATCCGAACGTAACCCACCGCGGCCGGGAGCGGATTCGGTTATCCACAGGACGGGGACGATCGTGTGATCGTATGACCAAAGGCCGCCCGCTACGCCGTCACCGGCTGCCCGCCCGCCGCCGCCGTGACCTCCCGCACCCAGGGCGTCTTGGCGTCCACGCGGCTGCTCTTCTGCACGTCCCAGGTGCCGTAGCGCGGGTTGAGGTCGATGTGGAGTTCCCCGGAGGCCTTGGACAGCGCCTTCCAGAAGGCGGGCTGGCTGGTGTCGGTGCCGAGCCGCTCGGCCAGCTTCTGCGCCTCCAGCTGGAGCCGGAGGTTGTCGTCGAGGCGGGCGGGGGCGATGCCGTATTTCTGCAGCCAGGCGGTCTGCAGCCCCTTGGCACCGCCGGCCTGCTGCTCCAGGCCGGTGCGCATCTGCTGGACCTCCTTGCGGGTGACCGTGACGCCCTCGTCCTGCGCGGCGCGGTGCAGCACCCGGTCGAGAACCATGTTGTGCAGGGTGTCCCGGGTGAGGCTGCTGGTGGAGGCGAGGACCTGCTGGTACTGGGTCTCGTCCGGCACCGCGGCCCGCTGGGCCCTGCGGATCTCGTCGACCCGGTTCTCCAGCTGGGCGACGGTGATGCGCTGCCCTCCGACGACGGCGGCGGCGCCCGGGTGCGCGTCGTTTCCGCAGGCGGTCAGCAGGGGTGCCGCGGCGGCGATCGCGGCGGTGAGGACGAGCGCGGTGCGACGGCGGCGGTGCAAGGAAACCTCCCGAGGAGATTGTGCGACGGTGCACAAAGTCTTGCGGTGATCGATGGTAGGCAGTGGGCGGGCCGCGGCCAACCCATTCGACCAACGATTCGCATGCGCTTCGGGCACCGCCGCACCCACCGCACCCACCGCTTCGGCTCAGCCGGTGCCGTATGCGCTAACCGCGCACCTGCCCGAGCCACTGCAGGGTGCGCCGGATCTCCAAGGCCATCGGATAGCCGGGGCCGTGCAGCCGCTCCACGTCCATCAGCAGCCGGGCGAGGGTGTCGTGGGCGGACGGCCGGTCGCCGAGGGCGAGCAGCAGGTGGCCGATGCGCCGGCGGACCTCGTGGGCCAGCTGCGGATCGCCGGAGACGTACTGGTTCTCGTAGTACGGCAGCAGCGCGCGGTACTCGGCGAGCGCCGCCGCCGGCTGGCCGAGCTGCTCCAGGCACTGCGCGGCCTCGTAGCGGTAGCGCAGGGACTGCGGGTCGGCCTGGCCTGCCTCGGCGGCGCGTTCGTCGGCGAGTCGGCGCAGTTCGGGCAGAGCGCGCCGGTACTGGCCGTCGTCCATGAGCGTGGCCGCGTACTGCTTGCGCAGGGTGCGTACGACCGCGGAGTGCTCGCCGTGCTGCTCGGCGGCAGCGGGCAGGATCGCGCCCAGGATGTCCACGGCCTGGGTGATGCGCCCCTCCCCCAGCAGGCGCTTGACCTCGTCCACGGCCGCGGCGACATCGGGCTTCTCGGCCACCGGCGGCGCCGGCGCGACGGGGGCGGGCTGGGGCGCGGGGGTCCGCGCGCGATCCGGCCAGGGGGCGTGCGGGCGCAGGAAGGGGCGCGTGGGGTCCAAAGGAGCCCCGGTGGGCGTGCCGCGCGCGGGCAGGAGCTGCGCCAGGTCCTCGTAGACCTCCTGCGCGGACGCCGGGCGGTGCTGCGGGTCCTTGGCGAGCAGGCGCAGGACGAGCGTCTCCAGCGCCTCGGGGACCTCGGGGCGGATACGGCGCACGGGCAGCGGGGGCTCGTACAGGTGCCGGTGCAGCACGCCGAGCGCCGTCGAACCCGCGAACGGCACGTCACCGCTGAGCAGTTCGTGCATCAGCACACCGAGCGCGTACAGGTCGGTGTACGGGCCGACCGAGCCGCCCATCGCCTGCTCCGGCGCCATGTAGGCGGGCGAGCCGATCGGGGAGCCGGTGTGGGTGAGGCGGGTGGTGTCGGTGTCCATGACCGAGGCCACGCCGAGGTCGAGCACGGTGACGGTGCCGTCCTGCTTCACCATCACATTGCGCGGCTTGAGGTCGCGGTGCACGATCGGCACGGCGTGCACGGCGCTCAGCACGGCGCACAGTTGCGCGGCCACCGCGACCGCCCACTGCCACGGGTACGGATCGTGCTCGGCGAGGTGGTCGGACAGGTCGGCGCCGTCGACGTACTGCATGACGAGGAACAGCTCCTCGCCCTCGCTGCCCGCGTCGTGCACCGTCACCAGGCCCGGGTGGTCCACCTGTGCGGTCACCCGGCACTCGCGCATGAACCGGCGGCGCAGCTCGTCCGCCTCCTGGCCCGCCACCTTGTCGGGGCGCAGCAGTTTCACCGCCACGCGCCGGTCGAGCCGCTGGTCGTAGGCCGTCCACACCTGGCCCATGCCGCCCTGTCCGATGAGCGTGGACAGTTCGTACCGGCCGGCGACGACGCGTCCTGTCGCCACGCTCACCTTCCGCCCTCGTGGCTGTCGGGCCGGCCGTCGTGCTGGCGCAGGTAGTCGCTCAGCTCGTCCAGTTCGGCGCGGACCTGCTCGATGTGGGTGGGCGCCGGGCGCTGGGGCGGTGCGGGCACGTGCGGCTGGGGCGCGGGGACGTGGGGCATCGGGGCCGGGACGTACGGGGGTTGCGGCGTGCTCGGCCTGCTCGGCGCGGTCGTCGCGGTGAACGGCGAGACGGGCTGGGGGTATGCGTAGCCCGGCCCCAACCGCACCTGCCCGGCGTAGGCCTGGCGGAGCCGATGGAAGTGGCGTATGTCCGCGTAGAGGTAGTAGGCGACGCAGGCGACGGCGTTCAGCAGCAGCATGCTCATGCCCAGATTGCCGTTCGCCGAGCTGAAGTCGTCGGTGTGGTCGGTGCTGAAGAGTGCGAAGCAGATACCGAGGACGGTCACGGATCCGCCGAAGAACCACCACTCGGCGGGCCTGCGGGTCACGATCGCCGCACGCAGCGGCGCCACCCACGCCAGGAATCCGATGCTGAGGAACGCCAACGCCACGAAGATCACGCGCAACAGGACCAGCACCCCGGTCGAGGGTGGCTGCGGCGGAGGCGGCGCGTAGCCGTGGCCTTGCATGGCTGCTCCTGGAGGCCTGATGCGTACGGACGTGTGTGCTGAGTCCGAGCGTATAGGCCGCCAGGGACAGCCGGTCCCGGGTGTACCGAACCGTTGCCGCGCTCCGGGCCCTCAGTCCGGTGCCACCGTCCCGTCCGTCAGCCCGTCGTACATCCCGCGCACGAGTTGCTCACCGAGCCGGCCCGCAAGCCGCAGCGCCCGCTCGAACTCGTCGAGTGCGCGGAAGCGCGCACCGTAGCGCCGCTGTTCGTCCAGCGGGAGCCGGGGCAGCTGCAGGCGGCGCACGTCCAGGCGGGTCGCGGTGGAGGCGTAACTGCTGGCCTGCCGGTTGTTCGCGGTGCCGCGCAGAAAGCCGGCGAGGAACCACGGGTCGAGCGCGGTGCGATCGGGGCGCAGCAGCACGAGGTTGCGCCCCAGGGCGGCGCCCCCCGTCACATCGTCGATCACGCGCGCCATCGAGCCACCGCCCAGTACCGGTACGACGACGTCGCCCGGCTCGGTCAGCACGGCCTCCTCCTCGCTCTCGGGCAGCGTCCCGGAGGGCGCCGTGCCGGCGAGGACGTCGTGGTCGGTGAGTACCGGCACACGCGCGTGGCCGCCGTTTCCACCGGTGCGCATCAACAGCGCACCCCCGCGCGCGAGTTCACCGATGGTGGTGAGCGGCCAGCGCGCGCCGGGCGCGTGCGCGGCGGGCGGCGGAGTGAGGTCGGCGGTCAGGCGCAGGGTCGCGCCGAGGCCCTCGCGCACCGCCGTGAGCTGCTCCGCGCCGTCGGCCACGGCCGCCGGGGGCAGATGACGGGCGGGGGCGAGGTCCACGTCGTCGTCGAGGAGTTCGATGACCGGCACGGCACGGGCGAGCCCCGGTCGCTCCGCCGGCCGCCCCGTGCCCTCGAAGGCACTCCAGGCGTCCAGGACGGCCTCCCGCACCGCCGCCCAGTCCGGTCCGCCGCGCCCCTCCGCGGCGAACCTCCCCGTGTCCACGAGCAGCACCTCGGGCGCGGCGGGCGTCCGGTCGGGCCGGCGCAGCACCCACACGTGCAGCGGGATGTTGTACGGCGGCGCCGCCCCGACCGGCAGCGCCACCACGGCCCGGAGCGCGCCACGACGCAGCAGGTCGGCACGGATCCGGCGCCCGGAACGGCGGGAGGCGGCGGCCGGCGGCATCAGCAGGACGGCGAATCCGCCGTCGGCCAGCCGGGCGAGCGCGTGCTGCACCCAGGCCAGTTCGGACTCGGTGCGGGCCGGGAAGCCGTACTCCCAGCGGGGGTCGTAGGCGAGTTCGTCGTGGCCCCAGTTGCGCTCGTTGAACGGCGGGTGGCACAGCACCGCGTCGGCCCGCAGCTCCGGGTGGGCGTCGGCGCGCAGGGTGTCGCCGGCGGCGCCGCGCACGCCGGCCCGGGAGTGCAGCGCGAGCCGCAGCGCGGTGAGCGCGGCCAGGTCGGGTGCGCTGTCCTGGGCGTACAGCTCCTGGTCGGGGCGGGTGTCCACGGCCCGCAGCAGGGCGCCGGTGCCGCAGGCGGGGTCCAGGACGGTACGGGCGGGTCCGGCGAGGTCGGCCATGAGCCCGGCGAGTTCGGCCGGGGTGAGCGTGTACTGGCGGGGGTTGGCGTCCAGGTGCCGGCCCAGCAGGAACTCGAAGGCCTGCCGCGCCCCGATCTCGGCGGCCAGCTCGGCCGCGCCGCGCAGGAGGGGGGCGGAGGGGAGCAGCTGGGGACTGGTGGGGATGCGGAGGGCGGGGGTGTGGGGGGCGGGGGTGTGCGGGGTGTCGGGGGTGGAGGCGTGCTGAGGGGGGGTGTCGTGAACACCGGAGGTGCTGTGAATAGCTGGCGGGGTGTTCACAGGCTGCCCAGCAGACGGTGAGGAGTTCACACCGGATGCCCCAGGGCCCGGGTTCACACCAGCCGCCGTAGCGACCGGCACACCGCCGAAGCGCGGCGTCAGCACCTGCTCCAGTGCGCCCGGCAGCAGCGCGACCAGGCGGGCGTCGGTGCCGGCGCTCGCGTCCAGCCAGACGGTCGGGCGCTCATGGATCAGCAGCAGGGCGCAGCCCGCGTGCACCAGGGCGGTCAAAGGCCCCTCGGGGTGTCCGACGAGCTGCTGCCAGACGCGTTCCCGCAGCGGGACCTCGGCGAGTTTGCCCTGCTTGCGCAGCCAGGCCTCTACCTCGGCGAGCGCGAAGGACGGGCTGGTCTCGGTGCCGCCGACCGGCTTGGGGAAATCGGCGTGCCGACGGCGCCAGTTGCTGACGGCGGCCCGGCCCACTCCGGCGAGCCGGGCGATTCCGGCCGCGGTCACCTCTGTCGCGTTGTCCTGCACCGGCCCCGCTCCCCTCGTCCTGTGTGCACCGAGCATACCGACGTACACAAGATCCATGCATTCACGCCCGTGTACACAATCAGCTCTGTGAATCGTGTTGACTCGGTTCACAGGCTCTGCTCTTATTGACCCAGCGAACGAGCGGCCACCGGAGGGGGCGGCCGCCGCTTTGGGGAGGGATTCGCTATGGGCATGAAGACCAAGGTCGGGCTGGGTGCCGTCGTGGGGATCGCCGTCATCGCCGCTGTGTCCGCGAACGCCGGGGCCCACGGCAAGGACGGCGGTTCCGGCGGCAGCGGCAAGGGCTCTTCCGCCTCCGCCGCGCACAAGCCCGGCGGCACGAAGGAGGCGGCCGGGAAGAAGGCCGCCGCCATCTCGGGCGACGGCGAGTACCAGGTCGGCTCGGACGTGAAGCCGGGCACGTACCGCACGAGCGGCAACACCGACGACATGTGCTACTGGGAGCGCGCCAAGGACGCCAAGGGCGAGACGAACTCGCTGCTGGCCAACGACAACGTCACCGGCACGAGTTACGTCACCGTCAAGCCCACCGACAAGATCTTCAAGTCCAACGGCTGCAAGGACTGGGAGGCCGTCGACCCCAAGGCCAAGGGCACGCCCGCCCACGCCATGGCCGGCAACGGCGGCATGTACAAGGTCGGCACCGACATCGCGCCGGGCACCTACAAGTCGACCGGCAACACCGACGACTCCTGCTACTGGGAGCGCACCAAGGACGCCGAGCACGGGCTGAACTCGATCATCGCCAACGACAACGTGACCGGTACGGCCGTCGTCACCATCAGCCCGGGCGACGCCTACTTCAAGACCACCGGCTGCGGCGACTGGAAGAAGGCGGCCTGAGCCGCCCCCAGCCACCGCCCACCCCCCACCCCCACCACACCGCTTACGGAACATAGGCTTCCGCTCACGGGCTCGACGCCCCCACAGCCCGGCCGGTTCCGGACCCCGTACGGCATGCCGTACGCACCCCTGTCACACCCGCCCCCATTGAAGGACTGTCATGCGCCTCTCGCCCCGTGTCGCCACGCTGCTCGCCGTCGCGGCGCTTCCCCTGGCCCTCACCGCCTGCTCCTCCGCTTCCTCCTCCGACGCCGGGGGCGCGAGCGCCAAGCCGGCCAAGGCGAAGGACCTCAACGCCGGGCTCGCCACCGGTACGCAGTTGAAGAAGGCGCTGGCGCCCGCGTCGGCCTTCCCGGCCGGGTTCGCCTTCGAGGCCGACGGCGCCTCGGACACGGGCGGCAAGTTCCTCTCCCCGTCCGCCAGGAAGACCGCGAAGCCGGACTGCACCAGACTGGAGGGCACGTCCTGGATCCAGGTGACCGGCTACGAGGGGGGCGTGTCGTTCGCGCAGAACGACTACGCGAACCACGACAAGACCGAAGAGGTGGCCCAGGAGATCGACGCGTTCCAGGGAACGACGGCGGCCACGGTGATGAAGCAGCTGCGGACCGTGGCCGGCGAGTGCGCCACGTTCACGGACACCGACGCGCATGCCAAGGTGAAGCTCACGGGCAGGTCCACGGCCGGGCTCGGTGACGAGGCCTACACGATGACGCTGACGAGCGGTACCTGGCAGAACGGCACCACGCTCATCGCGGCTCGTTCCGGCAACTCCGTGGTCACCGTGCTGTCCACGGCGGGCGCCGACAACGGTGCCGCGACCGCGCAGAAGGTGACCGCGCGGATCCTGGGCTCCCTGAAGGACCTGAAGGCCGCCTGACCTGGCCTAACCTGGGCTGACCTGGCCCGGCCCGACCTGCGGAAAGACGCGGCACCCGCTCACAGCGGGTGCCGCATCCACACGTTGGGCTCGACGTAGACGGCGTATCCGCGCTCCGGTTCGCAGCGGACCGGGACCAGCGCGCCGGGCACCTCGACGTCCGCCGCGGTGTCGAACGGCAGCCCGGTCCAGCGGCGCCACTCCTCCAGCGAGGCGCCGACGGTCATGGAGGCCGGGGCGATGGAGTCGATGCGGGCGCCGGCACGGGCGTGGACGCGCAGCCAGGGATCCTCGGGCAGGCCGTCGGGGCGGACCCGGTGGGCGTACTCGGTGATCGGGGTGTGCGGTTCGCGGTGTTTGGCGCTGGGGCGGACGGGGGCGACGACCTCGCGGAAGCCGCGGGCGCGGGCTTTGTCACGCATCGCCGTGAGCATGAGGGCGGACAGGCCGTGGCCCTGGGCGTGCGGGGCGATGGTGACGGAGATGGCGCTCACCGTGTCGGGGCGGGTGCCGCGGCGCAGGTCGGCGAAGGCCCAGACCAGGATCTGGTCCCAGCCGCGCGCGGGCAGGGTGCGCCGGCCGTCGACATCGAGGGCGAAGGGCACACTGAAGGCGTGGGCGACGATCTCGCCCTGCTCGTCCTCGGCGAACAGCGCGTATTCGGGCAGTTCGGTGGGGATGCGGCCCCAGTGGGAGTTGCCCACGGGGTCGTTGGTCACGAACTCGGGCCATGTGTCGGCCATCTCGAACAACGCCGGCAGCCGGTCGGGCCGCTCGGCGATGCTGCTCACCTTGACGTCCATGCCCCTCACGGTAGGCGGCACGCACCCGGCCCGGTATCGGTTTTGCCGGTCAGCCGGTCGGCTGCGCCGGCACGCCGGCCGTGAGGGCTACCCGGTCGGTCAACGGGTCGTATCCAACCCCGGGCGTGCCGTGGCTCAGCGGGCGCGGAAACGCTCCGGGGCCTTGGTCGGGTTGCCGCCCGTGGGGAGTTTCTGGGCGGGGCAGCCGGTGAGGACCTTCTTCATGGCGGCCTTCTCGGCGGCGGTGACCCACAGGCCGTACTTCTTCTTCACCGCGACCTGGTCGGCCACATAGGTGCAGCGGTACTTCGTGTTGGGCGGGAGCCAGGTGGCCGCGTCGCCGTCGCCCTTGCCGCGGTTGGTGCTCGCGTCGACCGCGATGAGGTTGAGGGGGTCGTTGGCGAGCGCTATGCGCTTGCTCGCGTCCCAGTACTCGGCGCCCTTCTGCCAGGCGTCGGAGAGGGGGACGACATGGTCGATGTCGACCTGGCTGGAACCGCGCCGGTAGGTGATCTCCTTGCCGGAGTAGGGGTCGGGTTCGAGCAGCCCGTAGGAGACCTTGCAGGTGCCGCCGGTGAACTTCACGTCCTTCAGGTCGCGTTTGAGTATGTCGTCGCGGGTGTCGCAGGAGTTGGAGTCGGTGTCCGCCCAGGCGGTGCCGAACCGTGCCCGCGAGTATCCGGTCTTCGGCGCCCGGCCCTTGACGGTCAGCGAGTCGACGGCGGCCAGGACCGCGCCGTTGCCCCCGGTCCGCCCGGGCCCTGAGGACCCGTTGGTCTTGTCCTTGGTGCAGCCGGCCACGGCGACCAGCACGACCACGGCGGTGACCGCCCCGCCCCTCAGACGCGTCATGGTGCGTCCCCCCTCACTCGCCACTCGCCCACTCACCCTGGTCCGCCCCGGTCCACTCGTCGAACACAGGCGGAATCGTTCCGTCCCTTACGGTAACTGCCCCGACGCCGACTGCAGATGAGGACCAATGCGGCGTTTTCGGGCAACCAACGGGCGAGTTGGGGCATCCGGTGCCGTGTGGGGGGGGAGCCTCTCGCGGCCCCTACGACCCCAGGATCGAGGCGAGGAACTCGCCGACCCAGCCGAGCAGTTCGCGGCCGACCAGCGGCTTGCCGCCGACCTTCGCGGTCTTCGGGCGCGGGACCAGCACCTGGTGCACGGCCGGCTTGATGACCGTGCCCGGGTAGAGGCGCTTGACCCGCAGTTCCTGGGACTCGCGCAACTCCACCGGTGCGAAGCGGATGTTGGTGCCCTGGAGCACGATCTCACCGACGCCGCACGCGCGCGCGAGCATCCGCAGCCCGGCCACCAGCAGCAGGTTCTCCACCGGTTCGGGCAACTTGCCGTAACGGTCGGTGAGTTCCTCGCGGACGGCCTTGATGTCCTCCTCCGAGTTGGCGGAGGCGATGGCGCGGTACGCCTGCAGGCGCAGCCGCTCGCCGGGCGCGTAGTCGTGCGGGACGTGCGCGTCGACGGGCAGCTCGATCTTGACCTCGAGCGGCGGCTCCTCCTCGATCTCACCGGTCTCCAGCTGACGCCGGTAGTCGGCGACGGCCTCGCCGACCATGCGGACGTACAGGTCGAAGCCGACGCCCGCGATGTGCCCGGACTGCTCGCCGCCGAGCAGGTTGCCGGCGCCGCGGATCTCCAGGTCCTTCATCGCCACGTACATGCCCGCGCCCATCTCGGTGTGCTGGGCGATGGTCGCCAGGCGCTCGTGGGCCGTCTCCGTCAGCGGCTTCTCCGGGGGGTAGAGGAAGTACGCGTAGCCGCGTTCCCTGCCTCGTCCCACGCGGCCGCGCAGCTGGTGCAGCTGGGACAGGCCGAAGGTGTCACCGCGCTCCACGATCAGCGTGTTGGCGTTGGAGATGTCGATGCCGGACTCGACGATCGTGGTCGAGACGAGGACGTCGAACTTCTTCTCCCAGAAGTCGACGACGACCTGCTCCAGCGCCGATTCCGACATCTGGCCGTGGGCCGTCGCGATGCGCGCCTCGGGGACGATCTCGCGCAGGCGGGCGGCCGCGCGGTCGATGGACTCGACCCGGTTGTGGATGTAGAAGACCTGGCCCTCGCGCAGCAGTTCACGGCGGATGGCCGCGCCGATCTGCTTCTCCTCGTACGGCCCGACGAAGGTGAGCACCGGGTGGCGCTCCTCCGGGGGCGTGGTGATCGTGGACATCTCGCGGATGCCGGTGACCGCCATCTCCAGGGTGCGCGGGATGGGCGTGGCCGACATGGTCAGCACGTCGACGTTCGCCCGCAGCTTCTTCAGCTGCTCCTTGTGCTCGACGCCGAAGCGCTGCTCCTCGTCGACGATGACCAGGCCCAGGTCCTTGAACTTTGTTTCGGAGGAGAACAGGCGGTGAGTGCCGATGACGACGTCCACCGCGCCGTCCCTGAGGCCCTCCAGGGTCGCCTTCGCCTCGGTGTCCGTCTGGAATCGGGACAACGCCTTCACGCTCACCGGGAACTGCGCGTACCGCTCGGAGAAGGTGCCGAAGTGCTGCTGCACCAGCAGCGTCGTCGGTACGAGGACGGCGACCTGCTTGCCGTCCTGTACGGCCTTGAAGGCGGCCCGCACCGCGATCTCGGTCTTGCCGTAGCCGACGTCGCCGCAGATCAGGCGGTCCATGGGGACCGACTTCTCCATGTCCTCCTTGACCTCGGCGATGGTGGTGAGCTGGTCCGGGGTCTCGGCGTAGGGGAAGGCGTCCTCCAGCTCGCGCTGCCAGGGCGTGTCGCTGCCGAAGGTGTGGCCGGGGGCGGCCATGCGGGCGCTGTAGAGCTTGATCAGGTCGGCGGCGATCTCCTTGACGGCCTTCTTCGCGCGGGCCTTGGTCTTCGTCCAGTCGGCGCCGCCGAGCCGGTGCAGGGTGGGTGCCTCGCCGCCGACGTACTTGGTGATCTGCTCCAGCTGGTCGGTCGGGATGTACAGGCGGTCGCCGGGCTGGCCGCGCTTGGCGGGGGCGTACTCGACCACCAGGTACTCACGGGTGGCGCCCTGCACCGTGCGCTGCACCATCTCGATGTAGCGGCCGACGCCGTGCTGTTCGTGGACGATGTAGTCGCCCGCCTCCAGGGTGAGCGGGTCGATGGTCTTGCGGCGGCGGGCCGGCATCCGGGCGCCCTCGCGGCCGGTGGCGCGCTGGCCGGACAGGTCGGTCTCGGTGAGCACGGCGAGCTTGAGCGCCGGGTCGACGAGGCCGTACTCGATCGAGCCGCAGGAGACGTGCACCACCGAGGGGCTGAGCTCGCCGAGGTCGGCGTCGAGGCGGGCGGCGATGCCCTCGCCTCCGAGCACCTCCACGGTGCGGGCCGCCGGGCCGTGGCCCTCGGTGACGAACACCGCGCGCCAGCCGTCGGCGAGCCAGCCCTTGGTGTCGGCGAGGGCCCGCGCGGTGTCGCCGCGGTAGGTCTCGGGGGCGTGCATGCCGAGCTTGAGGGTGTCCGCGTCGAGTTCCTCGTCCGCCGCGAACGGCGAGACGGACCACCACATGATGTCCAGCTCGCGCGCGCGGTCGCGGACGTCGGCGATGGACCACAGCGAGGCAGCGCCGACGTCGATCGGGGCCTCGCCGCCGCCGGCGGTGGCCGCCCAGGAGGCCTGCAGGAACTCCTGGCTGGTCGCGACGAGGTCGGCCGCGCGCGTGCGGACCCGCTCCGGGTCGCAGACGACGGCCATCGCGCCCTTGGGGAGGACGTCGAGGAGCAGTTCCATGTCGTCGACCAGGACGGGGGCGAGGGACTCCATGCCCTCGACCGCGATGCCCTCGGCGATCTTGTTCAGCAGTTCGCCCAGCTCCGGGTGCGCCTCGGCGAGGGCACGCGCGCGTGCGCGTACGTCGTCGGTGAGCAGCAGCTCGCGGCAGGGCGGGGCCCACAGGCCGTGCTCGGCGACTTCGAGGGAGCGCTGGTCGGCGACCTTGAAGTAGCGGATCTCCTCGACGTCGTCGCCCCAGAACTCCACGCGCAGGGGGTGTTCCTCGGTGGGCGGGAAGACGTCCAGGATGCCGCCGCGCACGGCGAACTCGCCGCGCTTCTCGACCAGCTCCACGCGCGCGTACGCGGCCGCCGCGAGGGCTTCCACCACGTCGTTCAGGTCGGCTGTCAGGCCGGTCCTCAGGGACACCGGCTCCAGGTCGCCAAGGCCCTTGACCTGGGGCTGGAGCACGGAGCGCACGGGCGCTACGACGACGGAGACGGGGCCGGTCCCGGGGTCGTCCGGGTTGGGGTGGGCGAGGCGGCGCAGGACGGCGAGGCGGCGGCCGACGGTGTCGCTGCGCGGGCTGAGCCGCTCGTGCGGGAGGGTCTCCCAGGAGGGGTACTCCACGACGCCCTCGGGGGGCAGCAGGGAGCGCAGGGCCGCCGCCAGGTCCTCGGCCTCGCGGCCCGTCGCCGTGACCGCGAGCACCGGGCGGCCGGCCTCGCGGGCGAGGGCGGCCACCGCGAAGGGGCGGGCCGCCGGGGGGCCGACGAGGTCGACGTGCATGCGGTTGCCGTCCGCGGCCGCCGTGATCGCTTCCGCGAGGGCGGGGTCCTTGACGACGGCGTCGAGCAGACCGTGCAGGCTCATGGGGGCTTTCCGTCCGGGGGTGGGCAACGCAAGTAGCCCGGCGCGGGTGGCGACCGGGGCTGTCCAGCCTACGACGCCGACGAGGTTGCCGCCGGGGGCTGTGGACAACCCCTGTTCCCCATGACACGAAAGAACCCGGTGCCGGGAAGTCCCAAGACTCCCCGGCACCGGGTTTTCCCCCGCAACCCCCGTATGCGGTGGTCGTCGGCCCAGCCCGCGCGGCTGCTCCGCTGGTCCGTCTAGTCCGTCGCGATCGCGTTCAGGACGTTCATCCGGCCCGCCCGGAACGCCGGGATCAGCGCGGCGAACAGGCCCACGAAGGCCGAGGCGATGAAGACGGTGATAATCGTCGGCCAGGGGATGTCCAGGATCTTCAGGCCCTCCAGCGCGAGGAGCTGCTGGGCGGTCGCACCCCAGCCCATGCCGAGGCCGAGGCCGAGCAGGGCGCCGAAGACGGCGATCACCACGGACTCCAGGCGGATCATGCGGCGCAGCTGGCGGCGGGAGAGACCGATGGCCCGCATCAGGCCGATCTCCCGGGTCCGCTCGACCACCGACAGGGCCAGGGTGTTCACCACACCCAGGACCGCGACGATGATCGCGAGGGCCAGCAGGCCGTAGATCATGTTCAGCAGCTGGCCGATCTGGTCCTTCAGCGCCTTCTTGTAGTCGGTCTGGTCGCGCACGGTCAGGTCCGGGTTGCCGTGCAGGGCCGACTTCAGCGCCTTGTAGGCGGCTGCCTGCTGCCCGTCCTTGGCCGTGGCGAAGAGCAGCTCGTCCAGCGGCATCTTGTCGGCGGGGACGTACTTGGCCATCGTCTGGATGGACGTGTACTTCGCGCCCGCGTCGATGAGACCGTCGCTGCTGGTGATCGCCCGTACGGTCAGGTGGGCGGTGGAGCCGTCCGCGAACGCCACGGCGATCCTCGAGCCGAGCCGGATGCCGTGCTCCCTGGCGAACTTGTCGGGTACCGACATCGAGTCGGGTCGGTAGGCGTCCTTCAGATCGCCGGCGACCGTCTTGGTCCGCAGGTCGCTCGCGTAGGTCGGGTCGGCGGCCATGATCGTGGTCTTCTTGAGGGTCGTGCCGTCCGGCACGGTGAAGTCCGCCTCGGTCCACTTGTACTCGGTGACCCGCTTCAGGCCCGCCGTCTCCTTGACGGCCTTGACCGCCTGCGGGGCGATGAGCCCGCCCTGGTTGTCGCTCTGGATGATGAAGTCGGTGCCGACGGTCTTGTCGAGCTGGTCGGTGGCCGAGGCGACCATGGAGGAGCCGACCACCGACAGGCAGGCCACCAGGGCCAGGCCGATCATCAGGGCGGCGCCGGTGGCGCCGGTGCGGCGCGGGTTGCGCAGCGCGTTGCGCTCGGCCATCCGGCCCACGGGACCGAAGATCCGCAGGATGATCGCGCCGAGGATCCGGACCAGTCCGCCGGCGAGCAGCGGGCCGATGACGACGAAGCCGATCAGCGTGGTCACCACGCCGAGGCCCAGCCAGCCCGAGCCGGCCTTGGCCTTGTCGGCGGTGGCGGCGACGTACAGGCTCCAGCCGCCGGCGGCGGTGAGGAGCAGGCCGATCACGGCGCGGACGGTGCCGGCCTTGGCGTCGGCCGGGGCGCCCGCGTCGCGCAGGGCGGCCATCGGGGAGACCTTGCCGGCGCGCCGGGCGGGCAGGTAGGCGGCCAGGACGGTGACGACGACACCGAGGAGCAGGCCGACGGTGGGGGTCGTCCAGGCGATGGTCAGGTCGTCGGTGGACAGGTGCATGCCCATGTTCCCCATGAGCTTCATCAGGCCGACCGCGATGCCGACGCCCGCGCCGACGCCCAGCGCGGAGCCGATCACGCCGAGCAGCAGTGCCTCGATCAGCACGGAGCGGTTGACCTGCTTGCGGGAGGAGCCGATGGCACGCATCAGGCCGATCTCACGGGTGCGCTGGGCGACCAGCATGGAGAAGGTGTTGATGATCAGGAAGATGCCGACGAGGAGGGCGATCCCGGCGAAGCCGAGCATCGCGTACTTCATGACGTTCAGGAAGCTCTTGACGCTCTTCTGGTTGGCGTCGGCGACCTCCTTGGCCGTCTGCACCTTGTAGTCGTGGCCGAGGGCGGCGGTGACGTTCTTCTTCAGCTGGTCGTTCGTCACGCCCTTGGCGGCGGTGACGTTGACGTTGGTGTAGACGCCGGTCCGGCCGACGAGTGTCTGCTGGGCGGTCTCGGTGTCCAGGTAGAAGATCGCCGCGCCCGGGTTGGTGACCTTGAAGGCGGCGATGCCGGACACGCGCGCGTGGTGCGTGCCGACCACCGAGATCATGCCGACGTCGTCACCGATCTTCAGGTGGTGCTTGTCGGCGGTGTCCTTATCGACCATGACCTGGTCCGGGCCCCTGGGCGCCGTACCGGAGGTGATCTCCATGGTGCGGGCGTCGTTGCCGTTCCAGCTGCCGACGATGGTCGGGGCGCCGCTGCTCGGCGAGAGCTTGTCCTGCTTGGCGTCGATCACGGTGACCGAGGTGGAGAACACCGTGCCCTCGGCCCTCTGGACGCCCTCGGCCCCGCGGATCCTGCCGACGAGGGAGGCCGGCACGACCGGCGGCTTGCCGGTGCGGGAGGTGGTCTGACCGGTGTCGGAGGAGCCCTTGGCGCTGACCGTGACGTCCGAGGCCGTGGCCTGGAAGAGCTTGTCGAAGGTCGTGTTCATGGTGTCGGTGAACACCAGCGTGCCGCACACGAACGCCACCGACAGCAGGACCGCGACCGCGGAGAGCGCCATTCGGCCCTTGTGCGCGAAGAAGTTGCGCATCGAGGTCTTCAGGACGGTCATGACGTGCGCCCCCGGGCGTCGAAGTCCTTCATGCGGTCCAGGACCTGATCGGCCGTCGGCTGGTACATCTCGTCGACGATCCGGCCGTCGGCGAGGTAGAGCACGCGGTCGGCGTAGGAGGCGGCCACGGGGTCGTGGGTGACCATCACGATGGTCTGGCCGAGTTCGTCCACCGAGCGGCGCAGGAAGCCGAGGACTTCGGCGCCCGCGCGCGAGTCGAGGTTCCCGGTCGGCTCGTCCCCGAAGATGATCTCCGGGCGGGCGGCGAGCGCGCGGGCCACGGCGACGCGCTGCTGCTGGCCGCCGGAGAGCTGGGTCGGCCGGTGCTTGAGCCGCCCGGCGAGCCCGACGGTCTCCACCACGCGGTCCAGCCAGGCCTTGTCCGGCTTGCGGCCCGCGATGTCCATGGGCAGCGTGATGTTCTCGATCGCGTTCAGCGTCGGCAGCAGGTTGAACGCCTGGAAGATGAAGCCGATCCGGTCCCGGCGCAGCTGGGTGAGCTTCTTGTCCTTCAGGCCGGTGATCTCGGTCTCGTCCAGGTAGATCTTGCCGCTCGTCACGGTGTCGAGCCCGGCGAGGCAGTGCATCAGCGTGGACTTGCCGGACCCCGAGGGGCCCATGATCGCGGTGAACTGGCCCCGCGCTATGTCCACGTCGACGTGGTCGAGGGCGACGACACGGGTCTCACCGGACCCGTACGCCTTCACGACCTGCCGCGCCCGCGCGGCAACGGCCGTACGCCCTCCAGTGCCCCCGTGCCTGGGAATGGTTACAGCCGATGTCACGGTATGTCTCCTATGTCGATTTCCGAACGGTGTCGTGAAGCGGTACGTCGATGAGTCTCGTGGGAGGAGAGGCTTGTGCGCGCTGGTGCGAAGCCCCGTCTTGTACGGGGGAAATACCCACCCCCGCCGGTTCGGTCAGCCGCCCCCCAGCGGCGTAAAGCCAGGTTAAGGACCGGGTCCGGCCGCTCTCGTCCTCCGTCGGGACGAACCCTCCCCTGGCCCTGGTACGGAGGTCCCCCTAGGGGTGCTCCACCCCCGGGCGGAGTCCTTCTCGGGGTCGTCTCCACCCTTCGGCAGGGAAAGCCTCCACCCTGCCGTCGCGTCAGGGTCAAGTCCCAGCTTCCGTGGGAAGCTGTCGTAGCGGAATAGGTGCAAGGGGCACGGGAGGGGATCCGGTGGGGGGTACGACACCCGCGATACACAGCGGTGCCGATCGGCGCCAGGACACCGGGCGGCGGGGCGCGGTGGTCGCCGCGCTGATGCTGGCGATGGCGCTGGCCGCGCTGGACGCCACCATCGTCTCCACGGCCGTACCGCAGATCGTCGGCGACCTCGGCGGGTTCTCGGTCTTCTCCTGGCTCTTCTCCGGCTATCTGCTCGCCGTGACCGTCACGCTCCCCGTCTACGGCAAGCTCTCCGACACCTTCGGCCGCAAGCCGGTGCTGGTGACGGGCGCGGCCGTGTTCCTGCTGGGCTCGCTGCTGTGCGCGGGCGCCTGGAACATGGCGGCGCTGATCGCGTTCCGGATCGTGCAGGGCCTGGGCGGCGGGGCGTTGCAGGGCACCGTGCAGACACTGGCCGCCGATCTGTATCCGCTGGCCGAGCGCCCGAAGATCCAGTCCAAGCTGTCCACGGTGTGGGCGGTGTCGGCGGTGGCCGGGCCGGGGCTCGGCGGGGTGCTGGCCGCGTACGCCGACTGGCGCTGGATCTTCCTGATCAACCTGCCGATCGGCGCCGCCGCGCTGTGGCTGATCGTCCGTCATCTGCACGAGCCCAAGCGGGAGAAGCCGGAGAATCCGGGAAACCCTGGGAACCCGGAAAATGTCACCCACGCGCGCGTGGACTGGGCCGGCGCGCTCGCGGTGTTCGCTTGCGGCGGGGTGCTGCTGACCGCGCTGGTGCAGGGCGGGGTCGCCTGGCCGTGGCTGTCCGCACCCTCGTTGACGCTGTTCGGCATCGGCCTGGCGCTGGCCGGTGTGGTGGTCGTGGTGGAGCGGCGGGCGGCACAGCCGATCATCCCCGGATGGGTGTGGCGGCGGCGGACGATCGCGGCCGTCAATCTGGCGCTGGGGGCGCTGGGGCTGCTGATGGTGGCGCCGAGCGTGTTCCTGCCGACGTACGCGCAGTCGGTGCTCGGACTCGCGCCCGTGGCCGCCGGTTTCGTGCTGTCGGTGTGGACGCTCAGCTGGCCGGTGTCGGCGGCGTTCAGCCAGCACGTCTACCGGCGGATCGGCTTCCGGGACACCGCGCTGCTCGGCATCGGCCTGGCCGCGCTGATCCTCGTCGCGTTCCCGTTCCTGCCCTACCCGGGCTCGTGGTGGCAGCCGACGCTGCTGATGCTGCTGCTGGGCGGGGCGCTCGGGCTGTTCCAGCTGCCGCTGATCGTCGGTGTGCAGTCGACGGTGGGCTGGTCGGAACGGGGCACCACGACCGCGTCGGTCCTCTTCTGCCGGCAGACCGGACAGACCGTGGGCGCCTCGCTGTTCGGCGCCGTCGCCAATGGGGTGCTGGCCGGGCGACTGGGCGGGGGGGGCGATCTGGACTCCGTCACGCGCGCGTTGGACGCCGGCACGGCCCCGGAGACGACCCGGCGCGCGATCGCGGACGCGGTACACGCGGTCTACTTCGGCGCAGCGGCCGCGGCAGCGCTGGCCTTCCTCGTACTGCTCCTCGTGGCACCCCGGCGCTTCCCGGTACGGGACGAATGAGCACGCCGGCCGACGCCCACCGAGGAAGCGTTTCCGCCGCCGCCCGGTGAACGCCGCAGGCACGGGACGAGTGAGAAGGCCGACCGACGCCCACCGGGCAAACGTTTCCGCCGCCGCCCGGTGAACGCCGTGGGGGCTGCCGGTCAGGGCAGGCGGACGGAGACCTCGGGGTAGTGCGGTGACGGTCCGTCGAGCAGGGGCTGGGCCATCCCCTTCAGGTGCCGGTCGAAGAAGGCGGTCACGTACGCGCGCGTGATGGCCTCCGAGCGCTGCCCGGAGAGCCCGTCGGGATTGGCGCGGCCGGCGAGTTCGGCGAGGACCGGCATGTCGGTGAAGGTGCCGTGGTCGGAACCATCGACCGTCAGCCAGCGTTTCCAGCCGTCCAGGTCCTGCCAGCCCTGCTGCCAGGTGTCGTCCTTGACGCTGGTGGTCTCGCCGAGGAGCAGGAAGGGACGGTGGCCGAGGCCGGTCGCGGGGACGGGGGCGTAGAACGTGCCGTCCATGTCGACGCCCGCGCGCACCCGGTCGTCGGCGGCCATGGTGGCCGCCGCCGCGTCGCCCCCGATGGAATGTCCGGCCATGCCGATGCGCGCCGGGTCGATCGTGCGGGCGTACCGCCAGGCGGGCCGCCGGCCCGTCAGCTCGTCCAGGACGAAGGAGATGTCCAGGGCCCTGCTCCCGGCGATGGCCGGCGGGCCGCCCGCCGGCGGACTGTCGCAGATCGCACAGGGCACGGTCCGCCCGTCGGGCAGGGTCGTCCCGCTGTTCTCGTAGGGGTGATCGACCAGCGCGACGACGTACCCGTGACTGGCCAGGTCCTCGGCCAGGCCGGTGAGCGTGGCGCGGGGCAGCGTGAAGCCCGGCGAGAGCACCACCAGCGGGTATCTGCCGGGTGCCGGGCGGGCGCCGGGGTGGGACCAGGTCCGCACGCTGCTGAGGGCCTCGGGCGGGAAGGCGACGCTCTTCTCCGCCAGCAGCAGGCGCGCCTCCTCGACGGTCATGTAGGCGCCGGGCGGGCCGCCGGTGCCGGGGCGGGCCGGGTAGTACATCGAGACCATCAGCTGCCGTGCACCCGAGGACGGCACCCATGGATCCTGGCGGCCGGTGTCGACCAGGTGCAGCGTGTCACGGCCCACCGTGTGCGGACCGGTCGGGCGGGGCAGCGCCGCCGGGGTCTCGTGCGCGGCCCGGGTGGCCACCGGGGCCGGGGCCGCGGCCGCGGGAACCGCGCCGAGAAGCGGTAACGACAGGGCGAACACGGCGGCGGCGACCGCTGCCGTGCGGCGCCGTGCGGGAGATCCGGGAGGAATCGTCATGCCGCAACGCTAGGGATGTCGCGGGTCCCTGACGTCCCCTCAGGGAGGTACACCCGGTGCGGCCCGTACGACTCAGGTCGGACACCCCAAGGGTTAACGCGGGTAACACGCCAGGTCGGACACGTTTTCGCGAAGTAAGCGCATACCGACCGGCCAGTTCGGTGAAAACGCCACGCGGCCCGGAGCTCGCGAGTAGCGTGCGTGGCTCGTTCCCCCCACCTCCCTGCGGTCCGCCGCCACGGACCCGAGCCACGCAAGGAGCCCCGGGATGTCCTATGACCCGCCCCATCCCTTCTACGGCCCGCCTCAGCCTTCGTACGACCCACCCGCGCGGCCGTACGACCCACCCGCGCGGTCCTACGACCGGCCGCACCCCTCGGACCCGCCGCACCTCACCTACCCCTGGCTGCCCGCTCCCCCGCCACCGCCCCGTCCCGAACGGCGGCCGCCACGCGAACCCATCGGCCACCACAGCGATCTGCGGGTGCTGCGCAGCGCCTACCGCTGGCAGCGGCGCACCGCCACGCTCACCGCGCTGGGCTACTTCACGCTGTTCCTGGTCCTGTCCGCGAGCGCGCCCGGCGTCATGACGCGCACGGTCGCCGACACCATCCCGGCCGGGCTGCTGCTCGCCCTGCTCCAGGTCCCGGTCACCTGGCTGGCGATCGCCCTGTACGAGTACACCGCGCGCCGTCACGTCGATCCGCTCGCGGACCGCATCCGCAAGGAGGCCGAACTGGACGCCCGCCGAGGAGTACTGCGATGACCGGCGCCGCCAGCACCCCGCCCGCAGGAGGCTTCGCCGGTTTCAGCGGATCGGCCCAGTCCATGTCGCTGGTCGCCTTCTCCACCGTCGCCACGGTGACCCTGCTGCTGTGCGTGATGACCGGCCCCGACCGCGACGACCTCGACGAGTTCTACACCGGCTACGGCTCCCTGTCCCCGCTGCGCAACGGCCTCGCCATCGCCGGTGACTACATCTCCGCGGCCACCGTCCTCGGCACGGGCGGGGTGATCGCCCTGTGCGGCTACGACGGTGTCGCCCTCGCCCTCAGTACGGCGCTGTCGCTGATGCTGCTGATGTTCCTGCTGGCCGAACCGCTGCGCAACGCGGGCCGGTTCACCATGGGCGACGCGCTCGCCCGCCGGCTGCCGGGCCGCTCGGTACGCATCACGGCCTGCGCGGTGACGATCGCCGCCCTGCTGCCGCTGATGCTGGTCCAACTCGCCGGAACCGGGCAGCTGATGGCGTTCATCCTGGGCTTCTCCAACGCGTCGCTGAAGACCGCGTGCGTCGTGGGCCTCGGCGCCCTGATGATCGCCTACGCGGCGATCGGCGGCATGAAGGGCACCGCGCTCATCCAGATCCTGAAGATCGTGATGCTGGTCGGCTCGGGCGCCGTGGTCGCCGTACTGATCCTGCGCCGCTTCGACTGGGACCCGGGCGCCCTGTTCACCGCGGCCTCGCGGCAGAGCGGCACCGGACCCGCCTTCCTGCGTTCCGGGCTGGAGTTCGGCACCGGTACCACCTCCCGTCTGGACATGATCGCCTCGGAGCTGACCGTCGTGCTCGGCGGCGGCGTCCTGCCCCACATCACCATGCGCATGTACACCGCCTCCAGCGCCCGCCAGGTGCGCCGCTCGATGTCCTGGGCGGTGTCGATCGTCACCCTGTTCGTGCTGATCATCACAGTGGTCGGGTTCGGCGCCACGGCGCTGGTCGGCCGCGTAGTGATCGCCGGGGCCGATCCGCAGGGCAACACCGCGTATCTGCTCGGCTCACGGGCGGCGTTCGGCGCCGATGTGTCCACGGCGGAGACCTTCCTGTTCACCATGGTGACGACGGCGATCTTCCTGACCCTGCTCGCCTCGGTCGCCGGGATGATCCTCGCCTGCGCCAACTCCCTGGCCCACGACGTGTTCGCGGCCCGCGTGCAGGAGATGCCGGCGCGGCGCGAGATGGCCCTGGCCCGCGTCTCGGCACTGGCCATAGGGGTGCCGACGATCCTGCTGGCCACGCTGGTGCAGCACCACAGCCTGCAGCCGCTGGTGACGCTCTCCTTCTGCCTGGGCGCCTCGGCCATCGCGCCCGCCCTGGTGTACGGGCTCTTCTGGCGCCGCTACACCCGCAGCGGGCTGCTGGCCACGCTGATCGGGGGCTCGCTGACCGTGCTGCTGCTCATGCCGGGCACCAAACTGGTCTCCGGCTCGCCCGTCTCGGCCTTTCCGCACGCCGACTTCAACTGGTTCCCCTTCACCACGACCGGCATCGTCTCCATCCCGGCCGGCTTCCTCTTCGGCTGGCTCGGCACGGTGGCCTCGGGCCGCGCGCGGGCTGAGCAACAGCGCCACCAGTACGAGGCGGTGGAGGGGCGGATCCTGGCGGGGGCGGTGCGGAAGGGGGCTGACGGGGCTTAGGTGAGGTGGGGGTGGGGGTCAGGGCCGCTCTTCCAGCTCCAGTCCCAGTTCCAGTGCCGTCCTGCCCGTCAGCGACATCAGGCGGCTGCGGACGTGGTCCATGTGCGCCGTCACGTCCTCCCAGGTCTCACCGTGCTCGCGCAGCATCTCCTCCGTCTCGCGGGCGATACGGTCCTCGTGCACGCGCGCGTCGGCGATGATTTCGGCGGCACGCGCGCGTGCCTCCTCCTGGCTGCGGCGCGCGGACTCCCGGGCGTCCGCGAAGGCCTGTTCGGCATCGGACAGTTCGGCCTCGGCCCGGCTCATCCGCTCCGCGAACCCGGCGTCCAGCGCGGCGATCCGCTCGGCCTCCTCACGCTCGGCCTCGGCCCACCGCTCGGCGTACTCCCGGGACTGTTCGGCGAGCGTGCCGGAGGTGCGCTCCCGCACCTCGCGCAACGCGTCGAGCGCCTCCGTGCGCTCTTCCTTCACGTCGCGCCGCGCGCCGATGCGGAGGGCGTCGGCCTCGGCGCGCGCGGCGAGGAGCCGCTGGCGGGCGCGTTCGTCGGTTTCCGCGCGGAGCGCGTCCGCCGCTTCCTGCGCCTCCCGGCGTGCACTGTCGGCGCGCGCTTCGGCCTGCGCGAGGTGCTCGTGCGCTTCGCGCCGCGCGCGCTCACGGAGGTCCGCCGCCTCCTCCAGCACGAGCTGGAACAACCGCTGGGCGCGCTCCCCGAGCGACTCGTACGCCTGCGGTGCGAGCTGGGCGACGACCTCGCGCATCCGCACGGCCTCCGCCTCCATGTCCCTGGCGAGCACGGTCAGCCGCGCGGCCCGTTCCCACGCGGCGTCCCGGTCGTACGACAACGCCTCCAGGTAGGCGTCGACCTGGTCGGGGCGGTAGCCGCGCCCCCGGATCGTCCCGAAGCCGTGCGGCGACATCGATGCGCTGCTCACCCGGCGAACCCCTCTCCACCCGGACATACACGACAGGATGATTTCGCGCACATCTTGATGGATAGGGCGTAAGTGTTCATAACGCGACACTCCGCAGTCACGTCACGCCCGGGATCCCACGGTTCGCCATCACCGCGGCGGGTCGGGCCGCCTACAGCACCTCCTCCTCCTCCTGGGTGATGATCATGCTGCGAACGGGCGCGAGCTGCGCCAGACGCGCGGCGTCCGCCGCCGTCGCGCGTCCCTCGGGCGACTCGAACGCCGCGCGCAGCTCGTCCAGTGAGTCCCACTCCAGCGTCGCGACCAGGTAGTACGGCGCACCTCCGCGCACCGGGGCCGTGTCCCGGCCGACCGTGTAGCGGCGCAGTCCGGGCAGCCGACGGCCGAGCGGGATGTGCACCTCGCGGTAGTGCCGGTCGAATGCCCCGGCGTCGGCGGGGGCCTCGTACAGGGCGAGGAAACAGGCCGTCATCGTGCCGCCCTGCCATGACGCGTGAGAACGGCGGCGCCCACCCGTTCGGCCGACAGGCACTCCAGCGCGGCCGGCGGGCTCCCGGCCGGGAACAGCCGCCGGCCCTGCCCCAGCACCAGCGGGAAGGTCAGCAGCCGGTACTCGTCGACCAGGTCCTCGCTCCGCAGGGCGTCCACCACGGCGAGGCTGCCCGTGACGACCACGTCCCGCCGCTCGGCCCGTACGGCGTCCATCGGATCGCCTTTCAGCACGGTGGAGTCGGACCACGCGGACACGTCGGGGGTGCCGCGGGAGACGACCAGCTTGGGTACGGCGTTCATCCGCGCGGCGAAGGGGTCGTCCCGCCCCGGCCACAGCCGCGCGAACAGCTCCCAGGTCGTACGGCCCAGCAGCAGGACCCCTTCGTCCAGCAGGCGGCCGAGGCGGAACTTGTCCCCGGCGACCGCCTCCGGGCCGTGCCGGAAGGCCCAGCCGCCGTAGGGCGTACCCGCGGACCCGTCCGGGTCGGACACGATCCCGTCCAGGGTGATGAACTCGATGACGACGACACTCACGACGACGGTCCCTTCGCTCGGTTGCTCACCGGTACCTACCGGCGGCACCGGCCGGACTCATCGCTCCCGCCGGAAAAAAGCCGGGAGGGATGGTGCCGGAGGCGAAGGTCGTCTCGGAGTGAAGGTCGCCTCAGGGGGTGCCGGCGATGATGGGTGCTGGGGGCGCGAACGCGGTCAGTACGCGCGGGTCGGCGAACACCACGTTCCGGGCGACCCGGCCGCCGGTGACCGTGAGGACCTGCACGGTGTGGAGCGCGTGCCCGCCGCCGGGCTCCGGCGCGTACGCCGCGAGCGCCGGCTGTCCGTTGGCCGCCACGCGCTCCACCCGCCAGCCCGTGCCGCGCATCGCGAACACCCGCTCCATGAACAGGCCGTAGTCCCGTCGGCCCCGGTACCACAGCGGCACCGGCGGCATCTCCAGCACCGCGTCCTCGGTGAGCAGCCGCACCAGCGCCGGCACGTCCGCCGCCTCGAAGGCGCGCATGTAGCGCCGCACCACCGCCCGCACCTCGGGATCGTCCGGCTCGCCGACCTCACCGATCGCGCCCCCGCGCGCGAGGGCGGCGCGCGCCCGCTGCAACGCGCTGTTGACCGCGGCCACCGACGTGTCCAGCTGCTCGGCGACCTCCGCCGCGGAGAATTCCAGCACCTCCCGCAGCACCAGCACGGCCCGCTGCCGCGCCGGCAACAGCTGCAGCGCCGCCACCAGCGCCAGCCGCAGGTCCGCGCGCGCCTCCACGTCGAACCGCGCCTCGGGGAACGGCTCCAGCCACGGCACGTCCGGCGCGGGCGTCAGCGGCGCGCCGGGATCACCGGAGGGCGCCCCCAGCCCGGACGGCAGGGGGCGGCGCGAGCGGCTCTCCAGGGCGTTCAGGCAGGCGTTGGTCGCGATGCGGTACAGCCAGGTCCGCAGGGACGCGCGCGTGGGGTCGTAGCGGTCCCGCGCCTTCCAGGCCCGCAGCATCGTCTCCTGCGTCAGGTCCTCGGCCTCGTGGAACGAGCCCAGCATGCGGTAGCAGTACGCCACCAGCTCGCCCCGGTACGACTCGAAGTCCACCGGCCCATCATGCCCTTCACACGCGCGTGAAGGGCATGTTCCGCTCACCTCCGGCCGCTGCGCCCGGCGTGCCTGACCGGTGCGCCCGGCGTGCCTAGAGCAGCCCGTCCCACATCTGCTCCAGCAGCACCGACCACCAGCTCTCCGGCGAACCGAGCGCCGCCGGGTCCAGCGCGGCCAGCTGCGCCTGGAAGTCGACGGTCCAGCGGCCCGCCTGCTCCTGGTTCAGCCCGTACCTCAGGCGCCACATCCGGCCCAGCAGCGCCAGGCAGCGCGCGAACTCCGGCAGGCCGGTGTTCACGAACTGCGGCGGCACCGGAGCCCCGCCCGGCCCGGCCTCCACCGGCACGGCCACGATGCTCGCCGTCCCGTACTGCACACAGATCGCCTTGCCGAAGTCGGTACCCATCACGAGGTACGAGCCCGCGTCCGACGCCGGCTGCACCCCGCGCTCGGCCGCCATCTCCGCCAGCGTCGGCACCGGCCGGCCCGGCTGGGCCTGCGCCCAGAAGAACGGGCCCATGTCCAGCGGCAGTCCGGCCACGACCAGCGTGTGCGCCACGATCGGCGGCACACCCTGCCGGGACACCGCCTGCTGCTCGAACCGGAAGACCCCCGGCCCGAACGCCGCCGCCAGCTCCTGCGCGATGCCCTCCGGCGGGACGGGCGGCGCGGCCTGCACCGGCGGCAGCGGCGCCCGCACCGGCGCGGGCCGGGCCGGCCCGTCCGCCACCTGGTGCAACTCGCCCTGGTGCGCCAGCAACTGCTGCATGCCCTGCTGCCGGCTCGCGTGATCCGTACCGTACGGCGCGATGCTCGTGATCCGCGCCTGCGGCCACTGCTCCCGGATCATCCGCGCACAGTAGGCACCCGGCAGCGCACACGACTCCAGCTCCGTGTGCAGCTCCAGCACCTGGTCCGACGGCACGTTCATCGACCGCAGCTCGTGGAAGATCTGCCACTCCGGGTGCGGCGTACCCGGCGCCGAACGCCGGATCAGCTGCTGCTCCGAACCGTCCTGCGCGCGATAGCGCAGCACCGCCTGATAGCCGGGACCCACCGTCGGCTGCCCCTGCTGCGGATACCCGTACGCCGACGGCTGCCCCGGCACGGGCGCGCCCGGCGGCATCGGCTGCGGGACACCCGGAGCGCCCGGCGGCGTGCCGAGTGCGCCCGGGGCGGGCGGCGGCGGGGGTGCGCCGGGACCGGTCACGGGCGGCGCGGCCAGCATGGTCTCCGCATGGTGCACGTCCCCGCGCCCGCCCCCGGGAACGCCGGGCGCGCCCGGCGCGGCCGGCACTCCAGGGCCGGCGGGGGCACCCGGAGGCTGCGGGGCACCGGGAGCCGCAGGGGCGCCTGGCGGATTCGGCACACCCGGAGCGCCCGGACCACCCTGCACGCCCGGCGCACCGGGAACACCCGGGGCACCCGGAGGCTGCGGCGCGCCAGGCACGGGCGGCATGCCCGGGGCACCCGGAGGACCGGGCGGATTCGGCGTACCCGGGGCGCTCGGGGCACCCGGACCACCCTGCACGCCCGGCGCGCCCGGAACACCCGGAACACCCGGGGCACCCGGAGGCTGCGGCGCGCCAGGCACGGGCGGCATGCCCGGGGCAACCCCGCCCAGCTGACTGGGGTCGGCCAGCACCGTGGCCGCGTGGTGCACATTGCCCGGAGGCGCCGCAGGCGGCTGGGCGGCACCCGGAGCATTCGGCGCGCCCGGCGCCTGCGCCCCTTCCGCACCACCCGGGCCCAAGGGCATGCCCTGTCCCTCTGGCCCCTCCGGACCAAGGGACGACATCAGCTGCGTCGGCACATATCCACCGGCGGCCGCACCCGGCGCGGGCGGCGTCGCCGCGCTCCCCGGGCGCCCACCCGGCGCACCAGGGGCACCCGGCGGCGGAGGCGGCGCACCCACACCACCGCGCGCCTTCTTCGGCGGCGGCGCCGCCTTGCTCGTCGCGGCATCCGCGATGTCCCCGGCGTTCGGCGCGAGCCGTCGCGCGGACGCCCCCCTGTCGGCGGGAGGCTGCGGCGCGCCCGCCGCACCGCCCGGCGTCTGCGGGTAGCCGTAACCCGGAGCACCCTGCGCAGCGCCGGGCCCCTGCGGATAGCCGTACGCCGAGGGACCCGGAGGTGGCGGCGGGGGCGTCGTGCCCTGCGGAGCACCCGGCGCGGGGGGCGGAAGCGGGGTGCCCGGGGCCGACGGGTACGCGGGTACGCCCGGCGGAGGCGTGCCGGGAGCCGCGGGCGGCTGCGGGTAGCCGTAGGGAGGCGTACCGGGTGGCGGCGGGGGCGTACTGCCCTGCGGAGCGCCCGGCGCACCACCAGGGGCGGACGGGTCACCCTGCGCGCCCGGCGGGAAGCCCTGCGCGCCCGGCGTGTTCGAAGGATCGAGCGCCGGCGCAACCGCCGTCGGCGGCAGCTGGCTGCCCCCCGACATCAACGCCGTCTTCGCATCCGGCACGCTCACCGGCGGCCGCGAAGCCTCGCCGTCGGAGTCGCTCAGCGGCGGCGCGAACACCGTCGCGGGCAACGGCACGGAACGGTCGTCCTCACCCGGGTCCGCGTTCGTATCCGTACCGGCCCAGGGCGTGGCCCCCACCGGCACCTCCGCGGACGGCACACCCACACCGGCGGGCGGCCCGGACGGCGCCCCGGGCTGCGTCTGAGCGAACCCCGCACCACCGGCCGAAGCCCCACCGGCCGACACCTCACCACCGGCACCGGCACCGGCACCCGAAGCGCCACCGCCGGCCCCGGCACCGGCACCGGCACCCGAACCGCCCTGGCCCTCCGGCCGCCGATCCCCGATGCCCAGCTTGTCCGCCGCCTCCTGCAACCACTCCGGAGGAGTCAGCAGGAACGACGTCTGATTCAGATCCACCCGGGCAGCCGCCGGCGCGGGCACCGCGTCCTGCGGCTCCTCCGCACGGCCGTACTCCTCCTCGTACCGGCGGATCACCTCACCCACCGGCAGCCCCGGCCACAGCGTCGCCTCCCCGCTGTCCCGGGCGATCACCAGCCGCTGCGCACCCGCGTCCGAACGCGGACCCTCCGCCCGGTCCTCGCCCCAGACCACGAACCCCAGCTCGAACTCCCGCACCCGCACCTCACGATGCTGGTACGCGGGCACGTCACCGTTGATCCACTCCTCGGCGCGCTCCTGCGCCTGCGCGTAGGTCACCATCGCCTGAAGCTCACTCCCCCACCGGGCCGGAAGACACCGGAACGACACGCGCGAATCCGCCGTCGACCATCAGATCCGCCACCGTCTCCAACTCCGGCGGACTCCCCGCCAGCCGCGACAGGAACACATCGAAATCGTCACCGCACGGCAGCAGCAGACGCTCCACCCGCTCCGCCGGCGACCACGACGGATCCACATCACGCACATCGTCGTACGCGCAGAACCACACCGAACCCGGCCGCTCGCCCTTCACCTTCACCGCGAGCAACCCGCCCTGCACGAACCCCACCCCGAGGTAATCCTTCGTCAGATGGTCGCGCAGACACTTGTTGACATACACCAAGTCGTTCACGGCCGCCTCGTCGCGCACCGTGAAGAACGGCTGGTCCAGCAACAACCCCAACTCGGCAGCCAGCGCCGTACCCACCGGCGCACAACCACCCGCCGCCTTCAAGAACGAGCGATACGCCCCCGGAAGCCGGTACCCCAGGTCCTCCTCGACCCCCTGCACCTGCGCCTCCGACACCGCCACACCCGACTTCGGCAGCCCGAAATGCGCCGGCCGCGTCTCCTGCAACGGCCGCGTCCCCCGCTTGCCATGGTCCACCGGCGCCGTCGCCACCCCACCGTGATGCCGCAGCAACGCCTTCACCTCGACCGGAACCAACTCCAACCGCCGCGTACCGGCCACGTGATGCCACGTCCAGCCATGCGGCGTCGCCACATCCGGCACCGTGTCCCACAACTCATGCCGCTCCGCCGCCAACGCCGCGTTCGCCGACACATAGTCCGTCAACCGCAACTCATCGACACCGAAACCCTCCGGCGGCTCGGCGATCTCCACCGCCACGCGCGCGTACGGAGAGAAATCCGGGTAACCACGCTCATCGACCCGTACCCCTCTCGGGTGACGCGCCGCCCGGACCGGATCCGGAAAGTGCACGACCTGCCCGGCGTAGGCCGCGTTCGGCGGCGCGGCTTGCTGCCCGAGCCGACCTGTCGTCATGGCGGTAGCCCCCTGATGGGTTCTCTCTGGCCTCATTCGGCGGTGTCGATCGCGGATGGCCACAGCCTATGCGGTACGCGAACCCCGGTCACCGGCCCACCGCACCCCGGGAAAGCCACCCCTCCACATCCCGGGGAAAACCACCCACCGCTTGCGTCACCAGCCGTCACCCCACCGTGACGACCAGCCCCGATACGGGCGTGTCGCACCGCCCCAGCTTCCGCACCCGCCACGGCATTTGGCACCCTGTGTCCTTCGGGGGATGCCGGGGAAGGCCCGGGGAGGGGAAAACGATCATGAATAGCTTGCGAACCGGAGGAACGCACGTGCGGGCCGGCGACCCACGCATCGACTGGAGCGGCACCGACACACCCCCCGCCCCCACCCTGCGCCACCGCCGCGACGGCATCCTCCCCACCATCGCCGCCGCCCTCTCCGTCCGCGGCGCCACCCTCACCGGCACCGCCGCCCGCAGCGACCAACCCCCGCCCCTCCACCCCCTCGTCCAGGACTTCCTCGACACCCTCACCAGCGGCGAACGCGACCGCTTCACCGGCCGCTGCGCCGAAACCATCCTCATCTCCCGGCACATCACCGCCGCCGACGCCACCCGCAGCAGACGCGCCGCACGCAAACCCATGACCAACGGCGAAGCCCGCAAAGCCCTCAAACACGCCAAACTCACCGCCCGCCGCATACGCGAAGACGGCGACCCCCTCCACGGCAGCTTCGCCACCCCCTGCCGCGCCTGCACCGCCCTCAGCGCCCACTTCGGCGTCCGCATCGTCGACCCCACGGCAACCGACGGCTGAAAACCACCGTCAACCCCAGTACCACCGCACCACACCCCCGGCACGACGCACGACGAACGAAGGGCAGATGCACCCCGAACACGCCGCCGCACCCAAGCTCGCCGCCACCCGCCACGAGCACGGGGCCACCCCACCGCGCTTCCCCGTACTCGTCGACGCCGCCCTGCGCGCCGCCGGCTGGCAACCCGGACGCTGGGACATAAAGCAGGCCGAAATCTGGGCCGACGCCCTGCGCGACCACACCTCACCCGCCGGACACCGGCACACCGTCTTCCCCGCCGCCGTCGAAGCCTGGGCCGAATTCGGCGGCCTGACCATCACCCCCAACAGCCCCGGCCGCCAGATCGCCCCCGCCACCGTGCACATCGACCCCCTGCACGGCCTCCACCACGCCCGCACCCTCGTCGACCTCGGCCGCGCCCTCGGCACCGAACTCTGCCCCCTGGGCGAAGAGGCCGACACCGCCGCCGTCCTCGCCATCGACGCCGAAGGCCGCGTCTACACCCTCGACCACACCGGCGACTGGTACGTCGGCCCCGACATCGACCACGCCCTCGCCGCCCTCATCACCGGCATCGAACCCGTACGCCTCACCGCCGGCTGAACCCCCGCAGGGCGCGCCTACGCCGCCGGAATCACCGCCGACACCCGGAAACCCCCCGCATCCGTCGGCCCCGACACAAACACACCACCCAGCGCCACGACCCGCTCCCGCATCCCCACCAAGCCGTTCCCACCCGACGGCAAACCCGCCGCCGACGCCGACCCCGGCTCCGGCGGCGGCTCGTTCTCCACCTGCATCGCGATCTCCGACACCCGGTGCGCCAACCGCACATGCGTCTTCGCACCCGCCGCATGCTTGTGGACGTTCGTCAACGCCTCCTGCACCACCCGGTACGCCGTCTGCTCGATCTGCGCCGCATACGACCGCACCTCCCCCTCCACCGACAGATCAACGACCATCCCCGCCGCCGCCGACTGCCCGACCAGCTCCTCCAACTCCGACAGACACGGCCCGTCCTCCGCCACCACCCGGGAAGCCGCAGCCGCAACCGCCTCCCGCACCGCCGCCAACGGCACCCCCGAAGCACGCCGGCCCGGATCCTCCCCCGCCCGCAACACCCCGAGCATCTCCCGCAACTCGGTCAACGCCTGCCGCCCCATGTCCCCCACGAGCGCGGCATTGCGCACCGCCTTCTCAGGATCCTTGGGCGCCACCGCCTGCAACGCGGCCGCATGCACCACCATCAGACTCACCCGGTGCGCGACCACGTCATGCATCTCCCGCGCGATCCGGGTCCGCTCCTCGTTCCTGGCCCACTCGGCCCGCTCCTCCGCCCGCTCCGCGAGCAACTGAAGCTCCCGCTCCAGACTGTCCGCCCGCTCCCGCAAACTCTCCATCAACCGCCGCCGCGCCCCCACATACAGACCCAGCAGCACCGGAGGAGCCGTCAGCCCCAACGCCGTCGCGACCGCCGCGAACGGCACGAACCAGTCACCCAGCGTCAGATCACCCCGCGCCATGTCCTGCCGCACCCGCACGAACGTCACCACGGCCGTCCCCAACAGCGACATCCCCGCCAGCGCGCCGATGATCCGGCGCGGCAGCTCACACGCGGCGAGTGTGTACAGGCCGACGATCCCCAGCAGAAACCCCATCTGCGCCGGCGTGATCGCGATCGCGACCAGCACCACCGCTATCGGCCACTTCCGCCGTACGAGCAACACGGAACCGGCGATCAGACCGAAAACGATCCCCACCGACACCGGAATCCCGGCATCCCGAGCGAACGGGATCCCCTCCGCAGCGCACTCCATCGCGGACACCAGCGCGAGACTCCCATCGAGCACCGCACTGCGCCACCTCCCCCACCACCACGGGCCGGTCAGGCCCCTGGCGTGGTCTTCCCCCGTCGTGGTCATGCATCCAGCCTACGGGCCACCCCTGCGCCTTTTCCGGTGACTTTCACCTACCGCCACACACCACACTCCGTAACCGAACGACCTCGAAACCCACCGGTATCACTCGAACTGGCGAACGCTTCCTCTTCACCTCCGGAACGACCCATTCCGGCCGGACGGTATGCCCATGGCACATTCAGCAACCAAGTACGCCGACTTCGAGGACCTCCGGGAGCGGGCGGTCGCCCTGCGGCGGGCGGGTTACAGCCTCCGGCAGATCCGCGACGAGCTGAAGATCTTCAACAACGACATCCTCAACCAGCTGGTGAAGGGCGAGCCGCCGCCGGAGTGGACCAAGCGCCCGAACGCCAAGGACGACCTCCGCGCGAAGGCTCGGAAGTTACGACTCCAGGGCTGGACCTACGACCAGATCGAGGCGGAACTGGGGTGCTCGCGGAGTTCGGTTTCGCTGTGGGTTCGGGACCTTCCGCGGCCCGAGCCCCAGTACACGCCGGAAGAGCAGCGCGCACTCATGCAAGAGGGCCTGGCACGGCGCCGCGCCACAGAGAGGGAGAAGCTCGAGGAGACCAAAGTGGCTGCGCTGCGCGAGGTCGGGGAACTCACCGATCGCGAACTCTTCATGGTGGGCATCGCGCTCTACTGGGCAGAAGGGGCGAAGAGCAAGCCATACGACCGCCGCGAACGCGCCGTCTTCGTCAACAGCGACCCCGGCGTGATCAAGGCCTACCTGGCTTGGCTGGACCTGCTCGAGGTGGACCGCGAACGTCTGAATTTCCGGCTGCTCATCCACGAGTCGGCAGACGTCGACGCGGCACACCGCTTCTGGGCCGCCGCCGCCGACATCGACACGTCGGTCTTCGCCAAGCCGACCCTGAAGAAGCACAACCCGAAGACCGTCCGCAAAAACACCGGAGACGACTACCACGGCTGCCTGGTCATCGGCGTTGCCAGAAGCGCCCACTTGTACAACCGCATCGAAGGCTGGTGGGCAGGAATCGTGGCCCAAGCCGAGGCACGTCTCGGGTAAGGTCTGAGGCGCTGTCCCCCGTGGTGTAACTGGCAGCACACTGGTTTTTGGTACCAGCAGGACAAGGTTCGAATCCTTGCGGGGGAGCCACAGCACACAAGACCTAGGTTCGGGCCCTGACTGGCGAAAGCCCCCGTCAGGGCCCGCTCTCACCTCCCCCAGAACTCCCCCCGGTATCCTGCGGCTGTCATCCCCACTCACCCACAGCCGAAGGGCAATCCCGTGAGCGCCATTCGCCCGGCAGCCGTCGTCGTTCTCGCAGCGGGTGAGGGCACCCGTATGAAGTCGGCCACACCGAAGGTCCTGCACGAGATCTGTGGCCGTTCCCTGGTGGGCCATGTGCTGGCCGCCGCCCGCGAGTTGGACACGCAGAACCTGGTCGTCGTGGTGGGCCACGCCCGTGAGCAGGTCGCCGCGCACCTCGCCGAGATCGACCCGGAGACGAGGACCGCTGTTCAGGCCGAGCAGAACGGGACCGGGCACGCCGTGCGGATCGGTCTGGAGGAGCTGGGCGGGGCCGTGGACGGGACCGTCGTGGTCGTCTGCGGGGACACGCCCCTGCTCACCGCCGCCACCCTCAAGCAGCTCGCCGAGACCCACCACGCCGACGGCAATGCCGTGACCGTGCTGACGGCGGAGGTGCCGGACGCCACCGGGTACGGCCGTATCGTGCGGGACGAGGCGACCGGTGCCGTGACCGCGATCGTCGAGCACAAGGACGCCTCCGAGGTCCAGCGGGCGATCCGGGAGATCAACAGCGGGGTGTTCGCGTTCGACGGGCAGTTGCTGGCGGACGCGCTGAAGAAGGTGCGGACGGACAACAGTCAGGGTGAGGAGTACCTGACCGATGTCCTGGGCATCCTGCGCGAGGCCGGTCACCGTGTCGGCGCGTCCGTGGCGGCCGATCACCGGGAGATCGCCGGGATCAACAACCGGGTGCAGTTGGCCGAGGCGCGCCGGATCCTGAACGACCGGCTGCTGACCGCCGCGATGCTGGACGGGGTCACGGTCGTCGATCCGGCCTCCACCTGGGTGGATGTGACCGTGACGTTCGAGCGGGACGCTCTCGTTCATCCCAACACGCTGCTCACCGGGTCGACGCACATCGGTGAGGGGGCCGAGGTGGGGCCGAACAGCCGGCTGAAGGACACGCGGGTGGGCGCGGGGGCGCGGGTGGACAACACCGTGTCCGACGGGGCTGTCGTGGGGCCGCAG
Source organism: Streptomyces sp. NPDC001709 (assembly GCF_053596375.1). Classification (NCBI taxonomy): domain Bacteria; kingdom Bacillati; phylum Actinomycetota; class Actinomycetes; order Kitasatosporales; family Streptomycetaceae; genus Streptomyces; species Streptomyces sp. NPDC001709. The sequence continues at coordinate 470,373 of NZ_JBSFGB010000001.1, read as the reverse complement.
GCCGGCGTCGGGCCGTACGCGTACCTCCGTCCCGGTACCCGGCTGGGCGCCAAGGGCAAGATCGGGACCTACGTGGAGACGAAGAACGCCACGATCGGTGAGGGCACGAAGGTGCCGCATCTCTCGTATGTCGGTGACGCGACGATCGGTGAGTACACGAACATCGGGGCGGCGAGTGTGTTCGTGAACTACGACGGTCAGGAGAAGCACCACACGACGGTGGGGTCGCATTGCCGGACCGGTTCGGACAACATGTTTGTGGCTCCTGTCACGGTCGGGGACGGTGCTTACACCGCCGCCGGGTCTGTGATCACGAAGGATGTGCCGCCCGGTTCGCTGGCCGTGGCCCGTGGTCAGCAGCGGAATATCGAGGGTTGGGTGGCTCGGAAGCGTCCGGGGAGTTCGGCTGCGAAGGCGGCCGAGGCGGCGTCCCGGAGGGGCGAGAGCGAGGGCTGACCGGAAACGGGTGCGCCAAACACGGCGTACCGTGATAAGTGCACATCCGCACACGTGCATCCGCACCCCTACCAGCTGGTTCGGCCTCTCATGCCCAGACGGGAGGTCGGAGGAGCAGCCGGCTGGCTGAGACAACCTCTGAGGAGACTGTGCTGTGACCGGGATCAAGACGACCGGCGAGAAGAAGTTGATGTTCTTCTCCGGCCGCGCCCACCCCGAGCTTGCCGAGGAGGTCGCCCAGCAGCTGGGTGTCGGGGTCGTCCCGACGAAGGCCTTCGACTTCGCGAACGGTGAGATCTACGTCCGTTACCAGGAGTCGGCTCGTGGTGCGGACTGCTTTGTGATCCAGAGCCACACGGCTCCGATCAACCAGTGGATCATGGAGCAGCTGATCATGATCGACGCGTTGAAGCGTGCGTCGGCCCGTTCCATCACGGTGATCGTGCCGTTCTACGGTTACGCGCGGCAGGACAAGAAGCACCGGGGTCGTGAACCTATTTCGGCGCGTCTGATCGCTGATCTGATGAAGACTTCGGGTGCGGACCGGATTCTGACCGTGGATCTGCACACGGACCAGATCCAGGGCTTCTTCGACGGGCCGGTGGACCACCTGTTCGCGCTGCCGTTGCTCGCCGACTACGTGGGCGAGAAGGTGGACCGGGACAAGCTGACGGTGGTGTCGCCGGACGCCGGGCGGGTGCGGGTGGCCGACCGCTGGTGTGACCGGCTGGGTGCGCCTCTTGCCATCGTGCACAAGCGGCGTGACAAGGACGTGGCGAACCAGGTGACGGTCCACGAGGTCGTGGGTGAGGTCAAGGGCCGGGTTTGTGTGCTCGTCGATGACATGATCGACACCGGTGGGACGATCTGTGCCGCCGCCGATGCGTTGTTCGCGCATGGTGCGGAGGATGTGATCGTCACCGCGACGCATGGTGTGCTGTCGGGTCCGGCCGCTGACCGGCTGAAGAACTCGCGGGTGAGTGAGTTCGTGTTCACGAACACGCTGCCGACGCCGGCGGAGCTGGGCCGGGATCTGGACAAGATCACGGTGCTGTCGATCGCTCCGACGATCGCGAGTGCGGTGCGTGAGGTGTTCGAGGATGGTTCGGTGACGAGCCTCTTCGACGAGCAGTGAGGTTTCTGCACGTCCGTCACCGGCACTAGCCGTTGATCCTTTTGGGTACGGCCTCCCTCTCCGAGTAGACTGCTTCAGTTGCTCGGCGAGGGAGGCCGTACTCCGTTTCTGACGGGGGCACGGCGGTCCGTTATCGACGCGCTCTTCGTAGCAGGCCGTTCGTGGCCGGGTGACCACGTCCGTTCGATTTCTACGAGGAGTGATCATGTCCGAGGTCAAGATCTCCGCCGAGACCCGTACCGAGTTCGGCAAGGGTGCCGCCCGCCGTATCCGTCGTGACAGCAAGGTTCCCGGTGTGCTGTACGGCCACGGCTCGGACCCGCTGCACCTGACCCTTCCGGGTCACGACCTGCTGCTCGCGCTGCGTACGCCGAACGTCCTGATCTCCCTGGACATCGACGGCAAGACCAACGAGCTGGCCATCCCGAAGGCCGTCCAGCGTGACGCGATCAAGGGCTTCCTGGAGCACGTCGACCTGCTGCTGGTCAAGCGTGGCGAGAAGGTCACGGTCGAGGTTCCGGTGCACGCCGAGGGCGAGCTGGCCCCGGGTGGCAACCTGCTGGAGCACGTCCTGTCCGCGCTGCCGGTCGAGGCCGAGGCCACGCACATCCCCGAGGCCGTCACGGTCTCCGTCGAGGGCCTGGAGGCCGGTGCCTCCGTCCTCGCCAAGGACATCACCCTGCCGAACGGCGTGACCCTGGCCGTCGACGAGGACGCGGTCGTCCTGCAGGTCCTGCAGGCGCAGGCCGAGGAGACCGAGGGCGAGGCCGCCGAGGGCGAGGAGCAGGCCGAGGCCTGAGCACTGCCCACTGCCGTATCAGCCGCTGCTTCCCTCGGGGAGCGGCGGCTGTTGCACTGTATAAGGAGACATGGACGTGACCACCCCTGCCAGTGGCCCCTGGCTGATCGTCGGGCTCGGCAATCCCGGGCCGGAGTACGCCATGAACCGGCACAACGTCGGTTTCATGGTGGTGGATCTGCTCGCCGAGCGGATCGGGGGGAAGTTCAAGCGGGCGGGCAAGGCGCAGGCGCAGGTGCTGGAGGGGCGGATCGGTCCGGCGGGGCCGGCGAACCGGCGGGTGATCCTGGCGAAGCCGATGTCGTACATGAATCTGTCCGGTGGTCCGGTGAACGCGTTGAAGGACTTCTACAAGGTGCCGGTCGCCAACGTCGTCGCCGTCCATGACGAGCTCGACATCGACTACGGCACGCTGCGGCTGAAGCTGGGCGGCGGTGACAACGGGCACAACGGTCTGAAGTCGATGACGAAGGCGATGGGTTCGGATTACCACCGGGTGCGGTTCGGGATCGGGCGGCCTCCGGGTCGTATGCAGGTGGCGGATTTCGTGTTGAAGGATTTCGGGTCGGCGGAGCGCAAGGAGCTGGACTACTTCGTGGACCGTGCGGCGGACGCGGTGGAGTGTCTGGTGATCGAGGGTCTGGAGCGGGCGCAGGGCGCGTACAACTCCTGACATGTACTTCTACGGCGGACAGCGAGGTTGACCACCTGTGCGGGTATGGCCAATGATCCCGGCCATGCCTGCCACAGCCAGCTCCGCCCGCCAGGTGTCCGTGTCCGCGTTGCGCTTCGGGCGGGTCGCGGCGACGGGTGCGGTCGCCGCGTTGATCCTGTTCGCCGGGGTGTGGGGTTCCTGGGGGACCGCGCAGCACGTGATGCTGTCCAAGGGGCGTGAGCAGGGCACGGTGCGGGTGACGTCGTGCGCCGGGGGCACGTGCGGTGGTCCGTTCACGCCGACGTCGGAGGGGGCGCGGGCACGCGCGCGCGTGGAGCTCACGAAGTCGGTCGCGGTGCGCACGGGGCAGACGTACGACGTCGTCCTCAAGCCGGGTACGGCGGACGCGGTGCGTTCGGGTCCGGCGGGGATCCTGTACGCGTGGGTGCCGTTGGGCGGGGCGTTGCTGCTGGCCTCGGTGGTGGTGGCGGGCGGGATGCGGCTGACGCGGGTGGCGTGGGTGCTGGCGGGGTGCGGGTTGGCGTTGCTGACGGGGGCTTTTCTGGCGGTGTCCGCCGGTTCGTGACCCTGTGCGCCGGGTGTGGCCGGCGGGTGTTGCGTCTTCGTGATTGACCCTGGGTCAGCGGGGGTTGGAAGCTGAGCCGCCCCCTCCACATCTTCCCCATTGGCCACTCGAAGATGGACCAGCCTCATGCGTACCCTCATCCGTGCCGGCGCGGTGACCGCCGGTCTGTCGGCAGCGCTGTTCCTCGCGCCCGCCGCGCACGCCGCTCCGCCCGGTGACAACGGCGATGTGAAGATCCACAAGTCCGCGACGGACGAGTTCGACGAGCGCAATCAGCCGCACGTGTGCTCGTTCTACCTGGACGCCTTCCACTTCGACAGCGGCCAGCAGGTCGACTGGCGCATCGAGGTGTGGGCGCCGACCGGTGGGACGAAGGGCACGACCGTGAAGTCGGGTGCCCTGTCGCTGGACGCCGACGGCCACGGCCGCACCCCGGACATGACCCTGCCCGACGGGCACTACAAGCTGTTCTGGAACTTCGCCGGCGAGAAGGGCGCGGCCAAGCACAAGGTGTTCTGGACGGACTGCCACGGCTCCGGCGGCGGTGGCGGTACGCCGTCGTCGGGTCCGTCGGCGGGTCCGTCGTCCGGTACGACGTCGAGCGCGTCCCCCGCGCCGTCCGCGTCCTCGTCGCCGTCCTCGTCGGCCCCCGGTTCGTCGTCCTCGTCCGCCCCGGCTCCGTCCTCCTCGCCGTCCGCGCAGGGCGGGGGCGGCGGTCTCGCCGAGACCGGCAACGGTGTTCCGGTGGGTGCGCTGTCGGGTGTGGCGGCCGTGCTGGTCGGTGCGGGCGGCTACCTGGTGGCGCGGCGCCGCAAGGCGCGCGGCTGACCGGAGCCGGAAAGGAGGGTGCCCCCGGGGTCGTAGGACCCCGGGGGCACCCTCTTGTGTGTCGTGGCCGTCAGCCGGTGTTGCGCAGGCCGGCTGCCACGCCGTTGACGGTGAGGAGCAGGGCGCGGGAGAGCAGCGGGTCGGGGCTCGTGTCGGCCGCGGCCTCGTCGCGCTGGCGCTTGAGCAGGGTGACCTGGAGGTAGGAGATCGGGTCCAGGTAGGCGTCGCGGATGGCGAAGGTCTGCTTCAGGGCGGGCTCGGCGTCCAGCAGTTCCTGTTCGCCGGTGACGCGAAGGACCTCGCGGACGGTCAGCTCGTGTTCGGCCTTGATGGTGTCGAAGACGTGCTTGAGGTCGTCGGGGACGAGGGTGTCGACGTAGTGCTGGGCGATGCGCAGGTCGGTCTTGGCCAGGGTCATCTCGACGTTGGAGATGAAGTTCTGGAAGAAGTGCCACTGCTGGTGCATCTCGTCCAGGACGGTGTCGAGGCCCGCCTCGCGCAGCGCCTTCAGCCCCGATCCCACGCCGAACCAGCCGGGGACGATCTGCCGGGACTGGGTCCAGCCGAACACCCAGGGGATGGCGCGCAGCCCGTCGAGGCCGGCGCCGCTGTCGGGCCTGCGCGAGGGCCTCGACCCGAGGTGCAGGTCGGCGAGCTGGTCGACGGGGGTGGAGGCGAAGAAGTACGCCGGGAGGTCCGGGTCCTCGACCAGGCGGCGGTAGGCGGCGTGGGCGGCGTCGGAGACGACGTCCATGGCGGCGTCCCAGCGGGCGAGGGCCTCGTCGGACTGGCGGGGGGCGGTGTGCAGGGCGGAGGCCTGCAGGGTGGCCGCGACCGTCAGTTCCAGGTTCTCCCGGGCCAGGGCCGGGATGAGGTACTTGTCGGAGATGACCTCGCCCTGCTCGGTGACCTTGATCTCGCCTTCCAGGGTGCCCCAGGGCTGGGCGAGGATGGCGTCGTGGGAGGGGCCGCCGCCGCGGCCGACGGTGCCGCCGCGGCCGTGGAAGAGGCGCAGCCGTACGCCGTAGCGGTGGGCGACGTCGCGCAGGCGCCGCTGGGCGCGGTGGATCTCCCACTGGCTGGTGGTGATGCCGCCGAACTTGGAGGAGTCGGAGTAGCCGAGCATGACCTCCTGGACGTCGCCGCGCAGCGCGACCAGGCGCCGGTAGGACGGGTCGGAGAGCATGTCCTCGAGGATGGTGTCGGCGGCCTTCAGCTCGTCGGTCGTCTCCAGCAGCGGGACGATGCCGATCTTCGCCCAGCCGGCGTGCAGGTCGACGAGGCCGGCCTCGCGGGCGAGGACGGCGGCGGCGAAGACGTCGTCGGCGCCCTGGCACATGGAGATGATGTAGGACTCGATGACCTCGGGGCCGAAGACCTCCAGGGCCTTCTTGACGGTCTCGAAGACGCCGAGGGTCTTCTGCCCGGCGGCGTCGACGGGTGCCGGGGTGGGGGCCAGCGGGCGGCGCGAGCGCAGTTCCTTGGCGAGGAGCTTGGCGCGGTACTCGCGGGGCATGTCGGCGTAGCGCCAGGACTCCTCGCCGAGGCGGTCGAAGAGCTGGCCGAGGGCGTGGTGGTGGGCGTCGGCGTGTTCGCGGACGTCCATGGTGGCGAGCTGGAGGCCGAAGGCGGCCAGGGTGCGGATGGTGCGGTTGAGCCGGCCGTCGGCGAAGAGGCCGCCGCGGTGTTCGCGCAGGGAGGCCTGGATGAGCCGCAGGTCCTGCAGCAGCTCACCGGTGCCCAGGTAGTCGCGGCCGGGGTCGTGCGGGGTGCCCGTGGCGAGGCGGTTCTTGGTGTTCTCCAGCTTCTGCCGGATGCAGGTGGCCTTGAGCCGGTAGGGCTCCTCGGCGTTGAGGCGCTTGTAGCGGGGGCTGATCTCGGGGAGGAGTTCGAGGTCCGTGTTCAGGGACTGGAGGAGCTCTTCCGTGGCGCCGGAGTAGCGGATGGAGTTGGAGAGCAGGCCGCGCAGTTCGTCGATCATCTCCAGGGCGTCGTTGATGCCGTGCTCGTGCTGGAGGATGAGGACGTCCCAGGTGACCTGGGGGGTGACGTTGGGGTTGCCGTCGCGGTCGCCGCCGATCCAGGTGCCGAAGGTGAGGGGGCGGGTGGCGTCGGGGAGCTTGACGCCGACGCGCTCCAGTTCCGCCGTCAGGTCCTCCAGGACGTCGCCGACGGCGTCGGCGTGCAGTTCGTCGAGGTAGTAGATGGCGTTGCGGGCCTCGTCGGCGGGCTCGGGGCGCACGACGCGCAGTTCGTCGGTCTGCCACACCAGGTCGATGTTCTCGGCGAGGCGGACGTCGTGGCGGCGGCGGTCGGAGTCGAGGACCGGGGTGTCCAGGAGCGCGGCGATGCGCCGGAGCTTGTTCAGGACCGAGCGGCGCGCGGCCTCGGTGGGGTGTGCCGTGAACACCGGGCGAACGTTCAGGTGCTGGACGGTCTGCTTGAGGTGTTCGGGGTCGGCGTCCTTGAGCCGGTCGGCGGTGCGGGCGAGGAGGCCGCCCTCGGCGGCGCGCTTGGCGCGCAGCTCGCGGCCGCGGTGTACCTGTTCGGTGACGTTGGCGAGGTGGAAGTAGGTGGAGAAGGCGCGCACCAGCTTGGCCGCGGTCTCCAGTTCGGTGCCGCGCAGCAGCTCGGCGGCGGCATCGCCGTCCTCGCGGGTGAGGCGGCGGACCTTCTCGACCAGGTCGAGTAGCTCCGGGCCCTCCTGCCGTACGAGGGTCTCGCCCAGAAGATCACCCAGCCGGCGGATGTCGGCGCGCAGCTCGCTGCTGGTCGTGGTGGTCTGGTCGTCGGCACTGCTCACAGGTGCGGCTCCTTGGAGAGTGTTGAAGCTCGTCTGGGAGGGAACCCGGCCGGCTGCCACGCGGCTGGGCGCCGCATAGGGGCCGGAGCGTCCGGGAAGGAAACTTCAGCGGACCGCGCTGTCCGACCGACTCCCAGGATAGGTGTCCGCGCGGACGCGCAGGCTCGCGGGCTCTTGCCGCCGCGCGACACGCTGCCATACTTACGACGCCGTAGGTTACGGAACCGTAGGGAAGTACCGTCCACTCCCGCCCGGTCCCCGCGGCCCGGCTATCTGCCCCGACACCTCGACCCCACAGGGGACGCGCATGACCTCAAGTTCCGATGTGATCGAAGAAGCCCCCAAGGCCGACGACACTCCCTACCCCTCCGCCACGCTGGGTGGCGAGCAGAAGCGTTCGATCGAGCAGATCACGCTGCTTTTGTTCATCACCGTGCCGTTCCTGGCGCTCGTGGCGGCTGTGCCGCTGGCCTGGGGCTGGGGGGTGAGCTGGCTCGATCTGGGCCTTCTGGTGTTCTTCTACTACCTGGGCTGCCACGGCATCACGATCGGTTTCCACCGGTACTTCACCCATGGTTCCTTCAAGGCCAAGCGGCCTCTGCGGATCGCGCTGGCGATCATGGGTTCGCTGGCGGTCGAGGGCCCCCTGGTGCGCTGGGTGGCCGATCACCGCAGGCATCACAAGTTCTCCGACGCGGAGGGCGACCCGCACTCTCCGTGGCGGTTCGGCGAGACGGTTCCGGCGCTGATGAAGGGCCTGTGGTGGGCTCACATCGGCTGGATGTTCGACGAGGAGCAGACCCCGCAGGACAAGTACGCGCCGGATCTGATCAAGGACCCGGCCATCCGGGCGATCTCCCGCCAGTTCGTCTACTGGACGGTCGTGTCCCTCCTGCTGCCGCCGCTGATCGGTGGTCTGGTGACGATGTCCTGGTGGGGCGCGGTCACCGCGTTCTTCTGGGGGTCACTCGTACGGGTGGCGTTGCTGCACCATGTGACGTGGTCGATCAACTCGATCTGTCACGCGGTGGGCAAGCGGCCGTTCAAGTCGCGGGACCGCTCGGGCAATGTGTGGTGGCTGGCCGTGCTGTCGTGCGGTGAGTCGTGGCACAACCTGCACCACGCCGACCCGACCTCGGCGCGGCACGGTGTGATGCGCGGCCAGATCGACTCCTCGGCCCGGATCATCCGCTGGTTCGAGCTGCTCGGCTGGGCACACGATGTGCGCTGGCCGTCACGCTCGCGTATCGATTCCCGCCGGAACACCGGGGATGACGGTTCCCGGCGCCGGGGGGAGCCTGCGAAGGCGGCATGATTGACGGCGTGGCGACCGACTCCAGCAGCACTTCCAGCAACGACAAACAGCGGCGGACCCGCCGGACTCGTATGACCGGTGCCGAGCGCCGCCAGCAGCTGCTGGAGATCGGTCGCACGCTCTTCGCGGCGAAGGGTTTCGAGGGCACCTCGGTGGAGGAGATCGCGGCCAAGGCCGGGGTGTCCAAGCCGGTGGTGTACGAGCACTTCGGCGGCAAGGAGGGTCTGTACGCGGTGGTGGTCGACCGCGAGATGCGCCGCCTGCTGGACATGGTCACCAGCTCCCTGACGGCCGGCCACCCCCGCGAACTGTGCGAGCAGGCGGCGTTCGCCCTCCTGGACTACATCGAGGAGTACACGGACGGCTTCCGCATCCTGGTCCGCGACTCCCCCATCCCGCAGTCCACGGGTTCCTTCGCCTCACTGATCTCGGACATCGCCACCCAGGTGGAGGACATCCTGGGCCGCGAGTTCAAGAGCCGCGGCTTCGACCCGAAACTGGCCCCGCTGTACGCCCAGGCCCTGGTCGGCATGGTCGCGCTGACGGGCCAGTGGTGGCTGGACGTGCGCCGCCCGAAGAAGGCGGAGGTCGCGGCCCATCTGGTGAACCTGGCGTGGCACGGTCTGGACGGTCTGGAGCAGAAGCCGCGGTTGATAGGGCACCGCAAGAGCTGAGGTCAGCGCGGCTCCAGGAACTCCAGCCTGTTGCCGGCGGGGTCCTCGCAGAAGAAGCGAAGATGCCCCGGCAGGTTGTCGTCCCAGGCGACCGGGACGCCGTGCGCGGCCAGGCGGGCGGCGTACGCCTCGATGTCCGTGACCCGCAGCCCCGGGTGGGCCCTCCTCGCGGGTCGGCAGTGACATTTTCCGCCCGGGGCTGGGGCCTCCTCGATGCCCAGGTGGAGTTGCACGGCTCCCGCCTTGAACCAGCAGCCGCCGCGTGCCGCGAGCACCGGCGGCTTGGGGATCTCCGTCATGCCGAGGATGCCGGCGTAGTACGCCCGCAGCGCGTCCTCCGACCCGGGCGGGGCCGCCAGCTGCACATGATCGACCGCGACCAGCATGCTCAGGCCTCCTTCACCGCGAGGGCGAACAGCCGGCGGAAGGGCAGCACCGTGCCGTAGGGCGCGCTGGGGTAGGCCTGCCGCAGCAGGTCCCGGTACTCGGTGAGGAACGCCTCCCGTGCCTCGGGGTCGTCGGCGAGCGCGGTCAGGGCGGGCCGCAGGCCGGTTCCCTTCACCCAGTCCAGGACGGGGTCCTGGCCCTGCAGGACGTGGAAGTACGTCGTCTGCCAGACGTCCGTCGCGCAGCCGAGGCGGGCGAGGCGGTCCAGATAGGCGCCGGGGGTGTGCACCGAGTCGGTGTGGCGCAGGACGTCGGCGAGGCGGGACTTCCAGCGGGGGGTGCCGGCGAGTTCGCGCATCAGGGCGTGCAGCGGGGCGTCGATGTTGTCGGGCACCTGGAAGGCGAAGGTGCCGCCGGGCTTCAGGCCGGCGATCCAGTCGGCGAAGCGGTCGGCGTGCCCCGGCACCCAATGGAGCGTGGCGTTGGAGACGATCAGGTCGTACGGCTCCCCGGGTGCCCAGGTACGGGCGTCGGCGTGGGCGAAGTCGAGCCGGCCGCCCCCGGGGGTGGGGCCCTCGTGGTCGGTGTGCGCCTTGTCGAGCATCTCGGGCGAGTTGTCGTATCCGGTGACGTGGGCGGTGGGCCAGCGTTCGGTGAGCTGGACGGTGACGTTGCCGGGGCCGCAGCCGAGGTCGGCGATGCGGGGGTGCCCTGCGGGGCTTCCCGTGGGCAGGGCGGGGACGCGGGCGAGGAGGTCGGCGAAGGGGCGGGCCCGGTGGTCGGCGTGCCGCAGGTACTGACCGGGGTCCCAGATCGGGTTCGTCATACGTCCACTGTCCCCCCGGCTTTATCTCGATGTCAAGAGACTCGATATCAAGAGACTTCATGTCGACACAACCACTACACTGATCTCCATGGAGGACGAGGTCGATCGGCTGGTCGCAGCGTGGCGCCGGGAACGTCCGGACCTCGACGTGGAGCCGCTGGAAGTGCTCAGCCGGGTGAGCCGACTCGCCCGGCATCTGGACCGTGCGCGCCGGCTCGCCTTCGCCGAGCACCAGCTGGAGCCCTGGGAGTTCGATGTGCTGACCGCGCTCAGGCGCGCGGGCACGCCGTACCAGCTCTCCCCCGGCCAGCTGCTGACCCAGACCCTGGTCACCTCGGGCACGATGACCAACCGCATCGACCGGCTCGCCAAGAAGGGCCTGGTGGAGCGGCTGCCCGACCCGAGCGACCGGCGGGGCGTGCTGGTGCGGCTGACCGACACCGGCCGGGACCGCGCCGACCAGGCGCTGGCCGGGCTGCTGGAGCAGGAGCGGGCGATCCTCGCCGAGCTGTCCCGCGCCCAGCGTGCGGAACTGGCGGGCTTGCTACGCCAGTTGACCGCCCCGTTCGACAACATCCCCGGCTAGGTCGGCCGGTCCGACCCCCGCGCGCCGGGCGAGCGCGACGGCGGCCAGCGTCGAGTGGACACCCAGCTTGCCGAGGACGTTCTGCATATGGGTGCGCACGGTGTGCGGGGACAGGAACAGCCGCTCGGCGACGGCCTTGCGGCCGAGCCCCGCGACCATGCAGCGCAGCACCTCCCGCTCCCTGGGCGTGAGGGACTCCACCAGCCGCTCGCTCTCGGTACGGTGCCGGCGCGCGGCCGTCAGCTCCCTGAGCACCCCGGTGAGCAGGGCGGGCGGCAGATGCGTCTCGTCGCGCAGCACACCCCGGATGACCGTCAGCAGCCGCGACAGCGAGCAGTCCTTGGCGACCCACCCCGAGGCACCGGCCTGCAGCGCGAGCGCCGCCCGCCGGGGGTCGTCCTTCTCGGCGAGTACGACGTTGCGCACGCCGGGCTGGGCGGCCCGCACCCCGGAGACGAGGGAGATCCCGTCGACGAGCCCCTCCTCATTGCCCTCCTGCACGGGCACGGGAACGGACGGACGGCCGCCGGGCACATGGCCGCCACCGAGGTCGGCGTCGACCAGGAGGACGTCGAAGCGGCGGCCCTCACCGGCCGCCCGCTCCAGGCAGCGCAGCGCGGCGGAGCCGCTGCCGGCGGCGGCGACGTCGACGTCCGGCTCGGCGGCCAGGGCGGCGGCGAGCGACTCGGCGAAGATGCGGTGGTCGTCCACGACCAGGACTCGGATACGAACCACGAAACCCCCTTCCCCAGGCTCCGCACGGAGCAGGGGACAACCAAGGTCCGGAAAGAACGACGACCCGCGCGGGTACGACACCCACGGGCAGGGCGCGCGCGCCGCGCGGCCGCCGCCGTCGCGGAAAGTGCTACCCCCACCGCGGGCGCCGTACCCGCCTGTCTCGCCCCCTGATCAGCACCGGCCCCCACCGGTGCTGTTCCACAGAGTACGGATGGGAGCACGCAGCGGAAGGAGATTTACAGAACTGGCCGTCCAGCGCGAGTTTCGTGTGCCGCAAGTTACGTATTGGGGCGGAAGTCGACAGAGACATGATCGTTTGCCGGTCGTGGGTGGCGCGGCCGTCAGGTCAGTCGTGCGGCTCCCGCCGACGGCACCGCCTCGAAGACCCGCGGGACCGTGAAGCCCGCCGACGCGAAGGCGTCTTCGATCGCCTTCGTGAGGGTGTCGACGTCCGTGGCGTCCGCCAGGACGATCGCCGAGCCGCCGAAGCCGCCGCCGGTCATCCGGGCGCCGAGCGCGCCGTTCGCCAGGGCGGTGTCGACGACCAGGTCCAGCTCCGGACAGGAGATACGGAAGTCGTCGCGCAGGGAGGCGTGGCCCTCGGTGAGGACGGGGCCGATGGCGCGGGTCTCCCCGGCGCGCAGCAGGCCGACCACGCGCTCCACCCGCTCGTCCTCGGTGACGATGTGCCGCACCAGGCGGACGATCTCCTCCTCGTCGCCCAGCCGGGCCAGCGCCTCGTCCAGGCCGGCGTACGGAATGTCCCGCAGGGCGTCGACGCCGAGCAGGGCCGCGCCCTTCTCGCAGCCCGCCCGGCGCTTGCCGTACTCGCCGCCGCTGTGCGCGTGCTTGACCTGGGTGTCCACGACGAGCAGGCGCAGGCCTTCGGCCGCGAGGTCGAAGGGGATCTGCTGCTGGGACAGGTCGCGGGTGTCCAGGAAGAGCGCGTGGCCCTGTTCGCAGCAGGCCGACGCCGTCTGGTCCATGATGCCGGTCGGCGCGCCGACGTAGACGTTCTCGGCGCGCTGGCACAGCCGGGCCAGCTTCCAGCGCGGCAGGCCCAGTTCGTAGAGGTCGTTGAGCGCGAGCGCGATCACCACCTCCAGGGCCGCCGACGACGACAGGCCCGCGCCCGTCGGGACCGTCGAGGACAGGTGGACGTCCGCGCCGGTCACGCCGTGGCCCGCCTCGCGCAGGACCCAGACCACGCCCGCCGGGTACGCGGTCCAGTTCCCGTCGCCGCCCGGCTCCAGGGCGTCCAGTGACAGCTCCACGATGCCGCCGTCGATGTCCGCCGAGTGCAGGCGGAGAACGCCGTCGGTGCGGCGGGAGACCGCCGCGATCGCCCGGTGCGGCAGCGCGAACGGCATCACGAAGCCGTCGTTGTAGTCGGTGTGCTCGCCGATGAGGTTGACGCGGCCGGGCGCCGCCCACACTCCCTCCGGCTCCGCGCCGTACAGCTCTGCGAAACGCTCCGCGACCTGCTGTGCCCCCACTAGTGCTCCCTTGCGATGTGCTGCGCGAACTCCCAGGCGTCCGCGACGATGCCCGCGAGGTCCGCGCGGGTCGGGTTCCAGCCCAGTTTCTCGCGGGCCGTGTCCGCCGAGGCGACCAGGACGGCCGGGTCGCCGCCCCGGCGCGGGGCCACGATCTCGGGGATCGGGTGGCCGGTGACCTGCCGGACCGTCTCGATGACCTGGCGGACGGAGAAGCCCTCGCCGTTGCCGAGGTTGCAGATCAGGTGCTCGCCGGGCTGCGCGGCCGTCAGGGCCAGGAGGTGGGCCTCGGCCAGGTCGGCCACGTGGATGTAGTCGCGGACGCAGGTGCCGTCGGGGGTGGCGTAGTCGTCGCCGAAGACCGAGATCGCCTCGCGGCGGCCCTGGGCGACCTGGAGGACCAGCGGGATGAGGTGCGACTCGGGGTCGTGGCGCTCGCCGTACGCACCGTACGCGCCGGCCACGTTGAAGTAGCGCAGGGAGACCGCCGCCAGGCCGTGGGCGTTCGCCTCGCTGGTGATCATGTGGTCGACGGCCAGCTTGGAGGCGCCGTAGGGGTTGGTCGGCTTGGTCGGGGCGCTCTCCACGATCGGCACCTGCTCCGGCTCGCCGTAGGTCGCGGCCGTGGAGGAGAAGACGAGCGTGCGCACGCCCGCGTCGCGCATCGCGCCGAGCAGGGCCATGGAGCCGGCGACGTTGTTGTCCCAGTACTTCTCCGGCCTCACCACCGACTCGCCGACCTGCGAGGACGCGGCGAAGTGCAGGACGCCGTCGTAGGAGGGGTCGAGCCACTTGGCGGCGTCGCGGATGTCGCCCTCGATGAAGGCGGCGCCGGCGGGCACGCCCGCACGGAAGCCCGTCGAAAGGTTGTCGAGGACCGTGACCTCGTGGCCGGCCTCCAGCAGGTGCTGGGCGACCACACTGCCGACGTAACCCGCGCCACCCGTCACCAGGTACTTCATGAACTCGCTACCTCTCGCAGTCGCTCGGCCGCGCGCTCCGGCGGCACGTCGTTGATGAACACGCTCATGCCGGACTCGGAACCCGCGAGAAACTTCAGCTTGCCGGAAGTGCGGCGGATGGTGAAAAGCTCGAGGTGCAGGGCGAAGTCGCCGCGCTCCACGCCGTCGAACTCCTCCAGCGCGCCGAACGGGGCCTGGTGCCATGCGGCGATGTACGGCGTCGGAGGCTCACCGGTGCCGAAGATCCGGTCGAAGCGCCTCAAGAGTTCCAGATAGACCTGAGGGAATTCTGTGCGTGCCGCCTCGTCCAGCGCGAGCAGGTCGGGCACCCGACGCCTGGGGTAGAGGTGGACCTCGTACGGCCAGTGCGCCGCGTACGGGACGAAGGCCGCCCAGTGTTCACCCTCAAGGACGACCCGCTCACCGGCGAGTTCCCGCGCGAGGACGGCGTCGAACAGGTTCTCCCCGCCGGTCGCCTCCTTGTGGGCGGCCAGCGAGCGGAGCATCAGGGCGGTGCGGGGCGTGGTGAAGGGGTAGGCGTAGATCTGACCGTGCGGGTGGCCGAGGGTCACGCCGATCTCCTCACCCCGGTTCTCGAAACAGAAGACCTGCTCGACGGAGGGCAGATGCGACAGCTCCGAGGTGCGGTCCGTCCACGCCTCCAGCACCAGGCGCGCCTGCTCCTCGGTGAGGTCGGCGAAGGAGGCGTCGTGGTCGGAGGTGAAGCAGACGACCTCGCAGCGGCCGGAGTCGCCGGCGAGGGAGGGGAACCGGTTCTCGAAGACGACGACGTCGTACGACGAGTCCGGGATCTCGCTCAGCCGGTCGCCCTGCGTGGGGCACAGCGGGCACTCGTCGGCCGGCGGATGGTACGTGCGGCCCTGCCGGTGGGAGGCGACGGCGACACGGTCGCCGAGCAGCACATCGGGGCGGATCTCGGACGTCGTATGGGTCCGCTCCAGCGGACGGCGGTCGGCGGCGTCCCGCACGGTGTCGTCCCGCAGGTCGTAGTAGATCAGCTCACGACCGTCGGCCAGCCGTGTCGAGGTCTTCTTCAACGCCGGACTCCTCTACGCCCCGCACCCAATCACTCAACACAATCAAACATAACAGACCACAACTCGACAACACCTGTGTCCATCACAATCAAACAAAGAACACCAACAGAAGTGTTCAAATACTGAACGCGGAGGCGTAGGTTCCGCTCTGGATCAGTTCGCGCAACGAAGCGAGTTCTCATGCAAACCCCCACAGACAGTCCCCTGTATCTGGCGGCGGTGCTACGGCTCCCCACCAACTGGCTGGACTACACGATCCTGGCGATCTACTTCGTCGTCGTCCTCGGCATCGGCTTCGCTGCCCGCCGCTCGGTCAAGACCAGCCTCGACTTCTTCCTCTCCGGACGCTCGCTGCCCGCCTGGATCACCGGCCTCGCCTTCATCTCGGCGAACCTGGCGGCCACCGAGATCCTCGGCATGGCCGCGAACAGCGCCCAGTACGGCGCCTACACCGTGCACTGGTACTGGATCGGCGCCATCCCGGCCATGGTCTTCCTGGGCCTGGTGATGATGCCCTTCTACTACGGCAGCAAGGTCCGCTCGGTCCCCGAGTTCCTGCTGCTGCGCTTCGACCGGGGCGCTCACCTGCTCAGTTCGATCCTGTTCGCGTTCGCCGCGATCCTGATCGCGGGCGTCAACCTCTACGCCCTGGCGATCGTCGTCGAGGCCCTGCTCGGCTGGCCGCAGTGGGTCGCCATCGTCGTCGCCGGCGCCTTCGTCCTCGCGTACATCACCCTCGGCGGCCTCTCCTCCGCGATCTACAACGAGGTCCTGCAGTTCTTCGTGATCATGGCCGCCCTCATCCCGATCACCGTCCTCGGCCTGAAGAAGGTCGGCGGCTGGGGCGGACTGACCGACAAGCTCACCGCGACCCACGGCGCGAACTTCACCACCGCCTGGGGCGGCACCGGGATCGGCCACGTCAACCCGCTCGGCGCCAACTGGCTGACCATCGTCCTCGGCCTCGGCTTCGTGCTGTCCTTCGGCTACTGGACGACCAACTTCGCCGAGGTGCAGCGCGCCCTGTCCGCGAAGAACCTCTCGGCGGGTCAGCGCACTCCGCTCATCGCGGCCTACCCGAAGATCTTCATCGTCTTCCTGGTGATGATCCCGGGCCTGGTCGCCGCCGCACTCGTCCCGAAGATCGGCAGCTCCGGCTCGGGCCTGCAGTACAACGACGCCATCCCGTACCTGATGCAGGAGCTGCTGCCCAACGGCGTGCTCGGCATCGCCGTCACCGGCCTGCTGGCCGCGTTCATGGCGGGCATGGCGGCGAACGTGTCGTCCTTCAACACGGTCTTCACGAACGACATCTGGGCGCGGTACGTCGTACGGGGCCGGGAGGACGGGTACTACGTCCGGTTCGGCCGCCTGATCACCGCGATCGGTGTCCTGGCCTCGGTCGGTACGGCGTTCCTGGCGTCCTCGTTCTCGAACATCATGAGCTACCTGCAGACGCTGTTCTCCTTCTTCAACGTGCCGATGTTCGTCGTGTTCGTCGTCGGCATGTTCTGGAAGCGGGCGTCCGCCAAGTCCGGCTTCTGGGGCCTGCTGGCGGGCACCACGGCCGCGATGGTCAACTACTTCGTCTTCTACAAGAAGGGGATCATCTCCATCCCCTCCGACCAGGGCGCCAACTTCGTCTCCGCGATCGCCGGCTTCGTCGCCGGTGCGGTGGTGATGGCCGTGGTGTCCCTGTTCACCAGTCCGAAGCCGGCCCAGGAGCTCCAGGGCCTGGTCTACGGCACCCGCTCCCCCGGCATGGCCGAGCCGCCCGCGCCCGGTGACGAGGCCTGGTACCGCAAGCCGGCCCTGCTGGGCTGGGGCGCGGTCGCGCTCGCCGCCGTCTGCTACATCCCGTTCTCGTTCTGACGCGGGAGGATCGAGGAAACCATGAGCGACCACTCGCACCCCGAGCGCCATCACGAGGCCTTCCACTACAGCGAGGAAGACGTCCAGCGGGAAGTCACCGAGCTGGAGAGCAAGTCCGCGACCGCAGCCCGCATCTTCGACCTGCGCCGCATCATCGGCGGCCTGTTCGTCGTGTACGGCCTCATCGTTACGATCACCGGCATCACCGACTCCCGGTCCGCCATCGACAAGGCCCAGGGCGTCAACATCAACCTCTGGACCGGGATCGGCATGCTCCTGCTGGGCATCTTCTTCCTGACCTGGCTGAGGCTCCGACCCACCCCACCGCCGCCGCCGCTTCCTCCGGAGGAGGGGCCGGGGGAGTGGGCGGGGGAGTAACCCGCCGTTTCCGTCTGCGGGTGCGTGGGGGCTGGTCGCGCAGTTCCCCGCGCCCCTTCAGGGCGCTCACGCAGCTGCGCCCCGAACCGGGTCGGCACCGGCGCCGGGCGCCTACTCGGGACCGGAACTCAACGGCCCCGCCCGGTCCAGCAACCCCGTCCGCGCGGCCAGCGCCGCCGCCTCCAGCCGCGAGCCGACCCCGAGCTTCATCAGCACCCGCTGGACATGGGTGCGGGCCGTGCTCGGCGCGATCCCCATCCCGGCGGCGATCAGCCGCGTGTCCTCCCCGTCCGCCACCCGCACCAGCACCTCCACCTCCCGGGGCGTCAGCATCGACAGCAGCCGCTGAGCCTCGTCGTCAGGCTGCGCGGCGGGATTCAGCAGCTCCCCGAACGCCCCCTGCAACAGCTGCGGAGCAACCGCCGCCTCCCCCGCCCGCGCCTTCATGATCGCCCGCTCGACGCCCTCGATCCGCTCGTCGTGCCGCACGTACCCCGACGCCCCCGAGGCGAACGCCGCCGCGATCCCCCGCGGCGACGGCACCGGGCCGAGCACCAGCACCGCCACCTGCGGCCGCTCCCGCTTGATCTTCACCACCGGGTCGAAGACACCCGGTTCGGCCGGCGCCGCCGTACCCAGCAGACACACCTCCGGCGCCCGCGCGATCACCAGATCCGCCGCGCCCGCGGCCGGCGCCGCCGCGGCGAGCACCCGGTGCCCGCGCAGCTTGAGTGCCGATGCCAACGCCTCCGCGAGCAGGCGGTGGTCGTCGACGACCATGAGCCGCACTCCCATAGAGCAACCCCCCAGTCCCCCCCATGGATGCCCCACTATGGACGCCCACCGGTCCGCAAGGACAGAGGGCCCCCCAGCACCCCGTCCTTCATGCCCCCGGAAGCTACACGCTTGTTCGACGTCGCGCTGCCCCTACTGATGAGAAGTGCCCCGGATCGATGAAATCCGGGGCACTTCTCGGCAAGTCACCCATTCGGGCGAACCCGCGACGACGTCGGCGAGACGGTCAGCCCTTCGGGCCGAACGCCACCAAGAGGTACTTCTTGTCGTCCGACGTCCCCTTCTTGCTGGCGAAGACGTCCGACAGGTACAGGCGGCCGTTCCCGAAGAGGATCTCCGCGTAGTCCGGCAGCATGCTGGTCTCCGCCTGCCGCTCGTTCTGCGTGGCCGGGTTCTCCAGCAGCTTGGTCTGCTTGAACGACCCGCCGTCGATGCTGACGACCTGACCGCCCTTGTCGTACGGCGGCCGCTTGTAGGCGAGCAGGTTCGAGCCGTCCATGCGCAGCGGGGAGAGCGTGTAGCCGTCCCCGGCCTCGGCGCGCTGACCGGTCGGCTTGCCGGTGTTCAGGTCGAAGGAGACGATCTCGTTGGTCTCGCCGAAATCGCCGCTGCCGTCGTGCTCCGCGGTCGGCAGGTACAGCTTGCCGCCACCGACGACGATCTCCTTGCAGTCCTCGATGCGGCTGCTGCTGTCGCACCTGCCGCCGTAGGTCTTGTCCGGCGCGGAGATGTGGGCGAGCAGCTTGCCGGTCTTGTTGTCGATGGAGAAGTAGTCCAGGGCGTCGCTGCTGTCACCGGCTTCGGCGGCCACCACCAGCGGGTCGGTGGAGACGACCGAGGCGTACTCGATGCCCGGGCTCATCCGGTACTCGGAGATCACCTTGCCGGTCTTCGGGTCGATGGTCTGGATGAGCAGCCGCTCGTTGCCCACGTCTCCGCAGTGGCGCACCGCGACGAGCTTGGTGCCACCGCCGTAGCCCCCGTCGTAGCAGTCGTCGCCCGGCTTGGGCAGCCACAGCGGCTTGCCGGAGTCGATGTCGAAGGCGGCACCGCCGTCGGTGTCACCGAGCGCGACGGTACGCTGAGCGATCGTCACGTTCTGGTAGTTGACCGGGTAATCACCGGACTTGACCGTCTGCGTCCAGAGCTTCTTGCCCGAGTCGAGATCGATCGCGGCGATCTGGGTGCAGCCCGCGATGGTCTTCTTCGTGTCCCACTTCGGCTGGTAGGTGATCGCGGTCTTGTCGTCCGAAGTGACGTGCTTGCTGGCCGAGCAGACCGGGCCGGGCAGCTTGAGCGTCCACAGCTTGGTGCCCTTGACCGGGTCGTAGCCGACGATCTCGGCGACGCCGGTCTTGGCGTACACCTTGTCGGTCAGCCAGGAACCAACGGTCCTGACGAGGTCGTTCGCGGTGGGCATGGGCTCCTGGAACAGCAGCTTGCCCGACGGGTCGGCGGGCGCCTTCTCCTTGCCGCCGCCGCCCGTGTTCCCGGTGCCGCCGCTGCCGCCCGTGCCGCCGCTGGAGGAGGCGGTGTCGTGCTTCTTGCCGCCGTCCCCGGAGGAGTTGGCGTACCAGATGCCGCCGACGACGATCAGCGCGATGGCGACGACCGCCGCGACGACGACGAGCAGCGTGGTGTTGTTCCGCCCGCCGCCGCTCTGCCCCGGCTGAGGCTGCATCGGCACGGTCGGCGGCTGGGCCGGGTAGCCGTAACCCGGCTGCGTGGGCTGCGCGTACGGGTTCTGCGGCTGGCCATAGGCCGGAGGCTGCTGGCCGTACGGGGGCTGCTGCGCGCCGGGGTAGCCGTAACCGGGCTGGGGCTGGGGCGGCTGCGGGGCCGGTGCGGGCTGCGGGTAGCCGTAGCCGGGCTGCGGCTGGGGCGGCTGCTGCGGGGCCTGGGGCGGCTGCGCGGGCGGCTGCGGCTGCGGGGGCTGCGGGCTCGGGGGGCCGAAACCGCCCTGCTGCGGGGGCTGGTTCGGCGGCGGAGGGGGCGGCTGGGTCATGGGACGGGTACCTCGGTGGGCTCGAGAGCCGGACGGCGAACGGGATACGGCGAAGGGAATCGCCAGGTGCGGGGTGGAAGCCGGGACGGCGGCTCAGTTGCCGAAGGCCATGATCAGCTTCTCCTTCGACTGGTCACTGCCGGACAGCCGGCCGGCGGAGAGGAAGAACCGCCCGTCGGACCAGTCCACGACCGCCTCGTAGAAGGTCTCCTCGATCTGGGCCGTGCCCTTCGGGTTCTGCAGCAGCTTGGTGGTCGTGTGGGAGGAGCCGGTGAGCGGGATCGACACCACCTGGCCGCCCGCGTCGTACGACGGCTGCACATACGCGACGAGCTTGCCGCCCTCGGCCTTGATCGGGTACATCGGCTCGTCGGCCGGGGACTTGGCCCGCCACTTGGCCTTGCCGGTGGCGAGGCTGATGGCGACGATCTCGTTGGCGCTGCTCGTGCTGTCCGTCGGCAGGTACAGCGTGTCGGCGTCGGCCACGACGCCCTGACAGCCCTGCAGGCCCCGGTCGAGGAAGCCGCAGCGGGGGGCGAACTTCTCGTCGACCTTCACCTCGGAGCGGAACTTGCCGTCCTTGGTGAACGTGGAGATGTTCCAGGCCTTCTTGTCCGGGTTGGTCAGGTACACCACGAGCGGGTCCAGGGAATACACCTTGGACACCTGCCAGCCCTTCTTGACCGACTGGGACCACTTGACCCTGCCGGTGGCCGGGTCCAGTTCCTGGATCTCGTCGTGCTCGTTGGGCTCGTACGCGGCGCAGGAGGACGCCTGGATCAGCCGGCCGGCGCCACCCGTGTACGCGACCGGATAGCAGGACGCCCCGTACTTCCCCTTCTCGTACAGCTTCTTGCCGCTGTCGAGGTCGTACGCCGTGCCCGCCTCCCCGCGGCCCACCATCAGCGTCTTGCCGCTGATGGCCAGGTTGATTTCGACCTGGATGTCGAACGCCCCGCGTTGGTCGAGCGTGCCGCTCCAGCCCTTCTGGCCGGTGCCCAGGTCGATCTGCTGCAGCTGGTTGCACTTGGCGTTGCTGCTCGTGCCGTTCATGTACGCCACGACGACCTTGTCGTCGGCCGACTTCTGCGGGGTGACCGCGCATATCTTCTGCGGGAAGGAGATCGGAGCCCACGCGGGCTTGCCGTCACCGACGCCGTAGGCGAAGACCTGCTTGTACGCCGCCTTCACCGCCACCTTGCCGGTGACCCACAGGCCGGGCGCGTCGGCGCCGGAACCGGGCGCGTCCGGTGCCGACTTGTACCAGAGCACCTTCGCCTCACCGGCCTGCCGGCCCTCGTTGAGGTTCTCCGGGTCGTCACCGCCGGACGAACTCGACGGGCTCGGCGAGCCGGAAGCGGAGTGCTTGGGGTCGTCGCTCTGCTGGGCGACCGGCTTCTTCTTGCCGCCGCCCCCGCTCGTGACCGCGTACACCGTGCCGCCTATGACGAGCAGCGCGGCCACCGCGGCACCGATGATCAGCGCGGTCTTCCTCTTGCCGCCCGCGGTGGCGGGCGCGCCCGGGTACGGCGGCTGCTGCGGATGGCCGAACCCGGGCTGGGGCGCCGCCCCGTAGGGGCCCGGCTGCTGCGGATAGCCGTAGGGGCCCGGGGTGCCGGGCGCGCCGTACGGGCCGGGCTGCTGCGGGTAGCCGTAGCCCGGCTGGGGCTGCTGCGGCGGGGTCGCGGGCGGCTGGGCCGGCGGCGGGGGCATGGGAGGTACGGCGCCGAAACCGCCCTGGGCCGGTGGCGTCTGCGGGGCGCCGAAACCGCCGCCCTGGGCCGGTGGCTGGTCCTGCGGTGCTCCGAAACCGCCCTGCGGCGGCTGATTGGGCGGCTGGGTCATCAGCGCTCTTCCCCCTCGTTCACTGATTTTTAGCCACGCCCTGAGGTACTTGACGGACCCTGGGTCGTTACTCAGACAGTTCTCAGACGGCCCTTTCTATCACCCGGTACCGACAGCACACGGGCTCGGTTCCGCCGCTGTTCCCAAGGGACGACCGGCCCGTGATACCGCCGTTACGCGCCTTCACGCCCCCTTCACGCGGCGCACGCAACAGCCCCGCGCGCGGCTTGATTTCAGCCGCGCGCGGCGAGCACCTTCACGTCGCGTGTCCGCTACGCGTCTTCCGCCAGTTCCAGCCAGCGCAGTTCCAGTTCCTCGCGTTCCGCGGCGAGGTCGCGCAACTGGGCGTCCAGGTCGGCGACCTTCGCGAAGTCGGTGGCGTTCTCGGCGATCTGGGCGTGCAGCTTGGACTCCTTCTCGGAGACCTTGTCCAACTGGCGCTCGATCTTCTGGAGTTCCTTCTTGGCCGCGCGCTGGTCGGCGGCGCTCTTCTCCGCGGTGGCCGGCTTGGGCGCCGCGGCGGCGGCCTGTGCGGCGACCGCCTCCTCCATGCTCCGGCGCCGCTCCAGGTACTCGTCGATGCCGCGCGGCAGCATCCGCAGGGTGCCGTCGCCGAGGAGGGCGAAGACGCGGTCCGTCGTACGCTCCACGAAGAACCGGTCGTGGGAGATGACGATCATCGAGCCGGGCCAGCCGTCGAGGACGTCTTCGAGCTGGGTGAGGGTCTCGATGTCGAGGTCGTTGGTGGGCTCGTCGAGGAAGAGGACGTTGGGCTCGTCCATGAGGAGGCGCAGGAGCTGCAGGCGGCGCCGTTCACCACCCGACAGGTCCCCCACCGGCGTCCACTGCTTCTCCTTGTTGAAGCCGAACGTCTCGCACAGCTGCCCGGCGGTCATCTCGCGCCCCTTGCCGAGGTCGACGCGCTCGCGGACCTGCTGCACGGCCTCCAGGACCCGCCAGGTGGGGTCGAGTTCGGCGACCTCCTGGGAGAGGTAGGCGAGCTTGACGGTCCTGCCGACGGTGACGCTCCCACCGGCGGGCTGCGCCTCCCCCTCGGTCCGCGCCGCCTCGGCCATCGCCCGCAGCAGGGAGGTCTTGCCGGCGCCGTTCACGCCGACGAGACCGATCCGGTCACCGGGCCCGAGCTGCCAGGTGACGTGCTTGAGCAGCACCTTCGGTCCGGCCTGCACGGTGACGTCTTCCAGGTCGAAGACGGTCTTGCCGAGCCGGGAGGAGGCGAACTTCATCAGCTCGCTGCTGTCCCGGGGCGGCGGCACGTCCGCGATCAGCTCGTTGGCGGCCTCGACCCGGAAGCGCGGCTTGGACGTACGCGCGGGGGCGCCGCGCCGCAGCCAGGCCAGCTCCTTGCGGATCAGGTTCTGCCGCTTGGCCTCTTCGGTGGCGGCGATCCGCTCGCGCTCGGCACGGGCGAAGACGTAGTCGGAGTAGCCGCCCTCGTACTCGTACACGTCGCCGCGCTGCACGTCCCACATGCGGGTGCAGACCTGGTCGAGGAACCACCGGTCGTGCGTCACGCACACCAGCGCCGAGCGCCGGCTTTGCAGGTGCTTGGCGAGCCAGGCGATGCCCTCGACGTCGAGGTGGTTGGTGGGCTCGTCCAGGACGATCAGGTCCTGTTCCTCGATGAGCAGCTTGGCGAGCGCGATACGGCGCCGCTCGCCACCGGACAGCGGTCCGATGACGGTGTCCAGACCCTTGGGGAACCCGGGCAGGTCCAGCCCCCCGAACAGCCCGGTCAGGACATCCCTCACCTTGGCGTTTCCGGCCCACTCGTGGTCGGCCATGTCGCCGATGACCTCGTGGCGGACGGTGGCGGCGGGGTCGAGGGAGTCGTGCTGCGTGAGCACGCCGATCCGCAGCCCGCCGGAGTGGGTGACCCGCCCGGTGTCGGCCTCCTCCAGCTTGGCGAGCATCCGGATGAGGGTGGTCTTGCCGTCGCCGTTGCGCCCGACGACCCCGATCCGGTCCCCTTCCGACACGCCGAGCGAAACGCCGTCCAGCAGGGCACGGGTGCCGTACACCTTGCTGACGTTCTCGACATTGACCAGGTTGACGGCCATTTCACTCCTGTGCGCGGGGGTGGGTCAGCCTTCTAGCGTAGGGCCTGCGGGGGTGAGGGCGGGGCGCGAGGAGGTTGTCACTCTTTGTGATGACGTGATCGGGAAACGGCCGCTACGGTGGGAAGGCAGGCCGCAGGATCCCGTCCATGGGAGGAACTATGACTGCCGAGCACGCTGAGCAGGCCGGATGGCGGATGCCCCCGCTGGACGGCTATACCGTCGACGACTTGCTCACCTTGCCGGATCTCCCGCCGCACACAGAGCTGATCGACGGGAGCTTGGTCCTTGTGAGCCCGCAGCGCTATTTCCACTTCGCCACGATTGACCTGCTGGTGAGTGGCCTGCGCCGAACTGTGCCGTCCGATCTGAAGGTCGCACGTGAGATGACGGTGGTGCTGGACCGACGCAACGGCCCCGAGCCCGACATCTCCGTGATCAAGGCCGCCGCGAAGAAGGGACCGGCGCAGACGTACTTCGAGGGGAATGACGTGGTGCTCGCCGTAGAGGTCATCTCCCCGGAGTCCGAGGCCCGCGACCGGCTCACCAAGACGCACAAGTACGCCGCGGCGGGCATCCAGCACTACTGGCTTGTCGAGATGAGCGGGCCCAACGACCATCCCGTCGTCGAGGTGTTCGAACTCTCGGCGGACACGGGCGCGTACCGCTCGGCCGGAACCTATCGGGACCGCATCAAGGTCGACAAGCCGTACTCCATCGACATCGACCTGACGGAGATCGACGAACTCTGAGCCCCTGCCCCTCAGACCACCGTCGCCCCCGCCACCGCCCCCACCGCCACCCGCACCGCCCTGCACGTCCCCGACGCCCGCAGGGCCTGAGCCACCTTCTCCGCCGACTCGGCATCCCGGGCGAGGAACGCCGTCGTAGGCCCGGACCCGGAGACCAGCGCGGCGAGCGCGCCCGCCCCGCGCCCCGCCTCCAGCGTGTCCGCCAGTTCCGGGAACAGGGACAGCGCCGCAGGCTGAAGGTCGTTGGAGACGGAAGCCGCCAGCGCCTCCGCGTCCCCCTTCGCCAGGGCCTCCAGCAGCTCCGCCGAGGCCACCGGCTCCGGAATCTCCCGTCCCTGAGCCAGCCGGTCGAACTCCCGGAAGACCGCCGGGGTCGACAGCCCCCGCTCGGCCATCGCGAACACCCAGTGGAAGGTGCCGCCGGTCTCCAGGACCGTCAGCTGCTCCCCGCGCCCGACCCCCAGAGCCGCCCCGCCGACCAGGCTGAACGGCACATCGCTGCCCAACTCGGCGCAGATGGCGAGCAACTCGGCCCGGGAAGCACCCGTACCCCACAGCGCATTGCAGGCCAGCAGCGCGCCCGCGCCGTCCGCGCTGCCGCCCGCCATACCGCCGGCGACCGGGATGTCCTTGGCGATGTGGATGTGGACGTTGGGCTCGATGCCCCGGCGCCCGGCGAGGGCGATGGCCGCGCGCGCGGCGAGGTTGGTGTCGTCCAGGGGGACCTGGTCGGCGTCCGGGCCCTCGCAGGTGATCCGGAGTTCCTCCGCGGGGGTCACCGTCACCTCGTCGTAGAGGCCGACGGCGAGGAAGACGTTGGCGAGGTCGTGGAACCCGTCGGGGCGGGCGGCGCCCACCGCGAGCTGGACGTTGACCTTGGCCGGGACCCGTACCGTGACGCTCACTCGCCGCTCTCCTTGTGTTCCGCGATCCGCGCGAACTCCTCCACCGTCAGCGACTCCCCGCGCGCCTGCGGCGAGACCCCGGCGGCGACCAGGGCCGCCTCGGCGGCAGCGGCGGACCCGGCCCAGCCGGCGAGGGCGGCCCGCAGGGTCTTGCGGCGCTGGGCGAACGCCGCGTCGATCACCGCGAAGACCTCCCGCTTGGAGGCCGTCGTCTTGATCGGCTCGGCCCGCCGCACGAGGGAGACCAGCCCGCTGTCGACGTTGGGCGCGGGCCAGAAGACGTTGCGGCCGATGGCCCCGGCCCGCTTCACCTCGGCGTACCAGTTGGCCTTCACCGACGGCACGCCGTACACCTTGTTGCCGGGCGCGGCGGCGAGCCGGTCGGCGACCTCGGACTGCACCATGACGAGGGTGCGTTCGATGCTCGGGAAGGTGTCGAGCATGTGCAGCAGGACGGGTACGGCGACGTTGTAGGGGAGGTTCGCCACCAGCGCCGTCGGCGGGGGGCCGGGCAGTTCGGTGACGTGCATCGCGTCGGAGTGGACGAGCGCGAACCGGTCGGCGCGCGCCGGCATGCGCGCCCCGACGGTCGCGGGGAGGGCGGCGGCGAGTACGTCGTCGATCTCGACGGCGGTCACCCGGTCGGCGACCTCCAGCAGCGCGAGGGTGAGGGAGCCGAGCCCCGGGCCGACCTCGACGACCACGTCGTCGGGGCGGACCTCGGCGGTGCGCACGATACGGCGGACCGTGTTGGCGTCGATCACGAAGTTCTGGCCGCGCTGCTTGGTGGGGCGGACACCGAGCGCTGCCGCCAGCTCGCGGATGTCGGCCGGGCCGAGGAGGGCGTCGGGGGTGGGGCTGCTCACGGGACAAGGGTACGGGGGTCTGCCCGACGGGATTGCCAGGCACCCGATGCCGGGGCTGTATCGACATGCGGCTCGGCCGCGCGGGCGCGATCAGCCACCACGCACCCGCACTCGGCCGGCCCGCACCCGGGCGGCGAACCCCCCGCGACCGCCGCGCCCTCAGCCCCGCAGCCGCGTCCCGCAATGCGGCCAAGGCGTCGCACCCTGGCGCACGTACAGCTTCTTCGCGCGGAAGGTCTGTTCCTCCGCCGGTGCGTCCTGGGGGCGGCCGGCGCCGCCGAGGCTGTGCCAGGTGCGGGAGTCGAACTGGTAGAGCCCGCCGTACGTGCCGGAGGGGTCGACCGCGTGCGCGCGGCCGCCGGACTCGCAGGCGGCGAGGCCGCGCCAGTTCAGGTGGTCGGCGCCGTCCACGGACTTCGGCAGCGGCTTGGTACCCACCTTCACGACCTGTTTGCGCGGCTTGCGCACCACCTCGGAGGTCTCCCGGCGCGGCTTCTCCCGGACCCCGTTGACGATGCGCAGGAGGTAGGTGTCGCGGCGCAGTCCGGGCTGCCCGGGCTGGGCGACGACCTCGGTGCCCTGGAAGAGGGTGGGGTCCTGGGTGCGCTCGACCGCGAACGGGATCTGTTCCTCGCGCACCTCCTGGGTGCCGCTGATCCGCAGCACGGTCACCGTCTGCCCGTCGCGCGGGAAGCTGTCGGGCGGGACGGAGGTGGTGTCCTGGCCGTGCAGGCCGATGCCGGCCTCCTCGACGGCCTCGCGGACGGTGGCCGCGTTGGTGCGGATGGTCCGGGTCCGGCCGTCGGCCATGACCGTGACGGCACGCTCGGTGCGCACGTCGAGCGCGAGCCCGGCGCGTCCGATGCTCTGGGAGCGCGAGGCGGACAGATACGCGCCCTCCGCGCGCACCCCCAGCTCGTCCAGCGCTCCTGCCACCGTGCGCGCCGTCGTCCACACCTGGCGCCGCTGGCCGTCCAGAGTGAGCCGGACGGGGCGCCCGTAGCGCACGGCGACCGTGTCTCCGCTGCCGAGCGCCGTGCCGCGGGCGGGCGCGACCATGTCGTGCGCCCCGACCGGCACGCCCTGCTCGGCGAGCAGCTCGCGCACATCGTCGGCGAAGGTGTGCAGGGTGCGCTGCTTGCCGTCGACGGTCAGCTCGATCGCCTTGTCCTTGGCGACGAACGCGGTGGTACCACCGGCCAGGAAGGCCACGACCAGCGCCTGCGGCAGCAGGCGGCGCACCGCGGACTCCGGGCGCTCGGCGCAGCGGGCCCTGCGCCGACGCGCGGCCCGCCCGCCCGCACCGGGGGGCGCCTCGCCGTCGAAGGCCCCCACTTCGTCCAGCACACCCCCGAGGTCCAGTGCATTCTCCTCGTCCAGCGCGCCCCAGCCGTCCAGCGCGCCCTCCGGGCCCACCGCGTCGCCGGGCTCCGCCGTGCTCCGGCCCTGTCGGGGCAGCACCGGATCGGTGACGAAGTACGCCTGTGCCTCGTAGGCGGGCCGGTAGGTGTCCTCGTACAGCCCGTACGGCAGGGTCTCCGCGGTGTGCACGGAGGTGTCGGGGCCGTACGGCCCGTACGACTGGTACGGCTGGTAGGGGCCGTACGGCTGGTATGGGCCGTAGGTCTCGAACGTCTCGTACTGCGGTTTGCTCACGCCGACACGCTCCAGATGTGCCAGAGGGGTCCGGATCGGGCCCCCAGAACCTAGCGGAGCGGTCGTGACTCTCCAAAGCGACGCGACTACGCACTGTTGCCCGTCGAGTGTGCGCCCAGTGCTCGAACAGCAGGCCCAGTGGCGGACTCAGTAGCCGAAGGCGCGGGCGGTGTTGGCGGCCAGGGCCGTCGCCAGCACGTCCTCGTCGACGCCGCGCACGGCGGCCATCGCACGGACCGTGACCGGGACGAGATACGGCGCGTTGGGCCGGCCACGGTAGGGAGCCGGGGTCAGGAAGGGCGCGTCGGTCTCCACGAGGACCAGCTCCAGTGGGGCGACGGCGAGGGCGTCCCGCAGGTTCTGGGCGTTCTTGAAGGTGACGTTGCCGGCGAAGGACATGTAGTAGCCCTCGCGGGCGCAGATCTCCGCCATCTCGGCGTCGCCGGAGTAGCAGTGGAAGACGGTGCGCTCGGGGGCGCCCTCCTCCTTCAGCACGCGCAGGACGTCGGCGTGCGCCTCCCGGTCGTGGATGACGAGCGCTTTGCCGTGCCGCTTGGCGATCTCGATGTGGGCGCGGAAGGACCGCTCCTGGGCCGCCTTGCCCTCCGGGCCGGTGCGGAAGTAGTCGAGCCCCGTCTCGCCGACGCCCTTCACCTGGGGCAGCCCGGCGAGCCGGTCGATCTCGGCGAGCGCCGTGTCCAGCGCCGCGTCGCCGCCCGGCTCCCGGGCGCCCTGCCGGGACCAGCCGTCGGGGTCGCCGTGCACGATGCGCGGGGCCTCGTTGGGGTGGAGGGCGACGGCGGCGTGGACGCTGTCGTACGCGGCGGCGATCTCGGCGGCCCACTGCGAGCCCTTGATGTCGCAGCCGACCTGGACGACGGTCGTCACCCCCACCGACGCGGCCTTCGCGAGGCCCTCCTCGACCGTGCCGGACTGCATGTCGAGGTGGGTGTGCGAGTCGGCGACCGGAACCCGCAGCGGCGCCGGAAGCGGCGGTGCGGCGTTCTTGTCGCCCTTGGCGGTCGGGCCGGCGTTCGAAGGCATGCCCCGATCCTACGAAAGGGGCATGCCTTTCCGGGCTGGTGATCCGCTCAGCCGGCCTTGCGGTGGAAGGGGTGGAGGAGATCCGACAGGTGCCAGTGGTGCGGCTCCTTGGGCTGCCCGGCCACCTCGGGCGCCTCGACCGGGCCGGCCTGCGGCACGGTGTGGTGCCGCTCCGCGGCGCCGCGCACCGACGAGACCTGCCCCGCGCGCATGATCCGCACGACGTGGCCGTCGCAGTTCTGGCAGCTGGGCCGGCTCAGCGGCGACGGCACGACCTGGCCGTCGGCCACGTACAGCACGAACTCCTGCCCGTCGGCGTCCGTGTGGTGCTCTATCTCGTACGACTGCTCCCAGCCGTGCCCGCATCGCATGCAGGCGAAGGAATACGACTCGTGAACGACGGCTGTGGCCGTACCGCGGAGGCCGGTGTGCCCTGCGATCTCACTCATGCCAGCTCCTCTTGTCCGCTGGACAAGCGCCCCTCGACGGGGGCGCCTCTTCAACCAGTGGACGCCTTCACCAGCACGAACGCACCAGGGCTGTCGAGTGTTGGAGGCGATTTGAGCCTTCCTTGCAGAAAAGGCCCCGATCGGCCCCGTTTCCCTTTGCCATCGGCGACAGCCCTTTGCCGTCCCATGGCCCACCCGCTCACAAGAGAACGCCCCTGCTCAGAGTGGGTTTATGCAGCGCCCCCGAAGGGGCGCGGGGAACCGCGCGAACAAGCCCCCGTCACTCACCCACACGCTTCGCGGCGACAACCGCGTCGAAAACGACCCGCTTCGGCACCCCGGCCTCCACGGCCACCGCCGCGATCGCCTCCTTGCGCCGCTCCCCCGCCTCCTCACGCACGCGTACCCGCCGCACGAGCTCCTGCGCGTCCAGTTCCTCCGGCCCGCTCTCCGGCGCCCCCTCGACCACCACGGTGATCTCCCCGCGCACGCCCTCCGCGGCCCACTGCGCCAGCTCGGCCAGCGGGCCGCGCCGTACCTCCTCGTACGTCTTGGTCAGCTCCCGGCAGACGGCGGCCCGCCGGTCCGCGCCGAAGACCTCGGCCATGGCGGCGAGGGTGTCGTCGAGCCGGTGCGGGGCCTCGAAGTACACGAGCGTGCGCCGCTCGGCCGCGACCTCCCGCAGCCGCGACAGCCGCTCGCCCGCCTTGCGCGGCAGGAAGCCCTCGAAGCAGAACCGGTCGACGGGCAGCCCGGACAGCGCGAGCGCGGTGAGCACGGCGGACGGCCCCGGTACGGCGGTGACCCGGACGTCCTGCGCCACGGCGGCCGCGACCAGCCGGTAGCCCGGGTCGGAGACGGACGGCATCCCGGCGTCCGTCACGAGCAGCACGCGCGCGCCGCCGAGCAGCTCCTCGACCAGCTCCGGCGTACGAGCGGACTCGTTGCCCTCGAAGTACGACACCACGCGGCCCTTGGGCGTGACGCCGAGGGCCTGGGTGAGCCGGCGCAGCCGCCGGGTGTCCTCGGCGGCGACCACGTCGGCGCCGGCCAGCTCCTCGGCCAGCCGGGGCGGCGCGTCCGCGATGTCGCCGATGGGGGTACCTGCCAGGACAAGGGTTCCAGTCACGGTCCCATCCTCGCAGGAACCACTGACAGCCCGGTCGGCGATCCCCGGCGGGCGGCCGGGCCCGGAGGTCCACGGGAAACGACCGCATCCGGACCGGTACCCCCCATGCACGGGACTCGCACAGAACGGTTCCCTACCATGGCGCGGGTGACCAGTACCGCGTCCTCCATGGACCTCCGGCAGGGCCAGGCGCCGCACGACCGGCGGCCGTCCTGGCAGCAGCGGCTGCGCAGATTCGGGTACGTACCGGCCCAGGACGCCCCCTCGGGCGACGTACGCGACCGGCTGGTGCCCCCGTACACCGAGCCGAGCCCCCGGCTGTGGCAGGCGCTCGGCGTGCCGCCGGTCCTGGCCGAGCGGATCACCCGCTGGTCGGGCTGGGGCGGTCCGCTGCTGGTGACGCTGATGGCGGGCCTGATGCGGTTCTGGAACCTGGGCAGCCCGCGCGCGGTGATATTCGACGAGACGTACTACGCCAAGGACGCCTGGGCGCTCGTCCACCGCGGTTTCGAGGTCAACTGGGACAAGAACGCCAACGACCTGGTGCTGCAGAGGCACGGCCATCTCGCGATCCCTACGGACGCGTCGTACGTCGTGCATCCGCCGGTCGGCAAGTACGTCATCGGGCTCGGCGAGCTGATCTTCGGCTTCGACCCGTTCGGCTGGCGGTTCATGACCGCGCTGCTGGGCACGCTGAGCGTGCTGCTGCTGTGCCGGATCGGGCGCCGGATGTTCCGTTCCACGTTCCTCGGCTGCCTCGCGGGCACGCTGATGGCGCTGGACGGGCTGCACTTCGTGATGAGCCGGACCTCGCTGCTCGACGGCGTGCTGATGTTCTTCGTGGTGGCCGCGTTCGGCTGTCTGATCATCGACCGGGACCGGGCGCGGGAGAAGCTGGCCGCGGCCCTGCCCGCCGACTCCGACGGCCGGGTCCGCCCGGACGCGCGCGTGGCCGACACGTTCCGCTTCGGGCTGCGCCCCTGGCGCTGGGCGGCCGGGCTGATGCTGGGCCTGGCCATCGGCACGAAGTGGAACGGCCTCTACATCCTGGCCGCGTTCTGTGTGATGGCTGTCCTGTGGGACGTGGGCGCGCGCAGGACGGCCGGCGCCCACCAGCCGTACGCGGCGGCCCTGAAGTACGACACGGGCCTCGCCTTCCTGGCGACGGTCCCGGTGGCGATCGCCGTCTACCTGCTCTCCTGGACCGGCTGGATCCTCTCCCCGACCGACGGCACCGGCGGCTACTTCCGCAACTGGGCGGCCACCGACGGCAAGGGCGGCAGCTGGACCTTCCTGCCGGACTGGCTGCGCAGCCTGTGGCACTACGAGCACGAGGTGTACGAGTTCCACGTCGGCCTGACCTCGCCGCACACCTACCAGTCCAACCCGTGGAGCTGGATCGTGCTGGGCCGCCCGGTGTCGTACTTCTACGAGTCCCCGAACCCCGGCGCCGACGGCTGCCCTTCGGACGCCGGCCAGAAGTGCGCCCGTGAGGTGCTGGCGATCGGCACTCCGCTGCTGTGGTGGGCGGCCTGTTTCGCGATCCTGTACGTGCTGTGGCGGTGGGCGTTCCGCCGCGACTGGCGCGCCGGCGCCATCGCGTGCGGGATCGCGGCCGGTTATCTGCCCTGGTTCATGTACCAGGAGCGGACCATCTTCCTCTTCTACGCGGTCGTCTTCCTGCCGTTCCTGTGCCTGGCGGTGGCGATGATGATCGGCGCGATCATCGGCCCACCGGGCTCCTCCGACACCCGCCGGGTGGTCGGCGCCTCGACGGCGGGCGTCCTGGTGCTGCTGATCGCCTGGAACTTCATCTACTTCTGGCCGCTTTACACCGGTACGGCCATCCCGATCGACTCCTGGCGCTCGCGGATGTGGCTGGACACCTGGGTTTAGCGCACCGAATGTAAATCCCTGGCCATTGGTTCATGTAATGATCACAGAGAGCACATCCGTCTCTGGCAGGACCCATTGCATGCGAACCATCAGCGTCATCACCGCCGTACACAACGGCGGCCACCACTTCATCCGTGACGCCTATGAATCCCTGCGCGAACAAAAGCTCCCCGACGACTGGCAATGGGAATGGTGCGTGCAAGAGGACGGCACCTCGGGTATCCCCGCGAACAGTCTGCCCAGTGACCCCAGGGTCACATTCGGGACAGGACTGCAAGCGCGCATAGCGGTGACGCGTACACACGCCCTCGCGCGCGCGACAGGAGACCTGATCCGGACGCTGGACGCAGACGATGTCCTGCTACCGGGCGCGCTGGAGAGGGACATCGAGACCCTGGAACGCGTTCCGTGGTGCGTATCCGCCTGCATCGACCTCCACGAGGACGGGAGCACCGCACCGGGTCCTTACGACCCTCCGGGCGGCCTCTTGGAGCCGGCCCGCTTCTACCGCGAGGTGCGGGAGCACCGTCTGTCCGTTCAGGCGACCACATTCGCGGCTCACCGTCGCCTGGTACTCGCGCTGGGCGGCTGGCAGGCACTGTCCGGAGCCGAGACGGTTGCTCTGCTCCTTGCCGCGGAAGCCGTGGCGCCCGGAGAGTTCATAGCGGAGCCGAGCGTCCTTTATCGCAAGCACCCCAACCAGACGACCGCATCGAATCACTACTGGGAACCGACTGAAGCGGCCACTCGGATCGACGCGCTCATGCAACGCGCCGGTGCCCTCCGGGAGTCGGGCTGGAAATGGCGGTAGGTACGCGGCCTTATGGACGGCGTGGCCGTCCGGGGTCCAGAAGGGCGGGCCGATTGTCGCAAGCTTGCTACGGATTGACCGCCGACATCACCCTCCAAGGTGGGGACCTTAAGGTGAGTGCCGTCGTTGGGGAGTGTGAGGGCTACGGGGACCCCGGGGAAGGCACGGAGGAACTGAGGCTGTGGGCAAGAGAAGGCGCGTCGCCGAGCGACGCAGGACGGCCCGACCCGCCGTACTCGGCGGGCTGATCGCCGTGGTCGTCGGCGGCGCCGGCTTCGGCGTCTACGCCCTGACCGGCGGCGGGGCGGCGGCCGAAGAGCCGGCGTCCGGCACAGCCGACCACAAGGCCGTCAAGACCGGCCCGCTCAGCGCCGCCGAGGTCCGCACGGCTTCCACCCGTTTCCTCACCGCGTGGCAGCAGGGCAGGCTCACCGAGGCGGCCGCCGCCACCGACGACACGTCCGCCGCCGCCAAGCTCCTCACCGGCTACGCCAAGGACGCCCACCTGAAGGGCGTCACACTCACCGCCGGCACGCCCACGGGCGCGAAGGTGCCGTTCTCCGTCAAGGCGACGGTGTCGTACCAGAAGCTCAGCAAGCCGCTGGCGTACGGCAGTTCGCTCACCGTCGTACGGCGGGCGAGCGACGGCAAGCCGCTGGTCGACTGGCACTCCGCCGTCGTCCACCCGGACCTGAAGGACGGCGACACGCTCGTCACCGGCGAGTCCGGCACCCCGCCGGTCAAGGCGCTGGACCGGGACGGCGGCGAGCTGACGGCCGCCAAGTACCCGTCCCTGGGCGCGGTGTTGGACGGGCTGCGGGAGAAGTACGGCAAGACGGCGGGCGGCAAGGCCGGCATCGAGCTGCGGGTGGTGCGCGGCGAGGCCTCGCAGAAGGCCAAGCTGTCCGACAAGACGCTCGTGGAGCTGAGCAAGGGCACGCCGGGCACGGTGAAGACGACGCTCAGCCCCACCGTGCAGGCCGCGGCCGAGCAGCAGGTCGGCAAGCGGTCGCGGGCCTCCGTGGTGGTCGTACGGCCCTCGACCGGCGAGATCCTCGCGGTCGCCAACAGCGAGCACGGCTTCAACGTCGCCTTCCAGGGCTCCCTCGCACCCGGCTCCACGATGAAGATCGTGACGTCGACCATGCTGTTCGAGAAGAAGCTCGTCACCCCGGACGCCTCGCACCCCTGCCCCAAGACGTACAAGCTGGCCGGCTGGACGTTCCACAACGACGGCGACTCCGAGATCAAGAAGGGCACGTTCAAGCAGAGCTTCGGGGCCTCCTGCAACAACGCCTTCATCGACTTCGCGCCGAAGCTGTCCGACAGCGACCTGACGAAGGAGGCCCAGCAGGTCTACGGCCTCGGCATGGACAACTGGGCCATCGGCGTCCCCTCGTTCGACGGCTCCGTCCCGGTGCAGAGCGGCGCGCAGATGGGCGCGTCGCTGATCGGGCAGGGCGGGGTGCGCATGAACCCGCTGAACATGGCGTCCGTGGCGGCGACGGTGGAGTCCGGCGTCTTCCACCAGCCGTACCTGGTGTCCCCCTCGGTGGACGACCGCACGCTGGCCAAGGCCGCGCGCGCCATGTCGTCGAACACGCGGTCCCAGCTGAAGGACGTCATGCGGTTCACGGCGGACTACGGCACGGCCGCCAAGGCGATGGCGGGCATGAGCGGGGACTACGGCGCCAAGACGGGCTCCGCCGAGGTCGACGGGCAGAAGAAGCCCAACGGCTGGTTCACCGCCTACAAGGGCGACCTCGCCGCCGCGGGCGTGGTCCAGGCGGGCGGCCACGGCGGCGACACCGCCGGACCGATCGTGGCGGCCCTGCTCAAGATGGGCGGCTGATCAGTTCCGTATCGGATCAGTTCCGTATCGGATCCGCCGTATAGGTCTGGCGCAGGAATCTCAGCAGCGCCTTCGAGTCGAACTGGACCACCTCGACACCGTTGTCGGAGTGGAACTCGACGACGGCCTGCACGCGGCCGCACGGCCACACCCGTACCGCGCCGCTCTCGGCCGGTGCCCGCAGTCCCCGCTCCAGCAGCGCGCGCGAGAAGGTCCACTCGTGGGGGCCGGGCAGGCCCACCCGGACGGACCGTGGATCGGAGTCGGGGTCGTACCGCAGCACCACCGGTACGGCCCCCGGGTCCTCCTCGTCCGTGACGATATGGGCGCGCGCGTACTGCTCGACCACAGACATCGGACCGCCCTTTCACCCTGCGTGACTCATGCGAAAGCTGTGCATCCGCTTCTTCCCAATGTCGCACATTTTCCTGTTGGCGCCCTTTTGAGCGGGATGCCTCACGGGACGTACGCACCCGCATCGGCTGGAGCCGCCGTTCGGCTTCTACCCGCGCTCGGCGACTCAGGCACGTCCGTGACAATGGGCACGTGACGAACGAGGACCCCGCCGTGGAGGGCTCGCTGCTGCTGGACGACCAGCTGTGCTTCGCGCTGTACGCCGCACAGCGCGCCGTGACCGCCGCATACCGTCCACTTCTGGACGACCTCGGGCTCACCTATCCGCAGTACCTCGTGCTGCTGGTGCTGTGGGAGCGCGGCGAGACCAGCGTGAAGGAACTGGCGCGTGCCCTGCGCCTGGACTACGGCACCGTCTCGCCGCTGCTGAAGCGGCTGGAGGGGGCGGGTCTGGTGCGCAGGGAGCGCGCGGCGGGTGACGAGCGCTCGGTGCTCGTCACGTGCACCGGGCGCGGGGAAGAACTCCGTGAGCGCGCGGCGCGCATACCCGGCGCACTTCTCACCACGACGGGCCTCGGGGCGCAGGAGGTCGCGCGGTTGCGCGAGGAGTTGTGGAAGCTGACCGACCGCGCCGCCACGGCTGCCGACCGGCGCTGATCCTCACTGATCTGCCCTTACCCACGGTTGCCACCCCCGACTGCCGCCTGCTGACCTACCGGCCAGTACCTTGTGCACGATGTACTTGTGCGCCACTTGTTCCGGGGGAGACCGGCCATGACCGAGGACACCGCTGTCGACACCCGTCCGACGAAGATCATGTACGTCGCCGAGGCCACCGCCCATGGCGGCCGCGACGGCTATGTCACCAGCCAGGACGGCCAACTCGAACTGAAGGTCGCGATGCCTCCGGAGCTGGGCGGCGACGGCAACGGCACCAACCCGGAACAGTTGTTCGCGGCTGGCTACAGCTCCTGCTTCCACAATGCGCTGATCCTGGTCGGCAACCGCGCGGGCTACGACCTGACCGGATCCACGGTGGCCGCCAAGGTCGGCATCGGCCCGAACAAGCACCGCGGCTACGGTCTCGCGGTCGCCCTCAGCGTCTCCCTGCCGGTGCTGGACCCGGACCTGGCGGCTCGGCTGGTGGACGCCGCGCACGAGGTCTGCCCCTACTCCAACGCGACGCGCGGCAACATCGATGTAACGATCCTGCTGGGCTGATCCCACCGAGGAATCACAGGCGCACAGCCGGTGTTGCGCACACTGTCGCAGGCGATGGGACAGTGATCGAAAGGACGGCGGGCGTGGACGTGAACGGCACAGTGGCCGAGGGCTTCGAGCCGGTCAGGGAGGCGTTCGCAGCGAACTTCGCCCTGCTCGGGGAACGCGGCGCGGCCGTCGCCGTGTACCGGGACGGCCGCAAGGTCGTCGACCTCCGGGGCGGCACCAAGGACGTGGACGGGGAGGCCCCCTGGGAACCCGGGACCGCGCAGATCATGCGCTCCGCGACCAAGGGCGTCGCCGCCGCCGCGCTGCTGCTCCTGCACCAGCGCGGCGAGCTGGACCTGGACGCCCCGGTCGGCACGTACTGGCCCGAGTACAAGGCCGCGGGCAAGGAGCGCACCCTGGTCCGGCAGCTGCTCGCACACCGCGCGGGCGTACCCGTGCTGGACCGTCCGCTGACCCCCGCCGAGGCCGCCGACCCCGACCTGGGCGCCGCGGCCGTCGCCGCGCAGGCGCCGGTGTGGGAGCCGGGCAC
Organism: Streptomyces sp. NPDC001709; assembly: GCF_053596375.1. Classification (NCBI taxonomy): domain Bacteria; kingdom Bacillati; phylum Actinomycetota; class Actinomycetes; order Kitasatosporales; family Streptomycetaceae; genus Streptomyces; species Streptomyces sp. NPDC001709. The sequence goes on along the minus strand of NZ_JBSFGB010000001.1, from coordinate 432,623 downwards.
CGACCACGGCTACCACGCCCAGACCTACAGCTGGCTCACCGGCGAGCTGATCCGGCGCGTCACCGGTCGCCCCGTCGGCGCATGGATAGCGGACGAGATCACCGGCCCCGTCGGCGCGGACCTGTGGCTCGGTCTGCCGGAGTCGGAGCACGCGCGCGTGGGCCGCGTCGGCCCGGCCGAGGCACCCGAAGCGGTGGGCGGGTTGAGGACCCGCCCCAAGCGTGCGGTGGCCGAGGCCTATGCCGACCCGGACTCGCTGACCCGGCGCGCGTTCGCCGCGATCACCCCGCTCCCCGACGAGAACGACCCCGCCTACCGCGCGGCCGCCCTGCCCGCCTCCAACGGCATCGCCACCGCCGACGGGCTGGCCCGCTTCTACGCCTCGCTCATCGGCGAGGTGGACGGCGGCACCCGGCTGTTCACCCCGGAGACGACGGAACTCGCCCGCGCCGAGCAGTCCGCCGGACCGGACCGGGTCCTGGTGGTCGGCACCCGGTTCGGCCTGGGCTACATGCTGCACGGCGCGGCGTCCCCGCTGCTCTCCCCCGGCTCCTTCGGCCACCCGGGCCGGGGCGGCGCCCTCGGGTTCGCCGACCCGGAGACCGGCATCGCCTTCGGCTATGTCACCAACGGCTTCCGCAAGAGCGTGACGGCGGACCCGAGGGCGCAGGCGCTGGTACGGGCGGTGCGCGCCGTCACACGTTGATCGTGTGCGAGGTCCGTCCGGACGCCGCGTCGATCTCGTCGTGTGCCTTGGTCAGCAGTTGCATGGCCAGTTCGTTGAGGGCACGTGCGCCGGCGATCTCCTCGCCCACCCGGGGCTGGTTGGCGTCGACGCGGTGCCGGGTGGCCTGGCCGTGCGCCCGTACCTCGGAACCGTCCGGCAAGCGCACCAGGGCCGCCGCCTTCGTGTGCTGATCGTCCTCCTTGAACTCCAGCTCGACATGCCATCCGACAGCGGTGTGCATCATGACGATCACCTCCGAAAACCCGCTGCTTCCAGGGTGCGCCCCGGTACCCCGGCCCGTCATGTCGACACCTCGCCCTCGTCGTCGAAGCTGGCGAAGTACGCGGCGGCCATGTCCTCGTCGGCGTGGCCCTGGGCGGCGGCACGCGCGAACCGTTCCGCGGCCGCTTCGGCGACGTCCAGCCGTACGCCGCCACGTTCTCCGGCGCGCACGATGAGGCGGGCGTCCTTCTCGGCGGTGGCCACCGCGAACGACGCCGGGGACAGCTTGCCGTCGAGCACCAGGGCGGCCTTGGCCCGCAGATAGCCCATGTCGAGGGGACCGCCCTCGACGAGGGCGAAGAAGTCCTGCGGATCCACGCCGAGGGCCCGGGAGAGGGCGAGGACCTCACCGGTCGCCGCGGTGGCGGCGAGCACCCAGCTGTTGGCGACCAGCTTCAGCCGGCTGGCGCTGCCCGCGCCGCCGTCGTTCCCGGTCCACATGGTCTTCGCGCCGACCGCGTCGAAGACCGGCGCGACCGTCTCCCGCCCCTCCTCCGGCCCGGCGGCCAGCACGGTCAGCCGGCCGGCATCGGCGGGCTCCCTGGTACCGAGGACGGGGGCGTCGTAGAAGACGAGCCCGTGCTCGCCGGCGAAGGCGGCCAGGTCGGTGAGCAGCTCGATCCCGGCGGTGGTGCACTGCGCCCACACCGTGCCGGGTCGCAGGGCCGGCCCGGCCTCGCGCATGACGTCCAGCACGGTGTTGCCGTCGTACAGCATCGTCAGGACGACGTCGGCGCCCTCGACGGCCTCCGCCGGGGTGTCGGCGATCCGTGCACCGTCGGCGGCCAGCGGCTCGGCCTTCTCACGCGTACGGTTCCACGCGCGCACCTCCAGCCCGGCGCGGCAGAGGTTCCGGGCCATCGCGGCCCCCATGATGCCGGTGCCCAGCACGCTCACGGTCGGCTTGTCGGTCATTGACGGCTCCCTGTCGCCCGGTTGCTGCCCGATACGCTTCCCGCCCTCTTCGTAACGCCCGCGCTACCCCGCGTGCAACATCAACCCGATCCCCACCACCAGCAGCCCGGCCGCCGCGATCCTCGGCGCGCCGAACCGCTCCTTGAAGACCACCGCGCCGATCGCGGCACCGACGATGATCGAGGATTCCCGCAGGGCGGCGATCGGGGCCAGTTCGGCGCGGGTCTGGGCCCACAGGACCAGGGCGTACGCGGCGACGGACAGGGCGGCGCCGAGCAGGCCGAGGGCGGCGTAGGGGCGGAGCAGCCGGACGGTGTCGGCACGCGTGCGTGCGTACATGTAGGCCGGGATGACGACTCCCTGGATGGCCATGAGCCAGGCGATGTACCCGAGCGGTGAGTGCGCGGCCCGTACGCCCAGGCCGTCGATCAGCGTGTACACCGCGATCGTCAGCCCGGTCGCGAGGGCCGCGCCGATCGCGGCCCAGTCGGGCCGGCGTCCGCGCAGCCCCCACAGGCTGACGCCCATGAGTCCCACACAGGACACGGCGATCCCGGCCAGCGCCCAGCCACCGGGCACCTCATGCGCGAACACGGCGGCCAGCACGGTGACCACGAGGGGCGCGCTGCCGCGTGCGATGGGGTAGGCCTGACCGAAGTCGCCGAGCCGGAAGGAGGTCATCAGCAGGGCGTAGTAGGCGATGTGGACCACCGCCGAGGCCAGCAGGTACGGCCAGGCGGGCGCCGCCGGGAACGCCGTGAACGGCGCGATCGCCAGCCCGATCAGCACCCCGCCGCCGGATATCAGGGTGAAGCCGACCAGCTTGTCGGTGATCCGGTGGGCGATGGCGTTCCAGCTGGCGTGGGTCACCGCGGCGAGCAGGACGGCGGCCGTGACGAGCGGCGTCACGCGGTGTGCTCGCGCACGTCCACCAGGTCGGCACCGGCATGGGCCACGAGCGCCTTGGGCTCGATCGGGAAGACGGTGTGCGGCGTGCCGGCGGCCGCCCAGACCACGTCGTGGGTGAGCAGCGAGCGGTCGGCGAGGACACGCGTGCGCGTGCGGTGCCCGAAGGGCGGGACGCCGCCGATGGCGTACCCGGTGGTCTCGCGTACGACACCGGCGTCGGCCCGGGTGACCTCACCGGCGCCCAGTTCCTCCCGCACCCGCGCGACGTCCACGCGCGAGGACCCGTCCATGAGGACGAGCACCGGTACCCCGTCGGCGGCGAAGACCAGCGACTTGCAGATCTGGCTGAGCTCGCACCCGATGGCCGCGGCGGCCTCGGCGGCGGTCCGGGTGGCCTCCGGGAACCGCCTGGTCCGGGCGAGCACATCGGCGAGGCCGAGCGCGCGCAGGGCGTCGGCGAAACGGGGGTGGGCTCCGGGGTCGTCGGCGTCAGTGGCGGCTGTCGTCGTCATGCCGGGCACGCTACGCCATCGCCCGAGCCCAGCTCACGGGGTTTTCCAGGCACGGCGAACGACGGAGGAAGAGAAGGCCGGTGAGGGTGCGGCCCCGTCCCCACGGGCACCCTCACCGGCCGGTCCGGTGTCAGCGGCGGTACGTCAGGCCCGTACCAGCTCCCTCTCCTCGTCGGGGTCGGCGTCCTTGCGGCCCGCGTCGGCCCGGGTGCGCAGGCCCTCGCCCTCGACGTCGACGTTGGGCAGCGCCCGGTCGAGCCACTTCGGCAGCCACCAGGCCCGCTTGCCGAGCAGGGCGAGCACCGCCGGGACGATGGCCATGCGGACGATGAACGCGTCGAAGAAGACGGCGATCGCGAGGCCGAAGCCGATCATCTTGACCATCGAGTCGCTGGAGCCCATGAAGCCGGAGAAGACGGCGATCATGATGACGGCGGCGGCCGTGACGACCCGTGCGCCGTACTTGAAGCCGGTGACCACGGCCTGGCTGGGCTTCTCGCCGTGGACGTACGCCTCCCGCATCCGGGTGACGAGGAAGACCTCGTAGTCCATCGCGAGGCCGAAGACGACGCCCACCATGAAGATCGGCATCATCGACATGACCGGGCCGGTCTGCTCGACGTCCATCAGGCCGGACAGCCAGCCCCACTGGAAGACCGCGACCACCGCGCCGAGCGCCGCGAGCACGCTGAGCAGGAAGCCGAGGGCCGCCTTCAGCGGGACGAGCACCGAGCGGAAGACCACGATCAGCAGCAGGAACGCGAGGCCCACCACCAGCGCCAGATAGGGCAGGAGCGCGTCGTTCAGCTTCTGCGAGACGTCGATGTTCATCGCCGTCGAGCCGGTGACCAGGACCTTGGAGTCCGTGTTCCGGGCGATGTCCGCGCCCTTGTCGCGGATGGTCTGCACCAGGTCCTTCGTCGTCTGCGAGGACGGCTTGGACTTGGGTACGACGGTGATCGTCGCGGTGTCACCCGCCTTGTTGGGCATAGCCGGGGTGACCGTGACGACGTCCTTCAGGCCCTTGATCTCATCGCCGACCTCGGTGAACGCCTTCGTGGGGTGCTCGCTGCCCTTGGCGTCGACCACGACCATCAGCGGGCCGTTGAAGCCCGGACCGAAGCCCTCGGAGAGGAGGTCGTAGGCGCGGCGCTGGGTGGTGGAGGTCGGCTGGGAGCCGTCGTCGGGCAGGCCCAGCTCCAGGGAGGTGGCCGGGAGCGCCGCCGCGCCGAGGCCGAGCACGCCCAGCAGGAGGACGGCGACCGGGCGTCGCACGACGAAGCTCGCCCAGCGGGTGCCCATGTTGGGGCGGCCGGGCTCGCGGGGCGTACGGCCGCCGCCCAGCAGCTTGCTCTTCTGGCCGGCCGGCTTGACCCTGCGGCCCGCGTAGCCGAGCAGCGCCGGGATCATCGTCAGCGCGATCAGGACGGCGATGGCGACCGTGCCCGCCGCCGCGATGCCCATCTTCGTCAGCATCGGGATGTTGACGACCGACAGGCCGACCAGGGCGATGACGACGGTGAGGCCGGCGAAGACCACCGCAGAGCCCGCGGTGCCGACGGCCCGGCCGACGGCCTCCTCGCGCTCGCGCCCCTCGGCCAGCTCGGCCCGGTAGCGGGAGACGATGAAGAGGGCGTAGTCGATGCCGACGGCCAGGCCGATCATCGACGCCAGGGTGGAGGTCGTGGAGCCGAGGTCCAGGGTGCTGGCGAGCGCGGTGATCGTGGAGACGCCGATGCCGACGCCGATGATCGCGGTGAGCAGCGGGAATCCGGCCGCGAGCAGCGAGCCGAAGGTGATGACGAGGACGACGGCGGCGATCGCGATGCCGATGACCTCGCTGGAGCCGGTCTCGGGGGTCGCGTTCAGCGCGTCACCGCCGACCTCGACGGTCAGCCCGGCGTCCCGCGCGTGCTGTGCGGCCTCCTTCAGGGCGTCCTTGGAGGAGTCCTTCAGCTCCATGCCGGAGACCTTGTACTTCACCGAGGCGTAGGCGATCCGGCCGTTCTTGCTGACGGCGTGCCCGGCGTAGGGGTCGGCGACGGAGGTGACCTCGGAGCCGCTCTTCAGCTCCTTGACGGTCTTCTCGACGGCCGACTTGTTGCCGGCGTCGGTCATCTTCTCGCCGCCGGGCGCCTTGAAGACGATCCGCGCAGTGGCGCCGTCGGCGCTCATGCCGGGGAAGCGCTGGTCCAGCAGGTCGAAGGCCTTCTGCGCCTCGGTGCCGGGGATCGAGAAGGAGGTGTTGCCGGCGACCGGCGCGGAGGCGGCGCCCACCCCGGCGAGGGTGAGCAGCGCGACCCATATGAGGGCGACGAAGTGCCGTCGCCGGAAGGCGAGACGGCCGAGTTTGTACAGAAACGTGGCCACGGAGGCGTACTCCCGGTCAGGTCGTGGGGTTCATCAGGGCAGGGGTGATCAGCCCGACGACGTGAGCGGTGACGTCAGGTGGTGGGCTTACTCGGGGATCGGAAGGAGATCAGCTGGTGGGAACACCGAGGGCGGGGAGGACCACGGCGTCGATGTACGAAGTGAGGAAGTCCTGCGTGGGCGGTTGGTCGTCCAGCAGGGCCCGGGTGGCGAAGCCGCCGACCATCATGTGCAGCAGGAAGTCGAGCGCCGGGCAGTCCGCACGGACCTCGCCCCGGTCGACCGCCCGCTGCAGGACCTGCCGGAACCCGCCCATCTCGGGGTCGACGATCTGCTCCCGGAACGCCTGGCGCAGATCGTCGTTGTGGTGCATGGCCATGGCGACGCCCCGCATCAGCGCGGAGTTCCGCTCCATGGTGCAGTCGTCCTCCAGCGCCACGAGGGCGTGCAGGTCGCCGCGGAGCGAACCGGTGTCGATCTCCTCGAGGTGACCGCGCTTGCCGTGCCGCAGGGCCTTGACGACCAGCTGGGCCTTGCCGCCCCACTGGCGGTAGAGCGTGGCCTTGCTGGACCGGGTGCGGGCGGCGACGGCGTCCATGGTGAGGGCGTCGTAGCCGACCTCGCGGAGCAGGTCGAGCACGGCCTCGTACAGCTCGGCCTCACGCTCGGGCGTGATCCGGCTGCGACGTGCCGTTGAGACGACTTCGGTCATGCCACTCACCTTCCCACTCCCGGAGTTCCTGCTTCGTACCACCATGAAGATACCTCCGGAGCGTACGAAACGAAACCGTTTCGTACGTGTCTTGGGTCACGGTCGTGAGTGCCGCATAAGTTGCTGGGCCCCACCGGGCGGAAAAGCATGGGGAGGTGAGCTATCTGCGCCTTCCCCACCTCAGCGGCGACCTGCTGTGCTTCGTGGCCGAGGACGACCTCTGGCTGGCCCCCCTCGACGCCCCGGGCCGGGCCTGGCGGCTCACGGCGGACCGCACGAAGGCCGGGCCCCCGCGTTTCTCGCCCGACGGCCGCCAGATCGCCTACACGAACTGGCACAGCCTCGAACCCGAGATCCACCTCGTCGGCGTCGACGGCGGTCCCGAGCGGCAGCTGACGTACTGGGGCAGTTCGGATACACAGGTCTGCGGCTGGACGCCCCCCGAAGAGGACGGGAGGAGCCACATCCTGGCGGTCGCCTCCCACGGCCAGCCCTTCTCCTACTTCACCTGGGCCTACAAGGTGTCCACCGACGGCGACCCGGGCCGCAAGCTGCCCTGGGGCCCGGTCGCCGACATCCAGGTCGCCGATGTCGCCGGCGAGCACAAGACCCTCCTGCTCACCGGAACCCCGCCGCACGAACCGGCCTCGTGGAAGCGCTACCGGGGCGGCGCCATGGGCCGGCTCTGGCTGCACGGGCGGCAACTCGTGCCCGGCATCGGCGGCCATCTGCACTGCCCCATGTTCGTCGCCGGCCGGATCGCCTTCCTCTCCGACCACGAGGGCGTCGGCAACCTCTACTCCTGCGCCCACGACGGCACCGACCTGCGCCGCCACACCGACCACGACGCCTTCTACGCCCGGCACGCCTCCAGCGACGGCACGCGGGTGGTCTACCAGTGCGCGGGCGACCTGTGGCTGGTGGACGACCTCTCCCCGGACGCCGTACCGCGCAAGCTGGACATCCGCCTCGGCGGGCCGGCCAACGGGCGCCGCCGCTACCAGGTGCCGGCCGCGCAGAACGTCGACGGCATCTCCGTGGACGACACCGGCCGGGCCAGCGCCGTCGTCGTACGCGGCAGCCTGTACTGGCTCACCCACCGCGACGGCCCCGCCCGTACGATCGCCGACACGCCCGGTGAGCGAGTACGGCTGCCGGAGATGCTGGGCACGACCGGCCAGGTCGCGTACGTCACCGACGCGGAGGGCGAGGACGCCGTCGAGATCGCCCAGCTGCCCCGCGCGACCGGCGACCGAGCGCCGCGCCGGCTGGCCTCCGGCGCACTGGGCCGCGTCCTGGAGATGGCCTGCGATCCGGAGGGTGAACGGCTGGCGGTCGCCTCGCACGACGGACGGTTGCTGCTGATCGACGTGGCGGAGGAGGAGGCCACGGGCACGGAGACCGGGGAGGGCGGCGAGGGCGGCGAGGGTTCCGGGAGTTCCGAAGAGACCGGAGAGACCGGAGATGGCGGCGCTGGAGACGCGGGCGGTGCGGGGGAACGCGTCACCGAGCTGATCCGCTCCATCAACGGCCCGGTCCGCGACCTCGCCTTCTCCCCGGACGGCGCCTGGCTCACCTGGTCCCACCCCGGCATCGGCCGCTCGCTGCGCCAGATCAAGCTGGCCCGCATCAAGGACCGGCTGATCGTGGACGTGACCAACGGCCGCTTCGAGGACGAGAACCCCGTCTTCACCCGGGACGGCCGCTATCTCGCCTTCCTCTCCTGGCGCGGCTTCGACCCGGTGTACGACGTCCACACCGGCGACCTGTCCTTCCCGCTCGGCTGCCGCCCGTACCTCGTCCCGCTGAACTCGGCGACCCCCTCCCCCTTCGCCCTGAACCCCGAGGGCCGTCCGGCGGCCGGCGGGCTCGACCCCGTCGAGGAGGAGGAGACGGGCGAGGCCGGCACGGTGACCGTGGAGGTGGAGGGCCTGGCGATGCGGGTCACGCCGTTCCCGGTGATCGCCTCCAAGTACTCCGCGCTGCGCCCCGTCGCCGGCGGCGGACTGGTCTGGCTGCGCTGGCCGATCTCCGGCGCGCTCGGCGAGACCTTCGTCAACCCGGCCGACATCAGCGGCCGCCCGACCCTGGAGTACTTCAGCCTCACCAAGGCGAAGAAGTCCGAACTGGTCGACCACCTGGACTGGTTCGCGGTCAGCGGCGACGGCACCCGGCTGGTCGTCGTGGACGAGGGCGACCTGCGCGCGGTGCCCTCCACGGAGATGGGCGACAGCGACACGACCGTCTGGATCGACCTGCGCCGCCTCCTGCACGTGGTCGACCCGCCCGCCGAGTGGCGCCAGGCCTACGACGAGGCCGGCCGGCTCATCCGCGCCTACTTCTGGGACCCCGGCATGTGCGGCATCGACTGGGACGCGGTGCTCGACCAGTACCGCCCGCTCGTCGACCGGGTCGCCTCCCCCGACGAGTTCGCGGACCTCCTGCGCGAAGTGCTCGGCGAACTCGGCACCTCGCACGCCTACGTCACCGCCGCCCGGCGCAACGAGGGCCCGCCGCACTACCAGCGCTGGCAGGGCCTCCTCGGCGCCAACTTCGTGCACCGGGAGGCGGGGTGGATGATCAAACGCATCCTGCCCGGCGACTCCTCCGACTCCAAGGCCCGCTCACCGCTGGCCGGCACGGGCATCCGCGAGGGCGCCGTCCTCACCCACGTCGACGGCCGCCCGGTCGATCCGGTGACCGGCCCGTTCCCGCTCCTCGCCGGCTCCGGGGGCACGACCGTGGAGCTGACGTTCACCCCGCCGGAAGGGGAGCCGGGCCCGGCCCGCCGGGTGGCCGTCGTCCCGCTCGTCGACGAACGGCCGCTGCGCTACCAGGACTGGGTAGCCAAACGCCGTGCGGTCGTACGGGAGCTGAGCGGCGGCAAGTGCGGCTATCTGCACATCCCCGACATGGGCGGCTCCGGCTGGGCCCAGTTCAACCGCGATCTGCGCATGGAGGTGTCCCGGCCCGCGCTGATCGTGGACGTGCGCGGCAACGCGGGCGGCCACATCAGCGAACTCGTCATCGAGAAGCTGACCCGGACGATCCTGGGCTGGGATCTGACGCGGGACGCGCAGCCGGTGTCGTACACCTCGAACGCGCCGAGGGGCCCGGTCGTGGCCCTCGCCGACGAGGCGACGTCGTCGGACGGCGACATGATCACGGCCGCCTTCAAGCTGCTGAAACTCGGCCCGGTGGTCGGCCAGCGCACCTGGGGCGGTGTGGTGGGCATGACCGGCCGCCACCGGCTGGGCGACGGCACGGTCATCACGGTCCCGATGAACGCGGCCTGGTTCGACGCCTACGGCTGGTCCGTGGAGAACCACGGCGTAGCCCCCGACCTGGAGATCATGCGCACCCCCCTGGACTGGGCCGAGGGCCGCCACGCCCAACTGGACGACGCGGTCCAACTGGCCCTGGAACTGCTGGAGTCCACCCCGGCAGCCATCCCGCCCGACTACAGCGAGGCCCCCAACCGATCCCGCCCGAAGCTCCCCCCACGGTCCAGCTGAACAAGGGGCACGTGTTGAACAAGGGGCACGTGGTGAAGGGGCGCGGGGAACTGCGCGACAAGCCACAACGCACCCGCACCCGAAAACGCACCCCACCACCCCCAAACCAAGCGCAGGGCACCCTCCACAAAGAAGGGCGCCCCACGCCAAACCGGCCAAAGCCGAGCGCAGCGACTACGCGTCGTAGTTACGGCCGAAGCGGTCTTCCATCTCCTGCTCCGTGTCCTCGATGTCGCGCATGTTCGGGCGACCGCGCTCGGACTGCGGCTTCTGACCCTGCTGACCGCGCTGCGGCTGACCCTGCTGACCACGCTGCTGCTGGCCCTGCTTGCCCTGCTGGCCACGCTGCGGCTGACCCTGCTGGCCACGCTGCTGCTGACCGCGCTGGCCCGGCTTCTCCTTGCCCTGCTGCTGCCACTCGCCGGCCTTGTCCTGGAACTGGTCCTTCATACCCATGTGGGTTCACTCCTGTGGTGAGTGAGGGTGGGGGTGGCCCCTCGGCGAGACCCCCGGCGGGGCTCGGTGGGGCCTCGACCAGATTCACACGGGCGACCACGCAGCGCATGTGGATCAGTCACGACGCGTAGCACGCTCCGCCTCGTCGGCCTCCCCACCTGCACCGACGAGCCCCGAGCGCATTCCCTGCAGCCGGGGCGCGAACCGCTTCATCTCGCGCTGCCCGACCGTCCCGATGAGCGCCGGCAGATACCCGCGCACGCCCTGCATACCGCGCAGCCACCACTGCCCGTACACATGCGCCGAGCGCCGCTCGATCCCGGCGACGAGCCGGTCCACCGCGGGCCCCAGCGGGTAGGTCTTGTTGGACGGCCACGGCAGCCGCTGCCGCAGCTCGCGCATGACGTCGTCCTGGTCGGCGCCGCGCACCATGTCGGTGTCGGTCCAGGACAGGTACGCGACGCCGACGCGCACGCCCTGGTAGCCGACCTCGGCGCGCAGACTGTGCGCGTACGCCTCCACGCCCGACTTGGACGCGCAGTACGCCGTCATCATCGGCGCCGGGGTGATCGCGGCGAGCGAGGCGATCTGGAGCAGATAGCCCCGGCTCTCCACCAGCACCGGCAGGAAGGCCCGCGCGGTCACGGCCGAACCGATCAGGTTCACCTCGATCACCCGCCGCCAGGCCTGCGGATCGGAGTCGGCGAACGGACCGCCCGTCGCCACACCGGCGTTGGCCACCACGATGTCGACCTTCCCGAACCGCGCCTTCACCTCCTGCGCGACGCGGCTCATCGTCTCGTGGTCGGTGACGTCGGCGTACCAGTACGCGCTCTCGCTGTGCAGGCGCGAGGAGACCTCCTTGAGCGCCTCCTCCTCCAGCCCGACCAGCGCGACCTTCGCGCCGCGCGCGGAGAGCTTGCGCGCCAGCAGCTCACCGACACCGCGCGCCGCGCCGGTGACGACCGCGACCTGCCCTTCGAGGCTGACCCTGCTCATGCGCCCTCCTTAATCTGTGCGCCTGTGGCCTGCTTGGTGGTGACGTAGCTGGTGACGAGTTCCCGGATCCGGCCGGTCACCACGTCGGGGGCCTCGATCGGGGTCATGTGGCCGACGCCGGTCAGCTCGGTGAGGCCGACGCACTGCGGCAGCGCGGCGACCAGCGCGCGGGCGTGCACGGGGGGTGTGAGCCGGTCGGACGCGCCGTGCACGATCGCGGTGGGCGCGTGCAACTCCCGTACACCGTGGTCGAGATCGAGCGCCTCTAGGACGCGGGCCCAGGCGTGGCGCGCGGCGCGCGGGCAGGCGTGCACGATCCGTGCGCACGCCTCCACCATGTGCGGGGCGGAACCGGCGCCCATGGTGGCGTACTTGAGGATGCTCTTCGCGACCGGCGTGACCGGTCCGAGCGGGGCGCGCGAACCGAGGATGCGCCCGGTGATCCAGGTGCGCACGCGCCCGGCGCCGAGCGGCACCACGCGCGCCTCCGCCACCAGCCGCGCGCTGCCGGTGCTGCACAGCAGGACGGCGGCGGCGTGCTCGCGGAAGCGGGGGCGCGTGGCCGCGGCCATGACCGTCATCCCGCCCATGGAATGGCCGACGACCAGCGCCTTCTCCCCGCGCGCGAGTGTCTGCGCAAGCACCGCTTCGAGGTCGTCCGCCAGCGCGTGGGTGGTGCACGCCGAGCTCGCGGGACTACGCCCGTGCCCCCTCTGGTCGTACGCGATCACACGGTGGTCGGCGGCCAGGTCCCGTATCTGCGCGGCCCAGAAGGCGGTCGAGCAGGTCCAGCCGTGGGAGAGGACGACGGTGGGCGCGTTCTCGGGGCCGTGCACCTCGACGTGCAGCCGTGCGCCGTCGGCGGAGACGACGGTGAGTTCATGGGAGGGGGTGGCCGGGGCGTACGGCCCGGAGGTCACGGAGGCGATCCTGCTCATACGGCACCCTCGCTCTGCTGGGCGGCGACCACCGTCTCCGGTACGGCCGTACCGGCCTTCCGCTCGGCCGTTGCGGCCGGCTTGCTGTCGGCCTTGCGGAGAACCTCGTACTCCCCGAGGTCCACCCGCCGGGTCGCGCGCCGGAACTCGGAGGTCGTACCGGGCCAGATGGTGGTGTTGCGGCCGCTCGCGTCGAGGTACCAGCTGGTGCAGCCGCCGGTGTTCCACACGGTGCGCTTCATGCGCTCCTGGACCTTGCGGTTCCAGTCCTCGACGGCCGCGGGCCGGGCATCGAGGGCCGTACGACCTCCCCCAGTGCCTTGAGGGCCTGGGGGGACCCCCAGGACGTCCAGTTGCCGCAGATAGTCGGCCATGTAGTTCAGCTGGGACTCGATCATGAGGATCATGGAGGAGTTCCCGAGGCCGGTGTTGGGCCCGATGATCGTCATCCAGTTCGGGAAGCCGGCGGCCGCGGCGCCGCGCAGTGCCTGCATGCCGTTCTTCCAGGACTCGGCGAGGGTGATGCCCTCCGCCCCGACCACCCGCTCGGCGATCGGCATGTCCGTGACGTGGAAGCCCGTACCGAAGATGATCGCGTCGACCTCGGCCTCGGTGCCGTCGGCGGCGACGACGGTCGACCCGCGGATCTCGCTGAGCCCACTGGCGACGACGTCCACATTCGGCTTGGTCAGCGCCGGGTAGTACGTGCTGGACAGCAGGATCCGCTTGCAGCCGATGCGGTAGTCGGGGGTGAGCTTGGCGCGCAGGGCCGGGTCCTTGACGGCGCGGGCCATGTTCCGCTTGGCGAGCTGTTCGACCAGGCCGAGTTCGTCGGGGTGCTTGGTGAACGCCTGGACCTGCAGCTCCCGGATGCCCCACAGCAGGCCGCGCCTGAGCTGGGTGGTGAAGGGAAGGGCGCGGTGCAGCCGGCGCTCGGCTGCGCTGATGGCGCGGTCGATACGGGGCATCACCCAGGGTGGAGTGCGCTGGAAGAGGGTGAGCCGGCCGACGCTCGGCTGGATGGACGGCACGATCTGGATGGCGGAGGCGCCGGTGCCGACCATGGCGACACGCTTGCCGCGCAGGTCGTAGTCGTGGTCCCAGCGGGCGGAGTGGAACACCTTGCCCGGGAAGGACGCGAGGCCCGGGATCTCGGGGATCTTCGGGTCGGACAGCGGCCCGGTGGCGGAGACGACGACGTCGGCGGTGAGCGTGCCGCGCGCGGTCTCGATCTCCCACCGCAGGTTCTCGGTGTCCCAGCTCATCAGCTTGACCTCGGAGTCGAAGCGGATGTGCGGGCGCAGGCCGAAGACGTCGGCGACGTGCTCCAGGTAGGCGCGGATGTGCTGCTGCCCGGAGAAGGTGCGCGGCCAGTCGGGGTTGGGCGCGAAGGAGAAGGAGTAGAGGTGGGAGGGCACGTCACAGGCGCACCCGGGGTAACTGTTGTCCCGCCAGGTGCCGCCGACGCCGTCCGCCCGCTCCAGGACGACGAAGTCGGTGATCCCTTCGCGGCGCAGCCGCACGGCGGCCCCCAGCCCGCCGAACCCGGACCCGATCACCGCCACCCGTACATGCTCGTGCTCGGCCATCCCGGAGCCTCCACGCATCACCTTGGACTCTGCCAGTGAACACTGGCGCAATGGGACTGTAGAGCAGCTCCGTACCGAGCGGTAGGGGGCGGAGAACGAAAGTTACCGGCGGTACAACATAGGCTGCGGACGTGGCAGAGGACGCAGAACACCCGGAGGTACGGCCGCGGGCGCGGCGCGAGTACCGCATGGAGGAGCTGGCGCGACTGGCCGGCATCACCGTGCGCACGCTGCGCTTCTACCGCGAGCGCAAGCTGATCCCGCCGCCCCGCCGCGAGGGCCGTATCGCCTGGTACGACGAGCACCACCTGGCCCGTCTGCGCACCATCGCCGCCCTGCTGGAGCGCGGCCACACGCTGAGCGGCATCGCGGAACTCGCGGAGGCCCTCGACCAGGGCCGGAACGTCGCCGATCTCCTCGGCGTCGGCACCCCCACCGAGGAGGAGCCGGTCCGCCTCACCCCCGAGGAACTCGCCGCCCGCTTCGAGGGCGAGGTCACCCCCGAGAACCTCGCCGCCGCCATGGAGTTGGGCTACCTCGGCACCGACGGCGACGAGATCGTCCACATCAGCCGCCGCCTGCTGGACGTGTCCTCCGCACTGGTCCGCGAGGGCATCCCGCTCGGCGAGGTCCTCACGGCCGCCGCCCGCGTCCGCGAACACGCCGACGCCCTGGCCGAACTCTTCACCGCCCTGATCCTGCGCCACGCCCCCGAGGAGGACCTACACCGCCTGCGCCCCCTGGCCCGCAGCGTGGTGGAGGCGGAACTGTCGCTGGCCCTGGACCGGCGGATCAGCAAGCGGGACTAGAGGCCGTACGGGGCCAGCGGTCGTACGGGCCTAGAGGTCGTAGACGACGGTCACCGGCGCGTGGTCGGACCAGCGCTCGGCGTGCGTGGCCGCGCGCTCGACGAAGCCCTTGACGGCCTTCCCGGCGAGACCGGGGGTGGCGACGTGATAGTCGATGCGCCACCCCGAATCGTTGTCAAAGGCCCGCCCCCGGTACGACCACCAGGTGTACGGCCCCTCGGCCTCGGGGTGCAGGGCGCGTACGACGTCGACGTACCCGCCCTCCTCGGCGGCGAACACCCGGCCGAGCCACTCCCGCTCCTCGGGCAGGAAGCCGGAGTTCTTGGTGTTGCCGCGCCAGTTCTTGAGGTCGGCCTGCTGGTGGGCGATGTTCCAGTCGCCGCACACGACCACCTCGCGGCCGTCGGCCGCGGCCCGCTCGCGCAGCGCCTTGAGGTGGGCGAGGAACTCGTCCATGAAGCGGACCTTCTCGTCCTGCCGCTCGGTGCCGACCTCGCCGGAGGGCAGATAGAGGGAGGCGACCGTGACGCCGGGCAGGTCGGCCTCGACATAGCGCCCGCTGCCGTCGAACTCGGCCGAACCGAAACCGACCCGGACGCGGTCGGGCTCGCGCCGCGTGTAGAGGGAGACGCCCGCGCGCCCCTTGGCGGCGGCCGGGGCGTGCACGACGTGCCAGCCGTCGGGCTGTCGGACCTCCTCGGGCAGCTGGTGCGGCTCGGCACGCACCTCCTGCAGGCAGACGACGTCCGCGGAGGTCTGCGCGAGCCACTCCACGAAGCCCTTCTTGGCGGCGGCTCGCAGCCCGTTCACGTTCACCGAGGTCACAGTCAGCACCAGGGCACGATACCGGCACACTGGTCGGAGCCCGACCACGGAAGCCCGACGATCACCGTCCGCATAGAAGTACGATGCCCAGCATGAATATACGCCGCGTTCGTTTCGATCACCCCGACGCCATGAAGCTCAACGACGAGGTCCAGGCCGAGTACGCCGAGCGCTACGGCGACGACGGCGACGCCACCGTCCTCGACACGGCGGACTTCGACCCGCCCCGCGGCGTCTACCTGATCGCATACGACGAGTTCGACCGCCCCGTGGCCACCGGCGGCTGGCGCAGCCAGGACCGTAACGAGGAGGGCAACGAGGACGGTGACGCCGAGCTGAAGCGCATGTTCGTCATCGCCGGGATGCGCGGCCGGGGCCTGGCCCGCCGCATCCTCACCGCCCTGGAGGAGGACGCCCGCGCGGCCGGCCGTGTCCGCATGGTCCTGGAGACCGGCACCAAGCAGCCTGAAGCCATCGCCCTGTACACCTCGTGCGGCTACGAGCCCTGCACCAAGTTCGGCTACTACCGCCACCACGAGGACAGCCGCTGCTTCGCGAAGCGGCTGTAGACACGATCAAGCCTGCCGCGCCGGCCAGGCGAGCGGCGAGGGGCGCGACCTTGACTTGAAATCACCTTTAGGTGAGCCTTACCTAAGTCGTGCCTGTGATGGTCCTAGGAGTCGTCTGTGTCCGTGCTGCCCTCGGAGTCGTCCGTGTCCCCCCAGGCGGCGCCCATCCAGCGGCTCGGGCTGTACGACACGTGGTGGACGGTCGCAGCCGCTGCACTCGCCGCCAGCCTGGGCCTGGTGGCCTGCGCCTGGATATCCCTGCACCTGCGCGTGGATGCCACCCTCCACACCGTGGCGCTTTTCGCCCATCTGGCCTCGCTCGTGCTCGGCTTCGGAGCCGTCCTGGCGGCCGATTACTACGCTCTCCTGTGCCTGACGGGCCGGTGCACCCTGCGCGACGCCCTGAACAGCGCAGGCCGCCTCCACGTCCCCATCTGGACCGGCCTTGCCGGCCTCGTGGCCAGCGGCGTCATGCTCCAGCCGGACCTTGGCTCCGCCCTCACCCGCGTCAAGTTGGGGCTGGTGCTCGTCCTCACCCTCAACGGCCTCCAAGCCGGGCTCCTGAACAAGCGCATGACGCAGCAGGGCACGGCCGCGATCGCCCCGCGCTTCCTCGCCTGGGGAGCCGCAACAGCGCTGGTTTCCCAGGTCTGTTGGTGGGGCGCCGTGGTCATCGGATTCCGCAACAGTCAGCGCTGAGGTCGGCTGCTGGACGACACGTCAAAGCCCCGGTCGGGAGATCCCTACCGGGGCTTTGAGCTGCGTGGACCTGAGGGGATTTGAACCCCTGGCCCCCTCGATGCGAACGAGGTGCGCTACCGGACTGCGCCACAGGCCCTTGCAACGAGTGAAACTCTAGCATCCCCATCGGGGTGCTTGGAAATCCGTTCCCTGACTGGTCAGAGGCGGGCTTCCAGCGGCGTGACGGCGGTCACTCGTTGGCCGCGCGGGGGCGGTCGCCGTCCTCGTACTGATCGAAGAGGGGCGTGCGTCCGCGCTCGCGCGCCCGGCGCGCGGAGGCCGGGGTCGCGGTCCCCCCACGCGTGCGAGTCCGAGCGCGGGGAAGCGCGTCGCCGCGGCCGTCCCCCGGCTTGTCCCCGGACGCGGGCGCCTGCTTGTCCGACTCGGCCTCCGCCGCGCGGCCCGCCTGGTGTTCCGGCGCAACGGAGCTGGAGCGCGCCGAACTCCATGTGTCGGGCGCCCCCAGATCCACTTCGGACGTGGCGCGCGGCGCGACGGGCGCGGTCACATAGGTCGGCAGGGGCACCGGCACCGGGTCCCAGCTGTCACCGCCGGGCCGCCGCTGCCGCTCGCGCTGCTGGTCGACCCACTCGGCGTGGTCGGTCTGCTCGACGAGCGCACGCCGGTCCGCGGCGAGCGCGGAGAGTCCGGTGTCCGTCCCGGTCGCCGGGGCCTCCTCCGGTTCGTCGGCGGCGGAGCCCGGGTCGAGGGGCGCACGCCGGCGCGGCTGGCGCTCCCGCAGCCGCTGGGCGGCGGCCTCGGCGCGCCGGCGGTCCATCTGGTAGGCGAAACGACGGCGCTCCTGAGAGCGCAGGTACGCGATGTACGCGCTGAGCAGCACGGCCGGTACGGCGGGCACCCACAGGAAGGCGAGCCCGCCGACAGCGGCGACGATCGCGCCGAGCGTGAAGGCGAAGAAGAGCATCACGGTGGTGCGCCTGCGGCGCGCGAGGACCTTCGAGCGCCGGGCGCGCGCTGCGGACGCCTCCGCCGAGGAGGTCCGCCGCGCGGCCGGCACGTGCTTGCGCGCGGGCGTGGAGCCGGATGGGGGTGCGGACTTGGGCACCGGAGCGGCGGCCTGTTCGCGCGCCGGTTCCGCCCTCCCGGGCGCCTCGACCCCGGCGTCGGCGTGGACCTGACGACGGGTCGGAGGCATGGCGAAGGCCCGGACGTCCACCGAGTCGGTGACGGCATCCGGATCACTGGCGTCCGGCTCCCCCTCCTGGGCGGAGCGCGACCGCAGGTCCTTGGCGTACCGGCGCTCCATTCCCGCCCGTCCGGACAGCAGCCGGATGGCGGTGCTGAAGCGTTCCGTCGGACGAGCCTCGTTCAGCTCGTCCTGCCTACGGAGCCACATCGGCACCAAGTAGGCGGCCCAGGCCCCGACAATGACTGCGTAGATGAGGCCGCTGCTGCTCACGTCTCACACCGTAGAGGGGTTTACGCGAGGCCATCCGCCAATTGGACCGGTGTGTCGCACGATCTGGCTGATATTTCCAGCATTTTTTGCGACCGATGCGATCAGCGAACCCCCGCAGGCGCGAATTCAATGCCCTGAGACGGTCAGCACCCGATCGATTTCGAACATGTATTCAATTTTCGGAGGCTAGCCGGGATTCCCCGGCGTGTTCTGCGGATTGCGCGCACGCTCGCCCTGGGAGCTTGCCCGCTTCCACCGCGCGAGCAACCCGTCGGGCACCTCTTCCGCGGTGAGCGCGAACACCAGGTGGTCGCGCCAGGCGCCGTCGATGTGCAGATAACGCGGCCGGAGCCCCTCCTCACGGAATCCGAGTTTCTCCACCACCCGCCGGCTGGGCCGGTTCTCGGGGCGGATGCAGACCTCGATGCGGTGCAGCCCGACGCCGCGGAAACAGTGGTCCACCACGAGGGCGACGGCCGTCGGCATCACCCCGCGCCCGGCCACCGCCTCGTCCACCCAGTAGCCGATGTGCCCCGAGCACATCGACCCCCAGGTGATCCCGGCGACCGTCAACTGCCCGACGAGCCGCCCCTGGTACTCGATGACGAACGGCAGCATCCGGCCCGAGTTGGCCTCGGAGCGCAGGTGCCGGACCATCTGGCGGTAGGTCGGCCGGTGCGCGATCGGTCCGCTCGGCGTGGGCGGCGGAATCGTCGCCTCCCAGGGGCGCAGCCAGTCCCGGTTGCGCCGGTTCACCTCGCGCCAGGCCCGCTGGTCGCGCAGCCTTATCGGCCGGAGGACGAGCTCGCCGTCCGCCAGCACGACAGGCCAGGAAGGGCTGTTCAGCTCGCACCCCCGCTACTGGGTCTGGGGTGGTCGCCGCCGCGGATCTGGTCGACGGCATGGACCAGCAGGGACTCCAGCACGGCGAGACCGTCCTTCACCCCGCCCGCGGAGCCCGGCAGATTGACGATCAGGGTCCGCCCCGCCACTCCGGCCAGGCCTCGCGAGAGCGCCGCCGTCGCCACCTTCTCCCGCCCGAACGCCCGGATCGCCTCCGCGATGCCCGGTACCTCGCGGTCGATCACCGCACGGGTCGCCTCGGGCGTGCGGTCGGTGGGCGAGATACCCGTGCCGCCGGTGGTGACGATGACGTCGTACCCGGCGTCGGCTCCCGCCCGCAGCGCCGCCTCCACGGGGTCCCCGTCCGGGACGACCCGGGGGCCGTCGACGTCGAAACCGAAGCCCTTCAGGCCGTCGGCGATCAAGGGGCCGCCCTTGTCCTCGTAGACGCCCGCGGCAGCCCGGTTCGAGGCGGTGACCACCAGAGCACGGTAGGTCATGACCGGCTCCAGTCGCCCGACTTGCCGCCCGTCTTCTCCTCCACCCGTACGTCCGTGATGACCGCTCCCTTGTCGACCGCCTTGACCATGTCGATCACGGTGAGCGCGGCGACCGTCACGGCGGTGAGGGCCTCCATCTCGACGCCCGTACGGTCCGTCGTCCGCACGGTGGCCTGGATCTCCACGGCGTCGTCCGCGACCGACAGATCCAGTGTCACACCGGACACCGACAACGGGTGGCACAGCGGGATCAGGTCCGGGGTGCGCTTGGCGCCCATGATGCCGGCGATACGCGCGGTGGCCAGGGCGTCCCCCTTGGGCACGCCTTCGCCGCGCAGCAGCTCGACCACGCGGGGTGAGACGAGGACACGGCCGCTGGCACGGGCGGTGCGCGCGGTCACGTCCTTCCCGGACACGTCGACCATGCGGGCCGCGCCCGCCTCGTCGATGTGCGTCAGTCCGTCCTGCACAGGCGGTCCGGGGGTCTCCCCCCGGAAAGACTCAGTCATGCTGTGTGCCACTCCCGGTCCGGGCCCGTCGTTGTGCGGTGCACGGGCCTGTTGTGCGCGACACGGTACCGCCATGTCCGCTCACCCACCGGTCCAGGACCCCCGTGGGCGCACCGCACGCCCACGCGCGCGTGCCTCAGCCGAGCAGCACGACCTCCACCTCGGCGCCGGGCTCGACGGACTCCACGTCCTCGGGGACGACGATCAGCGCGTCGGCGTGCGCCAGCGCCGCGACCAGGTGCGAGCCGGCACCGCCCACGGGGGCCACCTCGCCCTCGCCGTACACACCGCGCAGGAACTGCCGGCGCCCCTTGGGCGAGCGCAGCGCCTCGTCCGCCCGCAGAGTGGCCCGGACGCGGGGCCGGTGCAGGTCCGGGAGGCCCATCAGGGCGCGGATGGCCGGACGGACGAACAACTCGAAGGAGACGTACGACGACACCGGGTTGCCCGGCAGAGCCAGCAGCGGTGTGTGGTCGGGGCCGATGGTGCCGAAGCCCTGGGGCTTGCCGGGCTGCATGGCGAGCTTGCGGAACTCCACTCCGCCGCCCGCCTCGTCCTCGTCGCCGACGTGCGACAGCGCCTCCTTGACGACGTCGTACGCCCCGACGCTCACCCCGCCCGTGGTGACCATCAGGTCGGCGCGGACGAGCTGGTCCTCGATGGTGGAGCGGAGGGTCTCGGCGTCGTCGGCGACGGCGCCCACCCGGTAGGCGATGGCGCCGGCGTCGCGCGCGGCGGCGGTGAGGGCGAAGCTGTTGGAGTCGTAGATCTGGCCGCCGGCCAGCTGCTCGCCGGGCTGGACGAGTTCGCTGCCGGTGGACAGGACGACCACGCGCGGGCGCGGGCGCACCCGTACCGTGCCGCGGCCGATCGCCGCCAGCAGCGCGATCTGCGGCGGGCCGAGGATCGTCCCGGCCTCCAGGGCGCGGTCGCCCGCCTTCACATCGCTGCCCTTCGCGCGCACGTGCGCGCGTGCCTCGGCGGGGCGGTGCACGCGCACCTGCCCCGCGGCGCCCTCGGGGGCCAGGCTGCGCGCCCGCATGCCGCTCACCGGGCCCTCGCCGAGTCCGCCGTCGGTCCACTCGACGGGGACGACGGCCTCGGCGCCGGGCGGCAGCGGGGCGCCGGTCATGATGCGGGCGGCCTGGCCGGGGCCGACCCGGACCAGGTCGGCCGCGCCCGCCGCGACGTCCCCGACGACCTCCAGGACGGCCGGGAACTCCTCAGTGGCGCCCGCGACGTCCGCGACCCGCACCGCGTACCCGTCCATGGAGCTGTTGTCGAACGGTGGCAGGGACACCGGCACCGTGACGTCGTCGACCAGGACACAGCCCTGGGCGTCGAGGAGTTGCAGCTCGATGGGTTCGAGGGGGTGGACGGTCGAGAGGATGTCCTCCAGGTGCTCGTCCACCGACCACAGGTGATCCGGGCCGGCGGGGTGGGTCGCGGCGCTGCTCAAGATTGCTGCATCTCCTCGGCTACGTAACTGCGAAGCCAGGTCCGGAAGTCCGGGCCCAGGTCTTCACGTTCGCACGCGAGTCTGACAATGGCACGCAGATAGTCGCCACGGTCGCCGGTGTCATAGCGGCGGCCCTGGAAGACGACGCCGTGCACCGGCCCGCCGGCCTTCTCGTCCGCCGCGAGCTGCTGCAGGGCGTCGGTGAGCTGGATCTCGCCACCCCGGCCCGGCTCGGTCTTGCGCAGTATGTCGAAGATCCGCGGGTCGAGGACGTACCGCCCGATGACCGCGTAGGCCGACGGCGCGTCCGCCGGATCCGGCTTCTCGACCAGTCCGGTCACCCGTACCACGTCACCCGCGTCGGTGCCCTCCACGGCCGCGCAGCCGTAGAGGTGGATCTGCTCGGGCGCGACCTCCATGAGGGCGATCACGCTGCCGCCGTGCTGCTCCTGGACCTCGATCATGCGCTTCAGGAGCGGATCACGCGGGTCGATCAGGTCGTCGCCCAGCAGCACCGCGAACGGCTCGTGGCCCACGTGCGGGGCCGCGCACAGCACGGCGTGACCAAGGCCCCTGGGGTCGCCCTGGCGCACGTAGTGCATGGTCGCCAGGTCGCTGGACTCCCGCACCTTCGCGAGCCGTTCGGCGTCGCGCTTCTTCTCGAGCGCCGACTCCAGCTCGTAATTGCGGTCGAAATGGTCCTCGAGAGGACGCTTGTTGCGCCCGGTGATCATGAGGACGTCGTCGAGCCCCGCCGACACGGCCTCCTCGACCACGTACTGGATCGCCGGCTTGTCGACAACCGGCAGCATCTCCTTGGGAGTGGCCTTCGTGGCCGGCAGGAACCGGGTGCCGAGGCCCGCCGCCGGAATGACAGCCTTGCTGATCCTGGGGTGCGACTGAGTCATGCCCGCAACCTTATCCGGTGCCTTTGTGGAGAAACTGTGGCTCCGGTTGGTTGACCCTTTATGACTGCATTCAAGAAGGGTGCGAGAACGACCCGTGGAACACGACGGACGCGCGAGCGAGCCTGACAAGCGAACGTTGCGGCGAGAGCTCCTCTCGGCGAGGAACAGGTTGACGGACGATGACGTCGACGAGACGGGCCGCGCGCTGGCGCAGCGCGCGCTGGAACTGCCTGAGCTGGCGGGTGCGCGCACGGTGGCGGCGTACGTCTCCGTCGGGAGCGAGCCGGGCACGCTCGCGCTGCTGGACGCGCTGCGCGCGCGGGGCGTGCGGGTCCTGCTCCCCGCGCTCCTGCCCGACAACGACCTGGACTGGGGCGAGTACGCCGGCCCGGACTCCCTCGCGCGGATCCAACACGGCGGGAAAATGGCGCTTTTCGAGCCCTCCGGCGCGCGCCTTGGCCCGGACGCCGTGACGGCCGCGGACGTCGTTCTGCTGCCCGGGCTCGCGGTCGACGCGCACGGAATGCGCCTGGGGCGCGGCGGAGGGTCGTACGACCGCGTCCTGGCCCGCCTGGAGCGCGCGGGCGCCCGCCCCCGGCTCGTGGTGCTGCTGTACGACACGGAGGTCGTCGCGCGCGTCCCCGCGGAGGCGCACGACAAGCCGGTGCACGCGGTGGTGACGCCCTCCGGCGTGCGCCGCTTCCCGGGCGCCTGACGGGACACGCCCGTACGCGAAACGGCCCTCCACGCGTGCGCGTGGAGGGCCGTTTTCCGTGCCGTCAGCCGGTCAGGGCTTGAGGACCAGTGTGTCGCTCGTGCTGCCGTCGACCGCCTTGGCCGAGAACGACCAGGGCAGCAGCTCGCCCTTGGCCCACAGGTCCGTCTGGTCCGTGTAGTGCGCGCTGAAGGCATGCCCGGAGGCGCCGGTCAGGTTGATCCACCTGGACTTGTCGAAATCGGCGAGGTTGACGACCATCCGCATGGACGGCACCCAGACGATGTTGTAGCCACCGGCGGCGTTCCAGCCCGTCGCGTTCACCGTGGCCTCGCCGCCGCTGAGCCTCCACGGGCCGCGGTTGAGGATGTATTGCAGGGCCTTGGGGCCATCGGTGCCGAGCGTCTGGTTCTTCAGGAACAGGCGGTGCAGCCGGCCCCAGCTCCAGGTGTCGATGTCCTTGCCGAGCTTGGCGGTCAGCTCCCAGCGGGCGTCGATCATGGCGCGGGCGAAGAGCTGGTCCATGTTGTTCGCCGCGGGACGGGTGCCCGACTTGGGCGTCTTCCACCAGTCGCTGTCCGGCTTGTCCATCAGGGTGCGCACGACCTCGAACCAGCGGTCGCCGCCGTCCGGCTGTGCCTGGTCGGCATCGCGCTGGCCGCACTCGCGCACCTTGGCGTCGTCGTCGACCGGGCCGGTGCTGTCGATCTTGTCGACCCACAGGCACTGTCCGTCGACGCGCAGTTCCTTGGGGAGCTTGTTGCCGAAGGCGAGCTTGAGGATGTTGCGCCAGACGGAGTTGAAGTAGGCGGCCGCCGCGGAGTCGGATTCCTGGGTGTAGTCCCAGCCCTCCAGCAGCTTCTGCGCCTCGCGCACGTTCTTGTCGCCGAGGTTGATCTTCAGCAGCTTCGGCACCAGGAGCTTGGCGATCTCGCTGCTGTTGTCCAGCTGCATCTGCCGCATGTCCTCGGTGGAGATCTTGCCGTCGTCCTTGATCTTGGACTCGATCAGGTCGGTGATGCGCTGGCTGCGCGTGCCGTAGCCCCAGTCGGTGGTGAGCGTGTACGGGTACTTGCTCTTGTCGACCACGGCCTGGTTGGCGGTGACGATGTAGCCGCGCTCGGGATCGAACTCGTAGGGCAGCTCGTCCTGCTTGATGAAGCCGGTCCAGCGGTACTTCGAGTTCCAGCCCGGCGCCGGGATGGAGCCGTCGTCCACCGAGGAGCGCGTGGGGATCTTGCCGGGCAGGGTGTAGCCGATGTGGCCGTCGGTGTCGGCGTAGACCAGGTTCTGCGAGGGCACGTCGAACAGGGCCGCCGCCTTGCGGAAGTCGCTCCAGTTCGCCGCCTTGTCGAGGGCGAAGATGGCGTCCATGGAGGTGCCCGGATCCAGCGCGGTCCACCTCAGGGCGATGCCGTAGCCGTCACCGCGGTCGGGTGCGGCGGTGTTGACCGTGGCCCGCTTGCCGACCTGGACGAGTTCGTCGTCGCGGTCGGACAGCAGCGGCATCCCGTCCTGGGTCTGGCGCACGACGATCGTCTTGGACGCGCCGCCGGCGACCTTGATGGTCTCCTCGCGGGTCTTGAAGGGCCGGATCTTGCCGTCGTACAGGTAGCCGTTCGCGGTCACCTTCTCCAGGTAGAGGTCGGTGACGTCGACGCCGGAGTTGGTCATGCCCCAGGCGATGTTCGCGTTGTGGCCGATGATCACACCGGGCATGCCGGCAAAGGTGTAGCCGGTCACGTCGTACTGGCACGTGCTGGAGACGCTGCGGCAGTGCAGGCCCATCTGGTACCAGACCGACGGCAGCGACGCCGACAGGTGCGGGTCGTTGGCGAGCAGCGGCTTCTTGTTGACGGTGTACTTCCCGGACACCACCCAGGAGTTGGAGCCGATGCCCTGGCCGTTCACGCCGACGGCGGTCGGGACGTTGTCCAGGACCTTGTAGAGGCCCCCCAGCTGGCTTGTGAGCGACGATCCCGTCGCGCCCGAGGTGGCGGTGCCGCTCGAGCCCTTCGTGCCCCCAGAGGCGCCCGTGGCGCCCCCGGTCGTTCCGGACGTACCCGCCGTGCCCGTCGCGCCCGTCGTGCCCGTGCTCTGAGAGCTGCCGGTGCCGCCGCTCTGCCGGAAGGACTTGGTCAGCGCGCTGTACTGGCCTTCCTGCACTATCGGCTTGTTACGGCTGTACGGGTACTCCGGGTACAGGTCCGCGATCTGCTGCGGGCCGAGCCGGCTGGTCATCAGGGCGCGGTCGATCTCGTCCTGCATGTTGCCGCGCAGGTCCCAGGCCATCGCCTTCAGCCAGGAGACGGAGTCGACCGGGGTCCACTTCTGCGGCATGTAGTCGTTGGTGAAGCCCAGCGCGACGTATTCCAGGGAGATGTCCTTGCCGTCCTTGCCCTGGAGGTAGGCGTTGACTCCCTTGGCGTAGGCCTGCAGGTACTTCTTCGTGGCGGCCGACAGCTTGGTGTCGTACTCCCGCTGCGCGATCCGGTCCCAGCCGAGGGTGCGCAGGAACTCGTCGTTCTTGGCCTGGCTCTTGCCGAACATCTCCGACAGGCGCCCGGAGGTCATGTGCCGGCGCACGTCCATCTCCCAGAACCGGTCCTGCGCCTGCACGTAGCCCTGCGCCATGAACAGGTCCTCGTCGGAGGACGCGTAGATCTGCGGGATGCCGTTGCCGTCCCGCTTGACGTCGACCGGCCCCGACAGGCCTTGGAGCGTGATCGTGCCCTTGGTCTGCGGGAAGGAGGCGCGGACCGTACTGATCGACCAGTACGCCCCGTAGGCGATGCCGCCGATGATGGCCAGTACGAGCACCAGCACGATCAGTCGGGCTTTGCGCCCCTTCTTCCTGCCGGACTTGGCGGGTTTGTCACCCGTTGTGGCGGTGGTATTGGGGGGCATCGCTGTCCTTGCTGTCCTAACGCGAGCGGCAGGTCGGGCTGTGACTTTGAATGAGCGCTGGAGCAACCATAGGCGCAGGGCCTTGTGCCGCTTGACGCGGAGTCGGCAACCAGCGCGCACGAGCGTTCGATCTTGCCTCGACAAGCGTCAAGAAAGCGTCAAGACTTAGGTAAGCTAACGAAGTAGCCGCGATTCCAGGGGAGGCACCACCGCTGACTGTTCACCACCTCAACCAGCTCCTGCTCGTCTGCTCCCTGGTCCTGCTCGTCGCCGTCGCGGCCGTGCGGGTCTCCTCCCGCAGCGGGCTCCCCAGCCTGCTCGTCTACCTGGGGATCGGCGTCCTCATGGGCCAGGACGGGGTCGGGGAAATCCACTTCAACAGCGCCGCGGCGACCCAGGTCATGGGATACGCGGCCCTGGTCGTGATCCTCGCCGAGGGCGGTCTCGGCACGAAGTGGAAGGAGGTCAGGCCGGTCCTGTCGTCCGCCTCGGTCCTGGCGACCGCGGGAGTGGCCGTCAGCGTGGGCGTCACCGCGGCGGGCGCGCACTATCTGGTCGGGCTGGAGTGGCGGCAGGCGCTCATCATCGGCGCGGTGGTGTCGTCGACGGACGCGGCGGCGGTCTTCTCGGTGCTGCGCAGAGTTCCTCTGCCCGCGCGCGTGACGGGCACGCTGGAGGCGGAGTCCGGCTTCAACGACGCCCCCGTGGTCATCCTGGTCGTGGCCTTCTGCGCGGCCGGCCCCGTCGAGCACTGGTACGTCCTGCTGGGCAAGATAGTCCTGGAGCTGGCCATCGGCGCGGCCATAGGGCTCGCGGTGGGCTGGTTCGGCTCCTGGGGGCTCAAGCACGTGGCCCTGCCGGCGTCCGGCCTCTACCCGATCGCGGTGATGGCGATCGCGGTGACGGCGTACGCCGCCGGCGCCCTGGCACACGGCAGCGGCTTCCTGGCCGTCTACCTGGCCTCGATGGTGCTCGGCAACGCCAAGCTCCCGCACTGGCCGGCCACGCGCGGCTTCGCCGAGGGGCTCGGCTGGATCGCCCAGATCGGCATGTTCGTCCTGCTCGGCCTGCTGGTCACCCCGCACGAGCTGGGCGACGACGTCTGGCCCGCCCTGGTCATCGGGCTGATCCTGACCATGGTGGCCCGCCCGCTGAGCGTGGTGCTCAGCCTGGCTCCGTTCCGCGTGCCGTGGCAGGAGCAGACCCTGATGTCGTGGGCGGGGCTGCGCGGCGCCGTGCCCATCATCCTGGCCACCATCCCGATGGTGAACGGCGTCACCGGCAGCCGCCGCATCTTCAACATCGTCTTCGTGCTGGTCGTGGTCTACACCCTCGTCCAGGGGCCGACCCTGCCCTGGCTGGCGCGCAAGCTGCGCCTGGGCGAGGAGGGCGAGGCCTCCGACCTCGGCATCGAGTCGGCACCCCTGGAGCGGCTGCGCGGGCACCTGCTGTCCGTCTCGATCCCCGAGGGCTCCCGGATGCACGGCGTCGAGGTCAACGAGCTGCGACTGCCGCCCGGGGCCGCCGTCACCCTCGTCGTACGCGAAGGAAAATCGTTCGTTCCCCTGCCCACGACCGTGCTGCGCCGGGGCGACGAACTGCTCGTCGTCGCCACCGACCCCGTGCGCGACGCGGCGGAGCGACGCCTGCGCGCGGTCGCCCACGGCGGCAAGCTGGCGGGCTGGCTGGGCGCGAACGGGGCACGCAGCTCGCGTTGAGGCTCGCGTTAAGGGAGCGTTGCGTACGGCTCACGCCTCATGAAATCCCAGGTGACCCAGCCGCATGGTGCTCGTTTTCACAGCCACGGGAGCCGATGATCCCTGTAGCATGAAGGCGCACCCTGATCGAACCAACTCTGCCTGACGCAGAGCTGGCGCGACCGTATGGCGGCCGGGTCCCCCCACCCGCAGTGGGCGCCGGTATCTACCGCAGTCCGCGCAAGAGGACAGCTCTCGGCGCCCGGGCCACACCAGGCCCGCGCTACCAGGCGGCAGAAAGGCATGGGCCGTGGGATCCACGGTCACCATCACCGAACCGGAGAAGACCTCGCCGGCCTCGTCCCACCCGGGATACGGACAGCTGCTGCGCACCCGCGGCGCCTGGACCTTCCTGCTCCCCGGTTTCGCGGCGCGTCAGCCGTTCGCGATGCTCACCCTCTCCATCGTGCTGCTGGTGCAGCACACCACCGGCTCCTACGGCGCCGCCGGCGCCGTCGCGGCCGCCACCGGTGTCTCCATGGCACTGTTCGCGCCGTACAGCGGTCGCCTCGCGGACCGCTACGGCCAGCGCGCCGTGCTGGTCCCCGGCGTTCTGGTGCACACGCTGGCGGGCCTGTCGCTGACGGCTCTCGCGCTGGCGCACGCCCCCCTGTGGGCGCTGTTCCTGGCGGCCGTCCCGACCGGCGCGTCCGTGCCTCAGGTCGGCCCCATGGTGCGTGCGCGCTGGGGCGTGAAGCTGCAGGGCTCGCCCCTGATGACCACCGCTGCAGCGTTCGAGTCGGTCACGGACGAGCTCACCTTCGTCTTCGGTCCGCTGCTGGCGACGGCGCTGTGCACCGGCGTGACGCCGGCGGCGGGCCTGGTCACGGAGGGCGCGCTCACCCTCGTCGGCGGTCTGCTCTTCGCCGCGCAGAAGGGCACGCAGCCGCCGGTGAGCGGTGACAGCGGGCACGCGCGCGTGCAGCACGCCTCCGCACTGCGCGTGCCCGGCGTGCGCGTGCTGGTCGTGACCTTCCTGGGCATCGGTTCCGTCTTCGGCGGCATGCAGGTGTCGCTGGCGGCGTTCACCGAGTCGATCGGCGAGCCCGGCCTGAACGGCGTCCTGTACGGCGTCTTCGCCGCCGGAAACATGCTGTCCGGCATCGTCTGCGGCGCGATCGCCTGGAAGACCGCCCCCCAGCACCGCCTGGTCGTCGGCTACGCGGCGCTCGCGATCGTCGCGTCCGCCCTGTGGACGGCGCACTCGGTGCTGCTGCTCGCCGGCCTCGGCCTGCTGGTCGGCATGTGCATCGCACCGGCGCTGATCACGGGCTACACGCTGGTCGAGGGCCTGGTCCCGGCCGGTGCCCGCACGGAGGCCTTCACCTGGCTGACCGGCGCGGTCGCGCTCGGGCAGGCGGCCGCCGTCACCGTCGCCGGGCAGCTCGAGGACCGGCTGTGGGACGGCGCGGGATTCCTGGTGCCGATGGCCGGCACCGTGCTCGCGCTGGTGACCCTGCTGACGCTGCGATCGCGGCTGGTCGCCCGGCAGCAGAACCGCACCGTCGCACGTGGCGTCGGTCACCGCGTGCCGGTGACGGTGGACTGATCCCCGGGAATACGTCACTATGGATCGTCGTTAGCACTCATCGAGTGAGAGTGCCAGGAGGAAGACAGTGCCGACCTACCAGTACCAGTGCACCGAGTGCGGCGAGGGCCTTGAGGCGGTGCAGAAGTTCACCGATGACGCCCTGACCGAGTGCCCCAACTGCGGTGGCCGCCTGAAGAAGGTGTTCTCCGCGGTCGGCATCGTCTTCAAGGGCTCCGGCTTCTACCGCAACGACTCCCGCGGCTCCACGTCGAGCAGCAGCCCGGCGTCGAAGTCGTCGAGCACGTCCTCGGCCGGTTCCTCGTCGTCCGAATCCAAGTCCTCCTCGGCGTCGTCGAGCTCCACCGGGTCGTCGAGCTCCGCCAGCAGCTCCGCGGCCTGACCTCTCTTTCCCTGACCCTGTCGTCGTACGACGACAGGGTCTTCGGCGCTCGCGGGCACCGGTTCCCCCGCCGTTTCGCCGCCCGCTAGTGTGCTGGTCATGGCGAACGCAGAGATCGGCGTAATCGGCGGCTCGGGCTTCTACTCGTTCCTCGACGACGTGACCGAGGTCCAGGTGGACACCCCGTACGGGCCGCCCAGCGACTCCCTCTTCTTCGGCGAGATCGCCGGCCGGCGGGTCGCCTTCCTGCCCCGGCACGGCCGCGGCCACCATCTGCCGCCGCATCGCATCAACTATCGCGCCAACCTGTGGGCGCTGCGCTCCGTCGGCGTCCGGCAGGTGCTCGGCCCCTGCGCGGTGGGCGGCCTGCAGCCCGAGTACGGCCCCGGCACCCTGCTCGTGCCGGACCAGTTCGTGGACCGTACGAAGTCCCGGGCACAGACGTACTTCGACGGGTTGCCGCTGCCCGACGGCACCGTGCCGAACGTCGTGCACGTCTCCATGGCCGACCCCTACTGCCCCACCGGGCGGACCGTCGCCCTGAAGGCCGCCCGGGGGCAGGACTGGGAGCCGGTGGACGGCGGAACCCTGGTCGTGGTCGAGGGGCCGCGCTTTTCCACGCGCGCCGAATCGTTGTGGCACCGGGCGCAGGGCTGGTCGGTCGTGGGCATGACCGGTCACCCCGAGGCGGCGCTCGCCCGGGAACTGGAGCTCTGCTACACGTCACTGACCCTGGTCACCGACCTCGACGCCGGGGCCGAGACCGGTGAGGGCGTCTCGCACGAGGAGGTGCTGCGGGTGTTCGCGGCGAACGTCGGCCGACTGCGCGGCGTGCTGTTCGACGCGGTGGCGGCACTCCCCGAGACCGGCACACGGGACTGCCTGTGCAGGAACGCGCTCGGCGGCATGGACCCGGGCTTCGAGCTGCCGTAGCGCACCGGCGGGGAGCGGACACATAGGGCGAGCCGGTGGACAGCCGAGCGGAATTCCCCGTTCGGGTGGGCGAGTTGTCCACAGTCCGCCCGTGGTCCACCGGCTCCGGCGGGATTCGGCGCGAGGCCTCATCGTGGCAGCACAAGCCGAATTCCTCGTCGCAGGCGGTGATCCCCCATGCCTTGGTCCTCGTCGTCCCCGAACCCCCTCCCGCCTCCCCTCCGGCTTCCGCGTCCGCTGGGCACGGACGCCCCGGCGACCTGTGAGGTCCCGCAGTTCCCTCCCGTGCGCGTGCGCGGCGGGCGGTATCAGCTGCAGCGGCTCGTACGGCACCGCAGGCGGGCCATCGCGGCCGGCCTCGCGGTGACCGCGGCCGCGCTCGTCGCCGCGGGGCCGCGCACCGGGGCCGAACCACACCGCGTGGCACAGGGCCGCGCCCACCCGGTCGCCGTGCCCGCACGCCGGCCTGCGGCGGTGAACCTGGTGACGGCACCGGTGCGGATCGCCGACGCGGCCGCCGTCCGGCTCCTGCGGCCCGGCGACCGCGTCGACGTCATCGCGGCCGAGGACCCGTCGACCGGGGGCATCGCCCGGGTGCTCGCCCGCGGTGTGCGGGTGGCCCAGGTGCCCGAGCCTGTGGAGAGCGGCGCCGAGAGCGGGGCGCTGGTCGTGCTGTCGGTGCCGCGCGCCACGGCGGCACGGCTCGTCGGCGCGAGCGCCACCGCGCGGCTGGCGGTGACGCTGTGCTGAACCGCGTCGGATGCCTTCTCGGCGGTTTGCCGTCAACCCGGACGACAGGGCCAGGGGACTGGACACGATGGCCGCACCGTGCCGTAGGTTGCGGAGCGTTTCGTTCCACACCCTGTGCATGCGAGGAGAGTCCCCGAGGTGAGCGAGAAGAAGGAACCGAGCGTCTGGCAGGGCTTCAAGGCCTTCCTGATGCGCGGCAACGTCGTCGATCTGGCAGTCGCGGTGGTCATCGGCGCGGCCTTCACGAACATCGTGAACTCGGTGGTGAAGGGCGTCATCAACCCGGTGGTCGGTGCGATCGGCAGCACAGAGCTCGACCAGTACAGCTCCTGCCTGATCCCGCAGTGCAAGGGCAAGGAAGGCATCCACATCATGTGGGGCTCGGTGCTCAGCGCCACGCTCAACTTCCTGATCACCGCGGCGGTCGTCTACTTCCTGATGGTCCTGCCGATGGCGAAGTACCTGGCGCGGCAGGCGGCCCGCAAGGCGGAGCGGGAGGGCACGAAGGAGGTCATCGATGTGACCGAGCTGGAGGTGCTCAAGGAGATCCGCGACGCGCTGGTCGCGCAGCGTGGACCGGGGCACGACGAACGCTAGCGGCGCTGCCGCGGACGGTTCCGGCGCTGCCGCGGACGGCTCAGAGGTGGTGGGGCGGCTTCTCGTCGAGGAAGCGCTTGAGGTCGGCGGCGCTGTCGCCGTCCGTGCGCTCGCCCCATCCGCGGTCGGTGTCGTCCGAGGACTGCTGGTCCAGCGGGTCGTCGAAGACCAGCGCGGGCTTCGG
Organism: Streptomyces sp. NPDC001709; assembly: GCF_053596375.1. NCBI lineage: Bacteria > Bacillati > Actinomycetota > Actinomycetes > Kitasatosporales > Streptomycetaceae > Streptomyces > Streptomyces sp. NPDC001709. Next base: position 400,342 of record NZ_JBSFGB010000001.1, on the reverse strand, counting down.
GTCGCGCGGCTCGGATGCGGGGGCGGTGCTCATGCCTCAAGGGTACGGTCCCGGCCCGGATGCCCAGGTGAAGTGGCCTCAGCCGATTTGTGAATCCGTTCACAAGATTTCGGGGCGGATTTCTGCTGTCCTGGGAGGCATGACGTCGAGTTCCGCTCCGGCGCCCGCCTCCCCGGGCGCGCCAAAGCCCTCCGGCCCCCTGCGACGGCTCACCGCGCGCGGGCGCGACGAGGCGCACCGGGTCTCGTCACCGCTGGAGCTCTTCTTCGACCTGTGCTTCGTCGTGGCGATCGCACAGGCGGGCGTACAACTGGTGCACGCCGTCGCCGAAGGGCACGCGGGCAGCGGAATCCTCAACTACGCCATGCAGTTCTTCGCCATCTGGTGGGCCTGGATGAACTTCACCTGGTTCGCCTCGGCGTACGACAACGACGACGCGCTGTACCGGGTCGTCACCCTGGTGCAGATCGCCGGCGTCCTGGTGCTGGCCGCGGGAATCTCCCGGGCCTTCCAGCAGCACGACTACCTGGTGGTCTGGCTCGGCTACGTGATCATGCGACTGGCGATGGCCGCACAGTGGCTGAGAGCCGCGAGATCGGCCGAGGGCGCCGAGCGAACCACGGCGTTGCGGTACGTGTGCGGCGTGCTGCTGTGCCAGGTCGGCTGGCTCGGGCTGCTGCTGCTGCCCAGGCCCGCGCGGCCGTGGGTGTTCCTCGTGATGGCGATCGCCGAGATGTGCGTGCCGCTCTACGCCGAGAGGCATCACGAGACCTCCTGGCATCCGCATCACATCGCCGAACGGTACGGCCTGTTCACCATCATCGTGCTCGGCGAGACGATCGCCGCGGCCACCGTCGCCGTGAAGGGGGCCTTCGACGAGCACAACGCGCTGGGTGAGCTGCTGCCGATCGCGGCCGGCGGCCTCCTGATCGTCTACTCCGCGTGGTGGATCTATTTCGTGGTCCCCATCCACGGCCATCTGCGGGCCAACGGGCAGGCGTTCCTGTGGGGTTACGGCCACTACCTGATCTTCGCCTCCGTCGCGGCGATCGGCGCCGGCCTGGAGGTGGCCGTGGAACACACGGTCGGCAAGACCCACATCTCCACGCTGTCGGCGTCGGCAGCGGTGACGCTGCCCACGGCGCTGTATCTGCTGACCGTCTGGGCGCTGCACTCTCGGCACTTCAAGGTCGGCATCGCCCAGCAGTTGGTGCTCCCGGCCACGGCGCTGCTGGTGATCTGCTGCACCTTCCTGGGCGACTGGGCGGTGCTCGCGGCCGGGCTCGTCTCCTCGGGCGCGGTCGCCACCGGAGTGACGCTGACGGCGCGCATGGTCAGACGCGAGCGTGCGGCGAGCGCCACCGCTCCGGCCGGCTGACTCCTCTCGGGCGCCTGGACCGGCGAGACTGGCCCCCATGACAGTTGACGCGATCACGGATGTCGCCGGGGTGCGCGTGGGGCACGCCACCCGCAGCGGGGACGGCTGGCTCACCGGCACCACGGTCGTCCTCGCTCCGCAAGACGGCGCGGTCGTCGCCGTGGACGTGCGCGGCGGTGGCCCCGGCACCAGGGAGACCGACGCGCTCGACCCGCGCAACGTGGTGCACCGGGTCGACGCGGTCGTGCTGACCGGTGGCAGCGCGTACGGGCTCGACGCGGCGTCCGGGGTGATGGCCTGGCTGGAGGAGCAGGGTCGCGGAGTGCGGGTGGGACCGGATCCGGCGCATGTCGTGCCGGTCGTGCCCGCCGCGTGCGTCTTCGACCTGGGACGCGGAGGGCAGTTCGGTGCGCGGCCGGACGCGGCGACGGGACGCGCGGCGGTGGAGGCCGCGGCGGCGAGCGCGCCGGGAGCTCGGGTGGCAGAGGGGTGTGTCGGTGCCGGTGCGGGCGCCGTGGCGGGGCGGATCAAGGGCGGGGTGGGCACCGCGAGCACGGTGCTCGACTCGGGTGTCACGGTGGCCGCGCTGGTGGTGGTGAACGCTGCGGGGTCGGTGATCGAACCCGGGACGGGAGCGCTGTACGGGGAGCTGTGCCAGGGGCGGGTGGAGTATCCCGAGGAGCGTGTGCACGAGGCCGCGCGCAGACGCCTCGACGAAACCGCTGCCACGTACACGCCGCCCCCGCTCAACACGACGCTGGCGGTGGTCGCGACCGACGCGAGCCTCTCCAAGGCGCAGGCGCAGAAGCTGGCGGGCACGGCGCACGACGGGATCGCGCGCGCCGTTCGGCCGGTGCACCTCATGAACGACGGCGACACGGTGTTCGCACTGGCGACCGGCGCGCGCCCGCTCGCCGAGCACCCGTTGGCGCTCAACGACATCCTCGCGGCCGGGGCGGACATGGTGACGCGCGCGATCGTGCGGGGCGTGCGCGCCGCGGAGTCGGTGGACGGGCCGGGCGGGGCGTGGCCGTCGTACGGGGAGTTGTACGGGGCGCGGTAGGGGTGGTGCCGACCATCGGAGGCAGGCCCCGTAGGGCGTGAATTGTCGCGGTTCTGTCACGTGATGGCGTTCACCGGGAACGCGAGGAACCTTCCCGGGCACCAGTGCCCTCTTTCATGACGCACTGGAACGGATCACGCACATCACACGAACCTGGAGCAGCCCGTGACAACGCCGGACATTGCAGCGCGGCGCGTACTGGGGGCCTGTGCCGCCCTGGTGGTCGGCAGCCTCGCCCTGACCGCTTGCGGTGGCAGCGCCAACGCCACCGATGACGGCAAGGGCGGCAAGGACTCCCCGAAGGCGTCGACGGCGAAGGTCGTGATCTCGGCCAGGGACGGATCGACCGGCGCGTCCATCAACGCGACCGGTGTGACGGCCAGCGGCGGCAAGCTGACCGAAGTGAAGATGACCGTGGCGGGGACGGGGCAGACCGTGGCCGGGGCGATAGCGGCGGACGGCAGCAGCTGGAAGCCGAAGCAGCAGCTGGAGCGCGGTACGAAGTACGAGATAGACGCGACCGCGAAGGACGCCGACGGGCGCACCACGGCGACCAAGTCCATCTTCACCACCGTCACGTCGGCGAACAGTTTCGTCGGCACCTACTCCCCGGACAACGGCAGCACGGTCGGGGCGGGCATGCCGGTGTCGTTCACGTTCGACAAGTCGATCACCGACAAGAAGACCGTGCAGTCGCACATCACGGTCAGCTCCAGCAGTGGCCAGCAGGTGGTCGGGCACTGGTTCGGGGACCGGCGGCTGGACTTCCGGCCGCAGGAGTACTGGAAGGCCGGCTCCAAGGTCACGATGAGGATCGCCCTGGACGGGGTCCAGGGCGCGAAAGGCGTCTACGGGGTGCAGAAGAAGACCGTCTCCTTCGTCATCGGGCGCTCGCAGGTCTCCACGGTGGACGCCGACACGCAGACCATGACCGTGGTGCGGGACGGCAAGACGATCAAGACGATTCCGATCTCCACCGGCAGCCCGGATCACACCACGTACAACGGGCAGATGGTGATCTCCGAGAAGTTCACGCAGACCCCCATGGACAGCCGGACGGTCGGCCTCGGCAACGCGTACAACATCCCGGACGTCCCGCACGCGATGCGCCTGACGAACTCCGGCACCTTCCTCCACGGCAACTACTGGTACAGCAAGGGCAATCCGCCCTTCGGCCGCGAGGGCACCAGCCATGGCTGTGTCGGCCTCGCGGACGTGCAGGGCGGGCAGAGCGCCACACCGGCCAAGTGGTTCTTCGACAACTCGCTCATCGGTGACGTCGTGATCGTGAAGAACTCCCCCGACTCGACGGTCGCCCCGGACAACGGGCTCAACGGATGGAACATGTCGTGGAGCGCCTGGACGGCGGGAAGTGCCGTCTGAGCGGCGGCTTTTGACGTGACGAGGGGCCGCGCGGGAACTTTTCGCGCGGCCCGCGCGTTTTCCCGGCGTACGTTTTCTCGGTTCCCGGACATGATGTCCGACCGAGGGGCTACGGTATGCACCCACAAGGTGACATGCAGCAACGCCGGGAGATGCCTTGAGCGTTCCGTACGAGACGGCAGCGTACGAATCAGCCGAGTCGCCCGAGTCTCCGGAGGAGCATCTCGAGCGGCTCCTCGGCCGTGCCCTGAACTCCTTCGAGCTGCCCGACAAGGTCATACGGCTGCTCGACCATGCGCTGGCGCACGACAGTTCGCTGCACTCCGCGTACCACAGCGCGGGGCTGCACCGAGAGACGTACCGGCACACCTGGCTGCTCGCCGACGGCTCCGCTGTCACGCTGTGGGAGCTCGTGCACAACCCCACGCCGGGCGGTGCCCCGGAGCACGAGGTGTACGTCGACGAGGAGGAGCTGCAGGCGGCCACGGCGCGGCTCGGGATGCCCCCGGACACAACGGAGTTCGAGCTGCCCACGCTGATGCGGCTGTGGGCGATACCGGAGCCTCGGCACGTGTTCGTCTCCGACGACTCGGCGGACCACGCGCGCCGGCTTCTGCGCCGTGCGGAGAACCCTGACCGGCCGGACGCGGAGACGGCGGCGCTGCTGGCGACGGCGACCGCGCACCAGATCACGCAGGCATTCGGACGCCCGGGGCGCGCCGGACGCGCGGGGCTGAGCTACGCGCTGTACGAGCACGCGTTCCTGCTGCCGGACGGCAGCGAGGTCTCCCTGTGGGAGGTCGAGCACACGGCGACGCCGGACGGGCGGCACATGTGCGAGGTCTACATGTCGGAGGACGCGGCCCGGGACGCCATGGAGCGGCGCGCGGCGCGGCAGGGGTAGCGCGCACGACGGCGTGAGCCCGGCTCACGGGGCGTTACGGCGTTCGGGAGCCGTTGGTGCTACGGCGTTCGGGCGCCGTTTCGCCGTCAGCCGCCCGCGAGTTGCCGTGCCAGACCCGCGAAGGCGTCCTGTTCGGCGGGCGTCAGCTCGACGGACTCCAGCGCGGGGCCTGTCCGCCGCTGGCGCGGCAGGGCCGGGAGCAGCGCGGTGGCCGGCCGGGCGGGGGCCTGGAGGCGCGCACGGCGCAGCAGGCGCGTCAGGACGACGGCCCATGCGACGGCGGCCACAGCGAGGACGGCCACGCCGATCAGCTGGAGAGTCGGGACGTGCTCAGGCATGCGTCCCAGTACACACCACGGTCCGGGACTTTGGCCCCGGACCGTGACGTATCTCGCAGGTGCCGTGAACAACTCACAGCGAACTAAAGGGACAAGGTGCGGCGGCGCGGCCGCGGTGGTCAGGCCGCCACGGGCTGCTTGGTCCCCTTCGGCGTGGTGGCGGCGTTCGCGGCGGGACCGGTGGCCGATCCGTCAGGGGTCTGCTTGCGCATGCCCTTGAGGAACACGACCAGAGCAGTGCTGGCGCCGACACCGGCCGCGATGGCGACGAGGTACAGGAACGGGTTCCCGATCAGCGGGACCACGAAGATGCCGCCGTGCGGGGCGCGCAGAGTGGCGCCGAAGGCCATCGACAGGGCGCCGGTGAGCGCGCCGCCGACCATCGACGAGGGGATCACGCGCAGCGGGTCGGCCGCCGCGAACGGGATCGCGCCCTCGGAGATGAAGGAGGCGCCCAGGACCCAGGCGGCCTTGCCGTTCTCGCGCTCGGTCTGGGTGAAGAGCCTGCCGCGCACGGTGGTGGCCAGGGCCATCGCCAGCGGCGGGACCATGCCGGCCGCCATCACCGCGGCCATGATCTTCATCGCGGAGTCGCCGGGGTTCGAGACCGCGATACCCGCGGTGGCGAAGGTGTAGGCGACCTTGTTGACCGGGCCGCCCAGGTCGAAGCACATCATCAGGCCGAGCAGGGCGCCGAGCAGGATCGCGTTGGTGCCGGTGAGGCTGTTCAGCCAGTCGGTGAGGCCCTTCTGGGCGGTGGCGATGGGCTTGCCGATCACGACGAACATCAGGAATCCGACGATCGCCGAGGAGATCAGCGGGATCACCACCACCGGCATGATGCCGCGCAACGCCGGGGGGATCCGCACCTTCTGGATCGCCATCACCACGCCACCGGCGATCAGACCGGCCACCAGGCCGCCGAGAAAGCCGGCGTTGATGGTCACCGAGATCGCACCGCCGACGAAGCCGGGGATCAGACCGGGCCGGTCGGCCATGCCGTAGGCGATGTAGCCGGCCAGCACCGGGACCAGGAAGCCGAAGGAGACCACGCCGATCTGGAACAGCAAGGCGCCCCAGCTGTCGGCCTGGGTCCACACGAAGTGGTCCATCACCGACGGCGCCTTGTTGATCTTGTAGCTGCCGATCGCGAAGCCCAGGGCGATGAGGAGGCCGCCCGCGGCGACGAACGGAACCATGTAACTCACGCCGCTCATCAGCCACTTGCGGAGCTTGGAGCCGTAGCCCTCGGTGGAGTCGCCCGCGCGCTCGACCGGCGTGCGGCCCGACACCGGCGCCGGCGCGCTCGCCTCGCCGCGCGCCGCCTTCTCGCGCACCTCCGTGATGAGTTCGGCGGGACGGTTGATGCCCGCCTTCACTCCGACGTCGACGGTCGCCTTGCCGGCGAAGCGGTCCTTGTCGCGTACCGGGAGGTCGTGCGCGAAGATCACGCCGTCCGCCGCCGCGATCACCGCCGGGTCCAGCCGGGTGAAGCCGGCCGAGCCCTGGGTTTCGACGAAGACCTCGACGCCCGCGGCACGGCCCGCGTTCTCCAGGGACTCGGCCGCCATGTAGGTGTGCGCGATCCCGGTCGGGCAGGAGGTGACGGCGACGATACGGAAGGGACGCTCGCCGGAATCCCCGGAGTCCCCGGAGTCTCCGGTGGCAGCGGCGCCCGTGGGGGCCACCTGCGCCGGGGCGGATGCGCCCGGCGCAGGCGCCGTGGTGACCGCTGCGGCGCCGGCGGAGGCCGCCACCGGCGTCGCAGCGGTGTCTTCAGGGGCGTCCGAGGCGCAGGCGGCGCCCTGCGAAGCGCCCGTCGCCGCGTTCGCGCCCGCGCCCGAGTCCGCGCTCCCAGCGCTCGCGGCCCCGCCAGCGCCCGCGCTCGCCTCCGCGCCCGCGCCCGTCCCCGCAGACGCCGCCGGCAGCTGCGCCGCAGCCGGTGCCTCGTCCCCGCGGATCAGCGCCGCCGCCGTCCCCGCGTCGGTCACCGCGCGCAGCGCCGAGGTGAACTCGGCGTTCATCAGCTGGCGGGCCAGCGAGGAGAGGATCGTGAGGTGGGCGTCGTCGGCACCGGAGGGTGCCGCGATCAGGAAGATGAGGTCGGCCGGGCCGTCCGCGGCGCCGAAGTCGATGCCGGTGGCGCTGCGGCCGAAGGCGAGGCTCGGCTCGGTGACGTGGGCGCTGCGACAGTGCGGGATGCCGATGCCGCCGTCGAGGCCGGTCGGCATCTGGGCCTCGCGGGCGGCGACGTCGACGAGGAAGCCCTCCAGGTCGGTCACCCGGCCCTGAGCCACCATGCGCTCGGCGAGGGCGCGCGCCGCCGCTTCCTTGGTGTCGGCGGACAGGTCGAGGTCGACCAGGTCCACGGTGATCATGTCGCTCATCGCGGGCTCCTATGCACGCGTATCGCCCGGGGAGAGGGGTGGGCGTAAGGGGGGACGGGGGTGCGGTGGGGGGATGAGGCCGTTCGGGATGCGGGGCCGGGGAAACCCCGCCTTCCCGGGGAACCTCGCCGCTTCGAGGCAGGCCGGGTGGGTGCGTCCTGGGGTGCGGATGCGGTGTGTGCGTCCTGGGGTGCGGACGCGGTGCATGCGTCCTGGGGTGCGGACGCGGTTCGTACGTCCCGGGGTACCGACGCGGTGCGCACGTCCCGGGGTGCGGACGCGGTGCGCACGTCCCGGGGTGCCGACGCGGTCCATGGGTTCTGGGGGCCCGGCACGGTCCATACGCCCTGGGCTGCGGGTGCGCTGCGTGCGCCCAACCGCCGGGTGCCGGGGCGGGTGGCGTGCAGGGCGAGCGCGTTCATGAGACCGGCTCCGTCAGCTCGCGGTCGAGGGGGATGTCGGCCGTGACGGTCACCGCGGCCGGGTCCAGGTCGGCGGGGGTCGGCATGACGCTGCCGGGGAGCTGGACGGCGGCGGCGCCGTGGGCGACGGCGGAGGCGAGGGCCTCGGGGCCGCTGCCGCCGGCGATCAGGAAGCCGGCGAGGGAGGAGTCACCGGCGCCGACGTTGCTGCGGACGGTATCCACGCGCGCGGTGCCGAACCACGCGCCGGCGTCCTCCACGAGGAGCTGCCCGTCGGCGCCCAGGCTCGCGAGCACGGCGCGCGCGCCCATGCCGCGCACCTCCTCGGCCGCCTTCAGCGCGTCGCCCACGGTCGCGAGCGGGCGCCCGACGGCCTCCGCGAGTTCCTCGGCGTTCGGCTTCACCACATCCGGCCGCGCGCCCAGCGCCTCCAGAAGCGCACGCCCCGAGGTGTCCAGTGCGATACGCGCGCCCCCGGCGTGCGCCTCCGTGACGACATCGGCGTACCACGAGGGCGCGAGCCCCCCGGGCAGGCTCCCGCAGCACGCGATCCAGTCGGCGTCACGGGAGTGCTCGCGGACGGTGACCAGCAGCAGGGCCTGCTCGGCCGCCGACAGCTCCGGACCCGGCGCGTTGATCTTGGTGAGGACCCCGTCGGACTCGGCGAGCGCGATGTTGGAGCGGGTGGCGCCGGCGATCGGGACCGGCGCGACCTCGATGCCCTGCGCGTCGAGCAGCTCGGCGACGAGCGCCCCCGGCGCACCACCCAGGGGCAGCACGGCGAGCGTGCGCTGGCCGGCGGCCGCGACGGCGCGCGCGACGTTCACGCCCTTGCCGCCGGGGTCCATGCGCTCGGTTTCGGCACGGATGACCTCGCCGCGCTTGAGGGCCTGGACCTCGTAGGTGCGGTCGAGGGAGGGGTTGGGGGTGACGGTGAGGATCATGCGCGCACTACTTCCGTGCCGCCGCGCTCGATGACGGCGGCGTCCTCGGGGCTCAGCCCGCTGTCGGTGATCAGCAGGTCCACGTCGCTCAGGGCACCGAAGCGGGCGAAGTGCTCCTGGCCGTGCTTGGAGGAGTCGGCCAGCAGCACCACGCGGCGGGCGGCGGCGACCGCGGCCCGCTTGACCGCGGCCTCGGCGAGGTCCGGTGTGGTCAGACCGTGCTCGGCGGAGAAGCCGTTCGCGGCCACGAACAGCACGTCCGCGCGGATCTCGCCGTATGCGCGCAGCGCCCAGGCGTCCACGGCGGCGCGCGTGCGGTGGCGTACGCGCCCCCCGACCAGGTGGAGCTGGATGCCCGGGTGGTCGGCGAGGCGGGCGGCGATGGGCAGGCTGTGCGTGACGACGGTCAGGGACGCCTCCAGCGGGATCGCGGCGGCGACCCGGGCGACCGTCGTACCAGCATCGAGGATCATCGTGCCCTCGGTCGGCAGTTCGGCGAGGGCCGCCTTGGCGATGCGGTCCTTCTCGTCGGCCGCGGTGGACTCGCGTTCGCTGAGGTCCGGTTCGAAGTCGAGGCGGCCGACCGGGATGGCGCCGCCGTGCACGCGGCGGACGAGGCCGGCCCGGTCGAGAGCCTTCAGATCGCGGCGGATCGTTTCCGCGGTGACCTGGAACTCCTCGGCGAGCGACAGTACGTCCACCCGGCCGCCGTCACGTGCGAGCCGGAGGATCTCCTGCTGCCGTTCCGGTGCGTACATGTCGTTGGCCTCCGCCCGTGTCTGTTCGCTTCCAGCTGATGCCCGAACGTGTGGTTTCGATGCGAGACTACGCCCGGATTTCCGGAAAGTAAACAGGTTCAGACTTGAATCGGGCATGATCGGACTTCCGACTGTGTCCGAAACAGCAGAGAGGCCCGGCACCTGATCGGTACCGGGCCCTCGTCGTGCCTGTTCAGGGCACCAGTACGGGTTCCTTCTCGCCCACCGGCAGCTCCTCGTCCACCGCCCCCTCGACATGCTGCGCGGGCCGCTTCGGCAGGGCCGACATCAGCAGGAAGATCGCGCCCATGATCCCGGCGACCCACCACAGCGCGTGCTGGAAGGCGTGCACGAAGGCCGGGCCGACCTGCTCCGGGGCCAGCCCGTCGCCGATCTCACCGAAGAACACCACCGACACGAGCCCCAGGCCGAGCGCGTTGCCCATCTGCTGCACCGTGTTGATCAGCCCGGACGCGGAACCGGCGTGCTCGCGCGGCACCTCCGAGAGCACCGCGTCGGTCAGCGGGGCGACGATCAGCCCCATGCCAACGCCCATCACGACCAGCGGCAGGGCCATCTGCCAGGAGGCGATGGCGAGGCCGTACCGGTGCGCCTCCCACAGATAGAGCAGTACGCCCACGCCCATGACCAGCGCGCCCGCCTGGAGCACCTTCCGGCCGAACCGCGGGACCAGCTGCTGCACCGACATCCCGGCCGCCGTGGACACCGCGAGGGAGAACGGCACGCCCGTCAACCCGGCCCGCAGCGGGCTCCAGCCCAGGCCGACCTGCATGTACAGCGTCCAGACCAGGAAGAAGATGCCGAGCGCGACACCGAAGACGGTCTGTACGGCGATACCCGCGGCGAAGCTCTTCACCCGGAAGAGGGACAGTTCGATGAGCGGGGAACCGTCCCGGGCGGCCTTCCGTTTTTCGTACGACACCAGCGCCACGAAGACGACGAACGCGCCGGCCATGCAGATGTACCCCCACAGTGGCCAGCCCAGCTCGCGGCCGCGGGTGAGCGGGTAGAGCAGCATGAGCAGACCCAGCGAGACCAGGGCGACACCAACGAGGTCCAGTTTCAGCGCCTTGGGGGCCTTCGACTCGGTGATGAAGCGGCGGCCCAGCATCCAGGCCAGCACGCCGACGGGGAGGTTGATGAGGAAGATGGGCCGCCATTCGAGGCCGAACAGGTTCCACTCGGTCAGCAGCGCGCCGAGCAGCGGTCCGGAGACCGCGCCCAGGCCGACGACCGCGCCGAACAGACCGAACACCTTGCCGCGTTCGTGGGCCGGGAAGGTGGCGTGCACGATCGACAGCACCTGCGGCACCATCATCGCCGCCATACCGCCCTGCAGGATGCGGGAGGCGACCAGCATCTCCGGGTTCGCGGCGAGACCGCACAGGGCGGAGGCGAGGGTGAAGCCGCCGACACCGATCAGGAAGAGCCGTTTGCGGCCGTGGATGTCACCGAGACGGCCGCCGGTGATGAGGCCTGCGGCGAAGGCGAGGGCGTAGCCGGCGGTCACCCACTGGATCTGGCTGACCGAGGCGTGAGCGCTCCGCTGGATGGACGGGATGGCGATGTTGACGATCGTCACGTCCACCAGGTCCATGAAGGCCGCGGCCATGACGATGGTCAGGGCCAGCCAACGGCTTCGGTCGGGGATGAGTTCGCGGGGCGTGTTGCGGTCGGTCGAGGTCATGAGGTGAACGTAGGCCTCCATTAGGTCAGATCATGTCCTAATCCTGCGGCATTCTCGTATGCATGACTACCGACACACCCGCGAGGCTCTTGCAGCTCCTGTCACTCCTCCAGACTCCGCGTGAGTGGCCCGGTGGGGAGCTCGCCGAGCGGCTCGGGGTGTCGCGGCGTACCGTGCGGCGGGACATCGACCGGCTGCGGGAGCTGGGCTATCCGGTGCAGGCCACGAAGGGCGCGGACGGCGGGTACCGGCTGGTGGCGGGCAAGGCGATGCCGCCGCTGGTGCTGGACGACGAGGAGGCGGTGGCGATCGCGGTGGGGCTGCGCGCCGGTGCCGGCCACGCGGTGGAGGGCGTGGACGAGGCGTCCGTACGAGCCCTGGCCAAGCTGGAGCAGGTGCTGCCGGCCCGGCTGCGCCACCGGGTGTCCACGCTGCAGGCGGCGACCACCCTGCTGACCAGCGGGGACGGGGCAAGCATCGCGCCGGAGACGCTGACCGTCATGGCCTCGACGGTGGCGGGGCACGAGCGGCTGCGATTCGCCTACCGCGACAAGGAAGGGGGCGAGTCCCGGCGGCTGACGGAGCCGCACCGGCTGGTGTCGACCGGGCGGCGCTGGTATCTCGTCGCCTATGACCTCGACCGCGCCGACTGGCGCACCTTCCGGGTGGACCGGGTGAGCGAACCGTTCGCGACCGGAGTCCGGTTCGCACCACGGGAGTTGCCGACGGGGAGCGCCGCCGAGTATCTGCGGCGCTCCATCCACCGGCGGCAGGAGACATACGAGTTCACGGTGCGGTTCGCCGCACCGGCGGGGCAGGTCTCCGTGAAGGTGCCGGCGTGGCTCGGGGTACCGGAGGACGACGGCGAGGGCGGTTGCGTCCTGCGTGGCACCTCCGGCGATCCCGTGGAGTGGCTGGTGATGCGGCTGGCGATGACGGGATACGAGTTCGCGGTGCGGGAGCCCGGTGAACTAGTGGCGGCCGTACGGGAGTTGGGTGGGAGGCTGAGCCGGGCGGCGGCGGGTGGTCCTGGGGCTTCTCCGCAGTGAGAGCTTCCGGACATGAGGGCTTCATCGGCCGACGGTGAGGGCTTCGCCGACCGGCGGGGAGGGCTTCGCCGACCGACGGTGAGGACTTCGCCAGCCCGCAGTGAGGGCTTCCCTGCGGCGCGTGGCCTGGGTGTGGCCCTAGCCTTCACCGCCCCATCCGAAGTCCCGCAAGCAATGGAGGTTGCGCAGCGCCAGGGCCGCGGGACCCTGCGGGCCTGTGGGCGGGGAGGATGTGGCCGCCCAGGACTCCACGGCCACCCGGACGGCGGCGCCGGCGACGGCTGCGGCGAAGCGGAGGGCCGGGGTGACCGGTGCGGGAGTCGCGGGGTGTGAGGCAACGTCGGTGCGCCCCGCGTGCCCACCGCGCCCTTCATGCGCCCCGCGCCCGTCACCGTCCCCCGCACCTGGCTTGACTTCACCGGTTCCGGTGCCCCCAACTGAGCCGCTGTCGCCCTCAGTTGGCGTCATCCGGGTCACGAGGATCCCGGCCAGGGTCTGGTCCGACTCCTGGCACACCTCCGCCCAGACCTTGCGCAGTGCGGGGCTGGTGTCGGCCAGGCGGATCAGGGTGCGGACCCATTCCCAGGACGCCGCCGAGACGCCGATGCCGGGGGTGAGGGTGTGGTGGACGGCGTGTTCCAGGGCCTCCGGGACGGTGAGGTGGGCCGGGGCCGAGCGGACCGCGTCGGTCCAGCGCTGGGCACCCACCGCGTAGAGGGGAGCGACCGCTTCCTCCTTGGTGGCGAAGTAACGGTAGAACGTACGCGGTGCGATCCCCGCGGCCTGCGCGATGTCCTCGGCGCGGGTCGCCCGCAGGCCCTGGCGGACGAACAGGGCGGCTGCCGCGCGGGCGATCTCCGTCCGGGTCTCGGCCTTGCGGCGCTCGGTCAGCGAGACCGGTGCGGGGGCGGAAAACTGCTGGTGGGCGGCGCTGGGGGTGGTGCCGGGGGTGGTGCTCATCCCGGCAGGTTATGTCCGTGTGGCAGAATCTGCCATCCGGCGGTCCACCCCGGGGTTCAGGTACGGGGTGGGCCGCCGTCCCAGGATGCGCCACCGCCGCCCCACCGCCCTATCGCCCGTGGTGACTTGAACGCTTCGGGTGCGCCGTCACAGAAATCGAAGCCCGGCCTACGGACTACGCACAAAGATGAAGCCGGGCCTCGGCACCCAGGGGGGATGGGCGCCGAAGCCCGGCTTGGGAAGGTCCCGGCGCCGGGGGGGATGTGCGTCGGGACGTGGCTGGGTGGTGCGGGCTGCGTGGGGTCGGCCGGTCAGTCTGGTGCTTGGGGAGTGCGGTTACCCGGGGCTTGGCTGCTGCTGTGGGGCCCGGAAGGGTTGTTCCCGCGGGCCCGGGAGTTGAAGCGATGGGACCACGCCATGTTTGCGCCGTCTTCCGCCACCGGCGTGCGCTCCCCCAGGCACCGTACGCCCACAGGCATCACACGCCCCCGCGCACCGTACGCCCCCAGACAGCACACACCGCCGGGCACAGCACAGTCGACGCACCCCGCGCGCGCAGGGAAGCGGCGGGCCGCCGGGCACAACTCGCCACCGGCCACCGCCGGTTGCCGCACGCCCGCGACGCCCCTGCGCCCGGGGCCCCGACCCCGTGCCCCGTGCCATGCCGTACCCCACCGCCCCTTCACAGCACCGATACCGGCTACCTCCGTTACGCCGCCGCGTCGAACCCCGTCTTACGGGCCAGCTTCTTCAGCTCGAGCAGTGCGTGCTTCTCGATCTGGCGGATACGTTCGCGGGTCAGGCCGTGTTCCTTGCCGACCTCGGTCAGGGTGCGCTCGCGGCCGTCCTCGATGCCGTACCGCATCTTGATGATGGAGGCCGTGCGCTGGTCCAGGCGGCCGATCAGGTCGTCCAGTTCCTCGCTGCGCAGCAGGGTGAGCACCGACTGCTCGGGGCTGACCGCGGAGGTGTCCTCCAGCAGGTCGCCGAACTGGGTCTCGCCCTCGTCGTCCACCGACATGTTCAGCGAGACCGGGTCACGGGCCCAGTCGAGGACGTCGATGACGCGCTCCGGAGTCGCGCCCAGCTCCGCGGCGATCTCCGCGGGCTCCGGGTCGCGGCCGTTCTCGCGGTTGAACTCGCGCTGCACGCGCCGGATGCGGCCCAGCTCCTCCACCAGGTGGACGGGGAGCCGGATCGTGCGGGACTGGTCGGCGATGGAGCGGGTGATGGCCTGACGGATCCACCAGGTGGCGTACGTCGAGAACTTGAAGCCCTTGCGGTAGTCGAACTTCTCGACCGCGCGCACCAGGCCGGCGTTGCCCTCCTGGATCAGGTCGAGCAGGGGCAGACCACTGCGCGGGTAGCGGCGGGCGACGGCCACGACCAGGCGGAGGTTGGAACGGATGAAGATGTCCTTCGCCCGCTCACCGGCGTCGACCAGGGCCTGCAGCTCCTCGCGGGAGGCATCCGCCGCGGACTCCTCCTCACCGTCGAGGATCTGCTGCGCGAAGACACCCGCCTCGATGGTCTGGGACAGCTCGACCTCCTTTGCGGCGTCGAGCAGCGGCGTACGCGCGATCTCGTCGAGGTACATGCCGACCAGGTCGCGGTCCGCGATCTCGCCGCCATGGGCGCGAACACTGCTTGCCGAGTCGACCGTCTCGCCGGAGGCGGACTGACGACGGGCGACGGCACGGGTTGCCATGCGTGCTCCCTTGCGATGGTGGGCTGGCGGGTGGTCCTGCTGAACGCTCGGCATCGGGGGGAGTGTCTCTGGCGACTCTCTCCGAGTGCCCTGCATCCGTGGGAAACAACGACTGGAATCCGGACAGAATTCCCAACCCGCCCCCCAATTTTTCTGATCATGCAGTACCCTGTTCCGCCACACAGGGAGGCGGGATGGCGACGGAACGTACACAGGTCCAGGTCAGGCCGGGAGCCGAGAGTGATCTCGACGCCCTCACCGCGATCTACAACCACTACGTACGTGAGACGGCCATCACATTCGATACCGCGATCTTCACTCCGGAAGAGCGCCGCCCTTGGCTGCTCTCCCACCCGGAAGACGGCCCGCACCGCCTGTTGGTTGCCACGGACACGGAGTCACAGGAGATTCTGGGGTACGCCACATCCAGCCCTTACCGGCCGAAGCCCGCGTACGTCACATCCGTGGAGGTTTCGGTGTACCTCGCCCCTGGCTCCGGGCGGGGTGGCATCGGCACACTGCTCTACGACGCCCTCTTCAAGGCGCTGGCCAACGAGGACGTACACCGCGCCTACGCCGGGATCGCCCAGCCCAACGAGGCCTCCGAGCGGCTGCACGCCCGTTTCGACTTCCGGTACGTCGGCACGTACCGCGAGGTCGGCCGCAAGTTCGGCCGCTACTGGGACGTGGCCTGGTACGAGAAAGAGCTGTAGCCGAAAAAAGAGCCCTCCCGAAAGGGGCCGTCCCTCACCCGAACTGCACCGACCGCTTCGCCATTCCCATCCAGAACCCGTCGATCACCGACTTCTGCGCGTCCAGCTCGCCGCCCGCCTCCGCCGCGCCCATGGTGACGAAGAGGGGGGCGAAGTGCTCGGTGCGGGGGTGGGCGTAGCGGCCGGCCGGGGCCTTGTTCAGGAAGTCCAGCAGGGCGTCCCAGTCACGGGCCTCCAGGGCGCGTCGGCCCCAGTCGTCGAACTCGGACGACCAGCTGGGCACACCGTTGCCCGTGTGGCGCAGGGCGGCCAGGTTGTGGGTGAAGAAGCCGGAGCCGACGATCAGCACGCCCTCGTCGCGCAGCGGAGCCAGCTTGCGGCCGATCTCCATCAGCCGCACCGGGTCCAGCGTCGGCATGGATATCTGCAGGACGGGGATGTCGGCGGCCGGGAACATCTCGACGAGGGGGACGTAGGCGCCGTGGTCGAGGCCGCGGTCGGGGATGTCCTGGACGGGGGTGCCGGGGGCGCGCAGCAGCTTGCGTACGGATTCGGCCAGCGCCGGGGCGCCAGGGGCGTCGTACCGCACCTGGTAGTAGTGCTCGGGGAAGCCCCAGAAGTCGTAGACGAGCGGGACGGTCTCGACGGCGCCCAGGGCGAGCGGGGCCTCCTCCCAGTGGGCGGAGACCATGAGGATCGCCTTGGGGCGGGGCAGGTCGGCGGACCAGGCGGCGAGCTCGCCGGGCCAGACGGGGTCGTCGGCGAGCGGCGGGGCGCCGTGGCTGAGGTACAGGGCGGGCATGCGCTCCGGCCCGGTCGTGGACCTCTCCGCTGCGGTGGTGGACATGACGGCGGCTCCAGCGGTCGATCCGGATTCGTTCCAGATGCTTTAACTCTCAAGCTCTATGCGGAACACCGTACGCCCGACTTGTTCAAGTTTCAAGGAGCCGCCTCGTACAGTGGGACACATGAACACGGCACCCGGCTCCGCCGCACAGCCCCGCTGGCTCAGCGACGAGGAACAGCGCGTCTGGCGCGCCTATCTGCACGCCACCACCCTGCTGGAGGACCACCTCGACCGGCAGCTGCAGCGCGACGCGGGCATGCCGCACATCTACTACGCCCTGCTCGTCGGCCTCGCCGAGGCACCGCGCCGCCGGCTGCGGATGACCGACCTGGCGATGCAGGCGAAGATCACCCGCTCCCGGCTGTCGCACGCGATCGCGCGCCTGGAGAAGAACGGCTGGGTACGGCGCGAGGACTGCCCCTCCGACAAGCGGGGCCAGTTCGCGGTGCTCACCGACGAGGGCGCCGAGGTGCTGAGGCGTACCGCGCCCGGCCATGTGGCGGCCGTACGGCAGGCGATGTTCGACCGGCTCAGCCCGGAACAGCAGAAGACCCTCGGCGAGATCATGGAGATCGTCGCCGAGGGCCTCCAGCCCAACGAAGCGGGTGCGGACCTGCCCTGGCTCCGCTAGGCCCCGCCGTCACATTCCCGTCTGCCCGGCAGGGCCTGGGCGCACTGCCCGGCAGGGCCTGGGTGCACTGTCAGTGGGCCACCACCGGCACCGGCACCTCGTCCTCGACGGCCTCGCCCTCGCCGGAGGCCACCGTGGTGGAGCCCGGCCGGCCGGCGTTGACGAAGGTGAAGGCGATCAGCGCGGCCAGCGTCAGGATGCCGACGGCGAACCAGATCGCGGTGCTGTAGCCGTGCACCATGCCCTGGAGCTTGACCAGCTGCTGCTGCGGCTTGGCGGCCGCACCGGCGATGTGGTCCTTGACGTACGACGTGGTCGCCGAGGCGGCGATGGTGTTCAGCAGGGCGGTACCGATCGCGCCGCCCACCTGCTGCGAGGTGTTGACCATCGCGGAGGCGACACCGGCGTCCCGGGGCTGCACGCCCTGGGTGGCCAGGGACATCGCCGGCATGAACGCCGTACCCATGCCGAGGCCGAGCAGCAGCATCGCGGGCAGCAGCTGGGTGCCGTACGACGAGTCGATCTTCAGCTGGGTCAGGATCAGCATGCCGAGCGCGGCGACCAGGAAGCCGGGGCCCATCAGGAAACGGGCCGGGATCCGGGTCATCAGCCGGGCGCCGATCTGGGTGGAGCCGGTGATCATGCCCGCCACCATCGGCAGGAACGCGAAGCCGGTCTTGACCGGCGAGTAGCCCTTCACGACCTGCAGGTAGTAGGTCAGGAAGAGGAACAGGCCGAACATCCCGATGATCGCGAGGCCGAGGGAGAGGTAGATACCGCCGCGGTTGCGGTCGGTCACCACGCGCAGCGGCAGCAGCGGCGCCTTGACCCGGGACTCGACGACGGCGAAGGCGGCGAGCAGCACCGCGGACGCGACGAACATCGAGACGGTCACGGAGTCGCCCCAGCCGTCGGTCTCGGCACGCGTGAAGCCGTAGACGAGGGCGACCAGGCCGAGGGTGGACAGGATCACGCCGGGGATGTCGAGCGGGGAGCGGTTGCGGCCGCCCTCGGGCTCACGGATGACGAAGTAGGCGCCGACCGCGGCGACGATGGCGAACGGGACGTTCACGAAGAAGGTCCAGCGCCAGTTCAGGTACTCGGTGAGGAAACCGCCGAGGATCAGGCCGACGGCACCGCCGCCGCCCGCGATGGCGCCGTAGATGCCGAACGCCTTGGCGCGCTCGTTGGCGTTCGTGAACATCACCGCGAGCAGGGAGAGCGCGGCCGGGGCGAGCAGCGCGCCGAAGACACCCTGCAGGGCGCGGGCGCCGAACATCATCGGGCCGGTGGTGGCGGCACCGCCCAGCGCGGAGGCGAGGGCGAAGCCGGCCAGACCGATGAGGAAGGCCCGCTTACGGCCCCACTTGTCGGCGATACGGCCGCCGAAGAGCAGCAGACCACCGAAGGCGAGGGCGTAGGCCGTGACGACCCACTGCCGGTTGCCGTCGGATATGCCGAGGTCGCTCTGGGCAGAGGGCAGGGCGATGTTCACGATGGTCGCGTCGAGGACGACCATCAGCTGGGCGAGCGCGATGAAGACGAGCGCTTTCCAGCGGTTGGCGTCGCCGGCCGGAGCGGCGGCGCCGGGAGCCTTGAGGGCTGTTTCGGACATGGGGGTACCCACTTCGGGACTTCGTGACGGAAAAATGATCAGAGGGGCTTACCGGGGTTTGCCGGGGCTCACAGGGGCTTACAGGGGCTTATGGCGGCCGGAGAAGCTGCTGCGTGGATGGACTGCGCGCGGAGGCCGGACTAATCGGTCAGCGCTCGGTCATCGCTTCGAATCGCTTCGGTCAGCACTCGCGCAGCTCCCCGATGGTCACGGCCGTCCCCGGGAGGGCGGATCGTGCGGGCGCCCGCAGGCCGTCGAGGAACAGTTGAAGGTGACGGTGGACGAAACGGTCGCCGCGCAGGCAGTCCGTACCGGCCGGGGGCCGGCTGAGCTGGGACACGACGATCATCAGGTCACCGACGCCGACGTCGGGCCGGAGCTGTCCGGCCGCCCTGGCCCGCCCCATGACCTCCTCGATGAGCTGCTCCAGGCGCTCACGGGAGGCTTCCAGGTCGGGATGGTGCCGATCGAAACTGCTGGAGATCATCGGGCACAGCGCGCTGATCCGCTCGTCGGCGGACGCGTGCACGAAACGCTCCAGTGCGGCGAAGGCGTCCCCGGTCTCGGCGAGGGCCACTTCCGCCGCCTCGGCCGTACGGTCCATGACGGAGCAGACGACCTCGAGTACGAGGGCCTCGCGATCGGGGAAGTTGCGGTACACCGTGGCATTGCCGACGCCGGCCCGGCGGGCGATCTCGTCGAGCGGCACGTCTGGGCCGTGCTCGACGAACATCTCCCGGGCGGCGGTGACGATCCGCTCCCGGTTGCGCACGGCGTCGGCGCGGGGCCGGGGCACCTTGCGCGGTGCGAGGGTGGGCGCGGTCGGCACGGTGGACTCTCCTGGGGAAGCTGTTCGGCAGTTGAAGCTGTTCGGCGGTTGAAGCTGTTCGGCGGTTGAAGCTGTTCGGCGGTTGAAGCTGTTCGGCGGTTGAAGCTGTTCGGCGGTTGAAGCTGTTCGGCGGTTGCCGAAGTGCGGAAGTGATGGGGGCGATCCGGGGAGCCAGTCCCCGTTTCGCTCGGACACAGGTCTAAACGGGGAGAGGTTCCCCGGTTATTTCCCGCCTGCCGAAAGAATGCCTGTGACCTGAGCCACACTCATCTCCCGCTGGGATTCACTCCCGTGCGGCCCGGATTTCCCACGAACGGTCTCCTCCAGCGCGCGCCCCGCACCCCGCCGACTCAGGGTGATCGCAGGGTGCAGCCGGAGACCGGCGGCTGCCGTGGAGCGAAAGGTCCATGCATGCAGCCGCAGTCGGAGCCGCCCCGCCCCATATCCCCCTCCCCCGGACGCCTCGCCGACGAAGGACACGCTCAAGGCTGTTACGGGGGACTCTCGCAAGGCCGTTATGGGGGACTCCGTGGACTCCACGGGCTTAGCGCACTCCACGGACCCAGCGCCGGGCGCGAAGGCCGGTCTCGTGAGGGCCGATCGGGTGGAGGTCGCTCTCGTGAGGGCCGATCGGGCGAAGGGCGTTCTCGCGACGGCCGCCCCCGAGAAGGCCGAGGGGGCGGAGGCCGAGGGGGCGAAGTCCGATCAGGCGAAGGCGGCACCCGGGAAGGCCGAGGGAGCGGAGCCCGCCCTCGGGAAGGCCGGTCGGGTGAAGGTCGTTCTCGCGACGGCCGCCCCCGAGAGGGCCGCTCGCGCGCCCGCCGCCGTCGCATACGCCCGCGCCGCGTGGCCGCTCTCACCGTGGTGACCGCGCTGACCTTCACGGTCAGCACCTCGGCCGGGACCGGACACCTGTCGGCGCCCACCACCGCCGGGCCCATCGGCATGGCCCGCTCCCCCGCCCTCGCCCCCTGTACCGTCCACGGCGGTCTCGACGTACAGATGACCGAGGGCCTGCCCACCCCACACGGTTACGCCCACTCCACGGGCACGCTCCACGCCCTGACCCTGATGGTCGACTTCTCCGACGCGCCCGGGCGGGGCAGTGCCATGGACCGGTTCCACGAGTTCTTCCCGCGGACCCAGGAGTGGTTCCGCACCTCGTCGTACGGCCGCCTGGACTACCGGCCGGAGACACCGATCACCACGTGGCTGCGGATGCCCAAGCCCTTCAAGGCGTACGGCATAGATCGCGGCGCCCCCTTCGATCCCGGCTACCGACAGCTCGTGCAGGACATCGTGGCCACGGCCGACCCGACGGTGGACTTCCGCACGTACGACATCCTCAACGTCCTGGTCACCCCGAACGCCGGCCCCTCCGCCCTGGACACGGTCCTGTCCGTGACCTTCGCCGGCAACGGCGACGCCCCGGTCGCCGACGGCGTTCCCGTCTCGAACGCCTCCTTCGTCTACTCCCGGCAGGACGACGGCTCCGGCTCCTACGACCACACCGGCTACCGGGTGCTGCCGCACGAGAACAGCCACACCTTCGGCCTGCCCGACCTGTACACGCAGGACGGCGGGGTCGCGGTCGGGCACTGGGACATCATGAGCGAGGACTGGGGGGCCAACAACGATCTGCTCGCCTGGCACAAGTGGAAACTGGGCTGGCTGGACGGCTCCCAGGTGGGCTGCGCGGCGACACGGGGCAGCGTCGAGTACGGGCTGACGCCGCTGTACAAGGCGGGGGGCGGGAAGCTGGTCCTCATCCCCGTCGACGCGCAGAGTTCGTACGCGGTGGAGGTGCGGGAGCAGGGCGGCAACGACGAGGTGGTGTGCCGGCCGGGCGTGCTGATCTACAAGGTGGACGGCACGATCGACACCGGACGCGGTCCGGTCACGGTCTACGACAGCCACCGCAACAGCGGCGGCTGCACCCGCAGCCCCAACGTCCAGTCAGAACTCTCCGACGCCCCCTTCTCCCCCGGCGAATCGTTCAAGGACCCGCGCCATGGCATCACCGTGCAGGTGGAGGGCAGGGACGAGGACGCGAACTATCGGGTGCGGGTGACGCGGGGGTAGGGGGGCGGGGCGGGGCCTGCGGACGGTTGGCGGTCGGCGGGCGGTCGGCGGGCGGGGGCGGCTGAGCCGGTAGGCGACGGTCGGCGGTCGGCGGCCGGCGGCTGCAGACGGCTGGCGGAATTTGTGGCGGCAGACGGAGCGAGCGGACCGGGGCCGGGGCCGGGACCGGAGCCGGAAGGCAGCGGACGGAGGCCAACGGAGTTCGGGGGCGACGGTACTCGCGGGCGGACGGTACTCGCGGGCGAGGGAGCTCGCGGGGGACGGTGCTCGCGGGCAACGGAGTAAGCCAGCCAGGCGGCCGGCGAGGCCAACACACGGACCCTGCACATGCCGGGCGGGGATTAACGTAGGCGTGCCCGAATGCCGTACCGGAGAGCCGATGCCCGCGAAGAGTGCGACCGCGCTGGATGCCGACGCCCGTGCCGAGGCGGGGGAAGCGGTCGGACCGCTGCTGCGCGGGGTCGGTGTGCTGCGACGGCTGACCGAGGCGGGCGGCACGCTGAGCCCGAGCGCGCTGGAACGGGCCACCGGCCTCGCCCGCTCCACGGTCGACCGCGTCACCGCGACCCTCTCCCGCATGGACTACGTCCGCCTCGACGGCCGGGACGTCGTCCTCACCCCCGGCGTGATGGAGCTGGGCAACGCCTACCTCGCCGCTCTCCGGCTGCCCGCACTGCTCGGCGCACGCGCCGACGCCCTCGCCGACGAGTTGGACGAGTCGGTGTCGCTCGCGGTCGCCGACCTCGACGGCATCCGCTTCATCCACCAGGCCACCCGCCGCCGCGCGATGTCCGTGAGCTTCCGTATCGGAGACCTGCTCCCGGCCGAACGCACCGCGCCGGGGCCGCTGTTCGCGACCGAGTGGACGGAACCGGACTGGACACGCTGGCGCACCCGCCGCGCGGCGGACCCGACGGACGCGGCCTTCCCCGCCGTACCCCCCCGGCAGGCCCACACCGGCGACCCCACCTTCGCGCAGCGGGTGGAGCGGGCGCGCCGGGACGGCTGGGCGCTGGACGACCAACTGATCGAACCGGGCCTGGTGGCCGTGTCCGTACCGGTACGGGATCCGGGCACCGGCCACCTGGCCTGCGTGGCGAGCGTGGTCAGTCACACCAGCCGGCACTCCGCGGCCGACCTGCGCACAAGCCTCCTGCCACGCCTTCGTACGGCGGTGGCGGCGATGGAGGCAGACCTGCGCACGGCACCCCCGCCCGAGCCGGGCCCGCCGCCGTCGGGCCTAGCGACCTGGACGACGGCGTCCAAGCACCAGCTGGGCCGGGACTTCGTGGAGTCGCTGGCGCGCGGCCTGACCGTACCGGCCGCCTTCGGCGAGGGCCGCGCGGCGCTGTCCCTGAGCGAGGTGGCACGGGCGACCGGCCTGGCCCGGGCCACGGCCCGCCGTGCGCTGCTCACCCACGAACACCTCGGCCTGGTCCACGCGCACCCCGACCGCACCTTCGCGCTCACCCCGCGCGTCCTGGACCTCGGCTTCCCACCCCTGTCCCGCACCACACTCCCCCGCCTGGCCGAGCCACACCTCCGCGCCCTCGCGGACCACCTGCACGAGCCGACGGCGCTGGCGGTCCTCACACCCGACGGCACGGAGATCCAGTACACCGCCGGCGCGGGCGCGAGCCGCGTCCTGACCGTGCACATCTCGGTGGGCGCCCGCCTGCCCGCCACGGCGACGTCCCTGGGCCGCGTCCTCCTGGCCGACACCACTTCCCCCCTCCCCCCGACTCTGGCCAAGGTCCGCGCCCAGGGATACGCCCTGGTGGACGAGGAACTGGAATCAGGCCTGCGATCCATCGCCGTACCGGTACGGGACCGGTCGGGCCGGGCGGTCACCGCGCTGAACGTCGCCACCCACGCGGCCCGTCGCACCCTCGAGGACTGCGTCCAGGAAGTCCTCCCAGCCCTCCGCACAACCGCCGACCACATCCAGCGAGACCTCCGCACAGCCTCCCGCTTCACCCACATCCCCACGTCCTGACCCCCACCCGCAACGCCCCTCCCGCACCCCGCCATACCGCCACGGCCCACCCGCTACACTGTCCGCGGTGACCCAGTCACCACCGATCAAGCAATGCCTTCGTAGCTCAGGGGATAGAGCACCGCTCTCCTAAAGCGGGTGTCGCAGGTTCGAATCCTGCCGGGGGCACAGAGAGAAGGGCCAGCTCAGGAGGGAATTCCTCCCAGGCTGGCCCTTCGGCGTTTCAGGGGTCGTGCCACAGGCGTGCCACTACGGGCCCGCAGGGTCCTTCTCGGAGGGCTGCTCGGACGCCGCTCCCCCACCGCCCCGGATCATTGCTCCGAGCCGGTCAGCGATGGCCCGGTCGCGGTCGCTGGTCATGTGCTGATAGATCAGC
This sequence comes from Streptomyces sp. NPDC001709, assembly GCF_053596375.1. NCBI lineage: Bacteria > Bacillati > Actinomycetota > Actinomycetes > Kitasatosporales > Streptomycetaceae > Streptomyces > Streptomyces sp. NPDC001709. The sequence goes on along the minus strand of NZ_JBSFGB010000001.1, from coordinate 376,251 downwards.
GCGGCCCGTGAGCTGCTGTGGCCCATCCGGGTCATCAGCTCGCGCGTGCTGGCGCCAGCCGTGGAGGCAAGCGTATTGCCGGTGTGCCGAAGGTCGTGGAAGTGCAGCTCAGCCGTGACGCCAGCCGCCTTCCGGGCTTGCACCCAGTCGTCGCGGAAGTTGCTACGCCGCAGTTGTCCGCCCTGCGGCCCGACGAAGATGTGCCCCTCGCTGCCAGGCGCGGCAAAGTGCTCCAGGTGGCGGGTGATCTCATCGAGCAGTTCAGCCGGGAAGGAGACGGAGCGGACGCCGGCTGCGGACTTCGGCGCCTTGTCAAAGAGCCGCCCGTTCTGCAGTTCGGCCTGAGCGCGGCGCACTGTGACGGTCAGTGCCCCCAGGTTGATGTCCCGGCGCCTCAGGGCCGCCAGCTCTCCGAACCGGAGAGTGGTGAAGGCCGCCAGGAGCACGAGCAGCCGATAGCGCGGAGCGATGGAGTCGGCAACGGCGAAGACTTCCGCGACCGTGAGGACCGGCCGCTCTGGCACGTCGTAGTGGTCCGCTCCCTTGATACGGCATGGGTTGCGCCGGATCAGCTCATCGTCCACCGCCGTGTTCATCAAGGCCCGGAGCAGCTGATACGCCTTGACCACCGTCGGCTCCCCGACGCCGGCGGCGAGGAGCTTGCCGCGCCAGCTGCGCACCCGAGCCGTCGACACGTCCGCCACGCTCCCGGCCCCGAACGTGGGCAGGATGTGCAGCCGAATCACCGACTCGTTGCGCTCGCGCGTGCGATCGGCCAGCTTCCGGTCTCGCAGCCAAGCAACGGCGTACTCCTCGAAGTTCACTGCCCCGGCGTCCGGGTCCGACCAGTGCCCACGCGCGATGTCGGACTCGATGTGTGTGAGCGCCGCTTGCGCGTCGGTCTTGGTCGGGTACGTCTTCTCGGCCGGGCGCAGTTGGCCCGTCTCGGGATCGCGGTACCGAACCTGCCAGCGGCCAGATGGGAGCTGCCGGACCGACCCGAAGCTTCTGCGCCTCCCCTGCTTGTTGGCCATCAGGCAACCCTCCGCAGCGAGCCGCGCCGGTGACCGATCGGCTGAACCGTGTGGGCGTCGATGAACGCGCTCAGCGAGCTTTCCGGGATGCGAACGTGCCGACCGACCTTGACGAACGTGATGCGTCGCTCGGCGATCAGGCGGCGCGGGAAGCGTTCCGTGGTCCCGAGGAGTTCGGCCACCTGAGCCACGGTGAGGTAGCGGTCAGCCATGGGTGGGTTCTCCTTCCGTTCCGGGGGCGGGTTCGAGGGATGCGGCGAGCCAGGCTTCGGTGTCGGACAGGCCGGTGCCGGCGAAGACCCAGTGGGCGAGGACGTACGTCGTGTCGGTCGGGCGTTCTTCGGTTGCTGCCTGGGCGCGGCGCCATTCGGCGCGGGCGTCGCGGAGGGCGCCGAGGGTGGTGGAGTAGCGGCGGGACTTGGTGGAGAAGTGGCCGCGGAATCCGAGCATGTGGGCCCAGGCGCGCAGGCGGAGGTGTTCGAGGTCCTTGCGGGCGCCGAGGGTCCAGGCGGTTCGGATGAGGCGGCGGGCGTGGTCGCTGATGTCGAACTGGGCGAGTTCGGCGGCGAACTTGAGCGGGCGGTCGAGGGCGCCCGTCGCGGTCTCGGCGCCCTTGGTGGCGTACTTGGCGATGTACGCCGCTACGGCCCGCTCGGTCAGCTCCTGGCCGTCGTTGAAGTCGGCGGAGCGGATGGTGCGGATGTCGAGTTGGCGGCCGAAGGCGAAGGTATGAGTGCGGCCCTCGATCACCGGACCGTCGACACGGACATTGGCGGCTGCTTCCTTGATGGCGTCCGTGAGCAAGTCAGCGGTGGCCCAGGCCGGGGGCGGGGTCTCTCCGCCATCGGGGCCGTCGATGCGGATCACGGCATGGAAGTGGACTGCACCGCGCTTCTGGTACTCGGCGACCTTGGCGAAGGAGACGCGGGCGTGTTCGCGGAACCGGCGCTGTGACAGGCCCGCGCGCTTGGCGACCTCACGGCGCAGGTAGATGGAGAAGCGGCGCCAGAGCTGCCCGGCGTGCGCGTTCCATAGGACGGCGGCTTCGTAGTCGTACGTGTCCGGGTCGAGCGGGGTGCCAAGGGTGTCGTCGTTCTGGTCGTGGTGGGTGCCGCAGCGGCACCGGCGGCCATCGGTACGGCGGTTGTGGACCGGGCCGAAGCCGGGGGCGGTGAAGGTGGCGAAGACCCGGGGATGGGCGGCGACGCGTTCCGGGGTGCCCTTGCCGCCGCGCAGTCCGGCGGTGATCAGGTGGAAGGTGTCACGCCGGTAGACCTCGGCGCAGGCAGGGCAGCGGGTGGTACGGCGGTTGTTGCAGCGGACGAGGAGTTGGCCGGCCGGGAGGGCGGTCGAGTCGAGATGCTGGAGGACACGGCCGATCTCACCGGTGGTGGTGTCGACGTCGTACTCGGTGCGGTGGCCGTCCAGCCGGATGGGGTGGGTGCAGCCGCCGAGCCCGGAGAGCTGCCGGAGGATACCCGGCAGGGTCCCGTCGGCGGCGAGGTTGCTGAGTTCCGGGAGCGGGGGCGGGGTGGTGCGGGCGAAGATGGCGGTCTCCTTCTGACTGGCGTTGTCGGGAGGAATGGGCCGCCGGGGCGGCGGATGCTTGGCCGTGTCGCGCCGCCTCGGAGGTCAAGGCGCGTCAGCGCCGGTTGTGCTCGCGGAGGAGCGAGCGCAGGACCACGGCGGCGATGGCCACCGAGATGGCCGTGACAGCGACGGCGGCCAGTAGCGCGGTGAGGACTACGCCACCGACGATCAGGGCCGCGACCGTCTTCTGATCGATGGAGAGGGACGGGCGGTAGCGCTGGAGCGGCGCCGGGTCCGTCGGGGTGTGGGTGTGGGCGGGCGGAGGGGTGGGGTTGTCCGGGTACTTGGGCAGGAACACAGCCGGGCTCTCCTTATCTACTCGTCTAGTCATGTGTGCCGTTTATGACGCCCACGCCGGAGCGCGTGCCGGACTCGATGCCGGGGGCGAGGAAGGTGTGCGAGAGCCAGAAGCCGAAGAGGGCGATCAGGACGACAGTCCAGGGCCGGATGCCGAGGAACTTGATCGCTCCCCAGACGAAGAAACCGAGGACGAGCACGAGCGGCAGACTGACGGTCACGGTTGGTCTTGGCCCTTTCAGCGGACGGGGCAGCGGTGGGTACGGGCGGCCAGTTCGGCGGCGGCGCGGCTGTCGTAGTCGGCGGAGAAGCCGCAGCGTGGAGCGGTGCAAGCGGCGGTGTGCTTCTCGCGGCCACGCTGGTCGTAGGAGGTGCCGACCTGGACGGGGCCGATGCGGGTGACGTCACGGAAGTTGCGGTTGGCGGCCATGGGTGTCCTTTCAGAGGTGGGCGGCGATGGCTTCGGCCATGGGAGCCGGGATGCCGAGGCGGGCGCGGAGGGTCGGCGTGTCGATCGCGGCGCCGGTACGGGCGTGGTGCTCGGCGGCGACCTTTCGGGCGTGGTCGACCAGGGCGGACGGGACCGGCACAGGCGGAGGCTCTGGCGGTGCTTCGATGGCGGGTTGGTCGGAGGGTTCGGGCATGGTTTCGGGCTCGTCCTCCTGGTCGTCAACGTCGGCGTGCTTCTCTGCCGCCGAGTGGGCGAGGAGGGTCCCGCCGAGAAAGGCGATGGCGGGCCAGCCAGCGACGAGGATGCGCAGCCAGGCGGGGACGTTGCCGAGGTCGAGGAGGCCGGCGGTGGCGACGTTGGCGCCGAGGGATGCCGTGAGCGCGATGACGAACCAGCACCAGGCCGCCGCTTTGGTCGTGCCCGAGCGCAGACGGCGCCAGGCGGCGACAAGCAAGAGGTCGACGGAGATGGGATAGGCCCATGCCTTCCACCCGTCCTGTCCGGCCGCCATGGCGACGTCGTGAAGGTGGGCGAAGGACAGCGCGGCGGCGATGAGTGCTTGGACAAGTACCGCGTCGACGCGGACCAGGCGGGCGCGCATGATGCGGCTCCTTCTGGAGTCGGGCGGGGAGAGGGGAAGGTCAGTCGGCTACCGGGTGGGGCAGAACGGCCGAGGGCGCGGTCTCGACCGGGCGCACGGGTGCGTCGGGCCGGAAGCACTTGAGCGCGGGCAGATCGGGCACGAGGTCCGCCGACTCACGGCAGGTCTCGGCGGCGGTGGCGAGGGAGAGGTACGGCGTGCGGATGCGGGACCAGCCGCCAGAGGTGTCACCGGCCACGGCGAGGCCGGGTCGTTCTGGGGCGATGGCGCAGGCGGCATAGACCGCTTCGGGGGCGATGTCGCCGAGCGCCATCTTGGCGGAGGCTTCGTCGTTGACGCGGTGGCAGACGCGGCCGGTGAGCTGGGCCCGGAGCATGGTCGCGCCCTTGCCGAGTTCGGCGCCGAAGCGCTGTCCGCAGACCTCCAGGTAGATACCGGCGGCGCGGCCGAGCTGGGCGAGGCGGATGAGCTGGGTGACCATCTCGTCCCGGCGTTCCTCGTCCTTGCGTGTGGCGACGAGGAAGAGTTCGGCCACCTCGTCCACGAACAGCACGATCGGCACCGGGCGTTGCTTCTCGGGCAGGCCCCAGACGTCGGAGGTGATCTCCTCGTCGGGCGTGTCCGGCGCGATGCCCTGTCGGGCCTTGATCAGGTCGTATCGGTCCTCCATTTCCTTGACCAGCACGGGCAGCAGTTCCGCCGCCTGTTCCGGGTCGGTTGCCAATGCCGAGAGCCGAGCGGCGAAGGGCGCCAGCTCCACTCCCCGCTTGCAGTCGATACCGACCAGGGCGACGGGCTGTCGGGCGAGTCCGGCGATCAGGTGACGTAGGTACATGGACTTGCCGGACAAGGTGGCGCCGAGGGTGAGTTGGTGAGGGATGGTGCGGTAGTCCCGTACGAACGGCATGGCGTCTTCCCGAAGCGCGACCGGAACCTTGAGGAAGCCGTTCGCGACCTTGCGGGGCATCCGCACCCGTCGTAGCACGTCGTAGCCGACCAGCCGCAGTTCGACCACGCCCGGTTTGACGGTCGTGACGTACACGGCGTGCACGCCCCAGGCATGCCGCAGCCGTTCGGCCGAGGCGGCGACGTCGGCGGGTTCCTGTCCCGGCGCGAGCCGGAGCCGGATCCGGAGACCGGTCGAGGTGGGCCGGATGACTCCCCGACGGGGCGGTACGGGCCGGACCTCACGGTTGGTCGTGGCCTTGATAGCGAGGACCCTGAGCCGGGAGGGCGCCACGGTCAGGCCGCACGCTTCCATGACCGAGCTGTACGAGCCGAGCAGCCGGGCCGTGGATATCGGCAGGCCGATCGTGGACCAGTACACCGCCGGGTGCTTGGCCCGGGTGTAGGCGGCCCCACCGCCGAGCGCGGCGAGGGGACCACCCACCTCCAGGAGCGTCGTCAGGTCGGTCATCAGGCAGCGGCCCCGGTGACGGCCGGGAAGGCGGCTGGAGTGACGGCGGCGGCCCGGTAGGCGATGCCATGTCGCTGCTGCCCGTTGAACACGGACTCCCACGGCCGGGCGACCAGTCCCGGGAGCGAGACCGGCGCTCCGAGGGCCAGCCCCTCGGAGATGCCGCCCTCCGGGACGGTGACCTTGATCAGCGACGACTCGCCGTCCTCGATGTAGACGACGCCGATCGTCATCAGGGCCTCACCGCTGTTCGCGTCCTTGGCGATCTCGCCCGTCTGCCGGTCGCGGACCTTCGGCTCAGGGGCCTCGGTGAGGAGGATCGTCGCGGCGGAGGTCTCAACGCGGATGGTACGCAAGGGATTTCCCCTATCTACTCGTCTATACAAGAGTCGTCCTACGAACCCGATCTCCCGGGTTCGTGCGGACCACTGTGCCACACAACTTGCCCACTCGTCTATACGAGTAAGCGTGTTGGGGTGTACGAGTTCGGAGAAGCGACCTGCGCCGGTGTCAGACCCACCCGCCACAATCCACCCATGCTGATAGCGACCAACGGCCGTGGCTACGAGCTGAAGCGCCCCACGAAGCCGGCAGTAGGGGCCATGCTCGCCAACCTGCAACGCGGCAACGAGTACCTGATCCTTGACCGGCGGGACGGGGAACGCGAGGGCGACTGGTACATCCAGGTCTGGTTCTGCAACAACAACACCTACCAGCTGGAATACCGCGATGGCGTCCCCTCGGAGCACTACCAGACCCGGACGGTGTCGCAGGAGAAGGTCCTCCAAGCACTCCTCGACTCGATGGCCGACAAGCCCGACTGGCGGGAGGGCTTCATGTGGAACAACATCGGCCACATCTTCCCGCCCGTCCCCGATGGCGAAGACGAGCCGACCGTCTAGAGCAGTGCCGCCGCCCATCTGATCACGTCGCCGGGAGCTGGTACGACAGGACGTACGCGTCCGCCGCCATCACCGTGTCGCAAACCTCGACGGCCCGCCCCTCGGTGTCGAAGGCGGTCCGGATCAGGTGGATCACCGGCACGCCGGCCGCCAGGTGCAGCGTCTTGACCTCGGCGGGCGAGGGCATCCGGGCACGGATCTCTTCCTCGAAGTGGTCGAGACGATGGCCCAGCTCTTCAAGGCGGGCGTAGATGCCGCCGGGGCCGGGGTTCGGCTCGGCGATCGGAGTCCCGCGCGCGATGTCGAGGGGCAGGTAGGAGGTCGCGAACTCGACAGGCCGTCCGTCGAGGAGGTACCGACGCCGCCGGGCGAGCACGCGCCGGACGGACCCGAGCCGAGTAGAGACGTCCTGGCTGGCCTTCTCCTCCTTGACCTCAAGACTGTCGACCTGGGGGTGACTGCCGGCCGCATTGGCCTCCACGATGAACGCGGACTTCCCCTGCTCCCTGTGCCGCCGGGCGAACCGGTCGGAGGCGAGGCGCCGCACCGGTGGCCGGGGCCGCACGAAGACGCCCTTGCCGTGCTCGGCGTGCACCAGACCCTCCCCCTGGAGGATGGAGAAGGAGTTCCGGACGGTCATCCGGGACACCCCGTAGTGCTCGACAAGCTCAGCTTCCGAGGGCAGCTTTTCACCCTCGCGGAACCGCCCACGGTCAATGGCCTCGCGCAGCTGGTCAGCGATCTGACGGAAGACCGCACGATCGCTCGTGGGGTCGAGATCGCCGAGGAGGCCGGAAGGGAGAGGGCTCACGTTGAGTACTCCTTTAGGTATCTAGACGAGTGGGCGAGTGTTGTTGCTACGGTGGAGAGCCTAGCCAGCCGAGAGGGCCGAGGAACGTGAGCACAGAACGCCCGCACTCCGTGAGCGTCGCCGGGGTCGTCGTCGACGACCACGGTCGGGCCCTCCTGATCCAGCGCCGGGACAACGGCAAGTGGGAACCCCCGGGCGGCGTCCTCGAACGCGAGGAGACCATCCCGGAAGCCCTGCAACGCGAAGTCCTCGAAGAGACCGGCATCAAGATCGCCCTTCCGGCGACCCTGACCGGCGTCTACAAGAACATGAAGGGCTTGATCGTCTCCCTGGTCTTCCGTTGCGAGGCCGCCGACGGCACGCCCACCACCGGTGACGAGACCCGCGCGCTGCGCTGGGCCACCCGTGAAGAGGTCACCGAGCTTGCCGACCAGGCGTACGCGATCCGCGTCCTGGACGCACTCGACGCGGCGTCCCCGCCGGCCATCCGCGCCCACGATGGCGTGAAACTCGTCTAGCCCGAACCCGCTGCACATGGCGGCCTACCAGCACGAAGGAACTTGTATGCACGAGTATACGAGTACAGCCCGGGTCTGGGGACTGAGTTGCCCAGGATTCCCAGAAGAAGTGAGCCGGGCCCGCCGCTGGACCCGGGACATCCTGCGCGGATCGCCCTTAGCGGCGGATGCCGAACTGATCGTGAGCGAGCTGAGCACGAACGCGATCCTCCACACGGCCAGCGGCCTGGAGTCCGGCAGGTTCCACCTGGCCCTTGCGGTCTCCCCGCAGGTGATCGCCCTGTCCGTCACAGACGACGGAGGCGCGGCCACCGCCCCGAAGGTCGAGGACCAGGCCGAGGACGCCGAGCACGGCCGGGGCCTGGGCATGGTCAGCGCGATCGCTCACCGGGTCGTGGTCCACGACAGCGACGGCGGCCACACGGTCACCGCGGAACTCTTCGCACAGCCGGGCTCAGAGGGTCAGTCATGCTGACGTCAGCCCTTGCTGAGGACCTGCATGCGGGCGGGCGGTACGGCTCTTATCAGTGCTGGGCCGCCGCCTACCCCTTGCACGAAGTCCGTTCCATCACGCTGGGATCGCACGCCGCCACAAGCCCCCGTCTGGCGTTGCGTTGGCTTCAGGAGCGTACGAGTCACATCACGGACCAGCTCGACGCCGCATACGCACAGCCGGGCCGCCACTGGCTCACCGACGAGCCGGAGCATGAGCGAGCCCTCGCCTATCTGGCCACAGGCACGGCCTACCAACTCACCCTGTACGACGAGAACACGCGCTACGTACTCGTGGCCTACCCCAGAGGAGCGGCATCGTGACGGGACTCGCGCGCGGCTACTGGTGCGAGTGCTGGACTGAGGACCTCGACGGCGACCAGCTGCCGGCACTCCGGGCAGCTTTCGACGCGTACTCGGCACCCCAGGCAGACAGGTGGGTCGCGGTCACGCTCCGCACGATCTCACCGGCGCTGGACTCCGACGCTTCCGACCAGGCATGGGCTTGGCTGTACGAGGGCCGCATAGAGACCCGACGTGCCCTCCTGCGCTCCGATCCCTGCACGGTCACGGTCACTCAGGCCAGCACTCGCATCACGTGGACGATCCGGCCGGTTCTCTTCCTGCCACTCGCCCACCGCCAAAGGGCCGAACTGCCAGCCTGCGCATACGACTTCAAACCCCACGCGGCCGACTGAGTTACAACTTTCTCTACTGGTTCAAGGCGGCTCGCTCCGCTCACCGCGCGCGGCCCAGCCCCCGGCCGGGCCGCGCTCCTGTCTCCGCCCCGCTCCAGCCCGGCCGGCGCCCGTGCCGCGCACACAGCGATCAGCCACCTGGCCTCAGAGAAGGGGTCCATCGTGGCTGGGGCGGTCGGCTCCACGGCTTTACGGGGCCATGATCACTCCCGCCAAAGCAGCACCACCCCAAAGCCGCTCCATCGACCTGGCGTCGCCTATCTAGTGCCCTCGCCCTAATGGATCACTACATCTAGTGGCCGCGCCGATTCACATTCTGATCGATACTGGATCACCGTCGCGCCCCTTCCGACCGACATCTTTCCCCTCCCTGTCGGCGACTGTAAGGTTGATAGCATCCGAGCGTATGGGGAGAGTAACGGTGGGTGACAAAAAGAGCCCGACACAGAAGCACGAAGAACTTCTGAGTGCCGCGATGAAGCGCCCTGGAGTTGCAGAGGTAATGCGCATCTATCAAGCCGCAAATAAGCGCGCACCCCAGCCTACGATTTCCGTGCCCCTCACCCGCTTCACTACCGGAGGGAACGCTTAGTTCAGTGCCAGGCTGGGGAGACATTCTCCGGGAAATCGGAGAATCGGCTAGTAACGGGTCCGCTGGGCCAGACTTCGATTTGATCCGACGCAAATATCTTACGGAACTACATGCTCACACTGGGCGCAATGTGGTTCTGTACGCAACAGACTTCCTTGGCGCACAGGCCAATCCTGCAAATACATCCATCACATTGCAGGATATGCAAGGGTTGATGGAGTGTTTCAGGGATCTCCCCGGGCCAAACCTGGACTTGATCCTTCATAGCCCTGGGGGGTCTCCCGAAGCCGCCAATAGCCTAGTCAGCTACATGCGATCCAAGTACGAAGACGTGCGCGTCTTCGTACCTCTGGCCGCTATGTCAGCCGCAACGATGTGGGCCCTTTCAGCGAATGTGATTGTGATGGGCAAGCATTCCCAGCTAGGCCCAATCGACCCACAGCTCGTCACGGGCGGGCGCGCCATGCCTGCAAGGGCTCTCATTCGACAGTTTGAGCGCGCCGCCGAAGAGTGTTCCAACGATGCAAGCCGTTTGAGCGTCTGGCTTCCAATTTTGCAGCAGTACGCTCCAGGCCTCCTGGAGGTTTGCGCCCAGTACGAGGAACTGGGGCGCGAGCTGGTACAAGAGTGGCTCAGAAGCTACATGTTTGCAGCAGATCCTGAGCGCGACCAGAAGAGCGCAGAAATAGCAAGATATTTCGCGGATGCTGATCTGCACAAGGCTCACGGTCGGGGCATCGATCGCGAACACGCTCGCGCTCAAGGAGTGCTCATTCAGGACCTAGAGGATGACCAAGTCCTACAGGATCTTGTGCTTAGCGTTTTCCATGCCACGACTCACACTTTCGGCAGCACAGGCGCTGTAAAGATCATTGAGAATCATATCGGTCGCGCTTTCGCCGTACAGCAAATGGCAGTCAACGTAGCACAAATGATGCCCCCTGTCGGCGGCCTTCAAATCCCATTCGGCTCCCTGGGGACCACTCCGTAGACGTTTCACGCGCAGCGGTGGGCTGCCCATCACTGTAAGCAGCCCACCGCAGGACAGCAGCCCTACCCCGCCGACGCACGCAGACCGCCGGATCGTGCGCCACGCGGCCCGCACCACAAGCGGACCCAATCCGCTTTCGATGCCCCAGCTCCCCAAGAAGCCGGGGGCTCCCGCCCCTGTCACGGGCCGGCCATCGCGGTTGCTCTGGCCGACGACAAACCTGGATAGCGTGGCTGAGGCCAGCGGAGGTGCAGCGAAACACACGCGCGCCTGGTCAGTCGGCCCACCCGCCATCGTGGCTGACTTTCGTGGGCTGAGGTACAGACGCACCTCCTATCGGACCTGATCTGACGACCGCACTCGTATTGGGATGTCAGCCGTGTCTACATGACCTCAGAGTGTTAGCACACTTTTTTCTCGATATTCCGAACCAGAGCTTCTGCGTCTGCGTAATTCTCGGGGATCTCGTGCCAAATCGAGAATGCCGCCCTCAAGCAGTAGCGCCAGTCGTTCCCTGTTCTCCGCGCCAGAATCTCCAACCATCTATGGTGATCCATTCCAGCCAGTTCAGCCAAATAGATACTGATCGAAGAATCAGAGCATCCCAGCCCCCTTGCCAGCTCTTTCGGATTCTGCGCCGCGCTGCGCATCACCACCTTCTCCGGGGATTCCTTTCCAGGCAGGAACAAAGCATCGCGGCCAGTTCCCTTCCCTTTCAGATTCTCACGCTGATCACCGTCAATAACGGCGGCAACCCGCAACCTGCCCGAGTTTGAAATACCGCTGGCGGTAACTAGCACGTCATTCCACGATCCTACGTCTATCACCTCAATTTCATTGCCGCCGATAAAGCCATGCACAGAAAGCATCAGCCTAAGGAGCTCACGAGCCACCTCATCCTCAACTAGGACGACGCCTCGCAGTGGACTCTCCACGCCCAGCATGTCACGCAGATCCGATACCAGGGAGGGCTGAAGAAGCAGAGGGTCGCCTTCGCCACGAACGCAAATCCTAACAAAATCTAGCGGGACCCTGGTAATGAAGGCGGGGGAATGCGTAACGGCGATTACCTGGACTCCAGCGGAACGTGCCAATCGTGCCAACTCATCCACCAGAGCTGCATGCCCACGCGGAGCAATATTGGCTTCCGGCTCATCCAGGATCACCAGGGAATCCTGGTAAGGATGTCTGACGAACCACCGCATCCTGTGAACTGACAATTCGCCATAACTCATGGAGAAAGAGTCGACCCACCGATTTCCCCGTCGAGCGCGTACATACGGAAAGATAGGTGCGAGACTGTCAGCCCTAACCGGATAGTAAATGACTTCCTCATAAGCAACCCCTAGGATGTCCCTGAGGGCATCCAGATCTCTTCGAGATTGACTCCAACTATCGCCTTCCTGAAGGCTCAATATATCCTGCCTGCGAGATTCTTGAAAGAACATCGAGATCTCGCTCGGCACCTCGAATGTGTTATGAATATCGGGATACACGTCAGCTATGCTTTCGCCGCGCTTTCGCGGGTGCCCTAGGTTGGCGGCGTATGAGATCCTATCCTCCCCCTTACGTAGCCAAACTTGCACAAACCCGCCTAGCGAAATACCCTCTCCCATTGGGCCGAGGAATGGCGGATGTTCATTTCTCCAGGACCCAGTCTGGAGTGATTCAGAGATGCACTTTAGGAGCGTGCTCTTACCAGCCCCATGCAATCCGGAAATCACAGTGAACGGCGAGAGGTTTATCTTTTGACCAGGGAAGGGTGAATCAGTATCGAAGTCCATAGACTCCAATTGCACCAACGGAGTGAACTTCCGCATGCCTTCCCACAATTTGAGTGAAGTCTGCGACATCCCACTCATTCTCCCCCCTCAGTCTGCTGATAACGAATTAGCATGTTAGCCAGTTTCGTGGATGCTGGGGGCAGGTTTGGGTACAGCAGCCGCTTCAGACACGGGTGAGCGCTGGCCGCCATCCACGGACATGCCGGCGGCTGGGCTGTGAGCGCATCCGCCCCGTCTCAACTTCCGTCTCATCCGCCAGCATCCGGGCTCGTTCACCGCCGACCAGCGGCAGCAACCGCCCAGCATCGCCGTATCCGAGTAGACGCAGATGAACGGTCTTGGACGGATCTACGGCCACGGCCAACAGACTTGGAAAGCGTGCACATCGAGGAGATGCGCCGGATGCTCTGACCGCGTACGCGCGGGGCCCCGGGTGCCGCCTGCCATTCGCCCTCCCCTACGTCTGCACGATCACGCACGCTGGTTGCCGACAGGTGAGTTGGGCTACCGGGAGCGGACCGTGGGCAAGTGGAAGCAAGGGAAGTGCGGTTGGCCAACGGTGGCCGGCGGTCGCTGCCAGAACAAGACAGTGACGGGCACGTCGCGCTGTTACCTCCACCAAGGTGACTAGGCGAAGCGTGGCCAAGCCGAGCTGAAGAAGAGGGCGAGCAAGCGCCGCAAGAAGTGAGCCGGAGTCGCGGCGGATGAGTGTCTAACTGCGTGACAACGCCGACGAACACCGACGGACGAGCGCGAACGTCTATGGACCAGAAACGCAGGTGGGACGCGCAGCGGCCCAAGGCAGCACCCCGGACCGATCTTAGTCTGGGGCCTTGGTTCCGGTCTCCGAGAGGTGCCATCAGGCCCGGCGGAATGTACCACTTTGTGGTCTGGGGCCGTGCGAGTGCACCACCTAGGCTGTTCGTATGGGGCGATCAGACGAGGATCCAGAGCGCCGGCGCAACATTCCCGCGGCAGTTGAGGCCGCTCTCTGGACGCTTAGCAACGGCCGGTGCTACGCCCCTGGGTGTCCCTTCCCTGTGATCTATGAAGTCCGGCCAGGTGTCTTTCAGAAGAACGCTCAGATCGCCCACATCATCGGGGTCAAGCGCACTGCCGCCCGTTACCGCCCCTGTCCTTCAGAGAAGGAAGCGCGGGAGCGCGAGTCGTTCAAGAACCTGATACTTCTCTGTCTTGCCCATCATGCCGAGGTCGACGACAAGAACCACGGCGAGGAGCGATATCCACCTGATCTGCTTCGGGAGTGGAAGCGCGCCCACGAAGGCAGGAATGGCCCGGCGTTGGACCTGATCCCGCCACTTAGCGAGGATCAGCTCGCTGCCCTCCTCATCTCGGTGTTTACCCCGCCGGTAACGCGGCTGGAGAAGATCGCCGACGAGTTGGAGCGAACAGGGACGCTCACGTCAGATGCCCTTCGTGAGCTGCGCAACATCGTCACCGTCATGTCGGACAAGTCCGGTGGCCTGGAAGCGGATAGCGCTCGACGACTGGCCTATGCAGCAGAGGTTTTCGACGCTCAAGGACTTCGGGGCTCCGCGAACTCGCTCGCGCACGCTGCTGACATCCTCCCATCGCTCTTGACTCAGCTCGATCAGCGGCTCAAAAGGCTTCGGAACTTCATGTAGGTGCGAGCACGCCCCGCCGCTGGCAGGACATGTTGTACTGCGACGAGACTCCTGCGTGAACTTATGACGCCGTACCACAGCGACGTACCGCAACTGCAGCGGCCACTTGCACCCAAGGGCGCGCCTGGAACGCCCGCGGGCGACCTGTCTGCCCTTCACCGACGGTCCCACATAGAGCTACGGATCAGAGATCTTTGACATCCACGGCTGACATCAACGACGCCGGACGGAGTGGTACCTCAGCACCCCTGTCCGGCCGTCGTGCCAGTGAGCAGTGGCGGCAGGGAGAGGCACGGATCGAACTCCTAAAGCGGTGCTTACCCTCTAACCCCGCGAGCAGCCCGGAGCCGTTGAGATCAACGGTCAATCCTGAATCGACGCATCGCAATAGTGGCTTGCCGCAACCCGACTGTGAAATCCTGACTACGAGCCACTTTGTCGATTCCCTGAGCCCGGTTCCCTCTGAGTGTTGCACGGTATTCGCGATCCAGAAGATTCGCCATTGGCCCCAAAAGGGCATCCGTCAGATGCTCAGTTCTCACGTTCAGTAGATCCCTTTGCGTGGGTCGCCTCAAACGCGTCAGAGTAAATGAACTCATGTATGCAAGATGGTACCGCCAGTTCTCCGCCGTATCGCCGAGCAGTGGGCGATCTTCGGCATAATAGGCAAGAAACTCTCCGACCCGCACATGTACATCAAGTACCAACCTGTAGAGGTCGAGATCATTGTCAGTCGAGAAGACTTTGTAGTAGTGAGAATCGTCCAATAGTAGCGTTTCCGAGTACTTAAGTGCGGTGTGCGGCTCCCCGACGACAAACGCTGTGTACTCTCGGGCAAGTCGCGACATGGAGACGACTTGCTCCAGAGGGAATCCCAAGTTCTTGTAGTAATTCGCCCGCCGCTCGTAGTAGTAGCCGTCTCGCGCCAGCGACTCTTCAATGTCTTTCTGGATCTTCTCGGTAGCGCGTAGTGCTCCCGGTGGGAGCTGGGTCTGGCTGTTAGTCGCGCGGATAATGACATCCCTCGCGCGCCCAGAAGTCGGCGGAACCATGACTCTTACGAGGACCGAACGATCGTTGTGCTGTCCAGCATTCTGAAAGTGGTTGAATATCTCATGGCTCGTTTGGAGACCATTCACGATCTGAGGATCCCTGATTACGATCTTCTTACCGGCAATTCTAACTTCTTCTGCCACGATGGTCACGCCGTTATTGAACCACCAGAAATCTTCGCGGTGACTAGACTTTAGCGTCTCCCCGATCGCGGTATTTACCGATGTGCGTCCCGCATAGTCTCGCACGTTCGATTCGAACAATTCAAGACGCAACGCTCCATTACTCGACGTGATGAATTTGTAGTATTCATCGAGACGTACCAGGCAGACATAACCTTCACCAAGTGACGTGCTCATAGGCGTCTCGGTAAACACCATTTCAGAAACGACCACGGCACCGCGAGCCGACAATGCCCTAAGTTCTGCCGCACCCAGATACTCGACGTCGCACTTTGTTTGTGATGCAACCTTGGCCAACTCGCGAGCAAGCCTGGTCCCTTTCGCCCGGACGTTAGGATGCGGCTGCTCTGCTGATCGAGTGGCATAAATGACTCTGATTGACACCTCCGGGAAGGAGGATGCAAGAGCCTCCAAGACGTTAAGGAATCGACCGGTGCGGTCCAGAAGCTTTGCATTTGTCGACTCGGAGAGCTCCTTGATATCGCGATCCATGTCGAGTAGCAAGGGCAAGTGGTAGTGCAGTTTCTCGAAAGCGTTCTCTTGATAACCGGGGGACGTCTTCGCTTGTAGAATTACTAGCTCAATTTTATTGGCCCGAACGGTTACGTGTCGTTCTATATTGGCTGAAACGTAGCGGTCGTCGACAAAAACCCAAAGGCCGTCAATGCCACAGTCATGCGATCCATCGACGATGCCATCTCGGAGCTCATCAATGTCCAGATCCAGGTCCTGCAATGCTGTGCTCGCCGCAAAATAGTTAAAGAAATCGTCCATCTTCTGGTTCGGCGCAAGTCGGCGCCGTTGATCTTCAAGGATGCGGTCGAGTAGGCGTTGATCGTTGCTCTTCACAGCCATATGCAGAGTCCCCCCAGGTGATCTCTGTGACTACGCAAGCTCCCATCTTGGCGATGAGCCGCGCCGGTCGCAAGACAACGGGGCTAGGAATCCGCTCCCCGACCACAGGGGTTCGAACTGTTGAACTGACCCAGCGCTGGCGCCGCTGAATGCATGACTGTCGGCCCGAGGCTCGAAGTCGCCAATCATCGCCTCCGTGCCGGCGGAGACGACGAGTCGGCGGCCCAGACTGAGGGCAACTGAGACCTCGTCGCTTCCCGGGCGACCCCCGACGCGGACACTCACCGTCGCCGCACACGCACCACAAGCGCTCCAGATCGGGCGGGGAACAGCGGGGAATCACGGTGAGAGTAGACGAGCACGCAGAAGCCGCAAACCGACTGTTCGAGCAGGCCGGCGCCCACAACAGACCTTTGATGTCCACAGCTTCCCAAGCTGGGAGCGCAAGTTCGATCCTCGCTACCCATTCGAGAGAGGTTGCTGCCCTCCATGGGCACCGCAGTGATGGTGCGCAGGGTGTGCGACCTGTCCGCGCCCTGCGTGGCCCGGCTTCGCGCTGGGGTGCCAGGAAGAGCAGACGCCTGTAGGAGCAGTGGCCGGCACCACTCCCTGTCGGGCTCTGTTGGCTCCTCAGGGGCCGCCCCTTTTGCAGTATCAGCAGTATCCAACGTGGGGCCGTAGCCCTGAACTGCATTCTTGTGCCGGCGGGAAGCCGGTTCGACCATCGCAGAAATGGTCGGACTGCCCCCGCCGGGAGGTCCGACCGCTCTCAGAGAGGCCGGATCCTTGGGCGACAGGTTGACCCTCGCCATCCTGACAATCTCCAGCGTGATCACCATGACGCTGATTGCCATCAAAGGCATGCTGGATCAGCTACCTGATGTCCTGGACTCATGGTGCCGGGCTGTCCAGGCGATGCGTGGAAATGCCGAGCATCGTCAAGGTGAGGATGAGCCTCCAAGCCACGACGACCGAGGAACAGCAGGGCGATAGCAAGGCAACCGGCCAGGGGCCATGGGTGAGTAAGCGCCGCAAGAAGTAGGCCGGACTCGCGGGGTGAGTGTCTAACTGCGTGACAACGTCGACGAACATCGGCAGACGAGCGCGGACGGCTGCGGACCATCAGCGCAGGTGAGCGGCAGACCAGCTCAGGGCCAAGGCCCCTTCCAAGTTGCTTCGGGACGAAGAGGTCGCCGTGCCACAGCCGTGCCAGATGCAGGGGTCAGCAGCGGTCAACAAGGGTCGCTAGCGGGTGCATCCTCGCCCGCTAGCTCGGCCGGCGAAGCAGCAGGTCACTGGCTCGACGGCCCACCCTCTCTCCTAAAGCGGGTGTCGCAGGTTCGAATCCTGCCGGGGGCACCGTAGTGAGCAGAACTAAGGCCCCGGAACTCCCAGGTCAGGGAGGGTCCGGGGCCTTTTTCCTTGGGCCACTTCCCCACGCTCGCTGCATCTTCTTTACGGGTGGATTCACTCTCACCACGAGTGCCGACCTACTGAGCATCGCCTAAACGATCAGAGGAAGCCGCAGGACTTCAGACGCGAACAGCCCCCGCACGCTGTCAGGGGCGCTGCTGGCTAATTCGGGGGCGACGTCGGCCGGAGAGGGCCGGGGTTGACCAACGGCATCGAGCGCCTCGGGAAGCAAGGCTGCACACAACTGGCCTTCGACGCCTCATCCTCCCTGGGCTGTGACGTCGGTGATCTCCACGGACACTTTCGTGCCCGCCGAAGCGGTGCTGATCACGGACGGCGTGTAGTTCAGGCTCGTCCGGTCCGACAGCTCGGCGGTCTCGATGACCGGGCCGGACTCGTCGCCGTGGATCTCGTAAGTGATCTCGTACACGGCGTTCGGGTCGATGCCCTCGCTGTCCCCCAGGTAGGTGAGGTCCGGCTCGACCGTCACATTGCAGCCGGCCGTCCCGAAGCACTGCCGTTTCGTGGTTCTCAGCTCGATGGTGAAGCTGTCGGCGGTCACCTCGTCGTACGACGGCGTGGGGGTCGGTGTGTCCGTGGCGCCGCCCGTCGGCTTGGCGGCCGCGGCCGGCTTACTGCCGTAGCTGGAGTGCATGACGATCATTCCGGTGCCTATGACCGCCGCGATGACGGCCGCGGCTGAAGCCGCGATGATCAGGTTGGTGCGGGACTTCTTCACCGGTGGTGTCGGGCTGTACGGCGGCATCGGTGGTGGGCTGGCGTCGGTCATGGTTCCCCCCAGGGGCAGTTGTTCGGTTCGAGGATGGGCGGCCTGGAATCTGGGCCCCTCTTACTGCCAGCCGCCGGTGAAGTCGCTGCTGAGCTGGGCATCGCAGATGTTGTAGCCGCCCGACGCGTGCCCGGACTTCGTTTGCCCGTCCACGGTCACGCTGCAGTTGACGTCCCCCGAACCCTGCAGCTGGGCGTTCAGCGCGTAGTACATCGCCCCCTTCTTGAGGGGCAGGGTGGCCTCGAACTTGCCGTTCTTGAAAACGCCCTTGCGGGTGTCGTTGTCGGAGCCGTAGTTGATGTCGAGACCGCCAAGCGCTCCGGCCGGGGCGGTCCCCCAGACTTTGAAGACGACGGTCTTCGGGGCGCTGGCCTTCTTGCTGTCGTCCTTGGCGCCGGCGGCCGTCTTGTTGCCGGTCGTGGACTTCGAGGCGCTGCTGCTGGAGTCGTTCGAGGCGCCGCCGCTGACGGCCGCGGCGGCGATGCCGAGGACGACGGCCACGCCGACGAAGCCGAGACAGCCGAGACCGATGGCCTTCCCTGCGCCGGGTCCCTTTCTCGGCGGCTGCGGCTGAAACGGCGGCTGCCCGTACGGCTGCTGGCCGTGAGGGGCCTGGCCGTAGGGCTGCTGCGGGCCGGCCCATCCGGGATGCTGCGGCTGCTGGTTACTCACGGGTCCCCCCAAGATGTCTGCTGTCGAAAGCAAGATGTGGGACATGTGAAGATGGCGTGAGGTTGCCGCTTACCTGCTGGATTCACCCCATCGTGGTAACCGGCCAGGCGTGCACGGCCAACTGCCCCGCAACGGAGGCTCCAACTGGGCGGATCGCTGCGAAGGGATGAGACGCGGGTGCGGGCGAGGGGCGGCCGGTGAGCCAGGCGCAGAGTCGCGCCCGGTTGATGACGGCGCCGGTGAGGTGCTGCTGCAGACGGGCCTTGGCGAGGCTGCGGTGGCGGGATCTGCCCGAACGCGTGGGCTGCTGGGGAGATGGCGCCCTCGACGCCGGTGCGGTGTCCGTTGCGGCGGCGCCAGTGGCCGGTGCCAACCGTGCTGAGAAGGACCCCTGGCAGCCTCGCCATCAGTCGTCGCCGGAACGGATTCAGCACACAAGGGGACGGGAAGTCCCGTGAAGACGTGAGAACTACGGAGGGGTGTTTTCCTAGGCCAGACGCCACGTAGTCGACGTTTCCGCAGGTCAAAGCCCCGCCCAGATAAAACCCCTAAAGCGGGTGTCGCAGGTTCGAATCCTGCCGGGGGCACAAAGGAATAAGCCCCGGACCGATCATGGTCCGGGGCAGCGTGACTGGGGCTGGATTGTGCTGACGCAGGCGATGCCCTCCGATACGGTCCCGAGCCATGGCGAATGGCAACGGCGTGCCGGAGAAGGTGGCGTGGATCCTGGTTCGGGACGACCGAGTGTTGGTGACGCGCAGTCACGGCAAAGATCGCTTCTACTTCCCGGGCGGTCATCGTGAACCGGGCGAGTCCGACGGCGAAACCCTGGTGCGGGAGATCGACGAGGAGCTGCAGGCGACGATCGACCCTGGTTCCATGGTCCACTTCGGCACTTTCGAGATCGGCGAGGGCCATCCGGATCACGACCCCTTCCGGATGATCTGTTACACCGCCGATCACCTCGGTGAGCTGACCCCGTCGAGGGAGATCGCCGAGAAAGCGTGGTTCCGCTACGCCGATCGGCACCGAGTCTCGGCCGTCGACGAGATGGCTTTCGACGCGCTTCACGAGGCCGGGCGGCTTTCCTGATCCCATGACAGCTGTACAGCAGCGAAGTACAGCAACCGTGGCCAAGAAACCCAAGCTGCCCAAGCTCATGGCCTCGGGGATTTCCGAGCGGTTGCTACCCGCCTAAGAATCGGGACGGCTCTCCCGCTGTGTGGGAAACCGCCCTGGGTGCTCAGCCCGGGGCGGTCGTCTGTGTCTAGCTGGACGGGGTTGTGATCCGCTCACGCACGTCAGCATCTGATCGTCCCAGGTCGCGCAGTTCCCACCACGCCGCGGGGCTTGGGCGCCGATGCTGCCAGTAGGGATGGAAGTACAGCTCAGCCGACAGCCGGTACAGACGCCGGCGCAGCTCGGTACGGCCGGGCCGCTCGGCGAGCTGTCGGTAGGTGGCACTCCACTCCTTCTGTGCCTGGGCAAGGTCGTCGGGGAACGCTCGCATGGCCAAATTCAAGCATGTGTTCGATTTTCTCTGCCACCATGTGGTTGTGTGCATCCAGCGCCTCCTCCCACATCGCGGTGAGCGCGGCCATGAGTGCCTGCCGCATCCCCGGTGGTGATGTGGTCGTAGCGGGGACTGCACCGAGCCGTCCTCATGGCCAAGCCGACGTCCCGGCCGCACCGCATCCAACGATCTCGCTACTTTCCGCATTCAGCAGTAACTCTTTGTATAGTTTTCTCATGGCCGCTCCCCGTGCCGTCCGCCGCATCCTGCTCGCCACCGGCTTTCTGGTGCTTGTACAGGCGGGGGTCGGCCTGGTCGTCAATCTCTACGTCCTCTATCCGGCTCGCCATCCGGGCTCTCGGGCGGGGGCCTATGAGAGCTTCGTCTGGGCGGTCGGGCACGGCACCCTCGCCCTCGCCGTGCACACCGCGCTCGGCCTCACACTCGTCCTGCTGTCGATCATCGCGGCAGTGCGCGCCGTGCTGCTCCGCGAGCGCGCGGTCGCATTCTGGACCGTGCTCGGGGCGCTCCTCGTCATCGGTGCGGCCGCATACGGTGGGAGCTTTCTCGCTAACGGCAAGATCCTCGACTCCCTGCTGATGGCCCTGTTCGCGCTCAGCGCCGAGGTGTGTTTCCACTTCGCCATCCACCTTCTGCCTTCCGGACGGCACCCGGCCTTTGCGTGAGGCTGGGAGAAACCTGGGAGAAGATCTTCTCTCCAAGCCTCCCGCGGACAGCATGAGATCTTGCCCGGACCTTCTTCGGGGCGAGGAGGTCGCCGTGCCGTGGAAACGCTGCCGAATGTGATCGCGGCCCCGTTACACGCCCGCGAAGAGGTCGTTGACGAATCATGAGCGATCCATACGACTCTCCTATTGTCATCACTGGGCGCGACGACTCGAACGAAGCCGTTGTGACGGCCGTGCGGCAGCTCTCCCGCAGCACCGTCTGGACGGTGCGGGGCAAGGTGCCGTTCGACTTCGCCGCGCATCACCCCCAGGGCATCACCCGTGGTCACGACCACCGGCTCTACGTGTCGACCGCCGAGATCATCGAAGCGACAAGGCCGTACGACAAGCCCGTGGACGGCTACGACCGCACACCCGGTCGTGGCGTCGGGCATGTGTTCGCCACCGACGCCGAGGGCGCGGGGCTAGGGCACGTCACCGTGGGCGAGGGCACGGTCTACCACCCCGGCGGCATCGACTTCGACGGTGAATCCCTCTGGGTCCCGACCGCTGAGTACCGGCCCGACTCCCGTTCCATCGTCTACCGCGTGGATCCCGGCACTCTGGCCGTCACCGAGGCGTTCCGCTTCGACGACCACATCGGCGGCATCGTCCGCGACCGCAAGACCGGCCTGCTGCACGCCGTGACGTGGGGATCCCGGCAGCTGCTCACCTTCACCACCGAAGGGCGGCTCATCCGCCGGGTCGACAACAAGAGCCACTTCGTCGACTACCAGACCTGCGTCACGGCCGGCGGCGGCCACATGGTGTGCACCGGCATCGCGGAGTACCCGCTCGCGGGCAACGGCGTCTTCAGTCTCGGCGGTATCGCTGTCGTCGACGTCGAGTCGGGCCGGATCGAGCACGAGGCTCCGGTGACCACCCTGTCTCCTGCCGGCCGCGTCGTCACCTACAACGCGGTCCATCTGGAGATCGACGGCAGCACCCTGCGGATGTTCGCCGCACCCGACGACGGCGAAGCGGCCGGCGACTCCCACCTGCTCACGCTGGAGACACCGCTTGCATGACCCTTCCGGCCGTGCCGGTCACGCCCGTACGGCCAGGAAGTAGCGCCCGGTGTACATCAGTTCACCGTCCAGTTCCGTGCTCAGGCTCTCGGGGGTGAAGCGGCGCCGGAAGATCGGGTAGGTGGTCCCGTCGACGGTCCGCAGCTCCGTCTGCTCCTCATGCAGGTCGCCGTCGCTGCGCAGGTCGATCACGATCAGCTCGCGGGCCGTACGTCGCGCTTCGGCAAGAAAGACGGCCCGCTCAGGCGGTCTGAGCAGCCCGTAGAAGTTGCCCGTGACGATGCGGTCCAGGCCACCGGTGGCAAACGGCAGCGGCGGAAACAGCGCCTGCACCCTCCGGGCCTGCGGCACCCGTGCGTACGTCAGCTGAAGCATCTCCGCACTCTGGTCCAGGGCGACGACGTCGCCGCGCAGGAACTGGGTCCACGCGCCCGTCCCGCAGGCGACATCCACCACCCGCCCCTGCGGCAGAGCGTTGAGTAGCTTCCCGATCTCGGCCGTCTCCCGGTCCAGCCCGGCGTTCACCACCTCGTCCCCGCGATAGCTGGTCTCGTCGTAGACCGGGGCACGATGCCGGTAGTACTGCTCCCGCACTAAGTCACGCATGGCCCGAGAGCTACCCCCGAGTGAACACAGCGCAAACCGCGAGCAGTTACCCAGAATCGGAACGGCCGAACCCGCTGACCTCGCGTGCTGATCCCGCGTGCTGACCCCGCGCGCTGACAACCGGCGGCGGCCTCACGCGACGGCAAGGGACTCGTCCTCGCTCTCGCTCTGGCCTGCGCCACTCAGGTGGTGCCTCCGTGCAGCTGTCCCGGCCCGCCGACCGCCGGAGCTGTCCGGCCTACGGCCGGGCTCAGATCGCAAACCCGTTCATGTGATCACTCGATGCGGTAATGCGGGCGATGCGGAGTGATCACGCGGTCATCCTGTGATCGGCAGCGCCGCGTGCCGGCGCGTGTGCCGCATCTGACCGACATCGCAGGGGGATCTGTATGACGTCTACGGCATCTACTCCGCAGAGCGGCCGGGGTTTGGACGAGCAGGCGGTGCTGCTCGTCGCGGGTCTGGCGGACCTGGCGGTGAGCGCCATCTGCTCGGCCGCCGGAACCGTGCAGCAACTGCTGCGCCGATCCGACGGGCCCGAACTCGCACGGGATGCCCAGCAGGACCTGATGGCCCGCGGCCGTATCGCCCTGGACCGCGCCGCATCCGCTCCCCCGGCCCATCTGGAGGTGCTGGCCCGGCACGTTGTGGCCCGACAGGCGGCGACCGCCAGCGATGTCTGACCACTGGGATCCGGCCGGGTTCAAAGACCGTGTCGACGCCCTTCTGGACGACTTCCTGGCAGGCGAAGCCGAACAGCTTCTCGCGATCGACGACGCTCTGAAGCCGGTCGCCGAGCAGTTGCAGGTGGCCGCGCGGCACGGCAAGCGCCTGAGGGCCGCCTTCTGCTACTGGGGGTGGCGTGCGGCCGGCCAGCCCGACAACGATGCCCTGATGCGTGCGGCTGCCTCCATGGAGCTCGTCCACGCCGCGGCGACCGTCCACGACGACATCATCGACGACAGCCCACTGCGTCATCACCTGCCCACCGTTCACATCTCCCTGCGGACCACCCTCGCCGGGCGTCCACAGGCGCGTGCTGCCGCCCGCTCACTGGCCATGCTGGTCGGGGATCACCTGATGGCGCTGGCGGGGCACCTGTTCGCCGCCAGCGGCCTTCCCGGCGCCTACCTGGCCAGGGCCCGGCCGATGTGGGCGCAACTCGCGCGGGAACTGATCGCAGGCGAATGCCTGGAGATCCTGACCGCGGGCGCCCACCCGGACCCGGACGTGTCCCTGAAGGTGGTCCGCTACAAGACGGCCAAGTACACCGTCGAGCAGCCCCTGCTCATCGGTGCCCTGCTCGCGGGCGCCTCCCCGACGCTGCGGGCCGCCCTGTCCGCGTACGGGCTTCCGCTGGGGGAGGCATTCCAGCTGCGCGACGATCTCCTGGGCCTCTTCGGCGAACCGGAGCACACGGGCAAGGCCAGCCTGGACGACATCCGCGGCCACCGCCCCACCACGCTCCTGGCCAAGACCTGGCAGGCCGCCCTTCCCGCACAGCGTGAGCGTCTTGCCGGCGTGCTGGGGCGCCGCGACCTCGACGAGAAGCACCTGCGGGACGTACGCGCGCTGATGGTCGCGCTCAAGGCCCCGCAACAAGTGGAAGACATGATCGCCTCCCGAGTCCGGGAAGCCGTCGGCCGCCTGGGCGGACTCGACATGTCTCAGCAAGCACGGCGGGCCCTGACCGCTCTGGCCCACTCCGCCACCGACCGCCACAACTGACCCGCTCTGCGCCGCCCACACCGACCGCCGTACCTGACCCGCTCCGCGCCACCGCACACCATCGTGCGGCCTGTCGAGAAGGACTGCTGACATGACCTACACCGAAGCCTCGATGAACGCCCTGCGCCAGTCCGGCGACGAACTCGCCGATGCGGTCGTGACCACGCTGTTCGAGCGGGGGGAGGTCGGCACGTTCAACACCCTGATGCGCTACGTCTCCACCGCCGGCTCACCCCTGCCCGATGGACTGCCCGAGGTCGCCCGCGAGTACCTGCAGACCACCAGCGTGCCCCCGTCCTGGGTGGACTGGGGCGAGATGGAGAAGGCCCGGCTCTTCTTCATCGACAACAACGTGCACATCTCCACCGCACTGTCCTTCGCCTCCATGCCCGCCTGCTACGCCCTGCCGCACGCCGCGAAGCTGCTGTCCGCCACGCACGGGTTGAACTACCCGTCCAAGCGGATGGCGGAGACGGGCCAGTTCACCGTCTACCTGATGCAGCCCGACGCCTTCGAAGCGGGCAGCCGGTTCATCCCAGCCGCGCAGAAGGTTCGTCTCCTGCACGCCTCCATCCGCCACCACCTGGGGCGCGAGAACCGCTGGGACACCGAGGCCATGGGGACGCCGATCTGCCAGGAGGACATGATCGGCGCGCAGATGCTGTTCTCCCTCCTCGTCCTGGACAGCCTGCACCGGCTCGGGATCCACATGTCCACCGAAGGCGCCGAAGCGTACTTCTACGCATGGCGTGTGGTGGGCGCCATCCTCGGAGTCGACCAGGACGCCGTGCCCAAAACCCTCGAAGAGGCCCGGCAGTTCCTCGACCTGTACATGATCCGCCACATGGGCCCTTCGGAAGAGGGCGCCCATCTGACCCGACAGCTGATCGACCTCTACGAGGAGGTCGTCCCCGGCACCTTCTTCGACCCCATCGTCTCCGCTCTCCTCCGCTACCTCGTCGGCGACACCTGCGCCGACTGGCTCCGGGTCCCCCGCACCGGCTGGGACAGCGTGGTCAAGATCGTGCCCAGCCTGCTCGGCGTGCTGGAGACCATCGAGGACAGCTCACCGCTGGGTGCCTGGGCCCTGGACCGCCTCGGCCACCTCACCACCGTCTTCGAGCTGTCCTCCCTCACCCGCGGCCGCGTCATGCACTACGCCATCCCCGAACAGCTGAAGAAGGACTTCGGCATCAGCGCCAACGTGCCCCCTACCCATCGCTGGACTCCACCCGCACCCACCGTCGCGCCCTGACGGTGCCGCTGAGGCCGGCCCCGCGTGACAGCGCCCGAAGTTCTGGATCGACGACCACAGGGTGCGGCTGCTTACGACATGACAGCGCTTGCGAAGGAGCGCAAGCTGGGAGGAGTGCTGGGGGACACCTGGCGATCGATCAGGCGAGGCGAGGCGAGGCGAGGCGAGGCGAGCTGTGCATACGGCGTCGGGCCCGCCGTAGGTCTCGTCGTTCCCGCCCGGAACGTCCGCCGGGTTCGTCGGGTGCCGCGACGAAAGGTCACTCATGCCGCGATCCATGCGCGCGCTCGTAGCCGGAGAGGTCGGCGAGCCGAACGATGTGCTGCGGCTGGAATCCCGGCCTGTTCCCACGGCAGAACCCGGCCAGGCGCTGATCCGTGTGAAGGCGACTCCGATTCACGCCAGCGATCTGCACGTGTTGCGTGGTCGCTACGGTTACTCCCCCGAGTTCCCCACGGTCGGGGGCCACATGGAATGTGTGGGCCGTATCGAGGCCCTGGGTCCGGACACCGAGGGACTGAAGATCGGCGACCGCGTGGTGGCCGTCGCCGTCCCGGCCGTACCCGGACCGCGTGTGGCCGGCACCTGGCAGGAATACCTTGTCGCCGACACACAGAGGCTTCTGCCGGTCCCCGACCGTCTGAGCGACTCCACCGCCTGTCAACTCGCTGTCAACCCGTTGACCGCCCTGCTCCTGGTGACGCGCGAACTCGACGTACAGCCGGGGGAATGGTTGCTGCAGACGGCGGCGGGCTCCACCGTCGGCCGGCTCGTCATTCAGCTGGCCGGGCATCTGGGTATCCGCACGATCAATGTGGTGCGGCGGCGCGATGCCGTTGAGGAGATCAAGGAGCTTGGCGGCGACGAGGTCATCTGCACCGAGGACGAGGGCCTGTTGCGGCGCGTGACGGAGATCGCCGGACCGGCCGGCGTGCGCAAGGCCATCGACTGTGTCGCGGGCCACGTGGGCGCTCAGGTGTCCCAGGCATTGGCGCCGGGAGGAGAGGTCGTGGTCTACGGCGCGCTCTCCACCCATCGGCAGACCGACCCGGCGGCGCTGACGATTCCGCTGCCGGCGCGCTCGGTCATCTACGAGACCAAAGTGGTCCGTGGCTTCTGGCTGAACCGCTGGTTCGGCGCTGCCTCACCTGCGGACGCGGTGCGCGCGCTGTCCGAGGTTCGCAGCCTCGTCGCTGATGAAGTGCTGAGCATCCCCCAAGGCCGGCCGTTCCCGCTCGAATGCTTCACCGAGGCCATCTCGCTCGCCGAAACACCCGCACATGGCGGCAAACCGCTCTTCGTCTTCGAAGGTGGCCGGGACGACGACGAGTAGGACGCGGTATGGCGCGGGGAGACCACGCATGGCCGGCCCACTCCTGTCCGTCGCCTACAGCATGAATGCCTCTGCCTGATAGGCCATCGGGGCGTCCTGGCGTGCCGTCGCGCAGTTGTTCGTCGGCTGGCTGCTCGGTCTCTTCGCTCGGGACGGCCTGGGCGGTGGACCCGGCCGCCGGCGCCCGTGTCGGTGCGTCGTCAGCCGGAACCGCGCTTCGCCACTGGTGGCCATTGAGTTCCTGCAGCTCGGTCCTGTGGAATTCGATCCGCTTGGCGATCCCCGTCAGCCGCCGGCGTTGGGGCGCTGCATCATTTCGCGGCCGAGCAGCCAATGCCCCAGGGAGGCGGGGCCGCTGCCCGACCTCCTCGGTACGGCGGTTCACTCGCTCACCGCGGCAGCCTCACAAGACCTGCATTGACATGGCATTGACCAGCCCGAGAGGGCGGCCGCATGGTGAATCCATCCGGCCCGCAGCTGACCTGACACGCCATCTGTCAACGCTGTTTTTCGTCATGTGGCCCTTCCGAACCGCCTGAAACCGCACGGAGGCTTGATGCAACGAAGCGAGATACCCTCCGGATCCCTGGTGATCCACCGCCACCAACTGACACGCCGGATCCGGCGGATGGCAGCCGCGCTCACCGCGATGCTCACACTCGCCGTCACTGCCCTCACCATCGGCCTGGCCACCGGTGTCCAGGCCGCCGCTCTCTCGTCCGCCCCGCGCGCGTCCGCCTCCGCGAGTACGACGGGCTTCGGCTGCTTCCATCCCTTGCACGCGGGACAAGCCCGCTGTTTCGGCGTCCTGAAGGCCCACCGCACCACCTCGGGCCGCATGTCACCGTTCACCACCGGATCCCCGACCACGACGGGGCATATCCCGTCCGATCTGCGTTCCGCCTACAAACTGGGCGGCACCTCGGGATCCGGTCGGACGGTGGCCATCGTCGACGCCATGGACGATCCGAACGCCGAGTCCGACCTGGCCGCTTACCGCAGCGCCTACGGTCTGCCGGCGTGCACCACCGCCAACGGCTGCTTCCGCAAGGTGAACCAGAGCGGCCACGCATCGCCGTTGCCCTCCGGTGACTACGGGTGGGCCGAGGAGATCAGCCTCGACCTCGACATGGTCTCGGCGACATGCCCCGGCTGCCACATCCTGCTGGTCGAGGCGAACTCGGCTAACGTCCCGGATCTCATGAAGGCCGAGGACACCGCCGCCACCACATCGGGAGTCGTCTCCGTCTCCAACAGCTGGGGTGGGTCCGAGGACAACACCGTCACCTCCTTCGACTCGCACTTCCACCACCCCGGCGTCGCGATCACGGCGAGCTCGGGTGACTCCGGTTACGGCGTCTCCTGGCCGGCCTCCTCCTCGTACGTCACCGCCGTGGGCGGCACCTCGCTGAGCAAGGCGTCCAACTCTCGCGGCTGGACCGAGACGGCTTGGAGCGGCGCGGGCTCGGGCTGCTCGGCGTACGAGGCCAAGCCGTCCTGGCAGCACGACTCCGGATGCGCCAAGCGCACCGTCGCCGATGTGGCTGCGGTCGCCGATCCCAACACCGGGGTGGCGGTCTACGACTCGTACAACAGCTGCGGCGGCGGGTTGTTGTGCGACACCGAGCTGCAACTGGGTGTCGCACAGGGGGCCGACGGATGGGTCGAAGTCGGTGGCACCAGCGTCTCGTCGCCGATCATCGCGAGCGTCTACGCACTGGCCGGAAACACCTCTCAGGTCGTTGACGGCTCGTATCCGTACGGCCACAAGTCGGCGCTCAACGACGTCACTTCGGGCAGCAACGGCTCCTGCGGCGGCGGTTACCTGTGCACCGCGCGTCCGGGATACGACGGGCCGACCGGTCTCGGCACGCCCAAGGGCACCGGCGCCTTTTGACGGCGGCTCACTCCGACAGACAAGGGCTGGGCTCGCGCCGCAGTAGTGCGGCGCGAGCCCAGCCCTCCTCGTCGTGCCAGAGGGCTCCTGCGTGAGGTGCGGCCGACCGGTCAGCCGATGGTCGCGATCCCGTCGGTGGTGACGGTCGGGCGGCCCGAGGTACCGACCACGACGATCTTCAGGGTGTGCTTGGCGGAGCCGGACCAGGTCTTGGTCCAGATCGCCTGGCGGTAGAGGGTGGTGGAGGACTTCAGGTCCACCGCGGTGACCTTGGTGCCGTCGACGTATATGTACGCCTGGCCGGAGGTGGAGGCCCGCGAGACGATCCACGCCACCGAGCGCCCGGTGAAGGTCCAGCTGATCGAGGCCCCGGCGGACGAGGAGCTGTAGGAGTAGCCGCCGAGGTAGCTGGTGCTGCTCCGGTGCGTCCAGGTGCCGGTCCGGGTGGTGGAGCCCTCCTGGATGATGTTCGGCGTCCGGGAGACGGAGGTGCCGGCGCTGTTACCGGCCACGTCGTACGCCTTGAGGGCGAACAGGTCCGAGGTGCCGGGCTTGGCGGTGGTGTTCCAGGACGTCACCGTCGGGCCGAAGGTGGCCGCGGACGGCGAGGTCGCCAGGACTTTGGCGAGCGCCGCGTTGTCGGCGGCCTTCCAGGTCACCGTGACCGGGACCGCGGTGGAGCTCACCGTGCCGGTGCGCACCTGCACGCCGGGAGCGGTCGGGAAGGTGGGTGCGGTGGTGTCGCCCACCAGGGTGGCCGCGCCGGACAGTGTGGTGGAGCCGCGGACGTGGGTGGCACGGACCTGGACGGTGTGGCTGCCGGAGGCGACCGAGACCGCGGCGGAGCGGGCGGAGCCGGAGGTGTGCGCCACGGCCTTGCCGTCGACCAGGACGTCGAAGCCGGAGATCACCTGGGACGGTGTGGAGGTCGTCCAGCTCACCGTGGCCGCGCCCTTGGTGTAGTAGCTCGTCCCGGACTTGGTCGCCCCGCCGGACATTCCGGTGACGGAGACCGCGCCTACCGGGCCCGCCGCGTAGGAGCGGATCGTGCTCAGGGCGTTGTAGAGCTGGTTGCCGGGGCAGTCGGTGGCGAAGCCGTTGCGGTGCCCGGAGATCGCGTTGAAGCTGTAGCTCTTGCCCAGCGTGAAGCCGTAGCTGTCGGAGGCGCCCTCGGGCAGGGAGGCGGTACCCGTGCCCGGGTTCACGCCGGTCATGCCGAACTTCCAGGCCGCGATCCGGGCGATGGAGCCCAGCATCGCCTGGCTCGGCGTGGCTCCGGGGAAGGTGCTGGCCGTGGAGTCGCCGCCGCTGAGGTCGGTGTACGTGCCGATGGCGGCCACGCCCATGCTGTTGGTGTTGAACCCGTAGGTCTGGGCGCCCACGACCGGCAGCGCCATCCCGCCGAAGCGACCCTCGAAGATCGTGCCGCACTTGTCGACGAGGAAGTTGTAACCGAGGTCGCGCCAGCCCTGGTTGAGGTGCTCGGCGTAGATGCCGCGCACGATCGCAGGTGAGTCGGCACAGGAGTAGTTGTTCGTGGTGTCCGTGTGGTGGACGAACATCACCTTCACCGCCGAGCCGTACAACGGGTAACCGGACTCCCGCGCGCACTCGTCCGCGCCCCAGCCGGCCCGGGTGACCACGGTGGGCGGCGCCACCGTCGAGGTGGTCGCGGCCGGCATCGGGTCCGGCGGGGTCGGCGACGCCGACGGGGAGGGGCTGGCGGAGGAGGCCGGGCAGGAGGGGTACGCCTGGTCCATGGTCGGCAGCTGGCTGGGCCAGGGCGTCGGGGACGCGCTCGGCGAGGTGGAGTCGGAGGCGGAGGTCCCGGTGGACGGCGTGCCGGTTGCCGAGTCCGTGGCCGTGGGGGTGTCGGTGGCCGTCGGGGAATCCGTTGCCGTGGGCGAGGCGGAGTCCGTCGCGGTCGGGGTGCCCGAAGCATCGCCGCCCGCCGTGGCCGTCGCGGTGTCGGTCGGGGCGACGCTGTCCGTCGGCGTCGCGGTGTCGGTGGCGGTCGCGTCCTGGGCGTATGCCGCCAGGCCCATGCCGGAGTCCTGCGTGCCGCCGGTGGCGGGCTTGCCCGGGTCGACCAGGTCCACCCGCAGCCCGCCGGGCAGCGCGGTCGCCTTGCCCGCGCCGGTGGCGCGAACCTGGATCCCGTTCGACGGCCCCGACCACATGGGTGACATCCCGCCGCGCACCCCGGGACGGTTCAGCTCGGCGGCGTCGGGGAGGTCGTCCGGCTGCTGCATCTTCAGCCACGGTGTCCAGTGGCCGCTGTCGGCGGACCGGGTCCGCACCTCCACCGTGCCGCGCAGCTTGGCGTGCGCGCCGTTCCAGGTGACACCCACCATGCTGAACGGGGCCGTGGACCGGGACCCCAGCGTCTTGAGTGACGCGCCGGCCCCGGTCAGGGGCAGCGAGTGGACATGCGTCTTGATCGGTCCCCGCGCGGCCGACGCTCCGCCGTGGCCCGGCAGCCCGGCCATGGCGACGGTCGCCACGGCCACGCCGCCACCGGCGACGACCGCCCCCAGCGCCACCCACGTGCGCTTCTTCAGACCGGCTCGACGGCGACCGTGCCGAACCCTGTGTTCAGTTCTCATGCCCCACCCGGAAGACCCGTTGTCGTTGTCATCAGCCATCACAGGGCACAGATGTCACAGGAGTGCCCTGAAATACCAGCGCATCCGAACGTTCAAGCGTCACGAGTCTCGGGTGGGTGTCGGCGGATCACGCCAGGGTGACGTGCATGCCGCCCTCGGCCAGAGCACCCAGGACCTCGGCGAACAGGTCGTAGGGCCGGCCGTCCGGTGTCATGGCCTGGGACAGGTGCTCGCGTGCGGTCGCGGCGTTTCGCCACAGGAGGGTTGCGGGCGCGGTGTAACCGAAGGTGCCGCGCAGGCAGTCGTCGAGGGCGGCCAGACAGCCGCCGAAGTAGCCACCCGGCCCGTTCACCGCCTCGCCCAGCGCCAGGTAGAGGCCCGGTTCGTCGGTGACGTGCCGACCGTCGAGTTCATAGGCGTGACCAGCCGGCCGGTCGCCGTGGGGGCGCCGACAGGGCCGCTCACGGACGAGGTCGAGCCAGGCCCCGCGGCGCCGGGTGTCCAGGCCCGCCCAGGTGCTCAGGGTGTCCGGCGGCCCGGCGAGCCACCGCTCCCAGACGGGCCGGGCGTATTCGGGAACAGGTGTGAAGAGCTTTCCGTCGAGTTCCAGGTCGATCAGACCGGTCTCGTAGGAGGACGGGTGCCAGGCGCTGACTTTGGTCCACAGCAGCCGAGCGGTGAGCGGCTCGCCTTGGTCGTCATGTATCTCCAGGGCGGCCTCCTCCAGATCCAGCGCCCTGCGAGTGCCCTTCATCAATGCGGCCCGCAGCTGATCACCCTGGGCGAGCCCGCGCAGGACGAGTGGGGGCGCCACCTGCTCGGCCGGCAGGACGCGGGCGAGTTCCCGGCAGGAGCCCAGCCACCGGTGCCCGTCGTGCACCCGGACACGACCCGTGTGTCCCTCGGGTGGACTCTCGTAGTCGTCCAGACCGGTGAGCACGAGACTGTCCGCCCCCCGGACCCGCCCTGGGCTCTCCGCGTCCTCCAGCAGCCAGGGCTCACGTGTGTCGTCGTCCGGCACCAGCCATACGCGGCTGCCGACCCAGCCCCGGACATCGGCGCCTTCCGGTACCCAGCCGAACAGTTCATAAGTCCCGCGCCGGGGCTCCCCGAAGAGGCCGTCTACCGCAGAGCACACGCCCCAGACGTGGCCGTGCTCCGTGTCCGTCAGCGTGTACCGCCCGTGCCCACGATGGTCCCTGTCCTCACGCACGGTGGTAATCATGCCCACACCAGGCTTTGGCGGCGAAGCCGTTTCCCGGTCGGTCACCGCGCAGGCGGCCGGGGCGGGGCTACTGGTGCGAGTGCCGGACCGAGGACTTGATCGAGCAGGAGCGGCCGGCGCTCAGGAACGGTCGCCACCCCCGGAAGAACGGTGACTGCGGCCTACCCCACCGACGGTTTCCTGGGCGCCGCCTCTTTGGGAAGCCGCATGGTGGGTCAGCACCTTCATGATCTCCGAGGCCAGCGCATCTGCCAGGGCGGGCGCGAGAGATTCCGCCAGTGCGGTCGCCAGGGTCTGTGCGAGCAGCACCCTTTCCAGTTCGGAAGAACGGGTGGGGGGCTGGGACAGGGACGCCACGACCGCTTCCATCAGGGCTCCCGCCATTGGATCCTTTCCACGTCGCATACCAATGCCGGTATGCGGGATTCCGGCATCGCGCACAATTTCCTCGAAGACCTCGTCGATGAAGGCCTCCAAGGGATCCCGTTCCGATTGTCCGCCCGACTCAGCTGCCATTCTGATTCCTCAAGTCTTCGATTGCCGTACGGGGCCTGCCCCCCGATGCTGACGACTGCAACGATCGGGGGGCAGGGGGTCGCCATTTCCTATTAGCGGCGCATGAGCGCAGCGAGGAGAAGCGGGTGCTCGATGATCGACTCGCCGCGCTCCTCACGGCGCCGACGCATCAACGCGGCGAGCAGAAGCGGGTGCTCGATGCCCGACTCCTCACCACGCTCCTCACGGCGGCGCATCAGCGCGGCCAGGAGAAGCGGGTGCTCGATGATCGACTCGCCGCGCTCCTCACGGCGCCGACGCATCAGCGCGGCGAGCAGAAGCGGGTGCTCGATGATCGACTCCTCACCACGCTCCTTACGACGGCGCATGAGCGCGGCCAGGAGAAGTGGGTGCTCGATGATCGACTCCTCACCGCCCTCTTCGCGGCGTCGCGCGAGCGCGGCGAGGAGAAGCGGATGGTCGACGATCGGTTCCTCGCCGCGCTCCTCACGACGGGACAGCATCGCTGCCAGCAGGAGCGGACCGAAGGCGGATTCCTCGCCGAACTCTTCCTGGCCTGCAGCGGCCTTTTCTCGAGTGGGAGTCTCCGTCGTTGCCGTCATGGTTCCCTCTTTCTTTGACGCATGACTCAGCGGAGTGCTCGACTGCCACGGCTCGCACTCCGCCCTTCACCGCCATCGTCGAGGCATGCGACGCTGACCGCACTTCGATCATGCGTTACCCGGCCGCGAAAATTCCCGGAACTCACGCAACACTGGTTGCGAAATAGAGAAAACGAGGGAACAAGCATGTTCCAGAGCTAATCGCATGCGGATTGGGCCGCGTGGCCCAGCCAGTGATGCCGGACGCGGTGCGTATGGGGTCCGGCCCTGCGCTGACAGATCCAGCTCCCCGTGAACGTTTCTGCAGGTCAGCACGGTTATCTCTTGATCACTCACGGCAGTGAATCAACCGGAATCCTGCAACCAGCCGCGATGTGACGCAGTTGTCCCAGGTGCTCATCAGGAAATCACCAGAAAGGGACCGCCTTGGTCACGCCGTACCTCACGCGCCTCGCCACTGCTCTGGCCTCAGCAGGGGCTCTTGTCCTCGCCGCCTCGACCGGTGCGCACGCCACAGCGATCGGGACGACTCCCGTGCGCACCTTCGAGTACAGCGTGGGCGGTGTGACGATGAAGGTCCCGACGGGCTGCATGTTCACCCACATCATCCGGGGAAGCGGGAGGAGGATCACGTATCAGAACGCCGGCGTCGACTGCGCCTTCGTCGGGGCGCTCAGCAGCGGCTTCTGCAACTGGCGCATCGACTTCACGTACGCCGACACCGACAACCACACCTACCGCACCTCACGCGGCAGGACGCACAACGAGTGCAAGATCGACCCGATGCGGAACAACTCTCCCCAGCGACTGCCTCGTTATGGCAAGGCGTGCGCTCACCTCCTCGTCAACGGAGTGCGGCGCGTGAGCCAGTGCCACCACATCACGAAGTGAGTAGCTCATGATCGAGCAGCAACCCGGACAGGACTCGGACCAGGTACCGGGCAGGTGGCGGCGTCGGAGCCGGATCGCCGTGTTTCTTGGGGGTCTTGTCGCCACGCTCGCCTTCTTCGCCTTCTTCCCCGGGCTGCCGCACGTCATCGACGGGGGCGCCATCCTCGTGTCCCTCGCTGTGGGTGGACTTGCTCAGTGGGGGTGCCGGACCTGGATGACCAGGGCCGCGAAGAAGAGAGCGGAACGTGTGTGATCGCCGCGGGAAGATCATGTCAGAGTGACCCCATGACGACGCCAGAAGACACCGCCGTAGTGGTCGACGAGGTCGAGGGGCTCGCGGTGGACGGGCTGCGGTGGTTGGGTGTCGTGGCGCGGGAGACCCGTGGCGGGGGGCTCGGCTGGGCGACCCGGGCCTCGGAGGGTGAGATCAATCCGATGCTCTACAGCGGTACGGCCGGGATCGTCCCCGGACTTCTGGAGGCTTGGCGGCACTTCGGTGACGACTCCTACGCCGACACCGCCCTGCGCGCCGCCCGCGGTCTCGCGGAGTTCGTCGACGGGGCCGACGACGACTCCCTCTACTTCGGCCGTACCGGAATGGCCGTCGTC
This sequence comes from Streptomyces sp. NPDC001709, assembly GCF_053596375.1. Taxonomy (NCBI): domain Bacteria; kingdom Bacillati; phylum Actinomycetota; class Actinomycetes; order Kitasatosporales; family Streptomycetaceae; genus Streptomyces; species Streptomyces sp. NPDC001709. Next base: position 340,925 of record NZ_JBSFGB010000001.1, on the reverse strand, counting down.
CTGCGGGCCGTTCACGACAAGCTCGGTGACTCGGCCGCCGGCGCCGCCGCGGACCGTGCGCTGGAAGTCGTGCGGTCGCGCTTCGACGGGACACGCTGGGGCGAGTTGTTCGAGCTGATGGGCGGCAACGCGGGGATCGGTCTGGGCGCGCTGGTGGCCGGTGACGCCGAGCTGGCCGTCCTCGCCGTGGAGCCGTATCTGCGGACGGCGGAGCAGACCCCGGCCGGGGTGCAGTGGGCCCACCGGGCGGGCGTGGAGTCCCGGTTGCACCACATCTCGCACGGCACCCTCGGTATCGTCCTGGCGCTTGCCCGGATCGGGCGGGCCACCGGTCGTGCGGACCTGGTCGAGCTGGCGCTGGCCGGTGCCGCGGACGTCGTCGCGCGTGACGAAGCGGGGGCGGAGGGCTTCCTGGTGCCGCACTCCACCCCGCTGTACCGCCCCGATGTGGTCGAGCCCATCAGTTACGGCTGGTGTCACGGGCCGGCCGGGGACGCCCAGGTCTTCCGGCTGCTGCGGGACATCACCGTCGACCCCGTCTGGGCCGCCCTCGCCGACCGCTGCTGGCTCACGGTCTCCCGTTCCGGCCTGCCCCGGCGGCTGCGCCCCGGCTTCTGGGACAACAACGGCCGCTGCTGCGGCACCGCGGGCGTCCTCGCCCTGGCCTGTGATCGGATCGCCGAGCAGTCCGACCCGTACGACTTCGCCGACCTCCTCGTCGCCGACCTCGCCGCCCGCGCGATCCGGGACGGCGACGGCGCCCGCTGGTCCAACGTCGCGCACCGGCCCACCCCTGGCGACCTCGAACCGTGCGCCGGCTGGGCCATGGGCAACGCGGGCATCGTCCGCGAACTCCTGCGCTTCGTACGGCTGAGCCGCGGGGGCGATCCCCGGTACGCGTTCGCCTGGCCCGATCAGCCGCCCGTGGTGCCCACTCGGCCTCAGCCTCAGGCTCATCCTCAAGCTCAGGCCACGATCCGCCCCCTCCCCCTTTCTTGACGCATTCATGACGCGAGCGGCCGCATCCATTCGGCCATAGCCGGTGTCCTTCCCCGTGTCCGTGCCCTTGCGAGGAATGGAGTGCCATGGAAGGCACCGTGGTGGCGGTCGTCGTGGTGGCGCTGTTGGCGCTGCTCGTGCTGAAGAGCGGTATGCGGGTGGTCAACCAGGTGGAGCGCGGGGTCGTGTTCCGGTGGGGGAAGGCGCTGCCGAGCTACCGGCAGCCGGGCGTCACCTTCCTGATCCCCTTCGCCGACCGTATGCGCAAGGTGAACGTGCAGGTCGTGGCCATGCCCGTGCCCACGCAGGAGGGCATCACCAAGGACAACGTGTCGGTGAAGGTGGACGCGGTCGTGTACTTCCGGGTGACCGACCCGGTGCGCGCCGCCATCGAGGTGCAGGACTACATCTTCGCCGTCGGGCAGGTCGCCCAGTCCTCCCTGCGGTCCGTCATCGGCAAGAGTGATCTGGACGACCTGTTGAGTGACCGGGAGCGGCTGCACGAAGGGCTGGCCCTGATGATCGACAGTCCGGCCGCGGGGTGGGGTATTCACATCGATCGCGTCGAGATCAAGGACGTACAGCTGCCCGAGTCGCTGAAGCGGTCCATGTCGCGGCAGGCCGAGGCCGAGCGGGAGCGGCGGGCCCGGGTCATCACCGCCGACGGTGAGTTCCAGGCCGCGCAGCAGCTCGCCAACGCGTCCCGGATCATGTCCGACACGCCGGAGGCCATGCAGCTGCGGCTGCTGCAGACGGTCGTCGAGGTGGCCGCCGAGAAGAACTCCACGCTCGTGATGCCGTTCCCCGTCGAGCTGTTGCGCTACTTCGACCGGGCCGTGAAGAAGATCGACGCCGACCTCAGCGTGCCTCCGTCGCAGCAGGCTCCCGCCCCGGCTCCGGAGAACACCGCTCCGCAGAGCACCGCTCCGGAGACCTCCGCTGCGGAGAGCGCCGAGCGGCCGTAGCCAGCGCCAGCGTCACGCACACCGAGCCCGCCGCCATCACCGTCATCCCCACGGCGGGCGAGGTGAGCTGGGACACCGCGCCGGCCAGCGAGGCACTCACGCCTTGCAGGGTGAGCATGCCGGACGAGTGCAGACCCAGAGCCTGACCGGCGAGTTCGGCGGGGGTCAGGTCCATCAGCCGCTCCTGCTGGACCAGGCTCGCGCCGAAGCCCACGGAGGCGACCGTCACGCACACCAGCGCCACGGCCAGGGGCGGACGCGCGCAGAACACCAGGTACGGCGTCGCCAGCAGCAGCAACAGGGGCGTGGCCAGCCGGTGTCGTACCCCGGGCGGGAGCAGGCGGCCCACCGTCACGTCGCCCACGAACATGCCGAGCGCCCCGCAGGCGAACAGGGTGCCGGCCGCGTGCGGCGCGTACGACACGTACAGCGACTCGCAGCCGACGACCAGCCCGTTGGGCAGCCACAGGCCCAGATAGGTGAGGCGGCGCGGGCGGGACGACCACAGCAGGGCGTTGGTGCGCCAGGTCACCGACGCGGAGGGGCGGCCCGCGGTGCGGGGTGGGCGGGCGGTCAGGCCCAGGCGCAGCACCAGCGCGGCCGTCAGATACAGGGCCGCCGACAGCAGCAGGCAGACCTGCGGGGAGAGCGCGGCGAGCAGTGCGCCGCCGGTGGCGAAACCGGCGATCTGCATCAGCCCGCTCATCATGTTGAACAGCGAACGCCCGGGCAGATAGCCGTCCTTGGCGAGGATCTCGTTCAGCAGGCCCCAGCGGACCCCGCCGCCGAGGGAGGCCACGAGACCCAGCGCGAGGAGGAGCGCGAACACCGCGCCCACCGGCAGACCGGGCAGCGCCTGTACGGCCGTACCGGCGGCGAAGGCCAGCGCGATCGCCGACAGCGCCGTACGCGGGGGCAGCCGGTCGGCGCCGGACAGCAGGAAGGTCGCGCCCAGCATCTGGGCGAGCGACGGGCCGAACATGCTCACCGCCGACAGCAGCGGGGAGCCGGTGGACCGGTAGACGAGCGTGCCGAGGGCGAGGCCGCCGACGGTCTGGGCGGCCGTCTGGGCGGCCGAGCCGAGGAAGAGCGGGGTGAACTCCGGGGTGCGGAACAGGGATCGGTAGCTGGGCATGCCCGGGAGTCTCGGGCGGTCGCGAGCGGGCTCGTTATTGTTTCGCCTCAGTGCGAAAGGTCGTACGGCCGTGAGGGGGGTGCGGAAGTGGGCTGGTGGCAGCTCAACGCGGACACGCTCGCCCACAGCCGGTTCGTCATCTCACCGCTCGCCGAGACCTTCGCGAGCCTGAGGCTGCTGCAGGTGCGGGACGCCGCCCATCCCGGTGAGCAGGAGTGGCTGCGCACCCATCTGCCCGCCTATCGGGCGTGGCTGGCGGCCGAGCCGGTGACGGCACGGCTGGTGCGGGCGACGCTCGGCCGGCCATGGATCGCCGACTTCCTGACGCCGACGCCGAGGGACGGGGAGGCGTTCGCGGACGAGGTCGCCCGGGTCCGCTCGACCCCGCCGGACGCCGCCCGCGCCCATCTGCGTACCTCGCTCGCCGGGCCGCTCCCCGCCGAGCTGGACCGGGACGACCTGCCCGAGCAGGCGGCCGCGCTGCTGGAGTGGGTGTGGGAGACGACCGTACGACCGTCCTGGGAGCGGCGCCGGCGGGTGCTGGAGGCCGATGTGGTCGCGCGGACGGCGCAGGTGAGCCGGGGCGGCTGGGTGAGCGTGCTGGACGCCCTGCGGCCCGGGCGCACGCGCTGGCTCGGCGAGAACCGGCTGCAGATCAATCTGCACGAGTACCCGCCGCGGGAGATCTCCGGGGCCGAGCTGGTCTTCGTGCCGGTGACCGTGCAGCGGGCGGGCTGGGTGGCCTGGGAGGACGGGGTGCGGTACGCGGCGGTCTACCCGTGCGCCGGTGCCCTCACCCATCCTGCCGAGCGGGCTGTCCCCTCCGCCCTGGGTGCGCTGCTCGGTCCGGGCCGCGCCGCCATCCTCACCCTCCTCGACTCGCCCATGAGCACCACCCAGCTGACGGCGGTGACGGGGCAGGGGCTGGGGTCGGTGGGGCGCCATCTGAAGGTGCTGCGGGAGGCGGGGCTGGTGGAGCGGTGGAGGGCGGGGCGGTCGGTGCTGTATGCGAGGACGGCGGCGGGGGACGTGCTGGTGGAGGCACCGGGGCGGCTGCCGGCCGGGAGTGGGGACGCTCACCGCCGCCGGCCGCAGGGCACTGCGGCTCCTCCCGGTACGCCGGTGGGCGCATAGCATCCAGGCATGACCAATGTGCTGAACGTCGACATCGATGCCCTCGCCGGCGGCCCCGCGGACCTCTCCCAGTACGCCGGAAAGGCCGTCCTCATCGTGAACGTCGCCTCCAAGTGCGGCCTCACCCCCCAGTACACGGGCCTGGAGAAGCTCCAGGAGCGGTACGCCGAGCGCGGGTTCACCGTGCTCGGTGTGCCCTGCAACCAGTTCCTCGGGCAGGAGCCCGGCAGCGCCGAGGAGATCGCGGAGTTCTGCTCGGCGACGTACGGCGTGACCTTCCCGCTGACCGAGAAGGTCGAGGTGAACGGCGAGGGCCGGCACCCGCTGTACGAGCGGCTCGTCGGGTTCGCCGATGCCGAGGGGCACAGCGGTGACATCCGCTGGAACTTCGAGAAGTTCCTGATCGGCCGGGACGGCACGGTCGTCGCCCGGTTCTCGCCGCAGACCGAGCCGGAGTCCGCCGAGGTCGTGGCGGCCATCGAGGGGCAGCTGGCCTGACCGGTTGACCTTGCCCCTGGGGCAAGCGGGAGCGTCCCTGTCGCCGGGCGGAAAGAGCCGCCCGGTGACGGAGGATGGCAATCGTGGACGACGACCTGCTCACCATCGGCGCGTTCGCCGCGCGGGCCCGGCTGTCGGCCAAGGCGCTGCGGCTGTACGACCGGCTCGGCCTGCTGGCACCGGCGCAGGTGGACGAGACCAGCGGCTACCGCTATTACCGCGCCGACCAGATCGAGCGCGCCCGGCTGGTGGCCCTGCTGCGGCAGCTGGACATGCCGCTGGCCCGGATCGCCGAGGTGCTCGGGGCCGAGGGCGGCCCCGAGGCCGCGGGCCGGCTGGCCGCCTACTGGGCGGACGTGGAGGCCCGGGTGGCCGGACAGCGGACGCTCGCCGAGTACCTCCGTGGACGGCTGTCGGGGAGGAGCTCCGAGATGTACGAGAAATTCGTGATCGAGACCGTGGACGTGCCGGCCCAGGTGGTGCTCACCGAGTCGCGGCACACGCTGGCGGACGAGCTGCCGACGTGGATCGGCGCATCGCTGGACCGGCTGGTGGCGGCCGCGCGGGAGTGCGGGGGCGTCACGGGAGCGCCGTTCGTGGTCTACCACTCCGAAGTCTCGATGGAGAGCGACGGCCCGGCCGAGTCCTGTGTGCCGGTGGCCGACGAGGCGGCGGCCCGGGCGTGGGCCGCCGAGCGGGGGCGGGCCTGGGAGACGGCGGTACGGGTGGAGCCGGCGGCCCGGCTGGCCTACACCCGGATCACCAAGGCCCAGGTGGCGCACCCGCAGATCCTGGCCGCCTTCGAGGCGGTGGAGCAGTGGATGGCCGGGGAGGGGCTGGAGATGACGGGGCCCTGCCGTGAGATCTACTTCGCGGACTGGGACGCGGCGGGCCCGCAGGACCCGGTGTGCGACGTGGCGTTCCCGGTGGTGCCATCCACGAGGACGGCGTGACCGCACCCCCGAACACCTGACCGCACCCCGAACAGAAAAGGCCCTCTCGGCAAGGACGGCGACCGGTCGAGAGGGCTCTTCTGGTAGTGCTTGTGAAGTTGTTTCTTCGGGGGTGTCGTTACGGACGAAGGTCAGGGAGAACCCCCTAGGCCTTGACCGAGGCCACGAAGGCGTTCCACGCGTCGGCGGGGAAGGCCAGGACCGGGCCCTCGGTGACCTTGGAGTCACGGACGGCGAGTTCGGCGTCGGTGGGCGACTTGACCTCGACGCAGGCGCCGTTGCCCGCGGAATAGGAGGACTTCATCCACGTCTCCGAAGCGCCCTGAATCAGTGCCATGTCCACTCCTGTTGCGAGTTGCGGTAGTGCGGTTCACGCCAACCTTGTCGTCTGATTGGCGTGATCGACGCTACCGGGCAACTGCCTCTGCTGGAGTAGTCGTTCACTCGACCGGATGGCATATTCCAGAGGAGCCTTCCGCTGGGGCGGACCGACGGTGTACGATCCGCCGCCCTCCGTGACGGCAGCTCATTCGGCGTAGTCTTTGGCCACCTTTGCAATGAACTGCCGGGATTGCTCCACATTGAGGGACTGCGCCCGCAGATGCTCGTACATCACGGCGTACCGCTGCACGTCCTGGGCCTTCTCCAGGTACAGGTCGCTGGTGACGCCCTCCAGGTACACCACGCTGGAGTCGGCCGCGTCCGTGAACTCCAGGATCGCGTACTGGCCGTTGAGCCCCGGATGGGCGCCCACCTCGAACGGCAGCACCTGCACGGTGACGTGCGGCAGCTGGGACATCTCGATCAGGTGTTCCAGCTGCTCGCGCATCACCAGCTTGCTGCCGACGACCCGCTTCAGCGCCGCCTCGTCGAGCACGACCCACAGCCGGAGCGGGTTGTTCTCGGCGGTGATACGTTCCTGTCGGCGCATGCGCACCTGCACACGCTTCTCGATCTCGGCGGTCGACGTCTCCGGCAGCGCACCCTGCACCAGGGCCTCCGCGTAGGCGCGGGTCTGCAACAGACCGGTCACCAGCTGGGGTTCGTACACCCGCAGCGACTCGGCGTCGGTCTCCAGGCCGATGTACACGCTGTACGGGATGTCCCCGAAGGTGTGCCACCACCCCTGCTGCCGCGAATCGCGGGCCATCTCCATCAGCGAGTCGACGATCCGCTGGTCCTCGACCTCGTACACCCCGCACAGGTCGCGCACATCGCGCTGGCTGATGCTTCTCCGGCCGTTCTCCAGCCGACTGATCTTCGACTGCGACACCAGCAGTCGTTCCGCCACTTCCTCGGCCGTCATGCCCTTGAGCTCGCGGAGCCTGCGCAGCTCCTGGCCCAGCCGGCGCCGCCTGACGGTGGGATTGACATTGGACGCCACGGGACGTGCACCTCCGGCTGTCTGCCTGTACTAACACTTTCCGTATCTGCTGTTGAGCAGACTGCCACCAAGGTGCTTTCTACCGCTGGGAAATGGTGGATATGCGGCGCGTACGCGTCAGTTCGCCACGGCTCGCCACCCGATGGTGTGCCCGGACGCAGTCGAGCGGGACGGCGAGATCCCAAGGGAGGATCTCACCGCCCCGCTCTGACCAGCGGCTCCCGAACCGGGTCTGGGCGAACCGGGGTTGCGGCTCAGTGGGCCACGGCGCGTGCCATGGATCCGCGGTGCGGCTGCATCGGAACCCCGCGTGCGGGTTCCGCCGCGGACCGGGCGGCTGCCGCGCCCTGCCGCCCGGTGGCGGCCGGGCCGCGGCGCGGCTGCGCGGCCGCCCCGTTCTGCACGTCCATCACGGCGTGCGCGACAAGACCGCCCATGGGGTCGTGCCGGATCAGATCCCGCAACCGGGACCGCGAGGACCGGCCCTCGTTCCCCGGGTACAGGTGCTTGCCCAGTCCGACGGCGTGCGCGAGGGCGGCGAGCGCCGCGGTCCGCGGGTCCGGCGGTACGCCGGTGCGGATCGCGGAATCCAGCCGGGCTCGGATCTCCCGGCTGATGGCGGTGTCCGTCGCCTGGTAGCGCGTCGTCGGCAGCACCCCGCACATCTGACCCGGTACGGCGGCGACCATGCCGCACCGCTCCAGATGCGAGAGGTAGACCTGGCGAAGCCCCAGCCGTGGCCCGCCGATCCAGTGAACAGCCCGCACGGGAGCGCCGCGCCTTCGCAGCAACTCCAACGCACAGTCCAAAGTCGGATCTCCAGTCGGCCGTGGTACCACCACGGCGATACGATCCCCGTCTGGGGCTATCCGTCCGGCCAGCGCCAGCTCCACTAGCTGTGCTCCGGCCAGACCGAGGTCGAGCGACTGCGGCTGCGCAGTGGTACCCGTGGCCGGGTCCAGTGCCAGCAGCAGAAGCTCCTCCGGAAGTGTTCTGCGGCTCCTGCCCATCCATGCCTCCCCGCGTGGATGAATGACAGGGTGACCCCTCTCACATTGGTCTGTCGAGGGTGCGTGACCGGTTCGTGAGGGAACCGGTAGGTATGTCGTTCTCGTCTACCGCAGGGGCCAAGCCCTCACACAGGACACTGGTACATGGTTCGGACAGGGCGCGCGCGTGGGCGCGCGCCGCATGGAGGAGGCATCGGTGGCGGGCGAGTCCCCCGACAGGTCGAAGCAGCGCGAGTCGTCGGCAGAACCGACGTCGGGGAGCGCGGGTCCGGTTCCCGAGGCACGCGATCCGCGCCTCGCGGTCTCCCGCGAAAAGGATTCCTCGCCCGGCGGCGTGGATACCGCGACGAAGATCCTGTCGGTCCGTGACGCGAAATCCCCCGCGCCGGAAACCCCGTCGGAGGACACCGCCCTGCGCGACGCGGTCTCCTCCTGGGTCCGCGGCGCCGCCCCCACCGACACCGACACACCTGCAAACCCCAAGCGGACGGCGGGGGATGAGGGGGAGACCGGTGCCACGGCCGCCGAAGCCACGGCGGACACGGGTACGGACGAGAAGGCGGACGCGGGTTCCGACGCGGACGCAAAGGCTGACGCCGACGCGGACTCCGACGCGGGTGCGGAGGCGGAGGCCGGCGCTGACGCGGGCGAGAAGGCGGCTGCCGACGACACCGAGAAGGCCGACGCGGAGGCGGACTCCGAAGCTGACAAGAAGGCCGAAGCCGGCGAAGGCGAAGGCGGAGCCGAGGCGGATGAGGCCGAGGACGGGCCGGAGGCCGCCGACGGCGAGGACGCCCCGCAGGGGCCACCCGCAGCCGACGACGAGAGCCGCACGGGTGGTGCGGGTGGGAGCACGGACGCCGAAGGCGAAGCCGAGGCGGACGAGGACGCGAAGACGGAACCCGAGGACACCCCCGCCAAAGCGCCGCAGGCTGACGCGTCCGTCGATCAGCCCACCGCCATTTTCAAGGCCGTAAAGCCCAAGTCGGCCCCCCAGGTCGACCAGCCCACCACCATGCTGAAGCTCGGGCCGAAGTCCAAGACCCCCGAGCCCGACCCCGAGCGCACCAGCAAGTTCGTCGCGCTCAAGAACGACATGGCACCGGCCACCAAGCCGACGGCCAAGCCGGCCACCAAGCCTGCCGCCAAGCCGGAGGCCAAGCCGGACGCCACCACCCCCGTCCCCCACGTCGGCCCCGAGCGCACCACCCAGCAGCCCCTCCCCCCGAAGCCCCCGCTGGACCTCCTGGCGGAGCTGACGAACACGCCCCCGCCCCCGGAGACCCCGGTCCGCACGCTGGTGCGGAGGATCAAGATCTGGACCCCCCTGGCCCTGCTCCTGGTGATCATCTTTGCGGTCGTACAGGCCGTACGCCCGCTGCCGTCCCCCACGCTCGGGCTCACCGCCAAGGACACGTACACGTTCGACGGCGGCCGGACGAACCTGCCCTGGCCGGGCGAGGGCCAGGGCTGGATAGACGTCGACGGTATCGGCACGATGGGCCACTTCGGTCAGCAGAAGCCCGTGGCCATCGGCTCGGTCGCCAAGACCATGACCGCGTACATCATCCTCCGGGACCACCCGCTGAAGCCGGGGCAGGACGGCCCGAGGATCAAGATCGATCCGAAGGCCGAGACGGAGGGCGGCTACGACAAGGCCGGTGAGTCCACGCTCAACACCGTCAAGGCCGGCGACTCCCTCACCGAGAAGCAGGCCCTGTCCGCCGTCATGATCCCCTCCGCCAACAACATCGCGCGGCTGCTCGCGCGCTGGGACGTCGGCTCGGAGGCGGCGTTCGTGCAGAAGATGAACGCCACCGCCAAGGAACTGGGGATGGCCGACACGACGTACACCGACCCCTCGGGTCTGAAGGAGAGCACCATCTCCACGGCCGAGGACCAGGTGAAGCTCGGCCGTGCGGTCGTCAAGAACCCGGCCCTGGTCGCCATCACCAGCGCGGCCAGCTGGACCGACCCCACCGGCCACTACTGGACCAACTACAACGAGCTGCCGTTCCGCATGGGCGCGATCGGCATCAAGACCGGCAGCACCACGGCGGCCGGCGGCAACCTGCTCTTCGCCTCCCGCAAGCAGGTCGGCGGCCGGACGGTCACCCTCGTCGGCGCGATCCTCGGCCAGCACAAGCCGAAGATCCTCGACACGGTCAACAAGGTCAGCAAGACGGCGCTGCTCGCCGCCCAGGACGCGCTGACCTCGTCGACGATCCTGAAGAAGGGCGACGTGGTCGGCTATGTGGACGACCAGCTCGGCGGCCACACCCCGGTCGTGATCACGAAGGACGTCGTCGCGGTCGGCTGGGCGGGCCTGGAGGCCAAGCTGTCGTTCGCCTCCGGCAAGGTGCCGCACACCGCGAAGGCCGGCACCGAGGTCGGCTCGCTCACCGTGGGTGACGGGACCGCCGGGGCCGTCAAGGTCCCGGTGGCCCTGCAGAAGGACCTGGCCGAGCCCGGCTTCGGCGCCAAGCTGACCCGTCTGGGCTGACCTCCGGGCCGGACGCGTCGCCGTCCGTCCGCCCGGCCGCGCACCCCGTCGTCGGAGCCCCACCCGGGGGCCCCGCGGCGGGGTGCGTGCTAGCGTCACGAAACGGGGCAGGTCGCCGGTCACGGGACAGGGCCGGGAACTGGACGGAAAGCGGCCGGGAACATCCGGGAACATCATGGAACACGGCCGAGAACAGAAGACGGGACACGGGGAGTGCCTTCAGGTGGCCACAGCGGAGCCGACACGCGCCGACGACGCCGATCCGGGCCCGGGATCCGGCCCGCGAATACGCGTGTCCACGGCTGACCCGGAGGGTCCCACCGACCACCCGGACAGCCCTACCGACAGTGATCGTCCCGACGCGCGCCCGAATCGGCTCGCGCGTCTCCTCATCGCCGCCGAACCCCTGAGACAGCGGCTGCTCAAGCACCCCGTACTGTCCATAACAGCCCTCGCGGGCGTCCTGCACATCATCTGGTTCTTCACGTTCGCGAACAGTGGTGGCGATCTCGCGGCCCAGGACGCCTGGGCGGAGTTCGTCGGCCGGCACCCGGACTCGGCGTACAACCTCGCCTGGTACGGCGGCATGCACCCGGTGTCGTACAGCGTGGTGTCGCCGTATCTGATGGCCGTCCTCGGCGTCCGTACGACGATGATGATCGCCGGGACCGTGTCGGCGGGTCTGCTGACGCTGGTCCTGATCCGCAGCCGGGCGGTGAAGAACCCGCTGTGGGCGTCGCTCACGGGGGTCGTCGCGCTGCTGTGCAACGCGATCTCGGGCCGGGTGACCTTCGGGCTCGGCACGATGTTCGCGCTCGGCGCCGTCGCGGCCGTCTTCTGCTGGCCGTACCGGTGGCGGCACAAACGCTGGGCGAAGGCGGCCGTGGCCGCGCCGCTGGCCGGTCTTTCCACCATGGCCTCGCCCGTCTCGGGGCTGTTCGTGGGTCTGGTCGCGGCCGCGCTGTTCCTGCAGAAGCGGCGGCCGGGCGCCTGGGCGCTGGGGCTCGCCCCGACGGTGGTGGTCGCCGCCTCGTACTTCCTCTTCCCCTTCTCCGGCACCCAGCCGATGACGATCGGCTCGGTGATCCTGCCGCTGCTGTCCGGCCTGCTGTGCCTGTTCCTGGTCCCCGAGGAGTGGGTGACGGTCCGGCTGACGGCCGCCGTGTACAGCCTCGGCGTGGTCCTGGTCTGGCTGATCAGCTCGCAGATCGGCTCGAACATCTCCCGGCTGCCGATGCTGTTCGCGGGTGCGACGCTGGTCGCCGCGCTGCCGTTCACGGTGCGGAAGTCGCGCAAGTGGTACGCGACCGTGCTGGCGCTGCTCGGCTTCGCCGGCTGGATCGGTTTCAAGTCGGTCGACGACATCATCCATACGACCCCGGCCGCGTCCTGGGCCCGGGAGCTGGCCCCGCTCGTCCACCAGTTGCAGAAGGCCGGCGCCGAGAAGGGCCGGGTCGAGGTCGTCCCGGCGCGCTCGCACCGGGAGGCCTCCGCGCTCGCGCCGTACGTGAACCTGGCGCGCGGCTGGAACCGGCAGGCCGACATGGAGCGCAACCCGCTCTTCTACGACGACACCCTCAACTCGGCGAACTACCACGAGTGGCTGCAGCGCTGGGCCGTCCACTTCGTCGTCCTGCCGAAGGACAACCCGGACGGCGACGGCGGCGAGCGCGAGCGGCAGCTGCTGCGGCGCGGGATGCCGTATCTGACGCAGGTCTGGGGGGACGCCAACTGGCAGCTGTTCCGGGTGACCGACCCGGCGCCGCTCGCCGAGCCCAACGCGGTGGTGGACCGCGCCGACCAGGGCGAGATGACGCTTGAGGTGCGCAAGGCCGGGCGGATCCTGATCAGGATCCCGTACTCGCCGTGGCTGAGCGTCGTCGACGAGCACGGCAAGAGTCTGAAGCCGCCGCAGCTGGTCTCCTCCGGTCCGCCGAAGACGTACCGGAACGTCGACGGGTGTCTGATGGAGTCGCCGCAGGATGTGAACGGGGACAAGTGGACGGTGCTGCTCGCTCCGCGGGCCGGGACGTACAGGTTGGCGGCGCCGTACCAGCTGCCACGCGGCACCCCCTGCCCGGACGAACTCAAGTAGCGCCGCGCAGCTCGGCGACGTAGGCATCCGTGCCGGGAATCGTCGGGACGAACGGCGCCACCAGCTCCACCCGCCCCAGCCCCGAGCCGGAGATCTCCGTGTCCAGCCCGGTGAAGCGCTCCTGCCAGCACTCCCGTGGGTCCCGTTCCAGGAACCACAGCAGGGTCACCCGCGTGTCCACGCCCTCGACCTGCTTGACGTAGGTCATGCGGTCGCCCGGCAGGGGGGTCGGCCGGAAGACGGTGACCATGGCCGCCGGGGAGCCGGCGAGGCGGCGGGGCAGGTGCCGGGCGCGCAGCCACTCCACCAGTTCGGCCCGCTGCCGCGGCGACTCGCTGTCGACCACCTCCAGCACCAGCCCGGCGTAGGGATGGTCGAGGGCGTGGAAGTCCCGGGGGCCGGCCGCGCCGTCGCGGTAGACCGTCGTCTCGTGGTCCTGGAAGGACGTGAAGACGTGGGTGCGGGCGTGGTGGACGCGTGCGTCGCGGTTGAGACGCTTGTTGATGGCGACGGTCCACTTCATGTGGTCGTCGTAGCGGCCGGCGGTGATCCAGTAGGTGGAGAGGTAGCAGCCGGCCGTGACGGGCTGGGCGACGGCCGACTTCTCCGGGTACCGCAGGAGTTGCAGATCACGGGTCGCCACCCAGCGGCGGCCGGCGTACATCCAGGGCATGGCCATCGCGCCGGCGTAGTAGTGGTCGTCCTCGTACCAGCGGTTGTAGGCGTACTCGTGGCCCGGGTGCGGCTCGACCATGGTGATCAGGGCGTGGCCGGGTCGGACGCCGTACGGTCCTACGGCGGCCAGTTCGGCGTACGTCTCGCTACGGGTGTCCTCGCCCATGCGGTTCCCCTTTCCTGCGATGGGCCATACTCTGACGCTCCGTCAGATAAAGCGCCATACCGCGGGAGGCACCGATGTCCCTGCTCGCAGGCAAGACCGTCGTCGTCTCGGGAGTCGGCGCCGGGCTCGGTCACCAGGTCGCCGCGGCCGTCGTACGGGACGGCGGGAACGCGGTGCTCGGGGCGCGCACCGAGGCGAACCTCGCCAAGAGCGCGGCCGAGATCGATCCGGAGGGCGCGCGTACGGCGTACCGGGCGACCGACATCACCGACGAGGCGCAGTGCGCGGCGCTGGCCGCGCTGGCGCGGGAGCGGTTCGGCGGGATCGACGCGGTGGTCCATGTCGCGGCCTGGGACTCCTACTTCGGCGGGTTCGAGGACGCGGACTTCGCGACCTGGCAGTCGGTCCTCGACGTGAACCTGCTGGGCACCCTGCGGATGACGCGGGCGTGCCTGCCGGCGCTGAAGGCGGCCGGAGGCGGCTGCGTCGTCTTCATCGGGACACAGTCGGCCGTCGCCGCGCCCTCACAGGTCAAGCAGGCCGCGTACGCCGCGTCGAAGGGGGCGCTGACCAGCGCGATGTACTCCCTGGCGCGGGAGCTCGGGCCGCACCGGATACGGGTCAACACCGTGCTGCCGGGCTGGATGTGGGGGCCGCCGGTGCAGGCGTACGTGACGTTCACCGCGCAGACGGAAGGGGTGCCGGAGGCGGAGGTGCTGGGGCGGCTGACCGAGCGGATGGCGTTGCCGGAGCTGGCGACGGACGGGGACGTGGCGGATGCGGCGGTGTTCCTGTCCTCGGACCGGGCGCGGGCCATCACGGGGCAGTCGCTGCTGGTCAACGCGGGGGAGCTGATGCGGTGACACCACGCCCGCCACGCGTGCCGGCGACCAGACGGTCGTTCAGGTAGGTGAACGCAAGTCATCAAGTCGAACATCTTTACCGCGACTTGACCTCCCTCTTGCTTGTCGCGTTCATGTGAACACACCCACGATCGAGCACATGAACAGTCTCGACTGGGCCGTACTCATCGGCTACTTCGGTGTGATGGTCGCGATCGGCGTCTGGTCGCACAAGCGCGTGGACAACGTCTCCGACTTCTTCACGGCCGGCGGCAAGATGCCCTGGTGGCTGTCCGGCATCTCGCACCACATGTCGGGCTACAGCGCGGTCATGTTCACCGGGTACGCGGGCATCGCCTACACCTACGGCGTCACCTCCTTCGCCACCTGGTCCTTCCCCATCGCGCTCGGCATCGCCATCGGGTCGAAGCTGTTCGCGCCCCGCATCAACCGGCTGCGCTCCCGGCTGCATGTGGCCTCCCCGCTGGAGTACCTGAAGAACCGTTACGACCTGTCCACCCAACAGGCGCTCGCCTGGTCCGGCATGCTGCTGAAGATCGTGGACGTGGGCGCCAAGTGGGCGGCGATCGCCACCCTGTTGTCGGTGTTCACCGGGGTCACCCTGAACCAGGGCATCCTCATCACCGGCGCGATCACGGCCGTGTACTGCACGATCGGCGGCCTGTGGGCGGACGCGCTGACCGAACTCGGCCAGTTCGTCATCCAGTTGCTGGCCGGCGTCTCGATGTTCGTGGCGGTCGTACTCAAGCTGAACGACAAGCACATCGGCTTCTTCGACGCCTGGAACCAGCCCGCGCTGCACGGCCATGGCAAGCCGCTGGTCGGCCCCTACGGCACGGTGTTCCTGCTGGCGTTCCTGTTCATCAAGCTCTTCGAGTACAACGGCGGCATGCTCAACCAGGCGCAGCGGTACATGGCGACGGGCAGCGCGTACGCGGCCGAGCGCTCGGCCCGGCTGTCGGCGGTCCTGTGGCTGCTCTGGCCGGTCGTCCTCTTCTTCCCCATGTGGATGTCCCCGCTGCTGGTCCACGCGGCGAAGCCGGACGGCTCCGACTCCTACGGCCTGATGACCGAACAGCTGCTGCCACACGGGCTGCTGGGCCTGGTCGTCGTCGGTTTCTTCTCCCACACGATGGCCATGTGCTCCTCCGACGCGAACGCGATCGCGGCGGTGTTCACCCGTGACGTGGCGCCGGTGCTGTCCGCTCGCGCTCGGGCGTGGGGACAGCGGTCGGGGCTGATCGCCGCCCGCGTCACCACGGTCGTCTTCCTGGCCCTGTCCATGGCGGTGGCGACGCAGGTGAACTCGCCCGCCTTCAAGGACATCATCACGGTGGTCATCAAGTGGGTGGCCGGCCTCATGGGCCCGATCGCGATCCCGATGATGCTGGGTCTGCTCCGTCCGTTCCGCCGCTCCGGTCCCACGGCGGCGCTGACCAGCTGGGCGGCGGGTCTGCTGGCGTTCTGGCTGGTGAACTACCCCATCAGCTGGAACGTCTCCGGCGGGGTCCCGCTCCAGTACCAGGTCTCCGTCCCGCTGGCAGTGTCCCTGGTGCTGTACATCGCCATCGGCTACCTGAAGCCGGAGGAGACGCCGGAGCGGCTGGCCGTCATCGAGAAGGTCAATGCGGACGGGGACGCGGTGACGGCGGTGCCGGTGCCGGCGGGTGCGGGGGACGACGTGGTGGGGGCGCCGTAGCGCTCAGGCTCGCGGATACCGGGCCAGCCACCCCGGCGAAGACCCCGCGGGACCGTGCAGAGCCGGGCCCTGTGTCATCTCCATGGCGAAGTCGTCGGCGAGTTCCAGCACCGTAGGGCGGCCCTCCAGCTCGGTCAGCCAGGCCGGCGGGAGGGCCGTCTCGCCGTGGAGCGCGCCGAGGAGGCCGCCGGTGAGGGCGCCCGCCGCCGCGGAGGGGCCGCTCTGGTTCACCGCCAGGCACAGGCCGTGCCGTACGTCCTCCCCCACCAGCGCGCAGTACACGGACGCCGCCAGCAACCCGTCCGCCGTACCGTCGCCGGCCAGTTCCTCCACCCGCGTCGGGCCCGGGATCCCCTGCCGTACCGCCCCGAGCGCATGCTGCAGGGCGTCCGAGACGGGCTGGTGGCCGGGCCGGGCGGCGAGCAGCGCGAGGGCCCGCTGCACGGCGCCGTCCAGGCTCTCGCCCCGGGCCAGCGCATGCACGATCACGGCGTACGCGCCCGCCGAGAGATAGGCGATGGGATGCCCGTGGCTCTGCGCGGCGCACTCCACCGCCAGCTGTGCGACGAGCTGCGGCTCCCAGCCGACCAGCAGCCCGAAGGGCGCGGACCGGGCCACCGCCTCCGGGCCCAGCTCGCCGGGGTTCTTCGGTGACTCCAGCGTGCCCATGGTGTCGTCGCCGAAGCCGATGAGCAGCGGCCGGGTCGGCTCCCGGCGGGCGTACAGCCACTCCTCGCGCGCCAGCCAGCCGTCGTCCTTGCGGCGCTCGTCGGGCCCCCAGTCCCGCTGGGTGGCCGCCCACCGCCGGTACGCCCGGTGCAGATCGGTCGGCGGGTGCCAGGCGCCGGTGTCCCGGCGCACCTGGGCCCTTATCAGCCCGTCCACGGTGAACAGGGTGAGCTGGGTGTGGTGGGTGACCGTGCCGCGCCGCCCGTGCCCGAAGGCCAGGTCGAGCAGGCCCTCGGGGCCGTAGGCGGCCCGGATCTCCTCCAGGGACAGCGGATCGGCGGGCCCGCCGAGCGCGTCGCCCACGGCGGCCCCGAGGAGGGTGCCGCGCACCCGGCTGCGGAAGTCCTGCTGCTCGGCTCGGCCCCAGACGGCGCCGGTTGTCGCACTCACCCAGACCTCCCCACGACACCGTCCGTCCGTACGACGCTCAGCACTGTAATCGACGGGGAACGGTCCGTTCACGGGGGCAAATCGCCCCCGAGGGGTCATTCCCGCCCAGCTACGAGCGCTTCGACCCCGTCGAGAATCCGGTCGATCCCGAACTCCAGCGGATCGATGCCGTCCGGCTCGAACGCGCCCTCGGCGACGGCCTTGGTCAGGGCCGGGAAGCGGTCGGCGTGCCGGGCGAGCAGCTCTCCGGCGAGCCGGTCCCACTCCGTGTTCTGTTCCGCGGCCTGTTCCCCCTGTGCGTCGCGCCGCTGCTGGGTGACATTGCGGACGAGCCCGATCAGCAGCAGGAAGATCTGGTGACGCTGGGCGGCGCCGAGACCGGTGGGCTCCAGGGCGGCGAGGGCCACGTCCAGCCAGCGCAGCTGGCAGGGGCCCATGATCTGGCGGCGCATGGCGAGGGCGGTGAGCATCCAGGGGTGGGCCGCGTAGACGCGCGCGCACTGCCGCGTCCACTGCCGTACCCCCGCCCGCCAGTCCCCCTCCGGCACGCCGGCCGGATCCGGCCCCTCGGCCAGCACGGACTCCACCATCAGCTCGACGAGTTCCGTCTTACCGGGGACGTACCGGTACAGGGCCATCGCCGAGACCCCGAAGGTGCCGGCCACCTTGCTCATGGAGACCGCGTCCAGCCCCTCCGCGTCGGCGAGTTCGGCGGCGGCCGCCGCGATGCGCTGCGGGGTCAGCTTCGGCTTGGGTCCGCGCGTGGGCTTCTCCTGCTCGCCCCACAGCAGCGCGAGGGTCGCCCGTGGATCGCGGGGCGCGTCCTGCTGCTGCTCTTTGTTCCGTCCACCCATCGGACCCCTCCCGGTCTGCGCCGAAGCGGGCGTTGACTTCGCCCACCAACTGTATATACCTTAAACACAACAGCTGACGGCATAAACAGTTTAGGGGGAACACCATGCTGTTGACCTACCGCGCCCTCAAGCGCCGCGCCCTCGCCAAGAAGCTCGCGATCACCACCGCGAACGGCATCGACGAGTCCTCGTACGTCCGCATCGGCGGCATCGACCAGTGGATCTCGATCCGCGGCGAGGACCGGACGAACCCCGTGGTCCTGGAGATCCACGGCGGCCCCGGCGCCTCCAACCTGATCTTCATCCCGCGCACCCGCGCCTGGGAGCGGCACTTCACGATCGTCCGCTGGGACATGCGCGGCGCCGGCCGGACCTTCGCGGCGGGCGGCCCGGAGGGCCAGGGCGAACTGACCCTCGACCGCCTCTACTCCGACGCCCTGGAGGTCACGGCCCACATCCGCACCCGCCTGGGCGTGGACAAGGTGCTGCTCCTGGCCAACAGCTTCGGCACGGTCACCGGCCTCCGCCTGGCCCGCAACCACCCCGAGCTGTACTCGGCGTACGTCGGCACCGACCAGAACATCGTCGGCGGCGGCCGGGACACCTCCGCCTACCAAGCGCTGCTGGCCCGCCTGGAGCAGGCCGGCAAGAAGAAGCAGCTGTCAAAGATGGCGGCCCTGGGCCCGGACCCGTCCGCCTGGTCGCCCCACGAGTGGGCGGAGTACGCGAAGACGGTGGTCACGACCGACCCCCTCACCTACGACACGATGAAGACGGTCGTGATCCGCTCCCTCTGGTTCTCCCCCCTCCACACCCTCCGCGACCTGTGCACCTACCTGAAGGCCCAGACCTTCTCCGAGTCACTGGGCCCCCAGGCCATGACGATCGACGAGCACGCCGAAGGCACCGCCTTCCGCCTCCCCTTCTTCCTCTTCCAGGGCGCCGCCGACGTCCTCACCCCACCGGAACCGGCCCGCCGCTTCTACGAGTCGGTCACGGCCCCCGTGAAGGACTTCGCCCTGATCCGGGAGGCCAGCCACTTCGCGTCCTTCCGCCACCCCGACCGGTTCCTGGAGCTGCTGCTGACTAGGGTGCGGCCGGTGGTGACGGGAGAGCCGGTCAGTTGACCGAGGACGGGTGGTGGCGTGGGGGTGGGGGTGTGGGGGCCGAGAGGTGGGCGGCCTGGGTCTCGTCCGCCTCGGCTCGGTCGGGTGCGCCGAGTCTGCGGTGTACCTCCGCGCGCCGCTCCAGCGCCCACACGTACACCGGGTTGAGCAGCAGGGCGCGGTCGAGGTCGGTGAGGGCCTGCTGGAGGCGGCCGAGGTTGGCGTGCGAGGCGCCGCGGCTCGCGTATGCCGAGGCGTAGTCGGGGTCCAGGGCGAGTGCGCGGTCGTAGTCGGCGAGGGCCTCCTCGTCGCGGCCGGCCACCCGGAGGGCGTCGCCGCGTTCGCAGCGGCCCCAGGCCCAGTCCGGCTGGAGGGTGAGGGCCCGGTCCAGGTCGGCGAGCTGCCGGGTGCGGTCCCGGCGGGCGCGCCAGAGACGGGCCCGGCGGGCGAGCGCCCACGCGTAGTCGGGGTTGAGTTCGAGCGCCCGGTTCAGATCGGCCTGTGCCTCGTCCAGCTCGCCGCGGGCCAGGCGGGCGGCGCCCCGGGAGGCCCAGGCGAAGGCCTGGCCGGGGTCGAGCCGGATCCCCTGGTCGAGGTCGGCCACCGCCTCCTCGTACCGGCCCAGGATCCGCAGGTGCTCGCCGCGCAGGAACATGTTGTACGGGTTGTCCGGCTCCAGCTCCAGCACCCGGCGCAGGTCCTCCAGTGCCCCCCGGTAGTCGCCGAGCGAGCTGCGCGCCAGGACCTTGCCCCGCAGGGCCCGCACCAGGCAGGGGTCGAGCGCGAGGGCCCTGTCGTACTGGTCCAGCGCGCCCTGCTGGTCGTCGGCCCGCGCCAGGGCGTCGCCCAGGACCGCGTACGCCGTCGCCCGCCACGGCTCCTCGGCCCGCGCCCGCTCCAGCAGCAGAGCCGCCACCCCGGCGACCGTGTCCGCCGCGAACGCCTCCGCCAGCGCGCTCCCCCAGCTCGCCAGGGTCCGTGCGCCCGTGTCACCCGCGTCCTCGCCCGCCTCGACCAGCAGGCGCACCCAGCGCCACAGGACGTCGTCCCCGTGGTCGCAGGCCGTGACGACGTCCGCCAGCACGGCGGGCAGGGCGGACCGGGGATCCGCGCACAGGGAGTGGTAGGACTCCGACAGGCGCAGCTCCCGCCAGTCCTCCTCCTTCCAGAACTCCCCCGGTTCCAGGGCCGCTTCGGTCTCCCGGAGCCACTGCCCGAACGTCCGCGCGAGCCGCCGGTGCCGCTCCGCCCAGCCCCTCGGGGACTGCCGGCGCTGGAGCCGCAGCATCGGCGCCCGGACGAGATCGTGGTACCGCATCCGGTCCCCGCGCCCGCTGACGAACGGCATGCCCTGCAGCCACGCGTACAGCCCGTCGGACTCCTCCTCCGGGCACTCGGTCACGGCCCGGAACACGTCCGCGTCCAGTGTCCGGGGCAGCGCGCAGGCCAGCGCGGTGGCCCGGCGCACCGGATCCCGCTCCCACTTCAGGAACCGCTCCACGGCCGTCCCGCTGGGATCACCCACGTCCCGCGGATCGGCGGGCCGGGCCTCGGCCAGAGTCGAGACGAGCACCGGCAGGCCCCCGGTCAGCCGCAGCACCTCGGCGACGACCGGCTCATCGCGCACGCCCTTGTCCGCGAGGAGCCCGCGCGCCTCCGCCTCCGTGAACGGACCGAGCGGCACGTCCGTCACGAAGTCCGCGAATCCGCCCCAGCGGGCCGGGGCGAGCGGGAGCTGGCCCGCGGTCACCAGGACGACGTTGGCCGGCAGGGTGCCGTACCGGTCCGTCGTCATGATCTCGTGCAGCCAGCCGTCCAGGAACCGGCCCGTGCGCTCGTAGGTGTCGAAGAGCAGGACGATCCACGCCGCGGCGGAGGCGGCGGAGGCGAGTTCGCCCAGCAGCGTCGGTGTCAGTTCCCGCTCCGGCGCGAGCACCAGGTTCACGTCCTCCTGGTTGCGCAGCCGCGCGCTGAGCCCCGCCCGCAACCGGTCGGCGCCCTGGGCGAGTTGCTCCGCGTCCAGCGCGCCCGCGAACGGTCCGACGCCCGGCACCATGCCGAGCCCGACCAGCCCGGCCCGCGCCACGGCCAGCGCACCGGCCGACGGACGCGGCGCCGCCTCCGGGTCGAGCGCGAGCGCCGCGGCCTCGGCCTCGTGCCGCCGCTCCCGGTAGGCGGCCAGTTGCCGCTCCAGCTCCTTGCAGCGGTGGCCCTGCTGACCGAGCTGACGGCCGATCGCCGCCATCGCCTCCGGCACGCTCCCGGCGCTCTCGTCCACATACGCCGTCAGCGCGCCGCGCTCGCGCGCGATCTGCTCCAACTCCCTGATCAGGAAGGTCTTTCCGACGCCTGCGTTGCCGTGGACGTGGAAGAGGAAGCGGTGGCTTTCGTCCTCGGGCGAAAGGTCCAAGTTGGCCCGGAACGCGGCGCGTTCGCCACCGCGCCCGACGAACCCCGCCCGTCTGCGCCGTCCGATCAGTTCGTGCATCGACGGCCGTGCCTGCGCCATCCCTACGCCCCTCCCCGCAGCCCGCGTTCTCATTCTGGCGCAATGACCACGCGATAACCGGGCCCTGGACAGGGGAGAATTCAGCCATGACCACCACCCCCACGCGCCACACCGGCCTCACGCTTGCCGCCGGTGTGCTCACCGGCATACTCGCCCTCTACATCGCCCTGGTCGCCTTCGGGAACATCACCGACTTCGGGACGAACCAGCAGTTCGTACGGCATGTGCTGGCGATGGACACGACCTTCAAGGACGACGACCTGATGTGGCGGGCCATCACCAGTACCGCGCTGCAGGACACCGCCTACGTCCTGATCATCGCGTGGGAGACGGTGTCCGCCCTGGTCCTGATCTGGGGCACGTACCTGTGGGCGCGGCGCGATCACGACCTCGCCCGGCGCGTTTCCACCTACGGGCTGCTGATGCTGCTGCTGCTCTTCGGCGCCGGGTTCATCGGGATCGGCGGTGAGTGGTTCTCGATGTGGCAGTCCAAGACGTGGAACGGGCTGGAGGCCGCGACCCGGATCTTCCTGCTCGCCGGGGTCGCCCTGATCGTCAACCAGCTGCCCACCCGGCAGGCGGGGGCAGAGGCAGAGGCAGAGGCTATTTGACGACCGCCACACTCGTGCCCTGATCACCGAAGGACCACAGGGCGGCGCCGTCCTGCTTGTGCATACGGATGCCGCCCAGCTTCTTGCCGTCGGTCGTCGGTGGCGGCGAGGAGCCGTCCAGGGCGTTGGAGAAGGCTATGTTCACGCCCTCCACCTTGGTGAAGTACATGATGTGTTCGATCTCCACGCCGTCCGAGCCCCTGAGGGACTGCCGGCGCAGCGTGACCGAGAACCGGCCGGGCTGCGGGCTCACGGTGCCCGGCCACACCGTGAACGTACGGGTCGCCTTGCCCGTCGCGTCGACCAGCCACACCCGCTTCTCGCCGAGCGAGTACACGATCCGGCGGCCCTCGCCCGACGCGTCCGGCAGCGCGGGCGCCGCCGGGGAGTGCGGTGCGGCGGAGCCGTGGGCGCTCGCCGACGCGGACGGGCTCGGCCTGGCCGCCACGGCGGCCGTGGGATGCGGCCCGCGGTCCGCCTGTACGGCAAGGGCGACGACGGCCGCGGTCGCTCCCGCCGTCAGGCCGGTGACCCAGGCCCAGGAGGGCAGTCGGGCAGCCACGGGTACGCATCTCCTCCGCTAGGGGGCCCGCCCGGGGGTGCTGTGGGGCCCCTTCCCGGGTCCGGGTCGGATCATCGTACTCAGTCCAGGACCGGCAACAGTTCCGGCAGGTGCCCGTCGGAGGCCTCCGCCGCCCGCTGCCGTTCCTCCGGCACCTCGCCGTAGAGCGTGGTGCGCGGCTTCGCCGGGCGGCCGGCCGTCTCGGCGACGGCCACCAGGTCGCGGATCGACTTGTACGAGCCGTACGACGAGCCCGCCATCCGGGAGATCGTCTCCTCCATCAGCGTGCCGCCCAGGTCGTTCGCGCCGGAGCGGAGCATCTCCGCCGCACCTTCCGCGCCCAGTTTCACCCAGCTTGTCTGGATATTGGGGATCCAGGGGTGCAGGAGCAGGCGGGCCATCGCCGTCACCGCCCTGTTGTCCCTCGTCGTGGGGCCGGGCCTGGCGATGCCCGCCAGGTACACCGGGGCGTTCGTGTGAATGAACGGCAGTGTCACGAACTCGGTGAAACCGCCCGTCTCACGCTGGATCCGGGCCAGCGTGCGCAGATGGCCCAGCCAGTGGCGGGGCTGGTCGACATGGCCGTACATCATCGTCGAGGACGAGCGGATGCCCAGCTCGTGGGCCGTCGTGACGACCTCGATCCAGGTGGCCGCCGGCAGCTTGCCCTTGGTCAGCACCCAGCGGACCTCGTCGTCCAGGATCTCCGCCGCCGTGCCCGGGATGGTGTCCAGGCCGGCTTCCCTGGCCGCCGTCAGCCACTCGCGGATCGACATCCCGGTGCGGGTCGCGCCGTTGACGACCTCCATCGGCGAGAAGGCGTGGACGTGCATGCCGGGGACCCGCTCCTTCACCGCCTTCGCGATGTCGAAGTACGCCGTCCCGGGCAGATCCGGGTGGATGCCGCCCTGCATGCACACCTCGACCGCGCCCACGTCCCAGGCCTGCTGGGCGCGGTCCGCGACCTGTTCCAGCGAGAGCGTGTAGGCGTCGGCGTCCGTACGGCGCTGGGCGAAGGCGCAGAAACGGCAGCCGGTGTAGCAGACGTTGGTGAAGTTGATGTTGCGGGTGACGATGTAGGTCACGTCGTCGCCGACCGCGGAGCGACGCACGTCGTCGGCGACCCGGCACAGCGCGTCCAGCGCCGGGCCGTCCGCGTGCAGCAGGGCCAGGGCCTCGGCGTCGGTGAGCTTCGTCGGGTCGTCCGCGGCCGTGCGCAGCGCCTGCCGTACGTCCGTGTCGATGCGCTGCGGCGCCATACCGGGGGCGGCCGCCTCGCGCAGCGCCTCCCAGTCGCCGTACACCTCGTCGAAGTCGTCGCGCCGGTCGGCCGTACGGCCCTCGGTGTCGATGGTGTGGTGCAGGTCCGTGCGGCCGGTGGCCACGAACGACTCCTCCGGCTCCTGCCACGGGTGGCCCTCCACGGTCGCGTCCGGGAGGGCCAGACCCGTCGCCGGGTCGGCCAGCGCGCTCACGTGCGGGCGCAGGCGCGGATCCAGCCAGGGCTCGCCGCGGCGCACGAACTCCGGGTAGACGCAGAGGCGTTCACGCAGTTCGAAACCGGCCGCCCGGGAGCGGTCGGTGAGTTCCTCGATCTGCGGCCAGGGGCGTTCGGGGTTGACGTGGTCGATGGTCAGGGGCGACACCCCGCCCCAGTCGTCGATGCCCGCCCCGATCAGCCGCTCGTACTCGCTGTCGACCAGGTTCGGCGGGGCCTGGAGGCAGGCGGACGGGCCCATGATGTGGCGGGCGACGGCCACCGTGGCGACCAGGTCGTCCAGTTCGGCGTCCGGCATGCCGCGCATCGCCGTGTCCGGCTTGGCGCGGAAGTTCTGGATGATCAGTTCCTGGATGCCGTGGTAGGCGCGGGAGACCTTGCGGAGGGCGAACAGGGACTCGGCGCGCTCCTCGTACGTCTCGCCGATGCCGATCAGCAGGCCGGAGGTGAAGGGCACGGAGGAGCGTCCGGCGTCCTCCAGTACCCGCAGGCGTACGGCCGGTTCCTTGTCCGGGGAGCCGTGGTGCGGGCCGCCGGGCTCGGACCAGAGCCGGGTCGCGGTCGTCTCCAGCATCATGCCCATGGAGGGCGCCACCGGCTTGAGCCGCTGGAAGTCCGTCCACGTCATCACACCGGGGTTGAGGTGGGGCAGCAGCCCGGTCTCCTCCAGGATCCGGATGGAGATGGCGCGGACGTAGGCGATGGTGTCGTCGTAGCCGTGCGCGTCGAGCCACTCGCGCGCCTCGGGCCAGCGGTCCTCCGGCTTGTCGCCGAGGGTGATGAGGGCTTCCTTGCAGCCGAGGGCGGCGCCCTTGCGGGCGATGTCCAGCACCTCGTCCGGGGACATGAACATCCCGTGGCCGGCCCGGCGCAGCTTGCCGGGGACGGTGACGAAGGTGCAGTAGTGGCATTTGTCCCGGCACAGCCGGGTCAGGGGGATGAAGACGCTCTTGGAGTACGTGATGACACCGGGGCGGCCCGCCTGTTCGAGGCCGGCGTCGCGCACCCGGGCGGCGGACGCGGCGAGGCCGGTCAGGTCCTCGCCGCGGACCTGGAGCAGCACCGCCGCCTCGGCGACGTCCAGGGCGACGCCGTCCCGGGCGCGTTTGAGGGCGCGACGCATGGAGTTCTCGGTCGGGCCGGTTCCGGAGGTCGCGGAAGTCGTCATCCCACAACCTTACGTTCGACGTGGTCAGGGCAGACGGCTCCACCGGCGGCAACCGGAGTACGACCGGCACCGGCACACGTCCCGGCGATGACGTCGCGTGCATGACACACAGCCGTTTGCCGGATCCCGTATACCAACCCCCTTCCCTTTCACGGGAGTTCACGCAGAGACTGGAGCATGACCACCATGTGTGACGACACGCACGGTCAGGCCCAGGGCATCGGCAGACGCGCGCTGTTCGTGACGGGCGCCGCCGCTGCCCTTACGTTGGGAAGCGTGAGCTTCGCAGCGGCGGACGGCCAGCAGCAGGAGACCCGGACCGTGGGCGGCACGCTGCCGCCCGGCTCCCCCGACTTCGTGTACGTACCGGTCGAAGTCCCCGTCGGCGTACAGGAGATCAAGGTCTCCTACACCTACGACAAGCCCTCGGTCCCGGTCGGCACCCAGGGCAACGCGCTCGACATCGGCCTCTTCGACCGGCACGGCACCGAGCTGGGCGGCCGGGGCTTCCGAGGCTGGTCGGGCGGGGCACGTACGGAGTTCTTCGTCCGGGCCGACGACGCGACCCCCGGGTACATCCCGGGCCCGCTGCGGGAGGGCACCTGGTACGTCGCACTGGGCCCCTATACGGTCGCGCCGCAGGGGCTGACGTACGAGCTGACGATCACGCTGACGTACGGCGAGGCCGGTGCGACCCCGCGGCCGGTGTATCCGCCGCCCCGGGCGAAGGGGCGGGGCCGGGACTGGTACCGGGGCGACTGCCATCTGCACTCCTGGTACTCCGACGGCCGCCGCACCCCGGCCGAGATCGCGGCCCTGGCACGGGCGGCGGGACTGGACTTCATCAACTCCTCGGACCACAACACCCACTCGTCCCACCCCCACTGGGCGGACCAGGCGGGCGACGACCTGCTGATCATGCTCGGCGAGGAGGTCACCACGCGGAACGGCCATGTGGTGGCGCTCGGCACGGAGCCCGGCACGTTCGTGGACTGGCGCTACCGCGCCCGGGACAACCGCTGGGCCCATTACGCCCGGGAGATCCGCCGCGCCGGCGGCCTGGTCGTCCCCGCCCACCCGCACGCCAGCTGCGTCGGCTGCGGCTGGAAGTTCGGCTTCGGCGAGGCGGACGCCGTGGAGGTGTGGAACGGCCCGTACACCCCGGACGACGAGGTCACGCTGGCCGACTGGGACAACCGGCTGGTCGCCTCCGTGCGGCAGGGGCGGGCCTGGCTCCCGGCGATGGGCAACAGCGACGCCCACCGCGACCCGGACGCGGTCGGCTCGCCCCAGACGGTCGTCCTCGCCGACGACCTGACCCGCGAGGCGATCCAGGAGGGCATCCGCGCGGGACGCTCGTACGTGGCCGAGTCGAAGAACGTCGTCCTCGGCTTCACGGTGACGGGCGGGCGCGGACAGCAGGCGGGCATCGGGGAACGGCTGGACGTGGACGCCAACACCCCGGTGACCGTACGGCTGGAGGTCTCGGGGGCCCCGCGCTGCTCGGTGCGGTTCGTCACCGACCAGGGTGTGCTGTTCACCAGCGATCCGCTGCCGGTGTCGGGCGCGGGCACGGTCGAGTGGGGTACGACGCCTGCCTACGCGGCGTACGTGCGCGCCGAGGTGCGGCACGAGACGGCGCTCGGGCCGGTGCCGGGGGCGCTGGCGGCCTTCACCAACCCCGTCTTCCTCGGCAGCACGTGACCCTCGGGGCTACTTGATCTGCCCGGCCGCCCACTCGGCCCACTCGCGCCGCATGGCGTTGAACCGCAGGCCGTACTCCAGGGCGATCCGGCCATAGACCGAGAGGTTGCCGTCGTCCCAGTCGATGGAGTCGGAGAGCTGCCGCAGCTGGTCGTATCCCGTCTGGGACATGTCGACCAGATGGGTCAGGTAGGCGCGCGCCTGCTCGGGGCTGAGCACACCCAGGAAGAAGACGCGCAGCAGGAGGTCGCTGCGGGCGGCGGGCTGGGGCGCGACCTCGGTGAGCCAGTGGCGCAGCTCCGCCATGCCCTCGTCGGTGATCTCGTACTCCTTGCGGCCGCGCGGGCCCTCGGCTGCGACCTTGATCAGCCCGGAGCCGTCCAGTTTGGTCAGCTCGGTGTAGATCTGGCTCTGGGTCGCGGGCCAGACGTTGGCCAGTGAGGTCTCGAACGTCTTCAGCAGGTCGTAGCCACTGGCGCGGCGGTCCGAGAGCAGACCGAGCAGTGCGTGTTTGAGGCTCATACCCCTCAGCCTACCTTCCACTATTGACATGTCGAGCCTCGACCTTCTACTTTTGACATGTCGAAACAGGAACTCGAAGCTCACCACTCGGACCGACCTACCGGGGGATCCCATGTCGTACCTGCGCACGTTCTTGCCGTGGATCGTCTTCGCCCTCGTCCCCTCGGGGGACTGGCAGTGGGGCGCCCTGGCCGCCCTGCTGGTGGCCGTGGGGATCACCGCCCAGCAGAGGCGGGCCGGAGCGGGCTTCGACGCCCTCGTGATCGAGGCCGGCTCGGCGGCCTTCTTCGCCGTCCTCGCGGCCATCGCCTTCGCCGACCCGCACTCGGGCGTGCACGACTACTCCGCCGCCCTCTCCTCCGGCACCCTCGCCGTCATCGCCGGCCTCTCGCTCGCCGTCGGCCGGCCCTTCACCCTGGGCATCGCCAAGCGCACCACCCCGCGCGAGTACTGGGATCTGAAGCCCTTCGTCCGGGTCAACGTCGTCATCACGGCGGTGTGGACCGCCGCCTTCGCGGTGACCGCCGTCGCCCTCGCCGTGCTGGCCCACTCCGGGAACGCCCACGCGACGCCCGCGACCGTCGTCCAGATCGCCGGCTTCGTCGTCCCGATGGTCTTCACCGTCCGCTACGTCGCCCACGTCCAGGCGAAGGCCCAGGCCGCCGGGCAGGTGACCCGATGAACTCCGTCCCGAAGCACCTCTGCGGCAACTACGCCCCGGTCACCGAGGAACTCACCGCGCACGACCTGCCGGTGACCGGCACGATCCCGCCCGAGCTGACCGGCTGGTACCTGCGCAACGGCCCGAACCCGGCCGACGCCGCCTCCGGGCACTGGTTCTTCGGCGACGGCATGGTCCACGGGGTGCGCCTGGAGGGCGGGCGGGCCGTCTCCTACCGCAACCGCTGGGTCCGCACCAGCCGGCTCACCGACGGGGCGCGGCTGTACGACGACCGGGGCCACCGCGACCTCACCGCCGGCCCGGCCAACACCCACGTCGTCCGGCACGCGGGCCGCACCCTCGCCCTGGTCGAGACCGCCCTGCCCTACGAGCTGACCTGCGCGCTGGACACCAAGGGCCCGTACGACTTCGACGGCCGCCTCACCACCGCGATGACGGCCCACCCGAAGACCTGCCCGGCCACCGGCGAACTGCACTTCTTCGGCTACGGCCTGCTGGAGCCCACCCACCTCACCTACCACCGGGCCGACGCCACGGGCGAGTTGGTGCTCAGCAGGCCCGTCGAGGTGCCCGGGCCGACCATGCTGCACGACTTCGCGCTCACCGCCGGACACGTCGTCTTCATGGACCTCCCGGTCGTCTTCGACGTCGAACTCGCCCTGACCGGCGGCACGATGCCGTACAGCTGGGACGACGGCTACGGCGCCCGGCTCGGCGTGCTGCGCCGCGACGACCCGCACGGCGAGGTCCGCTGGTTCGCCGTCGACCCCTGCTACGTCTTCCACACCCTCAACGCCTACGACGCGCCGGACGGCACCATCGTGCTGCACGTGATGCGCTACCCCGAGCTGTGGCGGCGCGACGCGGACGGCGGCACGCGGCCGCAGCGGGCCGTGCTGTGGAAGTGGACCATCGACCCGGCGGCCGGCACGGTCCGCGAGGAGCAGTGCGACGACCGGGCGGGCGAGTTCCCGCGCGTCGACGACCGCCTGACCGGCCTCGCCGCCGGACACGGGCACATGACGAGCGGCACCGCGCTGGTCCGCTACGACCTGTCCTCCGGTGCCGCCACCGCCCACGACTTCGGCCCCGGCCGCACCCCCGGCGAGGCCGGCTTCGCCCCCGCCGACGGCACACCCGGCGGCCCCGGCTGGCTCCTGACGTACGTGTACGACGCCGCCGCCGACCGCAGCGACCTGGTCGTCCTCGACGCCGGCGACCTCACCGCACCGCCGGCCGCCACGATCCACCTGCCGGCCCGGGTGCCGTTCGGTTTCCACGGCAACTGGCTGGCCGACCAGGACACTTAGGTGGTGCCCTCCCGGGTGGCCCGGCGCAGGGCGATGATCTCGGCCACCGCGGCCAGCCAGCGGGCGGCCAGCGTCTCGGCCTCCGGGGTCGTCGCGGTCTGCGCCGCCCCGGTCAGCCAGTCGCGCAGGATCGCCGCCGGTTGCGGGGACGGCAGCGGCTCGGGCAGGCCGGCCGCGTACGCCAGGCCGCCGGACCGGACGATCTCGGCGAGGAAGACCAGCGAGCGCGGCAGTACGCCGAGCCGGTCGAGGGTGACCGCGGCGGCGATCGCGCCGTCACCGAACAGGGCCGTGCGGAAGGCGTCCTGGGTCAGGCCGTAGCGCAGCAGCACGGCGACGTCGGTGGCCGCCAGGACCTCGTCGTCGGTGCGGCTTTCGGGGGCTGGGGGCATGAGGGCCTCGGTTCCGTCGGTACCGGTCCGGATCAGCGGACGGTGATCGTGAAGACGTAGAAGCCGGCGCCGACGTGGGAGTGCGGGTCGGCGGTCAGGGTGGGGTACGGGGACGGGGAGGCGGACGCCGTACCGCCGGGGCCGGGGCCCAGGGTGGACCGGTCGTGGGGGCCGGGGCCGGTGCACGTGTCCAGGGGGCAGTGCAGCAGCCGTACCGTGACCTTGCCCCTCGCCAGTGCGGTGAAGTCGAAGGACTGGGTACCGCCCGTGCTGCCGACGAGGTCGCTGTCGTCGCCGGACTCCCGTACACCCCGGTACTTCAGCACGGCCGCGTCCGGCTCGGGAGCGGCGAGGTACCAGTGCTCGCCCAGGGTCGCGGCCGACGGGACGGTGAGGGAGAACCGTTTGCCCGGCTCGACGGTGATGGTCCGGTGATCGAGGCCGTACCCGGCACCGGCAGCCGCGCCGGGCGTGGCAGGCATGCCGGTCGTCGCCGTCACGCGGGGGGTGTCGGTGCCGCCGGCCCCGCCCCCCTTCCCGCAGCCGGTGAGGGCGAGCAGGCAGGCGAGCGCGGCCGAGCCGAGCAGTGGTGCACGTGAAGTCATGGCCGGTCTTCGGTTCCTCGGTCTCTCAGTCCTGCGGCAGGTGCACGGCGTACGCGTTCGGCAGCCGGTTGTCGCTGGCCTTCGCCATGCCGCCGTTGACGAAGTCGTCCTCGCTGACCCAGGTGGTCTGCCCCCACGGGTTGTAGACCTCCAATTTGTCGCCCTCGTGACCGACGATCATCATGGAGTGGCCGTGCCGCCGGCCGTTCGTGTACCCCTCGGCGTCGAAGGGCACCGGCTTGCCGTCCGCCACCGACTTCTCGATCTGCGGCAGGATGTCGCGCCGGGAGTCCGGGTCCCGGACCACATGCAGGTCGTAGGAGCTTCCGGTCTCCGGGCTGATCTCCTTGTTGGAGATCTCGCTCTGGCCCCGCAGGTCCATACCGTCCCAGTTGGCGCCGCCGTGGCCCTCCACGTGCATCCGGTGCTGTTCGGCGATCAGGCGCTGCCGGAACGCCGCCGGGTCGTCCTCCTGGCCGCCGGGGCCGCCGGTGAGCGAGAGGGCGTAGACCGGGTCGACCATGGCACGCGCGGTGACCGTGGTGGACGAGACACAGGTGCCCTCCTGACCGTCGCCGCCCTGCGCCCATTTCTGGCCGTCGAAACTCTGGATGACGGTGTTGATGTTGGCGCCGTTACCGGGGTCCGTCCCCTCGTCCTTGAGGCTGTCCGCCCCGGTGACGATCGGCGACAGGTGCCGCTGCAGCCAGGCCGGGTCCTTGCCGTGGATCTTGCCGTCGAACGTCTGGATGTCGTCGACGCCGTGGCCCGCGGCGAGGGCCTTCATCAGGTACGCCTTCTCCTGCGGGGTCTTGGCGCCCGCCAGGAGCTGGTCCATCCGGGCCCGGTCGGCGGGCGAGAGCTGGTCCATGGCCCGGCCGGAGCGTTCCAGGTCGTTGGCTGTGAGGATCTCGTTGTAGTCGGGCGCGCCGTCCTTGCCGCTGGTGTCGGCGAGCATCAGCCGGTCCACCGCGCTGAGCCGACCGGTGTGCATCTTCCCGGCGCGGGCCTCGGCCGCCCACTTGTTCAGGTCCCGGACGGCGGCGCGCACGGCGTCGTCCGCGGCGACGGCCGCCCTGTGCATCAGCTCGACCCCGTCGGTGGCGAGGGTCCGGCCGGCGTCGAGGGCCGCCTTCTTCGCCCGCTTCTCCTGGTCGGTCTCGATCAGGTTGCCGAGGTCGAAGAAGCTGTCCTCGGGGCCGAGCGTCTGCTTGGCCTGCCGCAGCTTGGCGCGGCCGTCGGCGTCCTGCTTCTTCGCGGTGCCGAGCGCGTCGGCCAGTGCGTGCAGTGCCTTCGCGCCGCCCTGGAACGCCTCGGACATCTTGGTCACGGCGCGGACGGCGGCGCCCACCGCGGCTCCGGCGAGGACGCTGGTGTCGCCCACCCAGACCTCCGGCAGACCCTTGCGGGCCACCTTGTTCACCCGGTCGTGCAGTTCACCGGCCTTGTCGACCTGACCGCGGTAACGCTTGCCGAGCGATTCGAGGGTGGCCGTGTCGCCGGCCGGCGCGGAGACGAAGAGCGCGCCGTCGATCTGGTCCAGCAGATCGTTCTTGGTCCCGGCCTTGGGAATGCTCGTGCACAGGTCGGCCAGCCAGTCGCGGCGGCCGGCCGGCGTGTCCAGGGCACCCAGGGGGGTCAGGAATCCCATCGGCCCGCCTTCAGTAGCGCGTCAGGGCCGACGGGCGGTCGGCGTGAACCGGCATCGTGGTGATCCCGCTCCCGATGCCCGCCCCGTCGACGGACACGGCCGCGGTACGCGTCGCCACGGCGTGGTCGGAGCCCCGGTAGGCGCCCTTGGCGAGGCGGACCTTGTCCGCGAGCTCGTGCAGCGCCGACTCCAGCGTGGCCGCGTCCTCCAGCCAGGCCGCGGCGAACGCGTTGAACGCCGCCGCCGACTCGGCGCCGCCCAGGGTGTCCGGTCCGTAGCACTGGTCGGTGACGATCGCCGTGTGGATGTGTCCCGCGTCGTCGCCCGCGCCGTCGAGTTCCTTCGCCTGCCCGGACATGCCGGACCGGACCGTGTAGCCGTCCGAAGACGCGCCCATCCCGCTCCCCCGTTTGCGCTGGTTCATGACCGCGGGGGAGGCTAACACGGGGCCGTCGTACGACAGTCCACGCATCACACGGCCCGCACGGGCCCGACACAGCATCCACGCGGGCAGGAGACCGAGACAGATGTCAGGCCGCACCGACCTCAAGCACCGCCTCGTGACCCGCTTCCAGCGGTATCTCGCCAACCCGCTCAACCGGCGGCTGCCGTTCCAGGTCCTCCTGGAGACCACCGGCCGCAGCTCCGGCCTGCCCCGGCAGACGCCGGTCGGCGGGCGCCGGGTCGGCACGTCCTTCTGGCTGGTCTCCGAGTTCGGCTACAAGTCGCAGTACGTACGCAACATCCAGGCCGACCCGAGGGTCCGCGTCCGCCTCGCCGGCCGCTGGCACCACGGCACCGCCCACCTCCTCCCCGACGACGACCCGGTAACCCGCCTGCGCTCCCTGCCCCGCTTCAACAGCGCGGCGGTACGGGCATTCGGCACGGACCTGCTGACGGTACGGGTGGACCTGGAGGACTGAGGGGCCGGCCGGGGTCGGTCCGGGTGGGCCCGGAGGAAGAGCACGGTGCCGGACCCTCAGCCCGGCCACACGATGGCCTGCACCTCGCTGTAGGCGTGCAGCGCGTAGGAGCCCACGTCCCGGCCCACACCGCTCTTCTTGAAGCCGCCGAAGGGGGCCTCCATGTTGCGGGCGACGGTGTTCACGCCCACGCCCCCGGCGCGCAGTCGCCGGGCCACCCGGAAGGCCCGGGCCACGTCGCCGGACCAGACGTAGTCGATGAGCCCGTAGTCGGAGTCGTTGGCGAGGTCCACTCCCTCGTCCTCCTCGTCGAAGGGGATCACCACGACCACCGGTCCGAAGATCTCCTCCCGGGCCACCCGCATGTCGTTCGCGCAGTCGGCGAGGAGGGTGGGAGCGACGTAGAAACCCCGGTCCAGGGGCGGCCGTTCGCCGCCCGCGACCACCGACGCGCCCTCCTTGCGACCGAGTTCGACGTACGACTCCACGCGCGCGCGGTGCTCGGCCGAGATCACCGGTCCGACGACCGTGTCCGGCTCCCGCGGATCCCCGACCTTCAGCCGGCCCGCGTAGGCGGCCAGTTGCTCCACCAGTCGCTCGTAGACCCCGCGCTGGGCCAGCACCCGCGTCGGTGCCGTGCAGATCTGCCCGCTGTAGAAGGAGAACGTCGTACCGATACCGGCGACGGCGGAGCCCACGTCCGCGTCGTCGAACACGAGCGCCGCGCCCTTCCCGCCCAGCTCCATCAGCTGGCGTTTCATGTCCCGCCCGCACACCTCGGCGATCCGCCGGCCGACGGCCGTGGACCCGGTGAAGCTGACCATGTCGACGTCGGGGGACGCGACGGCGGCCTCACCGACCTCCGTGGCACGCCCGGAGACGACGTTCACCACCCCGGGCGGCGCCCCCGCCGCCTCCAGCGCCTCGGCCATCCGGTAGACGGACAGCGGATCCTGCGGCGCGGGCTTCACCACCACCGTGTTGCCCATCGCCAGTGCCGGCGCGACCTTGCCGGCCGGGTTGGCCCACGGGTTGTTGTAGGAGGTGATGCAGGTGACGACCCCGACGGGCTGCCGTACCGCCAGGGCGCCTATCACCCCGGCCTTCCCCATCGGCCCGGCCTCGTTGACCTGCGGCGTGATCGCCCACTCGGCGGGCTCCACGCTCGCGTACCGGCGGAACCGGGCGGCGCCCACCCCCACCTGCATCGCCCGGGCGGTTCCCGTGGTCGCGCCGGTCTCCGCGCGGGCCAGCTCGGTGTACGGGTCCACGCGGCTGCGGATGATCTCCGCCGCCCGCCCCAGCACCGCCGCCCGCTCCTGCGGCCGGGTCCGCGACCACGCCCCGAACGCCTCCCGGGCCGCCGCACAGGCCGCCCGCACCTGCTCCGGCGAGGCCTCCGGCGCCCAGCCGACGGTCTCCTCGGTGGCCGGGTCGGTCACCGGGTAGTGCCCGCCGGCCGGCTCCACCCACGCCCCGCCGACGAACAGCCGCTGCCCCTCGCTCACCGCGTACTCACCGTCCGGGTGTCCGTCCCCGACCGCAGCACCTTCCCGGGTACGGCCCCGCTCACCACGTCGTCCCGGATCGCCTCGACGCCGTTGACCCACACGGCCCGCACCCCGACCGCCCGGGAGTCCAGGCGCGGACCGCCACCCGGCAGGTCGTGCACCAGCCGGGCCTGACCGGCGTCGATGCGCGAAGGGTCGAAGAGGACGAGATCCGCGTGCCAGCCCTCCTGCACCCGCCCCCGTTCCCGCAGCCCGAACAGCCGCGCCGGATCGTCGGTCAGCATCCGCACCGCCCGCTCCAGCCCGACCAGCTTCCGGCCGCGCAGGCAGTCCCCGAGGAACCGGGTGGTGTACGGCGCCCCGCACATCCGGTCCAGATGCGCGCCCGCGTCGGAGCCGCCGAGCAGGACGTCCTCGTGCTGCCAGGTCTCGGCGCGCAGCGCCCAGGAGGCGGGGTCGTTGTCGCTGGGCATCGGCCACAGCACCGTACGCAGCTCGTCATGGGCGCAGATCTCCACCAGGCAGGCGAAGGGGTCAAGACCCCGCTCCTCGGCGATGTCCCGTACGACCCGGCCGGTCAGGCCCTGGTTGGCCGCGCTGTAGGTGTCCCCGATGACGTACCGCCCGAAGTTCGCCAGCCGCCGCAGGACACCGGCCTCCTTGGAGCGGGCCTGCCGCAGCAGCTCCGCCTGGACGGCCGGATCCCTCAGCCGCGCGATCCGCTCCGGCACCGGCAGCCCGAGGACCGGCCCCCATCCCGGGATGAGATGGAGGGCGCAGAACGTCCCCAGGGACATGTTCATCGGGGTGAGGATCGGCATGGTGAGCGCCACCACCCGCCCCCCGGCCTTCCGGGCCCGCTCACTCGCGCTGAGCTGCCTGGGCACCCGCTCCGGTACGGCCGCGTCCACGGTGAGCACGTTCCAGTTGAGCGGCCGCCCGGACGCCGCGCTCATCTCCACGAGCAGGTCGATCTCGTCGTCGCCGAACTGGTCCAGGCACCCGGTGACGATCGCCTCGATCTGCGTCCCCTCGTGCTCACCGACGGCACGCGAGAGCGCCAGCAGCTCCTCGGGCCTCGCATGCCGGGAGGCGACGGGCTGTCCGTTCCCGTCCGAGTGCGTACGGGACTGGGTCGTGGACAGCCCCCAGGCCCCGGCGTCCATGGCCTCGTGCACCAGCCGCAGCATCGCCCCGAGCTGCTC
This sequence comes from Streptomyces sp. NPDC001709, assembly GCF_053596375.1. Classification (NCBI taxonomy): domain Bacteria; kingdom Bacillati; phylum Actinomycetota; class Actinomycetes; order Kitasatosporales; family Streptomycetaceae; genus Streptomyces; species Streptomyces sp. NPDC001709. Next base: position 304,914 of record NZ_JBSFGB010000001.1, on the reverse strand, counting down.
CTGATCGGGCTGCCCGCCGACCGCCTCCGGCCCCATGACATGGCGCCGCACCGCGCAGTGCCCCACCATGAAACCGGCGTTGACGGCGATACGGCCCTCCAGGGCGTCCAGGTACTCCCCGAAGGAATGCCAGCTCCAGGGCGCCCCCTCCTCCAACGCCACCAGGGACATCCCCTCCACCTTGGACATCATGCGGCGTGTGTAGTCGGCGTCCTCGGGGCGGGCCGGATTGAGCGGCGCGAGGGTGAATCCGCAGTTCCCGGCGGCGACGGTGGTCACGCCGTGGTTGAGGGAGGGGGTGGCGTAGGGGTCCCAGAAGAGCTGGGCGTCGTAGTGGGTGTGGGGATCGACGAAGCCGGGGGTGAGCACGAGACCGCGCGCGTCCTCGGCGCTGCGGGCTTCCTCGGTGACGGTACCGATGACGGCGATACGCCCGTCGCGTATGCCGACGTCGGCGACGAAGGCGGGAGCGCCGGTGCCGTCCACGACGGTGACGCCCTTGATCAGGTGGTCCAGCATGTGCGAAACCCCCTCAGACAGCCTGGCGGAACCGCGAGGTCCGGTGCACCGGATCCGTATCGATCTTCGGAATGACGTGCTCCCCGATGAGCCGGATCGTCCGCAGCGTCTCCTCCTTGGGCACCCCCACCGGCAACCCGAAGCTCAGCTGATCCGCCCCGGCCTGCTCCCACCGCTTGCACTGCCGCAGCACCTCGTCCGGATCCCCGCAGATCAGCAGCTCCTCCTCGATGAGCAGCTCCACGAACTCCGGCGTGTACTCGGGCAGGGTCTCCGGCCACACGGGGAAGCCCTCGGGGCGCGGGAACGTGTCGTGGTACCGGAAGACGAGCGAGGGCAGATAGTGCAGCCCCCCGTTCACCGCGGTCTCGATGGCCTCCGCGTGCGTCGGCGCGCAGATGGCGGTGGTCGTCACCATCACGTTGTCGTTGACGAAGTCCCCCACCGGTTCCGCGTTCACCACCGCCGTCTTGTACTGCTCCAGCACCCACTCCATGTCGGAGACCTTCTGGATGCTGAAGCCGAGCACGCCGAGCCCCTTCTTCGCGGCCATGGCGTACGACGGCGGCGATCCGGCCGCGTACCACATCGCCGGGTGCGACTTCCCGTACGGCTTCGGCAGGACCTTGCGCGGCGGCAGCTGCCAGTGCTTGCCCTGGAAGCCGGCGTACTCGTCCTGGAGCCACATCTTCGGGAACTCGGCGATGGTCTCCTCCCAGATCTCCTTGGTGTAGTTCATGTCGGTCACACCCGGTATGAACCCGAGGATCTCGTGCGAGCCGGCGCCCCGCCCGCTGCCGAACTCGAAGCGCCCCTCGCTGAGGTGGTCCAGCATGGCGACCTTCTCGGCGACCTTCACGGGGTGGTTGACCTGGGCCAGGGGGTTGAAGATCCCGGAGCCGAGGTGGATGCGCTCGGTCGCGTGGGCCAGGTACCCCAGGAACACGTCGTTGGCCGACAGGTGCGAGTACTCCTCCAGGAAGTGGTGCTCGGAGGCCCAGGCGTACTTGAAGCCGGACTGGTCCGCCTGGATGACGTACTCGGTCTCCTCCATCAGCGCCTTGTGCTCGGCGAGCGGGTCGGTCTCGGCGCGCTTGCCCACGTATCCCTGTACAAAGAGCCCGAATTCCACGGTGGTTCACCGTCCCAGTCCAGGTGGTCCCTACGAGTCCTACGACTTTCCGACGTACTTTCTGACGTACCGTCAGATTCGTCAATAGATGACGAGACGTCAGATCACACTGACCCCCGCCAGCCACCCGCCGTCGATCACGAACGGCTGCCCGGTGATGTACGACGAGTCCTCGGAGGTCAGGAAGAGCGCCAGCCGGGCCACCTCCGCCGGCTGCCCGACCCGCCCGAGCGGTACGAGCCCCCGGTACAGCTCGTCCAGGGCCCGGCTCATCTCCTCCGGGTCGGCGTCCGGGTCGAGGCGGGCCGGGTTGGACATGGGCGTGTCGATGGCGCCGGGGCAGATCGCGTTGACCCGGATGCCCCGTCCGGCCAGCTCCAGCGCGGCCACCCGGGTCAGGCCCAGCACGGCATGCTTGGTGGCGGTGTAGGCCCCCACGGCCGCCATGCCGGTCATGGCCGTGTAGGAGGCGGTGTTCACGATCGTGCCGCCGTCGGCCAGCTCGGGGGCCAGCGTCTTCATGCCCAGGAAGCAGCCGACCTGGTTGACCTGCACGACCTGCATGAACTCGTCCAGCGGGGTGTCCACCAGCGCGTTGAAGCGCAGGATCCCCGCGTTGTTCACCAGCCCGTCGATGTGCCCGTACGCCTCCTTGACCGCCGTCACGGCCTCCCGCCAGCCCTCCTCGGTGCCGACGTCGAGGTGGACGTACAACGCGCCTATCTCCTTGGCCAGGGCCTGCCCCTGGTCGTCCAGCACATCCGCGACGGCCACCCGCGCGCCCTCCGCCCGGAAGAGCCGCGCCTCCTGCTCGCCCTGTCCGCGTGCCGCCCCGGTGATGACGACGACCCGCCCGTCCAGCTTGCCCATGGCGCCCTCCTCAGCCCAGCCGGGGTGCGACCTCCGCCCCGAACAGTCCGATCTGCTCGATGAGTTCGGCCCGGTCCCGGCTGCGGAACCGCACCTGGATCTGGTCCACGCCCAGCGCCCGGTAGGCCCGCAGCGACTCGGCGATCTCCTCCGGCGTCCCGGTGCGGGTCCGTCGCCCGACCTCCCAGCCGGGCCGTCCGACGTACAGCGGCTCGGCGATCGCGCCGACGGTGAACGGCCCCTCGATGCCCGCCTCTTCGCGCAAGCGCCGCAGCCGGGCGATCTGCGCGGGCAGCCGTTCGCGCGGGTCCCCCTGCGGCAGCCAGCCGTCGCCCTTCAGCGCGGCCCGGCGCACGGCGGCGGGGGACGAGCCGCCGACCCACAGCGGTACGTCCGCCCGCGCGGGCCGGGGCCGCTGCCCGAGCCCGCCGAAGTCGTAGAGCTTCCCGTGGTGTTCGGGAAACTCCTCTGGCCCGAGCGCGGCCCGCAGGGCGTCGATCACCTCGTCCAGCACGGTTCCCCGCCGCTCGAAGTCGGCGCCGAGCACCTCGAACTCCTCCCGTACGTGCCCGGCCCCGACCCCGAGGATCAGCCGGCCGCCGGAGAGGTGGTCGAGGGTCGCGTACTGCTTGGCGGTCAGGAGGGGATGGCGCAGTCCCACGACCGCCACATGGCTGAGCAGGCGCACCCGCTCGGTCACCGCCGCGAGGTGGGCGAGGGTGGCGACGGGGTCGTACCAGACCGTGCCCATCGCCGGGGCGAGCCGGCGCGGGATGGCCACGTGGTCGCAGGCGGCGAGGTAGTCGAACCCGGCACGGTCCACGGCCCGCGCGAGGGCCACCAGGTCCTGTGGCCCGGCCCCGGCCTCCCAGTCCTCCGCGAACAGGGCGCTCTGCGCCTGCACCGGGAGCTGGATGCCGTACGCCAGGGCACTCACCGCCAGAGCCCTTCGGGGCTGAGCCCCAGCAGCTCGATGGCGTTGCCGCGCACGATCCGCTCGACCACGTCCGCCGGCAGATGCCCCATCTGCGCCTCGCCGACCTCGCGGGACTTCGGCCAGGTGGAGTCCGAGTGCGGGTAGTCCGTCTCGTACAGGACGTTCCCGACGCCGATGGAGTCGAGGTTCCTGAGGCCGAAGGCGTCGTCGAAGAAGCAGCCGTAGACGTGTCCGGCGAAGGTCTCGGACGGTGGCCGGGTGACCTTGCCGGCGATCCCTCCCCAGCCCCGGTTCTCCTCCCAGACCACGTCGGCCCGCTCGAGGACGTACGGGATCCACCCGATCTGCCCCTCGGCGTACATGACCTTCAGGTTCGGGAAACGCTCGAACTTCCCGCTCATCAGCCAGTCCACCATCGAGAAGCAGCAGTTGGCGAAGGTGATGGTGGAGCCGACGGCGGGCGGGGCGTCGGCGGAGGTGGAGGGCATCCGGCTGCTGGAGCCGATGTGCATGGCGACGACCGTGCCGGTCTCGTCACAGGCCGCGAGGAACGGGTCCCAGTCGTCGGAGTGGACGGACGGCAGACCGAGGTGGGGCGGTATCTCGGAGAAGGCGACGGCCCGCACGCCCCGCGCGGCGTTGCGCCGTACCTCCGCTGCGGCCAGCCCGGCGTCCCACAGGGGTATGAGGGTGAGCGGGATGAGCCGCCCGTGTGCCGCCGCCCCACACCACTCCTCCACCATCCAGTCGTTGTAGGCGCGCACGCACAGCAGGGCGAGTTCCTTGTCGGCGGCCTCGCAGAAGGTCTGCCCGCAAAAGCGCGGGAAGGTCGGGAAGCAGACGGCGGACTGCACATGGTTGACGTCCATGTCGGCGAGCCGGGCGGGCACGTCGTACGACCCCGGCCGCATCTGCTCGTACGTGATCACCTCCAGCCTGACCTCGTCCCGGGCGTACCCGACGGCGGTGTCGAGCCGGGTGAGGGGGCGGCTCAGCTCCTCGTACACCCACCAGTCGCCGAGCGGGCCGTCCGTACTGCCCGGTTCGCCCATGACGGGCCTGAAACGTCCGCCCAGAAAGGTCATCTCCTTCACCGGGGCGCGCACGATCCGGGGCCCGACGTCCAGGTACTTCCTCGGCAGCCGGTCCTGCCAGAGGGCGGCGGGCTCCACGGTGTGGTCGTCGACGGAGATGATCAGCGGGAACTCTGTGGTCTCCATGGCCTTCACGGTAGCGCCGATCTGACGGTCCGTCAGCTAGTGGGTGCTTGCAAAGAGGGTGTGAGGGGTTTGTGTGCTGCGCGGCCCCGGCCTGTGATCGGCGTCTCCCACGGCTGACGGAACCGCCCGGAACAAGGCAAACTGACGGGGTTGTTCGTGATGCCGAGGGGGACGAACGCATGGACGGTGGGCCGCGAGTGCCTGAGCAGCGGCGTCCCGGCTCCGTGACCGTCACGGAGCGGGAGGCGCTGCGGTTCGGCGTGCTCGGCCCGGTGCGGGCCTGGCGGGGCGAGGAGCAGCTCAGCACGGGCTCCCCCCAGCAGCGCGCCCTGCTGGCCGCCCTGCTGCTGCGCGAGGGCCGTACGGCGACGGCGGCCGAACTGATCGACGCGCTGTGGGGCCCCGAGCCCCCGTCCCAGGCGCTGGCGGCGGTGCGCACCTACGCGTCCCGGCTCCGCAAGATCCTGACCCCCGGCGTCCTGGTCAGCGAGTCCGGCGGTTACGCGGTGCGGTCGCCGGGCGAGGGCGCCCTGGACCTGGCGGTCGCGCAGGACCTCGCGGCACAGGCGGAGAAGGCACGGGCCGCCGGCGACCTGTGCCGGGCCCGGGACCTGCTGAACCGGGCACTGTCCCTCTGGGACGGCGAGGTCCTGGCCGGCGTCCCCGGCCCCTACGCCGAGACCCAGCGGGTCCGCCTTGAGGAATGGCGCCTGGGCCTCCTCGAATCCCGTCTGGACATGGACCTGGAGCAGGGCTGCCACGCGGAGGCGGTCTCGGAACTGACGGCCCTCACGGCCGCGCACCCCCTGCGGGAGCGGTTGCGCGAGCTGCTGATGCTGGCGCTGTACCGCAGCGGCCGCCAGGCGGAGGCGCTGGCGGTCTACGCGGACACCCGCCGCCTCCTGGCGGAGGAGCTGGGGGTCGATCCGCGGCCGGGGCTTCGGGACCTCCAGCAGCGGATCCTGCAGGCGGACCCGGCACTGGCGGAGCCGTCGTCCCCGGCGGCGGAGCCGTCCACGGCCCCGGTCCGCCCGGCCCAACTCCCGGCTTCCGTACCCGATTTCACGGGACGGGCCGCCTTCGTCGACGAGCTGAGCGAGGTCCTGTCCTCTGCGTCGACGGCACCGGAGTCGGCGCGGCCGACGGGGTCGGCGGGGTCGGCGCAGGCACCGGACTCGGCGGGCGGCCGGGTGATGGCGGTCTCGGCACTGGCCGGCATCGGCGGGGTCGGCAAGACGACCCTGGCGGTGCACGTGGCGCACCGGTCACGGGCGGCCTTCCCGGACGGCCAGCTGTACGTCGACCTGCAGGGCGCGGGCCCGAGACCGGCGGAACCGGAGACGGTCCTCGGCTCCTTCCTGCGCGCGCTGGGCACGGCGGACTCGGCGATCCCCGATTCCCTGGACGAACGGGCGGCCCTGTACCGCTCGGTCCTGGACGGCCGCCGGGTCCTGGTCCTGCTGGACAACGCGAAGGACGCGGCCCAGATACGCCCGCTGCTGCCGGGCACGGGCGGCTGCGCGGCCCTGGTGACGTCCCGCGTCCGCATGGTCGACCTGGCGGGCGCGCACCTCGTCGACCTGGACGTGATGTCCCCCGAAGAGGCCCTCGCCCTCTTCACGAGGATAGTGGGCGACGAACGGGTCGCGGCGGAGCGCGAGTCGGCGCTGGACGTCGTGGCGGCCTGCGGCTTCCTCCCCCTGGCGATCCGCATCGCCGCGTCCCGCCTGGCGGCCCGCCGCACCTGGACGGTCTCGGTCCTGGCGGCCAAGCTCGCGGACGAACGCCGCCGCCTGGACGAACTCCAGGCCGGCGACCTCGCGGTCAAGGCCACCTTCGAGCTGGGCTACGGCCAGCTGGAGCCGCCCCAGGCCCGAGCCTTCCGCCTGCTGGGCCTCGCGGACGGCCCGGACATCTCGCTCGCCGCCGCGGCCGCGGTCCTGGACTTGCCTTTGGAGGACACGGAAGACCTGCTGGAGTCCCTGGTGGACACGTCCCTGCTGGAGTCCGCGGCACCCGGCCGCTACCGCTTCCACGACCTGGTCCGGCTCTACGCGCGTGCGTGCGCGGAAAGGGACGAACAGCCTCCCAGCGAACGGGAGACCGCGATGTCCCGGCTGCTGGACTTCTATCTGGCGACGGCGGCACAGGTTTACGCGATGGAGCGGCCGGGGGACCGGCTGGTGGATCATCTGGAGCCGACCGAGTACCGGGGATTGAGCTTCGAGGACAGGCATGGCGCACAGGACTGGCTGTACGCGGAGGCCGTCTGCCTGCTCGCCTGTGTACGGCAGTCCGCCGATGGAAGCACGTTGCGGCGCGCGATCGATCTTCTGTGGGCGTCCGTCGACCTTGCCGAATCCGGCGCCAACTCGCGCGAGTACGAAGCGGCCGCGGCCGCGCTCAGGGCAGTCGCGCGGGCCGTCGGCGATGTGCGGGCCGAGGGCAGGGCATCGGTCGTTCTGAGCAATGCGCGGCTGTTCTCCGGGGTGTTCGATCAGGCGTACCGCGAAGCGCTGGAGGCGTTCCAGCTCGCTGAAGCAGCCCACGATCCGCTGCCCTCCTGCTGGGCGGCGAACGTGCTGGGCAGCACGGCGTTCTACCAGAACCGGCACGAGGACGCCGAAGGCTATTTCAGCCAGGCCATCGAGAAGTTCCGCAGCTGCGGTGACCTCGCGGGCACGGCGGCCGCCCTGTGCAACCTGTCACGTCTGCACCTTGCGACCGGCCGCGCCGACACAGCGGTGGTCCTCGCCCGCCAGGGAACGGACATCTACCAGGATCTCGGCCACACCCTCAGGGGAGCGAACGGGCGCTACGCCTTCGGCCTGGCCCTCGGCAAGACCGGACAGCACGAGAGCGCGGCCGAGCAGTTGGAAGGGGCCCTGCGCGTCTTCCGGGACAGCCGTCAGCGCCTGTGGGAAGGAATGACGCTGTGCCGGCTCGCGGAGGTCGACCTGGACGCGCGCAGGCCGTCGCAGGCCGCGAGCAACGCCGAGATGGCGCTCACCGTCCTTCGAGGCATCGGAGGCGAATGGCGCCGCGGCCATGTCCTCACCGTGCTGGGCCGTGCCCTGAACGGCATCGGCCACTCCGGCCGGGCCCAGGTCTGCTGGCGTGAAGCCCTGGAGATCTACGAGCGCCTGGCCGCCCCGGAGGCCGACGAGGTCCGCGAGCTCCTGACTTTGGTGGCGGCCGCCTGAACTCCTGCCGGGGCGTTCATCGTTCGTTTATCGCGCCCCGGCACTCTCCTTGTTGTCGATCCGTCGCGTCGGGGGGCAGACGGACCGCGGTGAGGGTCGCCACACCGGGGGATTAGGGTTGGGCGGCCCGAGTGGCCCGCCCGGCCACCCACGGGGGAGTGACCGGGCGGGCTCTCACGTTCCACAGTGATCCACCAGGGGAGGCACCATGAGCAACACCGACAACAACACGATTGTCCAGCCGGACAACACGCATGTCACCGACGCCCCGGCGAGCGGGAAGGTCCAGCCGCTCAACACGCACGTCACGGACGCCCCGGCGGACGAGACGGTCAAGCCGCTCAACACCCATGTCACGGACGTCGAGGCAGCCGCCGCCGACGGCACGGTGACTCCGGACAACACCCACGTGACGTCCGAACCCAGCTGAGCCACCTCCCGCACGGGGGACCGGCCGCGACGGCGCCGAGGGGGAGCCGTCGCGGCCGAGGTGTGTCCAGGGGCAGTCAGGTTCGATGAACTCCGAGCTCGCACCACACCGTCTTGCCCTCCGCCTCCTGCTCCACGCCCCAGCGCAGCGCCACCGCGTCCAGCAGGGCGAGGCCACGCCCGTCCTCGGCGTCGAGCGCGCCGGGCAGGGACACGGGTAGGGCCTGCCCGGCCGAGTCCGTGACCTCGACGCGGATGCGGTTGCCGTCCGCCCGGGCCACCCGCACACGGACCGGAGTCGCCTCCCCCACATGCCGGATCACGTTGGTGACGAGTTCGGTGACACAGAGCTGGACATCGGAGCAAGGCGCGTCCAAGTAGCGGCGCACGGTACGGCGCAGGCCCCGGAGCGCCTCCGGTACGGCGGGAAGCTCCACGTCCAGCGGCGGCCGGCTCGGTGCCGTACCGAAACTCCGCAGCACCGCTGCCAGCCTGCGTGCCGTAGCGGTGTTGCAGTTGCCGAGCGCCACCAGGCCGGCAGGAGGCTGGCACCTGCCCGCGAAGCTCGGCAGGTCCACCCGGAGGGACGGCAGGGTGATGCCGTGGACGCAGAGGGCGTCGCGCAGGTCCTCCACGCAGAGGGTGGTGTCGAAGGCGGAGTTGGCGGGGTGGGCGGAGGGGGGATTCGAGGACGACACGGGTGCGTACGCCTTCCTGTGCTCTCTGTGATGAATCAGTCACACAGTGGCGCCGACGACGGTACCTTTTGAAGAGATTTCGGCTGCGCAAGCGCAAGTGGCAAACGGCGGTGATGAGTTGTGCCCCCACGCAAAGATCCCGATGCGTCGGCGAACGTCCCCTCCTTCTACGGCGCCGAGTTGCGCTACCAACGGGAGCTGGCGGGGCTGACGTTGGAGCAGTTGGCCGAGGGAAGCTTCCGGGGCGTGCCGTTCCTGAGCCAGATCGAGCGCGGTGAGCGGCGCATGCCGATGGATCTGGCCCGGCATGTCGACAAGGTGCTGAGAACCGACGGGTTTTTCGAGCGCCGCTGTGAAGATGCGCGCCGGGCACGGCAGTCGGGGCATGCGGAGTACTTCGCGGATGTGGCGGAGTTGGAGCAGCATGCGGAGACGATCGAGGACTGGGCGCCGATGCTGGTGCCGGGGTTGCTGCAGACGGCCTCCTATACCCGCGCGATCGTACGAGCCGCCATGCCCCGGGCCTCGGACGAGGAGGTCGAGGAGAAGGTCAGCGCCCGCATGGAACGGGCCAAGCTCTTCGACTCGGACAGCCCGCCGAAGTTCTGGGCAATCCTGGACGAGTCGCTGATCCGGCGACCAGCCCTTCCCGATGTACGGATGGCGGAACTGCTGGAGCACATCGCGCAGGTGGTGAAGAGGACGCACTCCATTCTGCAGATCGTCCCGCAAACCACCGGCGTCCATCCGTTCATGATGGGCATGACCAGGTTCATGAGCTTCACGGACGCACCTCCAGTGGTGTACACCGAGTCCCTGCACAGCGGCCAACTCATCGACTATCCGGCGCTCGTGAAGCAGTACCGCGAGTCGTACGATCTGCTCAGGGCCGCCGCACTGCCGCCTGAGGCGTCCCTTGCGATCATCGAGGCTGCGGCAGAGGACTACCGAGATGGCAAGCACCGGGATTGACCTGAGTACCGTCGTGTGGCGGAAGAGCAGCTACAGCAACGGCACCGGCGGCGAGTGTGTCGAAGTCTCCAACGCACACCCCAGCGTGGTGATCCCCGTCCGCGACTCGAAGAAGGCCCAGGACGGCCCCGTACTCCTCTTCCGCCCCCTCGCCTGGACCACCTTCCTCGGCTCCCTGAAGGGCTGACCCAGCCCGGTTATCCACAGGCCAAGCGGCAAGTCGCGGACTCTGCGATCTTGCCGGGGTGGAGCGGACGGAACTAAGGGCACTGGCGGACCGGGGCGTCCTGCTCACCTCACGTGCTGTGGAGGCCGGCTGGCCCCGGCGCAGTCTCACGCGTGCGCTACGGGCAGAGGGCTGGACCCGGCTGCGGCAGGGTGCCTGGGCCGAGCCCGGGCGGGACCCGGACCTGCTCACTCACCTCCGGGCCGTGCTGCTCCGCGACCCCCGGCTGATCGTGAGCCACGGTTCAGCGGCTGCCCTCTGGCGGGTCGAGATGCTCGGGGACGGCCGCAGGAGGCCGCTGGAGTTCATCGACCCGCAGCTCACCATCCGCGGTGTGAGCGACGGCGTGCACGTACACCGGATACCGCTCAGCACGAGGGACGTGGTGGAGCGACAGGGATTACGGCTCACGACGCCCACCCGCACGCTCGCCGACCTGCTCCGGCGCGGCCCCAGGGACGAGGCGATCGTCGCCGTGGACTCGGCGCTGACGTACCGCAGGGTCGGGCGGGTCCGCCGCGCACCGCTCACCAAGCTGGACGAGATCGCCGAGGCGCTTGAGACGACCTTGCAAGGGTCGGTCCGGGCCCGGAACTGGCTGCCCCTGGCCGACCCGCTCGCCGGTTCCCCCGCCGAGACGATTGCCCGACTACGCATGTACGACGCCGACCTGCACCCCGAGAGCCAGGCCGAGTTACGCACCCCGGACGGCAGTCGCCGCGTCGTCGATTTCCTGTTCAGGGCAGCAGGGCTGGGGGTGGAGATCGAGGGCTACGCCTACCACGGAACCCGTGATGCGCACCGGAGGGACGTTGCCCGCTTCAACCAGATCCTGAGGTGTCCGGAGATCCGCACCCTCCTCCGCTACAGCGCCGAGGACGTTTTCCACCGCCCTGAGTACATGGTCGAGGAGATCCGGGCCACCCTGGCTCCCCTGACCGGCGTTTCCCAGTGACCGTGGGGCCGCCCGCTTCTTCGGCCAGTGTCGTGCTTCCGCGAGGCGAGTCAAGGGCGCTCCCGTTCCGCTGCGCTCCACTCCGCGTCGGCTTCGCCGATGGCCTCCGGCCACCCTTGACACGCCTCGCTCCAGCACGGGGAAGAAGCGAGCGAGCGACCCGGAGAGACGGGTGACCCGGCGGGGTTTGCGGTGTGGGGTCGGCTGCGTTCTGGGCCGAGGCCGACGGGCGCGGCCGCGCCTCGCCTGCACGCCGGGTGCGTTTGGCGGCTTGCGGCCGGTGGGTGGGGCGCGTCAGCGGAGTCGGGTCGGCCGGGTGAGGCCGGCGGCGAGCGGCCGGCGGGTCGGGCGCGTCAGGGGGCGGGGGCACGCCGGGCGCGTTTGGCGGCTTGCGGGAGAGGCAGGCGCGCCAGCGAGGTGGGGCAGGCCGGGGCGGGTTGGCGGCTTGCGGGAAGTGGCCGGGGCGCGCCAGCCCGGCGACGGCACGCCCGGTCGGCTCGGCGACTTGCGGCAAGTGGCCGGGGCGCGCCAGCCCGCGAACGTCGGCTTGGCGGCGCGGGATCCTGGCATCTGAGGGCCCCGAAGGTGAGGACGGCGGGGGTTGGCATCTTTGGGCACCCTCGTCCTCAGCGGACGGCGGGTCAGCTCTCCCGGGCTGGCTCCCAGGCTGGCCCAAGCCTGCCAATTGCTCGGCTTGCCGTGGCCTCTGGGGCTGGTGTGACAGAAGGGCACGCCCTTGGGGTCACATCAGCCACTCAAGTCGCCTCCTGAGGCACCCAGTTGCCTCGCCTGCCGCGCGCACCCACCCACGGCCGAGCGCCGCCAACCCGCACGCCACCCACCGCAAGCCGCCGAGCCCACCGGGCGTGTCCCCACCCCGCGCCCGCGCACCCCACCGGCCGAAAGCCGCTTAGCCCACCCGGCGTGCAGGCGAGGCGCGACCGCGCCCCCTCGGCCGACGACGCGAACGCAGCTGACCCAAGGGGCCGACGGGCCTGAGCCGGCCACTTTCCCCGGGCTGCCCGCTCGCTTCTTCCCCGTGCTGGAGCGAGGCGTGTCAAGGGTGGCCGGAGGCCATCGGCGAAGCCGACGCGGGAGTGGAGCGCAGCGGAACGGGAGCGCCCTTGACTCGCCTCGCGGAAGCACGACACTGGCCGAAGAAGCGGGCGGCCCCACGGTCACTACCCAGCGCCGGAAGTGCAATTCGCCCCCTCCCCCTCACCCCCTCCCCCGCAAAACCCCCTTCACCACCTTCCCGCTCGCGTTCCTCGGCAGTTCCGCCACGAACTCCACCGACCTCGGCACCTTGTAGTTCGCCATCTCGCGGCGGGACCAGGCGATCAGGTCGTCGGACGTAAGGGGCGAGCCCGGCACTCGTACCACGAACGCCTTGGCGACCTCGCCCAGTCGGGCGTCCGGTACGCCGATCACCGCCGCCTCCCGCACATCCGGGTGGAGGGCGAGCAGCTGCTCTATCTCCGCCGGGTAGGCGTTGAAGCCGCCGACGATGAACATGTCCTTGATGCGGTCCGTGATGCGTAGGTTGCCCAGCTCGTCCAGGACGCCCACGTCGCCCGTGTGCAGCCAGCCGTCCTCCGAGATCACCTCGGCGGTCGCGTCGGCGTCCTCGTAGTAGCCGTGCATCACGTTGAAGCCGCGAACCAGCACTTCGCCCGCCGCACCGGGCCGTACCGGCTTGCCGGTCGCGTCCACCATCTTCACCTCCGTCCCCGGGATGGCCCGGCCCGAGGTGGAGGCGATGACCGACGGGTCGTCGCCGCGCCGGCACATCGTGACGATGCCGCTCGCCTCCGAGAGGCCGTACGCGGTGAGGACCGTGTCCACGCCCAGTTCGCCGCGCAGGCGTTCCACCAGGAGCAACGGGACGACGGCGGCGCCTGTCACCACCAGTCGGAGTGCCGAGAGGTCGTGGGTGTCGCGGGACGGGTGGTCCAGCAGTGACTGGTGGAGGGTGGGTGGGCCGGGGAGGACCGAGATCCGTTCCGCCGCTATGTTCGCCAGGGCCGTGTCCACGTTGAACACCGGCTGCGGGATCATCGCCGCCCCGCGCATGAGGCACGCGATCAGCCCGGCCTTGTAGCCGAAGGTGTGGAAGAACGGGTTGATGATCAAGTAGCGGTCGCCGGCCCGCAATCCTGCCAGGTCCGCCCAGATCTCGTACGCCCGGAGGGTCTGGGCGTGTGTGATCATCGCGCCCTTGGGGCGGCCCGTCGTACCCGACGTGTAGATGATGTCCGACAGCGCCGAGCCGTCCAACTCCAGGCTCCGCGCCTCCACTTCGGCCGCCGACACCCCCTCCCCTCCCGCCAGGAAGTCCTTCCAGGTACGGAAGTCCTGGGGCGCGTCCTCCGACAGGACCACCACCTCCTCCAGTCCCGGCAATCCCGGCAGCGGGCCCGGGCCCGTCGGAACCCCCTCCCCCGCCGCCCGGCGCAGCGACGCCACGTATGACGTGCCCAGGAAGGTCCCCGTCACGAACAGCAGTCTCGCCCCGCTGCGGCGCAATACGTCCGCCGCCTCCGTGCCCTTGAAGCGGGTGTTGAGGGGGACGAGGACCGCGCCCGCCGTGACCGCGCCCAGGGCTGCCGTGATCCAGTCCAGGGAGTTGGGGGCCCAGACCGCCACCCTGTCGCCGAGTCGGACACCCCTCGCCAGGCACGCCGCCGCCGCGCGCTCCACCCTCGCGCCCAGTTCGGCGTACGTGATCCTCGTGCGGCCCTCGACCACGGCCTCGATGTCCGCGTACCGCTCGGCCGACCAGCGCACCAGCTCGGGGATCGTGTTCCACTCGCCCACAGCAGCCCTCCCGCACCTCGTAGCTGACTGTCCGTCAGATTAGCTGTAATCTGACGAGCAGTCAGGAGAGGGGGGAAGCCTTGAGAGCCTCGAGAGCCGCGACAGCCTCGACAGGGACCGGACTTAAGGACGCCACCGCCATCGTCGGGATCGGGCAGACCTCGTTCGCCAAGCACCTTGCGGAGGATGAGAAGACCCTCGCCTGCCGGGCCGTGCTCGCCGCGCTCGACGACGCGGGGATCTCGCCCGGTGAGGTCGACGCCCTCGCCTCCTACACCATGGAGGAGACCGACGAGGTCGAGCTGGCGAAGGCGGTGGGGTTCGGGGATCTGACCTTCTTCAGCAAGGTGGGGTACGGAGGTGGTGGGTCCTGTGCCACCGTCGGCCATCTCGCCGCCGCCATCGCCGCCGGGCAGGCCACCGTCGGTGTCGCCTGGCGGTCGCGGAAGCGGGGCTCCGGGCCGCGGCCCTGGACCAGCACGGCCGTGCAGTTGCCCACCCCGGCCCAGTGGACCCGGCCCTTCGGGCTGCTCCGGCCCGCCGATGAGATCGCCATGCTGGCGCGGCGGTACATGCACGAGTACGGCGCCACCCGCGACCACCTCTTCAACGTCGCCCTCGCCTGCCGCAACCGCGCCAACCAGAATCCGGCGGCCGTCATGTACGAACGGCCGCTCACCCGCGAGATGTACATGACCTCGCGCTGGATCAGCGAGCCGCTGTGCCTCTTCGACAACTGCCTGGAGACGGACGGGGCCCTCGCCTGTGTCCTGGTCTCCAGGGAACGCGCCCGGGACTGCGCCAGGAAGCCCGTGTACGTCCACTCCGCCGCCCAGGGACTGCCCGCCCAGCACCACGGCATGGTCAACTACTGGAACGACGACCCCCTCACCGGGCCCGCCTGGACCGCCGCCCGGCACCTGTGGAAGCACGCCGACTTCACGCCGGAGGACGTCGACGTGGCGCAGATCTATGACGCCTTCAGCGTGCTCATACCGCTCTCGCTGGAGGGGTACGGCTTCTGCGGGCGGGGGGAAGGCGGCGCCTTCACCGAGGGCGGGGCGCTGGAGATCGGGGGGCGGCTGCCGCTCAACACCGGCGGGGGCGGGCTCAGCGAGGCCTATGTGCATGGCTTCAACCTCATCAACGAGGGCGTGAAGCAGCTGCGCGGGACCAGCACCGCCCAGGTACCCGGCGCCGCCACCTGCCTGGTCACGGCCGGTGAGGGCGTGCCCACCTCCGCCCTCCTCCTCCGGAGCTGACGATCAGGAGCTGACGATGCTGACTCCCGTCACCGACACCGACGGCGCCCCCTTCTGGGAGTACGCCGCCCGGGGCGAACTGCGCGTCCAGGCGTGCGGCGACTGCCACGAACCCCGCTTCCCGCCCCGCCCCTGCTGCCCGCACTGCCAGTCCTTCTCGACCGAGTGGCAGCTCACCAGCGGGCGCGGACGGATCTGGTCGTACGTCGTGCCGCATCCGCCGCTGCTGCCCGACTACGCCGCGCAGGCGCCGTACAACGTGGTGGTGGTGGAGCTGGCGGACGCGCCGCGGATACGGCTGGTCGGCAATGTGGTCAGCCACGCCGGTGCGCCCCTCGACTCCCTCGATCCGGGGCGCCTCAGGGTGGGCGCCCGGGTGCATGTCGTCTTCGGCGACGGCGGGCTTCCGCAGTGGGTGCTCGCATGAGCACCGTGCGGGTCGAGGCGGACAAGGACAGCGGGGTCGCCGTCGTCACGCTGGACCGGCCGCACCGGCTCAACGCCATCGACATGGACATGGTTCACGAACTCACCGTGATCTGGCGGGCGTTGCGGTTCGACGATTCCGTGCGGGCCGTCGTGCTCACCGGGAGCGGGGAGCGGGCGTTCTGTACCGGGATCGACCGGGACGTCGTCGTACCGCAGCCCTCGTCGCCGTACATGCAGGACGATCCGCTGCTGGCCATCGGGCCCAAGGCGAACGACCTGTGGAAGCCGGTCGTGGCCGCCGTACGCGGAATGGCCTGCGGGGGTGCCTTCTATCTGCTGGGCGAGTGCGAGTTCGTCGTCGCCGATCCGACGGCCGGGTTCTTCGATCCGCACACCAGCTACGGCATGGTCAGCGCCTACGAGTCCATGCTGATGGCCGCGCGGATGCCGTACGGGGAGGCGGCCCGGATGGCACTCATGGGGAACGCCGAGCGGATCTCCGCGCGGCGGGCCCATGAGATCGGGCTCGTGTCGGAGGTCACGGAGGAGGGCGGGGCGTTGGCGGCCGCCGTGCGCTGTGCCGCCGTCATCGCCGGGTATCCGCCGGAGGGGGTGCAGGGGACCGTGCGGGGGCTGTGGGCGGCCCGGGAAGCGGCCCTGGCCCAGGCGTTCGCGCAGGCCCCGCCGCTCATCGCCCTGGGCAATCTGCCGGCCGGGCGGCAGGCGGAGCTGTTCGGGAACAGGGACCGTACCGGGCCGCGGATACGGTGAGTGACCGCATGGCGCGGAGGGCGCACCCGGGGTAGCGTCAGCCCTGGGACGGCCGCCGTCTGGAGCCCTTCCGTGACACACCGGTACGACGGCCGTCGCACTCCCTCGTCACGCCCTCACGCCGTGCGGGCCGTGCCCGTCCCCTTCTCCGCGTCCAGCGCGTACACGCACCGGTCCTTGCTGCACGCGTACACCACGCCGTCCTTGACCACCGGGGAGCCGGTGATCTCGCCGCCCGTCGCCAGCTTCCAGCGCAGCCGGCCGTCGTCGGCCTTCAGGGTGTAGAGCAGGTGGTCGGTGGAGCCGAAGTGGATACGGCCCTCCGCCACGGCCGGGGAGCCCACGACGTCCCCGCCCGCCTGGAAGCGCCACTTGGGCGTGCCGGTGACCGCGTCCAGGGTGTACAGGCCCTTGCCGCTGCCGACGTGGACGTGGCCGGCCGCCACCAGCACCGGCTCGATGGAGGAGCGGGCCTCCGTGGCGATGCGCCAGCGGTCGCGGCCGTCGGTGGCGTCGAGGGCGTAGACGGTGCCCAGGTAGTCCGCCAGGTAGATGCCGCCGCCCGTCACCGCCGGACCCGGGCTGAAGACCGGCGGGCTGAGGAAGACCGCGGGGGCCTCGAAGTGCCAGCGGACCATGCCGCTCGCCGCCTCGATGGCGAGGACCCTGGTGCCGGCGGAGACGTAGACATAGCCGTCGGGGGCCGGGGCGAGCCGCACGGGCACTCCGCCGCAGGAGGCCGCGTCGCCGACCGGGTACGACCAGCGCTCCTCGCCGGTGCGGGCCTCCAGGGCGCGCAGCCGGGCGTCCTGCCAGACGTAGACCGTGCCGTCGTGGACGAGCGGCCCGGCCTCGGGGGACTCGAAGTCGGTCTGGCAGCCGGAGATCTCCCACAGCTTCTGCCCGTTCGACGCCTCCCAGGCCTGGACGCCGCCGCCGCGGGTGCCGGTGACGACCGTGCCGTGGTCGGCCTTCAGGGAGTACACCCAGGAGTCCGTCGACAGCCGCCACAGGTCGGTGCCCTCGCGGGCGTCCAGGGCGAACAGGGTCGGGCCGTCGGAGGCGTGGATACGGCCGTCCGCCACCGCCATGGACCAGGCGACGTCCCGCGTCTTGAAGCGGCGCCGGCCGGTGGCCACGTCCAGGGCGTGCACCTCGAAGGAGGTGACGTAGACCAGGTCACCGTCGACGGAGGGGGTGCCCCAGACCTCGTTGGACATGCGGAACCGCCAGGGCCGCCAGCCGCTCGCGGTCTCCGGGGGCTGGGGCGGCACGGGCGGTACGGCAGGGCCTACGGCAGGATCTGCGCCGACGACGCCGGGGCGCGGGCGGGACCAGCTGGCGACCAGGCCCGCCTCCGGCGGCGGCGCCTTGACGGCGGCGGCGCGGGCGTCGGCGACGCGCGGGCCGGGGCCGATGGGCACCTGGGCGCCGGCCAGCCGGACCGGGCCGGTGTCGGGGGTGCCGGGAGCGGGGGCGCCGACGGGGACCGGCGGGTCGTACGAGGGCGGCGGGGGTACGGCCGCCCGGCCGCCGCTCCTGGGGCCGCCGGTCGGCGCCGGGGACGGCTTGGCGGCGGGGCGGCCGCCGCGCCGGGCCTCGATGAGACCGACGGCCTTCTCGGGCAGCCAGGCGGAGGCGGTGCCGCTGTCGTCGGAGCCGGAGCCGAAGAGATGGGGCGCCAGCTGGGCCTGGAGGTCGGCCGGGGTGGGCCGGGCGGAGGCGTCCATCTGCATGCAGACTTCGATGAGCGGGCGCAGCTCGTCGGGCAGGCCGGTGAGGTCGGGGCCCTCGCGCAGCAGCATGAAGACGGTCTCGACCGGGTTGGCGCCGTGGAAGGGCGGGTGACCGGTGGCCGCGAAGACCAGCATGGAGCCGAGGGAGAAGACATCGCTGGCGCCGGTGACGCTGCGGGAGTCCTTGGCCTGCTCCGGGGACATGTAGGCGGGGGTGCCGACGGCGACGTTGGTCATGGTCAGCCGGGTGTTCGAGACACCGGAGGCGATGCCGAAGTCGATCACCCGGGGGCCGTCCTCGACCACGAGCACGTTGGACGGCTTGAGGTCGCGGTGGACCAGCCCGGCGCCGTGGATGGACTGGAGGGCCTCCGCCACGCCCGCGGCGAGCCAGCGCACGGCCTGGGCCGGGAGCGGCCCGCAGTCGTTCACTATCTCTTCGAGGGAGGGCGCCGGGACATAGGCCGTGGCCAGCCAGGGCACGGCGGCGCGCGGGTCGGCGTCCACGACGGCCGCCGTGTAGAAGCCGGAGACCGCGCGGGCCGCCTCCACCTCACGGGTGAAGCGGACCCGGAAGAGCTGGTCCTCGGCCAGCTCGGTGCGCACCGTCTTGATCGCCACGCGCCGGCCGGACGCCGAGCGCGCGAGATAGACCAGCCCCATGCCGCCGGCGCCCAGCCGCCCCAGCACCTCGAACGGCCCGATTCGCCGCGGATCGTGCTGTGTCAGCTGATCCACCACTTGCCTGCCACCTCCCCGTACGAGCCGCGCCATCCACATATGTACGCGACCGAAGTGCAGCGTCTCACCACCGCACCGCCGTGGCGGCACGCACCCCAGATTCTTCCTGGCCGGGCCGCTGGTTGCGAACCCGGTGATGTTCGGGGTGTCTCATACCTAATCCGCCTAAACCGGACGGATCAACGCTGCAGTAGTGCGAACGACGCCCCCTGATTGTCGGTGACGACGGCCACTCGTCCGTACGACGTCTCGAAGGGTGGCGCCTGCACCCGGCCGTCCAGCCGCTGTACGGCCCCCAGAGCGCCGTCGAGATCCACCACCCGGAAATGGGTGAGGAAGTGCGGAGGCATCTCGGCCGGGAAGACGTCGGTGACCTCGGCCCGGCCGAAGTCGGGCTCGGCACCCGCGCCGAACAGGGCGTCGTGGAAGAGACCGCCGTAGAAGGTGTTGGCCGCGGCCGTGTCCCGGGTGTACAGCTGGGCCCAGACGAAGGTGCCGGGCTCGTGCCGCCGCCCGAAGCCCCGGTGCCTGCCCGCCTGCCACAGCCCGAACACCGCGCCCTCGGGATCGGCGGCGAGGGCGGCGACCCCGAGATCGCCCACCGGGAACGGGGCCATGACCACGTGCCCGCCGGCCGCGATGATCCGCCGGCCGAGGCTCTCGGCGTACGGGGTGGCGAAGGAGACCGTCCAGACGGTGGGCATCCGGCCGTCGATCTTGGGGGCCAGCGAGGCGACGGGCTCCCCCGCCAGCCGGGCCCACACCGAGGATCCGTACGCCGCCTCGAAGGTCCACCCGAAGAGCTCACCGTAGAACCGTTTGCCCGCCTCGACGTCGGCGAGCTGGGCGTCCACCCAGCAGGGCACGCCCTCCCCGTACACCTCTTCCGCCTCTTCCGCCTCTACCACTTCCCCCTCTACTACCTCTTCTGCCTCTTCCCCCTCTTGATGCGCGGATGCCCTGTTTTCGGCCATGTCGTCAAAGTAACCGGGCCGCGCGCACCCCGCAGACCAGGCGCACCACCCTCAGAGCACCCGTGCACCCCATTTGCACTCGGCCGAATCGCGCTCCGATCACCCCTCGGTAAGCTGACGGCATGACAGGACAAGTGCGTACCGTCGACGGCCGCGTGGCCGGCCGGCGTGGGCAGGCGACCCGGCAGAAGCTGCTCGACTGCCTCAGCGAGATGCTCAGCTCCTCCCCCTACCGGGACGTCAAGGTCATCGATGTCGCCCGGAAGGCGGGAACTTCACCCGCGACCTTCTACCAGTACTTCCCCGACGTCGAAGGCGCCGTCCTGGAGATCGCCGAGCAAATGGCGACCGAGGGCGCCGGGTTGACCGAACTGCTCGCAGGGCGGTCCTGGGCCGGGAAGTCGGGATGGCAGACCGCGCAGGAACTCGTGGACGGCTTCCTCGAGTTCTGGCGCAAGAACGACGCGATCCTGCGGGTCGTCGACCTCGGCGCGGCCGAGGGGGACAAACGGTTCTACAAGATCCGCATGAAGATCCTGAACTCGGTGAACAACTCCCTCGCGGAATCCATCACCGAATTGCAGGCCAAGGGCAGGGTCGACAAGGACGTGAACCCGGCGGCGGTGGCCGGCTCCCTGGTCGCGATGCTCGCGGCGGTGGCGGCACACCAGAAGGGCTTCCAGACCTGGGGCGTGAAACAGGCAGAACTCAAGCCGAACCTGGCGCTGTTGGTGCACCTGGGCGTGACGGGCAAGAAGCCGAGCAAGTAACACCCGGCTGCGCCGCACGGTACGCGCCCCTTGTTTCCCATACCCCAAGTCCTGTCTGGCAGGCGGCAGTTCACCGAGGTGAGCTGCCGCCTGCCGTGCTACGCGGGCAGTGGCCGGTCCCGCACCACGTGCTTCATGACCAGCGTCGAGGTTAGCCGCTGTACTCCGGGCAGGGTCGCCAGCCGCTCGTCGTAGAGCCGCTGGAAGGCCGCGAGGTCGGCGGTGGCGACCCGGAGCAGATAGTCGGGCTCGCCGAACAGCCGCTGGGCGTCGAGGACGTGCTCCAGCTCGCCGACCGCCCGCTCGAACTCGGCGACCGTGTCCCGGTCCTCCTGCCGCATGGACACGAAGACCAGCGCCTCGAAGTTCAGCCCGAGCGCGCCCGGGTCCACCAGCGCCCGGTAGCCCTGGATGGCGCCGGAGCGCTCCAGCTCGCGCAGCCGGCGGTGGCAGGGCGAGACGCTGAGCCGCACCCGCGCGGCCAGCTCGGTCACGGTCAGCCGCCCGTCCTGCTGCAACTCGGCAAGAATTTTCCGATCAACGGAGTCCATGAGGTAAATCTTCCCTCGAAACCCCCCTCGCCCGGCAAACTTCGGGAACACTTTCGGGCCATTCACGCCTAATGTCCCCAGCATGGACTCGGGACTGCTCTTCTCCTTCCTCGCCGTGGACCTGCTGCTGGTGTGCGTACCGGGCGCCGACTGGGCGTATGTCATCGCGACCGCTCTGCGCGGTGGCTCGGTGCCGCGCGCGGTCGCCGGCCTGGTCTCCGGTTACGCCCTGCACACGGTCCTGGCGACGGCGGGCCTCGCGGTCCTGGTGGCGGGCTCGCCGAAGCTGCTGACGGCCCTGACGGTGGCGGGAGCCGGCTATCTGCTGTGGCTGGGCTGGAGCGTCCTGCGCCGCCCGGCGATTCCGGGGGCGGGGGACACGGCGGCCGGTGAGAGGCGTCTCTTCCTGCGCGGGGCCACGATCAGCGGCCTGAACCCCAAGGGCCTGCTGCTCTACCTCTCCGTCCTCCCCCAGTTCCTCACCCTCCGCGGCACCCACCTGCCCGTACCCGCCCAGACGGCGGCCCTCGGCCTCCTCCACATGGCCTGCTGCGCGGCCGTCTACCTCACGGTCGGCACGTTGTCGCGTGCGCTGCTTTCCGCGAGGCCGGCCGCGGCCCGGGCGGTGACGCGCACGTCGGGGGCGGCGATGTTGGGGATCGGCGCGTTTTTGCTGGTGGAGCGACTGGCCACGCTTTAGCTCCGCTGGGGGTGCCGTGGCGCTTCAGGAAGTGCGCGGTGCGGGGCCGTCGAGCGTCTGCGGGACCGTCGTGGCTGGTCGCGCAGTTCCCCGCGCCCCTAGGCAGCTGCAGTCCCCTCCCTGGTAAGTGATCCCCCCGCCGAGACCGCCCCGGCTCCGCCTTCAACCCCGACGGCGTCTCGGGCAGCCTCCCCCATTCTCGGCTTTGCTCGAACGGGGGGACCCCCATCGCGGGCGAACAGCCCCAGAACTCGGGCAACCCGCACTCGGTCTCGCAGTACGACGTGGCGTGTCTGCAGGTCTCCACGCACTGAGACCGGGCTCACCGCGGGACGAGCCGGAACAGCCGGATCTCCCGCTCCACCCGCGCCTGGTAGGTGCCGTACGGCGGCCAGAACGCCAGCAGCGCCTGCCAGGCCGCGGCCCGCTCCTCCCCCGCGAGCAGCAGGGCGGTGACCGGGATGTCCCGGCCCTTCCAGCTGATCGACACGTCCGGATGGGCGAGGAGGTTATGGGTCCATGCCGGATGCCCGGTCCGCCCGAAGTTGGAGCCGACCAGGATCCAGCTCTTGCCGTCCTCCTCCGGCATACAGGCCAGCGGGGTCCGCCGGGGCAGTCCGGAGCGGGCGCCGGTGGAGGTGAGGATCACCCCGGGGAGCATCCGGGCGCTGAGCAGGAGGCGGCCCCGGGTGAGCCGGTGGACGGCCCGGTCGAGAGCCGGGACCACATGCGGGGCGACCTTCGCGAAGGCCCGGGTGGAGGAGACCCGCTGTACGAACCGCACGCCGGGCCCAGCCATCAGACGGCCACCTCGCCGCCCGCGAAGAGACCGGCGGCCTCGGCGGCCCGGTCCCGCAGCCGGTGCACGGGCCCGAACAGCAGCTCGTCCCCGGCCGCCCGCTTGAAGTACAGCTGCGCGTCGTGCTCCCAGGTGAACCCGATCCCCCCATGCAACTGGATCCCCTCGGCAGCGGCCCCCCGCAACGCCTCCAGGGCCTGAGCAAGCGCCAGCCCACCGGCCCTTTCCACAGCAGGTAGCGAACCGGACGACGACCCGCAGGCCGCCGACGGCGAGGACGCCCCACGGGGGCCACCCGCACCCGACGACGAGAGCTGCACGGGTGGTGCGGGTGGGAACGAAATCCCCGCCGAAGGCGAAGCCGAGGCGCAGGCCGCCCAAGCGGCGAAGTACGCGGCCGACCGAGCCGCCTGCACCCCCACATACACATCCGCCAACCGATGCTTCACCGCCTGGAAGGACCCGACAGCCCGCCCGAACTGCTCCCGCTGCCCCACGTACTCCACGGTCCGCTCCAGCACCCGGTCGGCCGCCCCCACGGCCTCACAGGCGAGCACGGCGGCAACCCCGTCCCCGAGCGCGGCAAGCGCGCACAGCACAGCCGTATCCCCCGCGCCCGCCACCTCCTCCTCCCCCAGCAACTCCGCCCGCACATCCCGGAGTTGCACCCGCCCCTGCGGCCGCGTCGCGTCAAGCGCCGTCTGCCGGGCCCGTACGACCCCCACCGCATCCCCCGCCACCAGGAACAGCCGGGTTCTCGGCCGCGCGAAACCCCCGGTGTGCGCGGCGACGAGCAGCAGCCCCGCACTGTGCCCGTCCAGCACCTGGTCGACCTGCCCGTACAGCCGCCAGTCACCGTCGACCCGCCGGGCCTGGACACCCCCGGCCCGCCCGCCACCGGCGCAGAACCCGCCGTTCTCGCGGGTCAGGGCGAGCGCCACGGCGAGGGCGGGCCCGGGGACGGCGAGCGCGGCGGTGAGGGCACCGGAGGCCAGCCGGGGCAGCAGCTCGGCGCACTGCGTCTCCGTCCCCAGGGCGAGGATCAGCGGCGCGGTCAGAACGGACGTGGCAAGCAGCGGGGAGGGAGCCAGCACCCGCCCGGTCTCCTCGCAGGCGAGGGCCAGTTCGGTGAGCGTGCAGCCGACACCGCCGTACCGTTCGGGCAGGGCGAGCCCCGGCAGGCCGAGCTGGTCGGCGAGGGCGGACCACAGGAGGGGGTCGTGTCCGGCCGGGCTGTCGACGGCGCTCCGCAGCTCCGCCGGCCCGCACCGCTTGTGGAGCAGCTCGCGCAGGGTGCGGCGGATCTCGTCCTGCTCGGCGGTCAGGCGCGTGTCCATGGCGGGTCCCTCATCCCTCCCGAGCCGATCTGACGGATCGTCATATTAGGCCGCCGGTCCGGGGATGCCCAGAGCCGCAACACCTGCCGCAGCCCGCAAGATCTGATGTACCGTCAGATTCATGACGGCTGGGAGCAGGAAGGTCGCCGTGGTCGGCGTGGCCCTCTCCGACTGCGGACGCGTGGCCGACGCCACCCCGTACACCCTGCACGCGCAGGCGGCCCGCCGCGCCCTCGCGGACGCGGGCCTGGACCGCACCCTGGTGGACGGCCTCGCCTCGGCGGGCCTCGGCACACTGGCCCCGGTGGAGGTGGCCGAGTATCTGGGCCTGCGCCCCACCTGGGTGGACTCCACCTCGGTCGGCGGCTCGACCTGGGAGGTCATGGCGGCGCACGCGGCGGACGCGATAGCGGCGGGCCACGCGAACGCCGTCCTCCTCGTCTACGGCTCGACGGCGCGCGCGGACATCAAGGCGGGCCGCAGGACGGGCGACCTCTCCTTCGGCGCCCGCGGCCCCCTGCAGTTCGAGGTCCCCTACGGCCACACCCTGATCGCCAAGTACGCGATGGCCGCCCGCCGCCACATGATCGAACACGGCACGACCATCGAGCAGTTGGCCGAGGTGGCGGTCCAGGCCAGGGCCAACGCGGCACTGAACCCGGAGGCGATGTTCCGCACCCCGATCACGGTCGAGGAGGTGCTGGACGGCCCGATGATCGCCGACCCCTTCACCAAGCTGCACTGCTGTCTGCGCTCGGACGGCGGCGCGGCGGTCCTGCTGGCGGCCGAGGAGTACGTACGAGAGAGCCGTTCGGCCCCCGTGTGGATCCTCGGCACCGGCGAACACGTCTCGCACGCGGCGATGTCCGAGTGGCCGGACTTCACGGTGTCCCCGGCGGCAGTGAGCGGTCGCCTCGCCTTCGAGCGGGCGGGGGTGGGGCCGGACGAGATGGACTTCGCGCAGATCTACGACGCCTTCACCTACATGACCCTGGTCACCCTGGAGGACCTGGGCTTCTGCGGGAAGGGCGAGGGCGGGGCGTTCGTGGAGAAGGGCCGGCTGCTGGTGCGGGGCGGGGAGCTGCCGGTGAACACCGACGGGGGCGGGCTGTCGGCCCAACACCCCGGTATGCGGGGATTGTTCCTGCTCGTGGAGGCGGTGCGGCAACTGCGCGGGGAGGCCGGGGAGCGGCAGGTCCGGCGGCGTGACGGAGAGCTGCCGCGCCTCGGGGTCGCCTCGGGGACGGGGGGCTGGTTCTGTTCGTCCGGGACGGTGGTACTCGGCCGGAACTGATCGGCCGGGCGGCCCGGCGGGAAGACGGCTCGTGCGGGCCGGTGTTGCCGCCGGCCACGGACGAGCCGCAGGAGGAGACCGACATGGCGTTGACCCGCGAAGAGCGAGAGGCGTTCCTGGCCGAGGCCCACGTTGCCGCGCTGGCGGTGGACGCGGGCCCGGGGCGTGCGCCGCTGGCGGTGCCGATCTGGTACTGGTACGAGCCCGGCGGGGACGTGTGGATCATGACCGGGCGGAAGTCCCGCAAGAACGATCTGATCAGCGCGGCGGGCCGGTTCACGCTGATGGTCGAGCGGGTGGAGCCGACGGTCAGGTACGTGTCGGTGGAGGGCCCGGTGGTGAGGACGGACCCGGGGACGATCGAGAAGCTGCGGGAGATCTCGGCGCGCTATCTGCCGGCCGAGAAGGTGGACGGTTACGTCGACTTCGCCTGGAAGAACCACGGGGAGCAGGTGGTGATCCATATGCGCCCGGAGCGGTGGGTGTCGTCGGATCTCGGCCAAGTGTGAACATGGGGGCATGGGAACTGATCTCCCGGCACTGCTGAGGTCGCTCCGGGTCTGGGACCCCAAGGCGACCGAGCTGCGCCCCTTCGACCCGGACACCGCCCCGCCGACCCCGCTCGCGCTGTTCACCGGCTGGTTCGCGGACGCGGTGGCGGCCGGGCAGCCGGAGCCGCACACGATGTCGCTGGCCACGGTGGACAAGGAGGGGAAGCCGGACGTACGGATCGTGATGCTGCACGGTGCCGACGCGGACGGCTGGTCCTTCGCCACGCACGTCTCCAGCCGCAAGGGCCGGGCCCTGAGCGCCCACCCGTACGCGGCCCTGGCCTTCTACTGGCCGGCGCTGGGCCGCCAGGTGCGGGTGCGCGGACCGGTGACCGCGGCACCCTCCCAGGAGAGCCAGGCCGACCTGCACGCGCGCTCCACGGGGGCGCTGGCCGCGGCGCTCACGGGCCGGCAGAGCGAGCACCTGCCGTCGCTGGACGAGCTGCGGCGGGCGTCGCAGGCAGCCTGGGACCGGGCCCGTGAGAACCCCACCGAGCCGTCCCCCACCTGGACTCTTTATCGGCTGCGCCCGGAGACGGTGGAGTTCTTCCAGGGGGACCCGGAGCGGCGGCACGTACGACTGGAGTACCGGAGCACGGAGTTCGGCTGGAGCAAGACGCTGTTGTGGCCGTGAGGGCGCTCACTGCCCGAACCCCCACTCCGCGAAGTCCGCCACCGGACGGTACCCGATCCGCTGGTACAGCCCGTTGCTCGTCGGGTTGGCGAGGTCGGTGAAGAGGAGGATCTCCGGTACGCCCGCCGCCCGCGCGGCCCGGCTCACCTCGGCCGTGGCCGCGCCCGCGTATCCGCGGCCCCGCAGCCCGGCCGGGGTGTAGACGGGAGCGATCCGTACCTGGCCGGCGATCTCCGGGGTGACGCCGGCGAGGGAGACGGGTGTGCCGTCCGCGGTCTCCCAGAGGGTGATGCCGCCCTCAGTGATACGCGCGTCGGCCCACGCCGCCGCGTCCGTGCCGACGCCGTGACCGGTGTCCGCGTCGAACCCGGCCTTCCAGCCGATCAGCAGCTCGCGGTCCCCGGTCCCGGCGATCCGCGCCCGCCCCGCGGGCCTCGGCCGCGGAACGGTCAACTCCCCCAGCCGGTACAGCCGTTTGCGCTGGCTGAGCACGGCCGTCGTGCCGGTGTGCCGCCGCCAGGCCGCCGCGAAGGCCTCCGCCGTCTCCGGCGGGCCGGAGATCCCGGACACCGGGCGGCCCAGCTCCGTGAGCCGGACGGCCAGGGCCTCGGCCTCCCGCGGGGCGAGCGCGCTGACGTGGACGGGGAAGGGTGGCGTGTGGAGCAGGGCCGCGCGGACCGTGCCGTCGTCCAGGACGCCGAAGAGCGGTGCCTCGGCGCTGTACGCGTGCAGCCCACGGCGCCGCAGCGCGTCCGTCACCGTCAACGGCACGGTGTGCAGGGCCGGCCGGGAGCGCAGGAAGCCGCCCGCACGGGAGAGGAAGTCGTCCAGGTCTTCGGTGAGATGC
Organism: Streptomyces sp. NPDC001709; assembly: GCF_053596375.1. NCBI lineage: Bacteria > Bacillati > Actinomycetota > Actinomycetes > Kitasatosporales > Streptomycetaceae > Streptomyces > Streptomyces sp. NPDC001709. The sequence continues at coordinate 277,540 of NZ_JBSFGB010000001.1, read as the reverse complement.
CAGTTCTCGGGGCGCATGCGCCCCATGGTCGTGCTCAGCCGCCGGGCTCGAACAGCGGTTTTCCGTCCTGGTAGGTCACCCGCAGCGCCATCCCGGCCGCCAGGGATCCCTCGGCGCAGTTCACGATCCGCGTCATCATCCGCGGCCCCTCCGCCAGATCGACCACCGCGGCCACGTACGGCGTGCGCTCGCGGAAGGGCGGCAGGTCGTTGCGGTGGACCGTGGACCACGTGTAGAGCGCGGCCCGGCCGCTCGCCTCCTCCCAGGTCACCTCCTCGCTCCAGCAGTGCGGGCAGAACTCGCGGGGGTAGTGGTGGGCCCGCCCGCAGGCCCCGCAGCGGCGGATCAGCAGCCGGCCCGCCGCGGCCGCCTCCCAGTAGGGGCGCGTGAAGGCGTCGGGCTCGGGAAGGTCGTAACGCGCCGCACTCATCGGAACCACCCCAGCCACGCGTCCACCGACCACGCCTGCCAGGCCATGCCGAAGAAACCGACCAGCGAGATCAGCCCCATCATCGAGTTCTGGCCCTGCTCGGCCCAGTCGTGGATCATCAGGACGAAGTAGATCGCGTTCAGCAGCAGGCCGCCGATGAGGGCCACCGGTGTCAGGAAGCCGAGGATCAGGCCGAGGCCGAGGGAGAGTTCGGCGTAGGCGACGACGTAGGCCATGAGCCGTGGGTACGGCTTCACCACCACCTCGAACCCCGTCCGCACCGGCGTCCAGCGGTGCTTCGCCGCCACGTCCGCCGCCCAGGCGATGCCGCTGCCGCGCTCGAACCAGGCCTTCTTGTCCTTGTGCCGCCAGCTCTCCAGCCACCACAGACCGAGGCCGATCCGCAGCACCGCCAGCCACTCCGCGCCGCCGAGCCATATCGAGTCCATGGATCTGACGGTACGTCAGATCAGCGGCGAAGCCCACCTGTTGGACACCGGCCCGTGAGCCCACGCCCCGCCTCCAATGATCTTTCAATGGTTGCGTCTTCACCAATCGCCCTCCATTCCCGTACACCCGTGATCAATCCGCAACCAATTCCGGTCTTGACCGAGACCCATCAACGGGGTGCGTGATTACGCTCCCCACCATGGCCGACTCCCGTTCCGCTTCCGTACCGCTCTCCGCCACCCCCGCCGACCGCCCGGTCTATGTCATCGGCGCCGGTCCGGGCGGTCTGGCCGCCGCGTACGCGCTGCGGGCGCGGGGCATACGGGCCGTGGTGCTGGACAAGGCCGACCGGGTCGGCGCGTCCTGGCGCGGCCACTACGACCGCCTCCGTCTGCACACCACCCGGCGGGCCTCGGCGCTCCCCGGCCTGAAGATCCCCAGGAAGTTCGGGCGCTGGGTGTCCCGGGACAACGTGGTGCGTTACCTGGACAAGTACGCCGAGCACCACGAGCTGGAGATAGTCACCGGTGTGGAGGTCTTCCGCGTCGAGCGGGCCGGGGACGGCACCGGCTGGCTGCTGCACGCCTCCGGCGGGCGCGAGCTGACCGGCAGCGCGGTGGTCGTGGCCACCGGCTACAACCACACCCCGCGCATCCCCGACTGGCCGGGCCGCACGGAGTACGGCGGCGAGTTGCTGCACGCCGGCGCCTACCGCAATGCCGAGCCGTACGCCGGCCGGGACGTCCTGGTCGTCGGCGCCGGCAACACCGGCGCCGAGATCGCCGTGGACCTGGTGGAGGGCGGCGCGGCGCGGGTGCGGCTGGCCGTCCGTACCGTTCCGCACATCGTGCGCCGCTCGACGCTCGGCTGGCCCGCGCAGTACTCGGGCGTGCTGGTACGGCGGCTGCCGGTAGGGCTCGTGGACCGGCTGTGCCGGCTCCAGGCGAAGGTCGCCGTGCCGGACCTGTCCGCCCAGGGCCTGCCCCGCCCGGACACCGGGCTGTACAGCAGGGTCACCGAAGGCGCCATCCCGGTCCAGGACGTCGGCCTGATCGACGCCGTGCGCCGGGGCAAGGTGGAGATCGTGGCCGCCGTCGACTCCTTCGAGGACGGGAACCCCGGAAAGGTCGTCCTCGCCGACGGCAGCCGCATCGAGCCGGACGCCGTGATCGCGGCGACGGGATACGCCCGCGCCCTGGAAGGGCTGGTCGGACACCTGGGCGTACTGGACGGCCGGGGCGGGCCGGTGGTGCACGGCGGCCGTACGCCCGCCGGGGCGCCCGGGCTGTACTTCACCGGGTTCACCAACCCGATCAGCGGGATGCTCCGGGAGCTGGCGCTCGACGCCGGGCGGATAGCGAAGGCGACGGCCAGGCACCTCGGCAGCACCCGTCGGTAACTTTGCGCGCCCGACCTGTTCCTGACATTACGTCAGTTCAGTAATCTGACAGAGCGTCAGTTTACTTGTGCTGTCTCACAGGAGCGGGCGGACCGATGCTTGGATCAACCCACGGCACCCTCACCACCGACTCCCGCCGGGCCCGGGTCATCGCCTGCGGTGAGCAGCGGCCCGGCCCCGTCGTACACGATCAGGTCGACGACCTGGACGTCAGCGGGCGGCCGCTGTATGCGGACGTACCGGACCTGACCCGCTTCTTCCGGCCCGAGTCCGTCGCCGTGATCGGCGCCTCGGACGCGGAGGGACGGCCGAACACCGGGATCACCCGGCAGCTGCTGGCATGGGCCGAGCGGGTCGGTGCGCGGGTGCACCCGGTGCACCCGACCCGCCCCTGCGTCTTCGGCATCCCCTGCGCCGCCTCCGTCGCCGAACTGCCTTCCGGGCAGGTCGACCTGGCCGTGCTGCTGGTGGCCGATCCCCTGCCGGTGATCGAGGAGCTGGCGGACGCCAAGGTGAAGTTCGCGGTCGCCTTCGCCTCCGGGTTCGCCGAGACGGGCGAGGCGGGCGCCGAGGCACAGCAGCGGCTGGCGGACGCCGTACACCGCTCGGGGATCCGGCTCCTCGGCCCGAACACCAACCTCAACGCCTTCGAGCACTTCCGGGAGGACCTGACCGGACCCGCGATCGCGCTGATCACCCAGTCCGGCCACCAGGGCCGCCCGGTCTTCTCGCTGCAGGAGCTGGGCGTCCGGCTCTCCCACTGGGCGCCCACCGGCAACGAGGCCGACCTGGAGACGGCGGACTTCGTCTCCTGGTTCGCCGAGCAGCCCGAGGTCGGCGCCATCGCCTGCTATGTGGAGGGCCTCAAGGACGGCCGTGCCTTCCTGCTGGCCGCCGACCGCGCCGCCCGCCGCGGGGTGCCGGTGGTCGCGGTGAAGGTGGGCCGCACCGAGACCGGCGCGCGCACGGCCGCCTCGCACACCGGCAAGCTGACCGGCGCCGACGACGTGGTGGACGCGGCGATGCGCCAGTTCGGGGTCGTACGGGTCGACGGCCTCGACGAACTCCAGGACACCGCAGCCCTGTTGGCGCGGGCGCGGGCCCCGCTGGCGGACGGGGTCGCGGTGTACTCGATCTCCGGCGGCACCGGCGCCCACGCGGCCGACCTGGCCACGGTGGCCGGACTACGGCTGCCCCGCCTGTCCGAGGCCAAGCAGACGGAACTCCACCAGTGGATACCGTCGTATCTGAGCGTGGCCAATCCCGTGGACAACGGCGGGCACCCGGTCGGCGACGCCCGTGGCCGCAAGATCATCGACGCGATCCTGGCCGACCCGTCGATCGGCGTCCTGATCTGCCCGATCACCGGCCCCTTCCCCCCGCTGAGCGACAAACTCGTCAAGGACCTGGTCGAGGCGGCGGAGGAGACGGACAAGCTGGTGTGCGTGGTGTGGGGCTCGCCGGTGGGCACGGAGGCCGCGTACCGCGAGGTCCTGCTCGGCTCGTCCCGTGTCGCCACCTTCCGCACCCTGGCCAACTGCCTCACGGCGGTCGGCGCCTGGCTGAACCACCACACGTTCAGCAGCGGCTACCACTCCCCCTTCGACGAGGCCCCGCGCACCCCGTCCCCCTCCTTCCGCAAGGCCGAGGCCCTGATGCGCCCCGGCCGGCAGCTCAGCGAGCACGCGGCGAAGCAGCTGCTGCGGGCCTACGGCATCCGGGTGCCGCGCGAGCAGCTGGTGACCAGCGCGGCGGCGGCCGTACGGGCGGCGGCCCAGGTCGGCTACCCGGTGGTGATGAAGGCCTCCGGCGCCCAGATCGCCCACAAGACCGAACTGGGCCTGGTCAAGATCGGGTTGACGTCCGCGAGCCAGGTCCGCGACGCCTACCGCGAGCTGACGGACATCGCGCGCTACGAGGGTGTCTCGCTGGACGGGATCCTGGTGTGCCAGATGGTCGAGCAGGGCGTGGAGATGGTCGTCGGGGTGACGCACGACGACCTCTTCGGCCCGACGGTGACGGTCGGCCTGGGCGGAGTCCTGGTGGAGGTGCTGCACGACGCGGCGGTCCGCGTCCCCCCGTTCGGCGAGGACCAGGCCCGCGCCATGCTCACCGAACTCCGCGGCAGGGCCCTGCTGGACGGCGTCCGCGGCCGCCCGCCGGCCGATCTGGACGCCCTGGTGGAGGTGGTCCTGCGGGTCCAGCGCATGGCGCTCGAACTGGGCGAGCACGTGGCCGAGCTGGACATCAACCCGCTGATGGTCCTGCCGCGGGGGCAGGGGGCGGTGGCGTTGGACGCGCTGGTGGTGTGCGCATGACCGATCTCCTCTCGGATGCCCGCGACCAGGTCCTGCACCTCACACTGAACCGCCCGGACTCCCTCAACGCCCTCACCCCGGACCTGCGCAACGACCTCATCGCCCGCCTGGCGGAGGCATCGGCGGACCCGGACGTCCGGGCGGTGGTCCTCACCGGCACCGGGCGGGGCTTCTGCGCGGGCGCGGACCTGAGAGGCGGTACCGGCAGCGGCGACCGGCTCCCCGGAGACGTGGCCAGGGTGCTGCGCGTGGGCGCCCAACGCCTGATCGCGGCCGTCCTGGACTGCGAGAAGCCGGTGATCGCCGCTGTGAACGGCACGGCGGCGGGTCTCGGCGCGCACCTCGCCTTCGCCTGCGACCTGGTCCTGGCCGCCGAGTCGGCCCGCTTCATCGAGGTGTTCGTACGGCGGGGTCTGGTACCGGACGCCGGCGGCGCGTACCTGCTCCCCCGCCTCCTGGGCCCCCACCGGGCGAAGGAGCTGATGTTCTTCGGCGACGCGCTCCCGGCACCGGACGCCGAACGCCTGGGCCTGGTCAACAGGGCCGTACCCGACGCCGATCTGCCCAAGGCGGCCCGGGAGTGGGCGACCCGCCTGGCCTCCGGCCCGACCCGCGCCCTGGCCCTGACCAAGCACCTGCTGAACACCTCCCTGGACTCGGACCGCACCACCGCCTTCGCGGCGGAGGCCTGGGCCCAGGAGATCAACATGACGACCGAGGACGCCCGGGAGGGACTGCGGGCGTTCGTGGAGCGGCGGGGGGCGGGGTTCCGGGGGCGGTGAGGGCCGGTTCAGGTCGGCACTTTCGGGCGCCGCGCACCTCGTGGCCTGAGTACGCGTACTCAGGACGGATGGGGTGCTTCACGGATGGGACCGGTACAGCGCGCATCTACACTTAACCGGGGCACAACGACCGGCACGGGGGAGGGACCACGCGTGGCGTGGGAGGAGTGGGAGCAGCTCAAGTCGGCGGCTGCCGAGCGGCATGGAACGCGCATGCAGCTCAATCAGGTTCCGGCCGATGTCGGCGGTTCCGGCAGCGGGGCCGGCGGGGGGAGCGGCACCGGGCGACTGCGGCACACGCACGGCCCCTGGACGCGGGCCGCGAGCGTGGCCGACGATCTGCACACCAGCACGGTCAAGTCCAAGGCGGACCTGGGCCTCGCCCACGACGACATGGCCGCTTCCCTCGGGGGCCTCGCAAGTCTCGGCACCCTCAGGGCCGTTCTCACCTCGTGGGAGAACCGTCTGGGCACGGTCCGCGACGAGTGCAGCACCCTGGGTCCCAAACTGCGCCAGGTGGCCCTGGACATGGGTGAAGCGGACCACGCGGTGGGCACCAAGGTCGGTGCCGTGCACGTGTCCGGTTCCGGGAAGGGCTGACCGTGACATCGACGCTGACCTGGCAGCAGCTCAAGGACCTCAAGCCGGACACGCTCAGCCACGCGGCCGACGGATGGGGTGCCGTCTCTCGGCACGCGGACTCCGCTCGCGAACAGATCGCGGGCCGGATGAGTGGCCCCCTCGGCAAGACCCAGGAGAGCGAGGCCGCCCAGGCCGCGGTCAAGCGCCTCGAGCGGCTGGAGGACAACTACCACTACATCCACGCCGAGTGCGGTCTCATCCGAGGCGCCATCGACGGCCTGGCGGCGGAGCTGACCACCCAGCGCAAGGCGCTGACCGGGGCACTGGACGACGCCGCGGCACTCGGCTACACGGTCGACGACAACGGCGGTGTCACCTACCCAGCCGACGGGAAGAACGAGCAGACCGGAGCGGAGTATCCGGGCGGCACGGTCTACGGCGAGGACGGGCACTTCACGCCGGGGAACGCGGCTCCGTCCTCGGGAAAGCACCGGATGTACCAGCCCGGCCTGGGCGATGCCGACGGGAAGGTCAGAGTCCCGAACCCGCACTACGCCAAAGCACAGGAGATTGCCAACCGCATCTCTCTCGCCGTGCTGCGCGCGCGTGGTGCCGATGACCGGTACTCCGGAGCCCTGGCGAGACTGAAGGCCGCCCCCGGCCTGACCGTGGACACCAGGACGTGGGCGGATGTCGCATCCGACGTCGACTCGGTCGGCGCCTCCGCGCTGCCCTACATCAAGGACAAGCTTCCGCTGGACAAGACACCGGCGGAACGCAAGGACTGGTGGGACCACTTGACGGCGGACGAGCGCGAGGAATACCTGACGGCTTTCCCGGGGCTGATCGGCAGCCTCGACGGCATACCGGCAACAGCCCGCGACGACGCCAACCGGGAGAACCTGAAGTTCCTCATTGCGAAGCTCGAGGGTCAGCACGACGATCTGTCCAAGGCCCAGCTCGACGGCATGAAGGGAATCCAGGCCAAACTCGACGCGGGCAGCAACCCGCCCATGTTCCTGCTGGGCATCGGGGACGAGGGGAACGGACGGGCAATCGTCAGCTACGGAAACCCCGACACCGCCAAGAACGTCTCCGCATACGTTCCCGGCCTCGGCACCGCACTGGACGGGGATTTCGCGGACGACACAGTCCGCAGGGCGTTCCAGACCGCCAAAGGCGCGCGCAAGTACGACCACTCGACGGCCTCTATCGTGTGGCTCGGCTACGACGCGCCGGGCTTCACCGAGGTGGGATCCACCGCGAACGCGGAAAAAGGTGCCCCGGAATACCGCAGTTTCATGGAGGGCATACAGGCGACCAATGTGCACAAGGACCCCCACGTCACCGCCATCGGGCACTCCTACGGTTCCCTCGTGGTCGGCACGGCGGCGCGTCAGCACGGCGGTATTCCCGGCGCCGACGACATCGTCCTGCTGGGCAGCCCTGGCACCGGGGCTCAGCGGGCCGAGGAACTGAATGTGGGCAAGGGCCACGTTTTTTCCGCTTCGGCCGGCAACGATCCTGTTTCCTGGCTACCCGGGAAGGAAAGCCTCCTGGGCCCGGTCCAGGCGGTGGACAGCTATATGGACAACCAGCGCTGGTTCGGCCGGGACCCGGTCAGCGAGGAGTTCGGTGCCGTCCGTATAGAATCCGGGGACGGGCCGCTGCCGCTCAATCTCTCAGGTAAGGGGATGACGCCGGCCCACTCCGGATATTTCGATTCCGACAGGAATCCCTCTGCGGCGAACAACATCGCCAAGATCGTCGCCGGCAGGTCAGACATCGTCACGACGGAAGATCCCCGATGAAAAGGCTCACCACTCAGCTGGCCGGCATCGCACTGGGCATCGTGGCCGTAGCCGGCTGCGGTGGGAGCGACGGGAGTGTGAAGGGGAACTCGAAGGTGGACATGCAAGAGGCGGCGGAGAAGGCCGACGCGCTGGTGTACCGGACGTTCGGCGCAGTCCGGCCCCCGCTCGACTGGACGCATGACGCCTCGGACCACGGCAGTTGCGAAGGGTCGGACGAATACGGGGACGTCACGCGCCGCGCGGTCGTCATGACGAAGGTGTCCGCTGAGCGGCGCGGGGCTCTCCTCGGCATCATCGAGCGGTACTGGAAGAAGACGGGGCTGAAGATCACCAAAGTCGGCTCCGACAAGGAGTTCCCCGAGATGTACGCCGAGACCGGTGACGGCCTGCTGCGCACCAGCCTCGTCGTCGGCGGGGAAGGGCAGTTCTTCCTCGATGTGCAGACCGCCTGCGTCAGCATGTCCGACGTCAAGGCGCCGGCGACCCAGGCGCGTGGACACAGCTACTACGGCAAGGACGTGCCGCGCCCCAACGTGACCGACCCGTTCTGGTCCTCCCGCGAACCGATCGGCCACTGAACCTAGCGATCTGACCTACTGTCATTTTCGTTCGCGGAATGACGGGACACGCAGGAGCCGCGGCTTTCGCCGTTCGGCATCTGGGGCCCAGAGAGCTTCACCAACGGAGTCACCGCGATCACGGAACCGGACGCCTGGGTCTGATCAACAGGGGGAGCGGGCGGCCCGGCCTGGGCGCAGGAGATCAACATGACGACCGAGGACGCCCGGGAGGGACTGCGGGCGTTCGTGGAGCGGCGGGGGGCGGGGTTCCGGGGGCGGTGAGGGTCAGTCGCCGGTGCGGTCCAGGGTCCGGAGGGTGCCCGCGTCCGCGTCGCCGAAGAAGGCGAACAGCTGGGGGGCGGACTCGGTGCCGCTGACGGACCAATGGGTGTCGCTGTCGCAGGTGCCGTCGAGGTGCAGGAGGACGGCGGGGCGGTCGATGTCGTCCCTGCCGGGTTTCCAGGTGCCGGAGCCCGCGCAGACCGCGTAGTCCTCGTGGTGCGGTTCCGCCCCGTTCTGGTCCGTGGATTGGGTGGGGAGGCTGCGGGCCTCGGCCCGGCCGTCGGGGGTCAGGCGCAGCTCGGCGCCATTGTCGCCGCGCCAGACTCCGGCGAGCTGGGCGGGGGTCAGCTCGGGTGGTTCGTACCGGGGGATCAGGCCGGTCGCGGAGGCCGCGAGCCCGCCGCCGAGGGTCAGGGCGAAGAGGCCGGCGCAGGCGAGTGCCGAGCGCCACCACAGGCCCCACGCCGACCAGGAACGCGTGCGGACGTAGGCGATGCCGAACGCGGGCAGCAGGCCCAGGGCGGTGAGGACCGAGGCGGTGGTGACGAACGGCCAGCGGAAGAGTGCCGTCGTCACCGCGCCCCAGCCGGCGGCGGCGGCCGCTGCCGCGACCGTGCGGCAGGCCCACTCCGGCCCGCCGAACCACCTGAGCGTCGGCCGGGCCAGCAGGATCGCGGGCAGCGTCAGCACGACGGAGAGCAGCAGGCCCAGGAGCGGCAGCAACAGCGGGGCGAATACCAGCAGGCAGAAGATGCCGAAAGCGCCGCCGTAGCCGGTGTCGTACTGGTCCTGGCTCGTGCTCCAGATCCACCACAGCAGCCCGGCCGCCGGCAGCTGTGTCGCGTTCACCGGGATCGCCGCGGTCAGATCGCTCCCGGTCGCACGGACTCGCTCACGCGCCTTCTCCCACCCCATGCCCGCAGCCTACGAAGTGCCGGTACGAGGCCCCGCCACCAGGCTTCACATCTGACGAACCGTCAGCTTCAATGGATGGCGTGATGGGACACGCAGGGGCGGCTGCCGCCGCCGTCCGGTATCTGGGGCCGGGGCCCGTGGAGGCTTTGCCACGGCCGGAGTTGCGGTGCGTGCGGGAGGGCGAGCGCGCCCCGGTCGACCCGGCCGAGTTCCGGCGGGTACTGGGAAGCTTCGCGAGCGGCGTGACCGTGATCACGGCACCGGCCGCCGACGACGAGCCGGGTCCCGCCGGTTTCGCCTGCCAGTCCTTCGCCTCCCTCTCCCTCGAACCACCGCTGGTCTGCTTCATGGTGGGCCGTACGTCGACCACCTGGCCCCGCATCGCCCACGCCGGCGTCTTCTGCGTCAACGTGCTCAGCGCCGGCCAGGACGAGCTGTGCCGGGCCTTCGCGGTGAGCGGCGCGGACAAGTTCGCAGGCGTCGCGTACGACCCGGCACCCGTCTCCGGCTCGCCCCGCCTGACCGGCGCCACCGCGTGGATCGACTGCACGGTCCACGCCGTGCACACCGGGGGCGACCACCTGATCGTCGTGGGCCGGGTGAACGCCCTGGGCACGGGGGAGCCGGACGAGCCGCTGCTCTTCCATCGGGGGCGGTTCGCCCGGCTCGGCTGAGTGGTGATCACGGGGGCGGGGAAATGGGTGGCAGGCATGATGATCAAGCTGTTAGCTTGCGGTTGACCGTGACGCCGCCCGAGGAGGTGAGACCCATGAACGCTGTATCGACGTGGGTGCTCCCCCTTCCCGTCACGGCCGGCGATTGACGTAGTTGCCGCCGGGAGCGCCTCGACAACAAGGCACTCCCGAAAGGCAACACCTATGTACTCTCTGCAGTTCACCGCCGAGTCGTCGTCGAACGGCGTGATCGAACGCGACTTCACCGTGGGCGACGTCCCCGGCGTCCTCTGGTCCCCGGCCTCCGGTGCCGATCGTGCGCCCCTGGTCCTGATGGGCCACGGCGGAGGCAACCACAAGAAGCACCCGGCGATGTCGGGCCGGGCCCGGCTCCTGGTGACCGGCTGCGGCTTCCACGTCGCCGTCATCGACGCGCCCGGTCACGGCGACCGGCCGCGCACCGCACACGACGAGGCGGAAATCGCCGAGCTGTTCCGGGCGCGGGCGGCCGGCGAGCCGGAAGGCCCGATCGTCGTCCGCTACAACGCCCACCTGGCGGAGCTCGCCGTACCCGAGTACCAGGCGACCCTGGACGCCCTCCAGGAACTCCCGGAGATCGGCACCGACGGGCCGGTCGGCTACTGGGGCATCAACATGGGCACCGCGATCGGCATACCGTTCGTGGCGATCGAACCCAGGATCACCGCTGCGGTCTTCGGCCAGCACTGGCCCCACGTCCTGGCCGAGAAGGCGAAGCAGATCACCGTCCCGATCGAGTTCGATCTGCAGTGGGACGACGAGCACATCTCCCGCGAGGAGGGTCTCGCCCTGTTCGACGCCTTCGCCTCGAAGGAGAAGTCGCTGCACGTGAACTCGGGCAAGCACAAGGAGCTGCCCCGGTTCGAGGCCGACAGCGCGGTCCGGTTCTTCGCCCGACACCTCGACCGAGCGGTCACCGGGTCCGCCTGACGTGCACGGCGGCGACTACCGGGACACGCCCGGCCACTCTGACGCCAGGGTGAGAGACGAAGAAGCCCCCCGCCGCCCGCACAGGCGGACAGCGGGGGCGGACAGGCGCCATGGACGCGCCGCTACGGCGTGACGGTCAGCGCACCGCCAGTCGCCACAGGGACGTCACCTCGGCCGCGCGGGCCGTGTGCAAGGGGTCGTTCGGGTCGGTCGCGCGTGGGTGGCGGGGGCGGGTGTCCGTGCGGGACAGGATCTTCAGACCCGCCCTCTCGATCGCGGCGAGCAACTCGGTGCGGGTGCGCAGGCCCAGGTGTTCGGCCAGGTCGGACAGGATCAGCCAGCCCTCGCCGCCGGGTTCGAGATGTGCGGGCAGGCCCGCCAGGAAGGCGCGCAGCATGGTGCCGCCGGGGTCGTACACGCCCTGGTCGAGGTCGGAGGCGGGGCGGCCCGGGAGCCAGGGCGGGTTGCAGACGACCAGCGCGGCCCGGCCGGGCGGGTACAGCTCCGGGCCGGTGACCGTGACCCGGTCCGCGAGGCCGAGGCGGGTGACGTTGTCCCGGGCGCAGGCGCGGGCCCGGGGGCTGAGGTCGCTCGCGAGAACGCGGCGCACACCGCGCCGGGCCAGGACGGCGGCCAGCACACCGGTGCCGGTGCCCAGGTCGAAGGCGGTGGGGGTGGGGGTGGTGGGCAGTGGTGCCTTCGCCACCAGGTCGACGTACTCGCCGCGGACCGGGGCGAAGACGCCGTAGTGCGGGTGGATCCGGGCATCCAGCGCGGGCACGTGGACGCCCTTCTCGCGCCACTGGCGGGCGCCTAGGGCTCCCAGCAGTTCCCGGAGCGGGACGAGGGTGGGGCCGGCCGCTGGGCCGTAGGCGTCGGCGCAGGCGGCGCGGACGTCGGGGGCGCGGCGCAGGGCCAGGGTGTGGTCCGCCTCCAGCAGGACCAGGAGGCGGCCCAGTACGCGGGCGCGGTGGGCGCGGAAGCGGCGCTGGTGGTGGAAGGTCTCGGCCGCGCAGGGCGCCGGGTCCGGTGCCTTGCGGTCGATACGGCGGGCCAGCGCGGTCAGCAGCCGGCGGGCGCCGTGGTAGTCGCCCCGCCACAGCAGGGCGGTGCCTTCGCAGGCGAGGCGGTGGGCGACGGCGGCCGGGATACGGTCGTCGGCGACGACCAGGCGCCGGGGCGGCGGGAGTTCGCTCTCAGAGTGCCAGCGGGCGGACAGGGGTTGCTTCTCGGTCCAGTGGACCAGGGACACGGCATGCTCCTCGGGAGGACGTTCCTACGTGGGCGGGCACGAGGAACGCGTCGCCGAGGACCATGCCGGGAACCATGAAGCCGCCTGTCATACGCATGAGTTCACGATAGTGCCGGCTGCGCGGCCACTGGGGCCCGGCGGATCACCAGGGCCATCAGCGCCGCAGCCGCGCACAGCGTGCCGGAGGCGTACCAGACCATGTCGTAGGAGCCGAAGACGTCGCGGGCGAGGCCGCCGAGGTAGGCGACGAGGGCCGCGCCGATCTGGTGGGAGGCGAGTACCCAGCCGAAGACGATGGCGCTGTCCTCGCCGTACTGCTCGCGGCACAGGGCGAGGGTCGGCGGGACGGTGGCCACCCAGTCCAGGCCATAGAAGACGATGAAGAAGAGCATCGGGGGGTGGACGGCGGGGCCCAGCAGCATCGGGAGGAAGAGGAGCGAGAGGCCGCGCAGGGCGTAGTACACGGCCAGCAGGCGGCGGGGTTCGAAGCGGTCGGTGAACCAGCCGGAGGCGATCGTGCCGACGACGTCGAACACGCCGATGACCGCGAGCAGCGAGGCCGCCGTGGTGACGGGCATGCCGTGGTCGTGCTCGGCGGGCACGAAGTGGGTCTGGATCAGGCCGTTGGTGGAGGCACCGCAGATCGCGAAGGTGCCGGCGAGCAGCCAGAAGGTGCCGGTGCGGACGGAGGTGGACAGGACGTTCAGGGTGCGGCGGGCGGCGCCGGTCACCGGGGGCGGCTTGGGTGTGAACTCGGCGGCGCCGTAGGGCTTTTGGCCGATGTCGGCCGGGTGGTCGCGCAGCAGGATCCACACGAAGGGGACCACGGCGAGGGCGGCCAGGGCGACGGTCACGGCGGCCGGGCGCCAGCCGTGGTGTTCCGTCAGCCAGGACAGCAGCGGAAGGAAGATCAGCTGGCCGGAGGCGGACGCGGCGGTGAGGATGCCGCTGACCAGTCCGCGCCGCTCGGTGAACCACCGGTTGGTGACCGTCGCGGCGAAGGCCAGCGCCATCGAGCCGGAGCCGAGGCCGACCAGCAGGCCCCAGCACAGCCACAGCTGCCAGGCCGCCGTCATCCACACGGTCAGCCCGGAGCCGATCGCGATCACGGTCAGCGCCACGGCGACGACCCGGCGGATGCCGAAGCGGTCCATCAGCGCGGCGGCGAAGGGCGCGGTGAGGCCGTAGAGCGCGAGGTTGATGGAGACGGCCGCGCCGATCGTGCCGCGCGACCAGCCGAACTCCTGGTGCAGCGGGTCGATGAGCAGGCCGGGCAGGGAGCGGAAGGCGGCCGCACCGATGATCGTGACGAAGGTGACGGCGGCGACGAACCAGGCACGGTGAATACGGTGCTGCCGGGTGGGCGGGGTGGCCTGGACGGGGGCTGCGGCTGGGCTTGTCTGAGTCACGTCATAGAGCGTCCACGGTCCGTTCCCGCGCATCGAGTGGCCCGGAGGGCAGCATTCGCTAGGATCGGGCCATGAGTGTCGATCGGGCCATGACCGCCGCCACCGGCGATTTCCGTCCGCACCGGGTCGTCGTCCTCGCCCTCGACGGCCTGCTCCCCTTCGAGCTGGGCATCCCGCACCGCATCTTCGGCCGCCCGAAGGACGAGCGGGGGCGGCATCTGTACGAGGTCGTGACCTGCTCGGTACGGCCGCCCGGCCCGGTCGAGACCGACGCCGACTTCGCGGTGCACGTACCCAACGGCCCGGAGGCCCTGGCCGACGCCGACACGGTGATCGTTCCGGCGTCGTACGAGCTCGGTCCGGTCTTCGACGAGGGCCGGCTCACCGGCGAACTGGCCGCCGCGCTCGCCCGCGTCCGCCCCGGCACCCGGCTCGCCTCCATCTGCACCGGTGTCTACGTCCTCGCCGCCGCCGGATACCTCGACGGCCGCCCGGCGACCACGCACTGGGCCGACGCCGAGCGCTTCCAGCGACTCTTCCCACAGGTCAAGGTGGACGCGGACGTGCTGTTCATCGACGACGGCGACGTGCTGACCTCGGCCGGGGTGGCCGCCGGGATCGACCTGTGCCTGCACATGGTGCGCCGCGACTTCGGTACGGCGATCGCCAACGACGTCGCCCGGCGCACGGTCGTACCCCCGCACCGCGACGGCGGCCAGGCCCAGTACATCCACCGCCCCGTCCCGGACCCCCAGCTGGCCACGACGACCGCCGCCCGCGCCTGGGCGCTGGGCCGCCTCCACGAGCCGATCCAGCTGCGGGACATGGCCGAGCAGGAGGCCATGTCGGTACGCACCTTCACCCGCCGCTTCCGCGAGGAGGTCGGGGTCAGTCCCGGCCAGTGGCTCACCCAGCAGCGCGTCGAACGGGCGCGCCACCTGCTGGAGACCACCGACCTGTCCATCGACCAGGTGGCCCGCGAGGCGGGCTTCGGCACGGCCCAGTCGATGCGCCAGCATCTCCAGCAGGCACTCGGGGTGACGCCGACCGCCTATCGCAGGACGTTCCGGACCGGCGTCAGAACGTGAGCACCGCCCGCGCCACCCGCCCCGCCTCCGCATCCGCGCGGGCTTTGTCGAAGTCCTCCACGGGGTAGGCCGCCGTCACCAACTCGTCGAGCAGCAGGCGCCCTTGGCGGTACAGCTCGGCGTAGAGGGCGATGTCCCGCTGGGGGCGGGAGGAGCCGTAACGGCAGCCGAGGACGGACTTGTCCAGGTAGAGGGAGGAGACGAGGAAGGACGCCTCGGCCGTGGCCGGCGGGACGCCGAGGAGGACCGCCTGGCCGTGGCGGTCGAGGAGGTCGATCGCCTGCCGGACCAGTTCCACCCGGCCGACGCACTCGAAGGCGTGGTCGGCGCCCGTGGGCAGCAGGTCCCGCACGCCCTCCGCCGAGGTCAGGAAGTCGGTGGCGCCGAACTGCCGGGCCACCTCCTCCTTGGCCGGGTTGGCGTCCACGGCGACGATCCTGAGCGCACCCGCGAGCCGTGCGCCCTGCAGTACGTTCAGCCCGATCCCGCCGGTCCCGATGACGACGACGCTGTCGCCGCGGTCCACGCGGGCCCGGTTGAGCACGGCCCCCACTCCCGTGAGCACCCCGCACCCGATCAGCGCGGCCGACTCCAGGGGGATGTCCTTCGGGATCGGTACCGCCTGCACGGCCTTCACGACCGTGCGTTCCGCGAAGGCCGAGTTGGAGGCGAACTGGTGGACCGGGCCGGTCCCGCCCCGGGTGAACGGCCGTCCCGGGCGCCCGATCGCCTGCCGGCACATCGTCGGCCGGCCCCGGTCGCACTCCGCGCAGGTGCCGCAGTTGGCGAGCGTGGACAGCGCCACATGGTCGCCGGGCGCGACATGGGTGACGCCCGCGCCGACCGCCTCCACGACCCCGGCACCCTCGTGCCCCAGCACCACCGGCACCGGGAAGGGAATGGTGCCGTCCACCACGGACAGGTCGCTGTGGCACAGCCCGGCCGCCGCGATCGCCACCAGCACCTCGCCGGGCCCCGGCTCCCGCACCGCGAGATCGTCGACCACCTGCACCTGCCTGCCGTCGAACACCACGCCACGCATCACACGGCCCCCTTGGGCTCTCTGGGCAGGCCGAGCACGCGCTCGGCGATGATCGTGCGCTGGACCTGGTCCGAGCCGCCGTAGATGGTGTCGGCCCGGGAGAAGAGGAACAGGTGCTGGTCAGCGTCGAGTCGGTACGGCGCCGACGGCGACCAGTCCTGAGGCCCCACGGTGGCCGCCGCGCCCCTGACCTGCATCGCCAGCTCGCCCAGCCGCTGGTGCCAGCCGGCCCAGAGCAGCTTGGCCACGCTGGGCGCGTCGGGGTCGGCGGAGCCGCCGAGGGTGCGCAGGGCGTGCCGGCGCATGGTCCGCAGCTCGGCCCACTGGCGCACGAGCCGCTCCCGTACGACGGGATCCCGTACGGCACCCGTCCGCGCGGCAACCCGGATCACGGCTGCCAGCTCCTCGGCGAACCCGATCTGCTGGGCAAGGGTGGACACCCCCCGCTCGAACCCGAGCAGACTCATCGCCACCGGCCACCCCTGCCCCTCACCCCCTACGACGTGCTCCACGCGCGCGTGCGCGCCCTCGAAGAAGACCTCGTTGAAGTCGCTGGTGCCGGTCAGCTGCCGGATGGGGCGCACCTCGACACGGCCGGGCTGGTCCATGGGGACGAGCAGGAAGCTGAGTCCGTGGTGGCGCCGGGAGTCCGGGTCGGTGCGGGCCAGTACGAAGCACCAGTCGGCCTCGTGGGCGAGCGAGGTCCAGATCTTCTGCCCGGTGATCCGGTAGCGGTCCCCCTCCCGTACGGCCGCAGTCCGCACCCCCGCCAGGTCCGAACCGGCGCCGGGCTCGCTGTAGCCCTGGCACCACAGCTCCTCGCCGGCCGCGACCGGGGGCAGGAAGCGGGACTTCTGCTCGTCGGTGCCGTGGGCGATGAGGGTGGGGGCGAGCAGGTTCTCACCGATGTGGCCGGAGCGTGGGGGTGCGGGGGAACGGGCGTACTCCTCGGCCCAGACGACCTGCTGGGTGAGGGGGGCGCTCCGGTTGCCGTATCCCGCCTCCGACCAGCCGATTCCGATCCAGCCGGCTTCACCAAGGGTGCGTTCCCAGGTGCGGCGGTCTGTCGAGGGTGTTGCGTTGGCCTTGAGCCAGGCACGGGCCTCAGCACGAAACTCTTCGTCCTCTTGACTGAACTCGAAATCCATGAAGCTCCCTCAGCTTGAGCGCCCCAAAGGGGCGCGGGGAACTGCGCGAACGACCCCAACGCACCCGCAGCCGCCGGACCACAACGCACCCCGACCCATTAGGCGTTCGGCCGAGTACCACTCCGTGCCGCCTCTTCCATCGCCAAAAGCTGGGACAGCATCGGCATCGGATCCACCCCCACCGACCCCGGCAGCAACTCGGCGATCCGCTCCGGAGTCCAGGGCCCCTCCCCGTAAACCGAACGGAGTTCACGCGGCTGCGCCCACACCGCGATCTTCGGCCCCGCGACGGTGTACACCTGCCCGGTGACGCCCTGCGCAGCAGCCCCGTCGGACAGCAGGTACACCACCAGCGCGGCGACGTCCTCCGGCTCGCCGATCTCCGTCAGCTCCATGGGGACGTTCGCCGACATCCGCGTACGAGCCACCGGCGCCACCGCGTTCGCGCTCACCCCGTACTTGTGCAGGCCGAGAGCCGCACTGCGGACGAGCGAGATGATCCCGCCCTTCGCCGCGCTGTAGTTGGCCTGGGACACGGAGCCCTGGTGATTGCCGCTGGTGAAGCCGATCAGGGTGCCGGAGCGCTGCTTGCGCATGACGGCGGAGGCCGCCCGGAACACGGTGAACGTGCCCTTGAGGTGGGTGGCGATCACCGGGTCCCACTCCTCCTCGGTCATGTTGAACAGCATCCGCTCGCGCAGGATCCCGGCCACGCACACGACCCCGTCGAGACGGCCGTACGACGACAGGGCCGTGTCCACGACCCGTTGCCCGCCCGGCATCGTGGAGATGTCGTCGGCCACCGCGACAGCGTCCCCGCCCGCCGCCTCGATCTCCTTGACGACGGCCTCGGCGACCTCGCTCGTGGGCGAGGCGCCGTCCATGGAGACGCCGTAGTCGTTGACGACGACCTTCGCCCCCTCGGCGGCGGCCGCCCGCGCGACCGCCCGGCCGATACCGCGTCCGGCGCCGGTCACGGCGACGACCTTTCCTGTCAAGAAGTTCCCCACGTCCGGCCCCTTCCCGCAGTTTCTGACGGTCCGTTAGATTTTAAGGCGCGTCGGATGCGCGGACACAAGCCCCGGGGAGGCACCGGATGGCACTGCCGGAGGAGTTCCACGAGATCGCCAAACGCGTGAACAACTGGGGGCGTTGGGGCATCGACGACGAGATCGGCACGCTGAACCTGATCGGCGACGAGGTCGTCCGGGAGGCCGCCGCCTGCGTCCGCACCGGGCGGCGTGTGCCCCTCGCCCTCCCCCTCCACCAGGACGGGGTGCAGACGGGCATGATCCCCGGGCGGGTCAACCCGCTGCACGCGATGGTGCAGATCAACCAGGAGCTGTTCGGGCCGGGCACGGTGGCGTGCAGCGACGACGCGGTGACCATGGGGCTGCAGGCGGGCACCCACTGGGACGCGCTCACCCATGTCTCGCACTCCGGGAAGCTCTACAACGGCCGCCCCGCCCACACGGTGACCGCGCACGGCGGCGCCGAGTTCGGCGGGATCGACAAGGCGCGGCACATCGTCTCGCGCGGGGTGCTGCTGGACGTGGCCCGCGCGCGTGGTGTGGACCGGCTGGCGGGGGGCCACGCGGTCACGCCGGAGGACCTGGAGGCGGCCGAGGAGTTCGGCGGCGTCCGGGTCCGCGCCGGGGACATCGTGCTGGTGCGGACCGGGCAGGTGCAGGTGTATCTGGCCGGGGACAAGCACGGGTACGGCTATCCGTCGCCGGGGCTGTCCATCCGCACGCCGGAGTGGTTCCACGCGCGCGATGTGGCGGCGGTCGCCAACGACACGCTCACTTTTGAGATATTTCCGCCCGAGTCGGAGAATCTCTGGTTGCCCGTGCACGCCCTGGACCTGGTGGAGATGGGGATGCTCCAGGGGCAGAACTGGAATCTCGAAAAGTTGTCCACAGCCTGTGGAGAAGAGGGGCGGTACACGTTCCTGCTGTCGGCGATGCCGGAGCCGTTCGTCGGTGCGACGGGGACGCCGGTGGCACCCGTGGCCGTCCTCTGAGGGCCCCGCACGGACCGTTGGACCGGCCGGCGGCGCGTCTCCCCCACCGTCGCGCGCACGCGCCGCCCACCGGGTGCGACCCACACTCGGCGAGGGCCGCCGTCACCCCGGCCCTCGCCGTCCCCTCGCGGCGAATCGTCGCCCACAAGCGTGTTCAGGCAGTGACGGGTCGTCAACGCCGATACGGGTATTTGTTACGTACGCCCTGTTCGCGGCACCCGCGCACGGATGCACCCCCGGCGCACCACCGCGCCGGGTCCTACACCGCCTCGAAGGCGAGACCCTCGTACGCGGGCAGACCGCCCCCGTACGCCATATCCGCTCTCTCCCCCGGCTTCGAACAGCGGTCCAGTTCGCACCAGATGCTCTTGCCGGCACCTTCCGGGCTCCAGCCCCAGCGATCGGCCAGGCAGTCCACGAGGGCCAGGCCGCGGCCCCCGGTGGCGTCACCGCCGGCGCAACGCGGCACGGGGGCGCGGGAGCTGTTGTCGGCCACCTCGACGCGCACCGTGACCGCCGCGGGCACCGGCACCCGCTCGGGCTCCTCGGTCGCCGCCTCGGGCTCCGCGCCCGGCAGGGACAGCCGCAGCACGGCCGTGTGACCGGTGTGCACCACGGCGTTGGTGACCAGCTCGGAGACGAGCAGGATCAGGGTCTCGGCCAGCGGCTCGTCGGCCGCTATCCCGAGCCCGGGGAGCCGCGAGCGGGCCCACCTCCTCGCCCGTCCCACCTCCGTGGGATCGGGCCGGATCTCCAGCTGCACTTGAAGCACCTGCACCGCTCACACCATCCGAACCGGCGGACACATGACCCCGCGCCAGACGGCCGACGCGACTGGCGAAGCCGCGTCGACGATCACGAGGGCCACGATCGTAGCCATTTTCTGCATGGCCAGGACAACGGCCAGAGCAAGGGTCACCGAACGTGATTCCCTTACGCGACAGCATGGTTGACGTACAGTCACCCCAACAAGCGCTTCGGGCATATTCCAGCGCGAAGGAGTACGCCTAAGGCATACTGTGCGACGCTCGTGCCGGGGAGTCGAACAGGCGACGACCGGAGCCGCTACCGCCCCGCGAGCAGCGACGCGCACCGCGCGACCCGGCATCACCTCAGGGACACCGTCGGCCCGGCTCGTGCTCGCAGCCACTCGCATCCCACACAAGGTACCGGAGGGGACACCCGACTCCGGGCCGTGACGAGTCGCCCGAAGGACACAACCCGGTATCGACGCTCCGTGATACCGGTATGCCACGATCCGCGACATCGTGGGCCAAGGCTTTGTCGTTGGTGCAGTCCAGGGCGGAGTCGACGCGTCAGGCCACGAGTCGCGCGGCGAGGAGTTCCTCACTCTCCGTACTCCCGCCGCCACGCTGGGCCCTGACCCAGGCTCGCTTCAGGTGCAGGTGCACGTCCGCCTCCCAGGTGAACCCCATGCCGCCGTGCACCTGGAGGCAGTCACGGGCGCCGCGTACGGCGGCCTCGTCGGCGAGCAGGCGGGCGGCGGCGATGTCGGCCGGGTCTCCGGTGACGGCAGCGGCGTAGACGGCGACCCGGGCGGTCTCGGCGCGCACCAGGAGGTCGGCGCACAGGTGCTTGACGGCTTGGAAGGCGCCGATGGGCTGCCCGAACTGCTCGCGTGTCCGGGCGTGTTGCACGGCCAGCTCCTGTACCCGCACGGCGGTGCCGAGCTGCTCCGCGGCGGTGAGGAGGCGGGCCACGGGGTCGGGAGTGCGGGTGCCGACGGGATCTGCTGCGCCGGTGTGGGTGCCGTCGGGATCCTGGGCGCCGGTGCCGCTGCAGGCCGGGGGGTGGGCCGCTTGCCCACGCTGACGGGGTCCCGCTTCCTGGGGGACGGCCACCGCCCCAGCGGTACGACTGCCGGCGGCTGCGGCGGACGCCGACTGCCGGGTGGGCGCAGCCTCAGCGGCACGACTGCCCGCAGCTGCGGCGGACGCCGACTGCTGGATGGGCGCCGACCCAACGGCACAACTGCCCGCCGCTGCGGCGGAGTCGCTTCCTGCAGTTGGGGCGGCGGCGCAGGCCGTGGGGATTCGGTGCAGCGGTGTGAGGGGGTCCAGCGAGCGCAGTGGTACGGCCTTCGCCGCCTCGCCTCGCACCACGTCCGCCGCGGCCAGCCACTCCACCAGTTTCCCGTCGACGGCGGCCACCACCGTCTCCCCCGTGGCCGCGCCCGGCACGCTCCCGGCTGCGAGATGCGTGGCGACCAGAGGACCCGGCAGCAGCGCCCGCCCCGCTTCCTCGAAGACCAGGACCGCCTCCGGAAGCCCCAGTCCGACGCCGCCGTGCGCCTCGGGCAGGCGCAGGGCGAAGAACCCGGCGTCGCCGAGCGCCCGCCACAGCTCCCGGTCGAGTCGCCCCGGCGCGTCGACGGCCGCCCGCAACGCGTCCCGCCCGAACCGCCGGTCCAGCAGCTCCCGCACACCGGCCTTCAACGCCAGCTGGTCTTCGGTGAGTTGAAAACGCACGCTCATCTTCCCTTCGGCAGCCCCAGAATCCGCTCGGCAACGATGTTCCGCTGGATCTGCGACGTGCCCGCGGCGATGGTGTACGACAGGGAGGACAGGCGGTCCAGGACCCAGGGGCGGTCCAGGTCGAGGCCGGTCGGGCCGAGTACGTCGGCTGCGGTGTCGTACAGCTCCTGACGGGCGTGTGAGTAGCGGAGTTTGAACACCGAGCCGCCGACGCCGGGCACCCCGCCGCTCGCCTCCGCCTCGCTCACGTTCCACTGGGTCAACCGCCACAGCGCCCGGAACTCCGCCTCCAGACGGCCCAGCCGGCGACGCAGTGCGGGGTCGTCCCAGCGGCCGTTCGCCCGTGCCGCACCCGCCAGTTCACGCAGCACCCGGCGGCAGGCCACCACCTCGCCGACGAAGGCCGTGCCGCGTTCGAAGGACAGGGTCACCATCGTCACGCGCCAGCCGTCGTTCTCCGCCCCGACCCGGTTCGCGGCCGGTACCCGGACCTCGTCCAGGAACACCTCGGCGAACTCCGCCGACCCGGCGAGCGTACGCAGTGGCCGTACCGTGATGCCGGCGGCGTCCATGGGCAGGGCCAGCCAGGTGATGCCCCGGTGCTTGGGTGCCTGCGGGTCCGTGCGGACCAGCAGTTCGCACCAGTCGGCGACCTCGGCGTGCGAGGTCCAGATCTTGGACCCGGTGACCACGTAGTCGTCTCCGTCGCGCCACGCGCGCGTGCGCAGCGCGGCGAGGTCGGAGCCCGCGTCCGGCTCGCTGAATCCCTGGCACCACACCTCCTCGCCGCGCAGGATCGGCGGCAGCCAGCGCGCCCGCTGCGCGGGAGTGCCCTCGGCGGCGATCGTCGGGCCGGCGTGCAGCAGCCCGACGAAACCCGCCCCCACATAGGGTGCGCCCGCCTTCTCCGTCTCCTCCAGGAAGATCAGCCGGGTGGTCGGCGAGGCGTCCCAGTGGACGTCGGCGTACCCGGCGTCGTACAGCATCCGCTGCCAGCCCAGGTCGTAGGCCCTGCGCGCGGGCCAGTCGTCGGGGGACGGCTTCGGCGGCAGCGTGGGCAGCACCTTGGCGAGCCACTCCCGCAGCCGGGCCCGGAACTGCTCTTCCTCGGGCGTGCAGGAGAGGTCCACTAGCGGTCCAGGTCCAGGTCGAGGCCGAGCATGCGGATGGCGTTGCCTCGCATCAGCTTGTAGACGGTCTCCTCGTCCAGGCCCTTCACATGGTCGAGGGCGACCTCCTTGGTGTGCGGGAAGGTCGAGTCGACGTGCGGGTAGTCGGTCTCGAAGGTGGCGTTGTCCCGCCCCACCACGTCCAGCGAGGCGACCCCGTGCTTGTCGCGGAAGAAGCAGCAGAAGATCTGCCGGTAGTAGTACGTCGACGGCGGCTCCGGGATCAGGTCCCGGACCCCGCCCCAGGCGCGGTGCTCCTCCCACACGTCGTCGGCGCGTTCCAGGGCGTACGGCACCCAGCCCATCTGCCCTTCGGAGTAGGCCAGTTTGAGCTGCGGGAACTTCACCAGGACCCCGCTGAAGAGGTAGTCCATCATGGAGGCCATCGCGTTGTTGAAGCTCAGCGAGGCCTGGACGGCGGGCGGGGCGTCCGGGGAGGCGGCCGGCATCTGGGAGCTGGAGCCGATGTGCATGTTGACGACGGTCCCGGTCTCCTGGCAGACGGCGAAGAAGGGGTCCCAGTAGCCGGAGTGGATGGAGGGGAGCCCGAGGTGGGTGGGGATCTCGGAGAACGTCACCGCCCGGACGCCGCGCTCCGCGTTCCGCCGGATCTCCGCGACCGCGAGTTGGACGTCCCACAGCGGGATCAGGCACAGCGGGATCAGCCGCCCCCCGCTGTCCCCGCACCACTCCTCCACCATCCAGTCGTTGTAGGCGCGCACACAGGCGAGGGCGACCTCCTTGTCGTGCGCCTCGGCGAAGGTCTGCCCGCAGAAGCGGGGGAAGGTCGGGAAGCAGAGGCTGGCCTCGACGTGGTTGAGGTCCATGTCCTTCAGGCGCTCGACGGGGTCCCAGCACCCCGGGCGCATCTGCTCCCTCGTGATCCCCTCCAGGGTCATCTCGTCCCGGTCGAAGCCGACGGCGGCGATGTTGCGCTTGTACGGGAACTTCAGGTCCTCGTAGATCCACCAGTCCGTCGGCTGACCGGCCGGGTCCATGGTGATCTGGTACTTGCCGCCGACGTAGGCCAGTTCCCCGATCCCGGCGGTCAGCGGTTTGGGCCCCCGGTCCCGGTACCTGGCCGGCAGCCAGGTCTCGAAGAGGTGGGCGGGCTCGATCACATGGTCGTCGACGCTGATGATGCGGGGCAGTTCGCTGGCCATGATTCCCCTCCGCCGGACAGCAGTCATCTGATGCTCCGTCAGATAGCATGACACCTGACGGTTCGTCAGCCAAGCCAGTCAGGGGGCATACGTGAACGAGACCCCGCACTCCCCGAGGCCGGACACCCCCCACGCCCTGAGTTCCGCGCGCACCCTGTGGGACCTGGTCGCCCGCCGAGCGGCCCTCACCCCCGAGCGCCCGGTCCTGCTCCAGGAGGACCGCACGCTCACCTTCGGCGAACTGCGCGCGCGTGCCGAGCGGGTGGCGGCCGGCCTGTACGACATGGGCGTGCGCCCCGGCACGGTGGTCGCCTGGCAGCTGCCCACCCGTATCGAGACCGCCCTGCTGTCCTTCGCGCTGGCCCGCCTGGGCGCCGTACAGTCCCCGGTGATCCCCTTCTACCGGGACCGGGAGGTCGGCTTCGCGCTGCGCGAGTCCAAGGCGGAGTTCTTCGCGGTCCCGGGCGTCTGGCGCGGCCACGACCACCTGGAGATGGCCCGCCGCCTGGGCGCGAAGGGCATCTTCGAGGCGTACGACACCCTCCCCGACGGCGACCCGTCCGTCCTCCCCACTCCCCCCACCGAGGGCACCTCGGTCCGCTGGATCTACTGGACCTCGGGCACGACCTCCGACCCCAAGGGCGTGCTGCACACCGACCGTTCCCTGATCGCGGGCGGCTCCTGCCTGGCGCATGCGCTGAGGCTGACGGCCGGCGACGTGGGCTCGATCGCCTTCCCGTACGCCCACATAGGCGGCCCGGACTACCTGGTGATGCTCCTGCTCTACGGCTTCCCGGCGCTGATGTTCGAGCACTTCGCGCTGCCGGACGCGCTGGCGGAGTACCGGCGGCACGGGGTGACGGTGGCCGGCGGCTCCACGGCGTTCTACTCGATGTTCCTGGCCGAGCAGCGCAAACGGCCGGGCGAGAAGGTGATCCCCTCCCTGCGGCTGCTCGCGGGCGGCGGCGCGCCCAAACCGCCCGAGGTCTACCACTCGGTGGTCCGCGAGATGGGCGTCCAGCTCACCCATGGCTACGGCATGACCGAGGTCCCGATGATCACCATGGGCGACCCGGAGGACACCCCCGACCACCTGGCGACGACCGAGGGCCGCCCCCCGGCCGGAATGGAGATCCGGATCGTCGACGGCGAGGTACGCCTCCGCGGCGAGGCCGTCTGCCAGGGCTACCTGGACCCCGCCCAGACCGCCGCCGCCTTCGACCCCGACGGCTTCCTCCGCACCGGCGACCTGGGCCATGTGACGACCTCCGGCCACCTGGTCCTCACCGGCCGCCTGAAGGACGTCATCATCCGCAAGGGCGAGAACATCTCGGCCAAGGAGATCGAGGACCTGCTCGCCGCACACCCGGCGGTAGCGGACGCGGCGGTGATCGGCCTGCCGGACGCGGAGCGCGGGGAACTGGTGTGCGCGGTCGTCGAACCGTCTCCGGAGGCCGCGGAGTTGACCCTCCCGGCGATCCTCTCGTACCTGCGCTCCTCGGGCCTCTCCGTGCACAAGCTGCCGGAACGACTGGAGGTGGTGGAGGCGCTGCCCCGGAACGACACGCTGCGGAAGGTACTGAAGTACAAGCTGCGGGAGCGGTTCTCGGGACCGGTCCCGCAGGCTGCTCGGCGGCCTTCTGATCCGTAGGACCGGGCCCCGCCGGAGGTTTCCGGTCCTCCAACGGGGCGGGCCGTCCCGCCCACTGCGTTGCGCATCGTGTGCTTGCAGTGGACGGTGTCAGGATGCGGCCGCCAAGACGCGGCGAGGTGGCCGCGGCCCTGCCGTCACTCCTTCGACGGGATGATGAATCCCCTTACTGGCTGCGGCTGCGGGTCACGGGACTCCGGCTGCTGCGCGCGTCGCCACGCCGCCACCAGGTCCACGTACCGCGGGTCGATCCACTCAGCCATGCTCACACCTCCGCCGTCAGGCTACGGGAGGCTGCGGAGTCGGCATGGGCCTGATGGTGCACTCCGGTGCGTGCTGGCACTTCGCCGCGACCGAGACGAGGGTTTCGTCCGACGGCGGCCCCCACAGCTCCGGGTCCGCGGTCCAGCCGAGCTCGGCGATCTTCTCGCGGGTGCGGTCCAGGATCCGCGGGTCGTAATTCGTCGGGTCCCAGCCGGGATAGTGGTGGACGAACGGGCTCCTTCGAGCCGCTCGCACAGGTCGGCGTACATGGCGGTGTGCAGGACCAGCGCGTGCCAGCCTTCGTCCACGATCCGCGACGGCGCCAGGCCGACGCCCGGGTTCGCCGAGCAGGCGGCCACGAACTTCAGAGCCTCCTCGACGATCCGGCCAGTCATGTCCTCCGACATGTCGGGGTTGGCATCCATCACCGTCTTGCGGCAGGAGGTGAACCGCTCGTCGGTGATGAGCATCCGGGCGAGGGCCGGCGGCTTGGGATCGGGTCCAGGCGGCGGCATGGGGCCGGGGCCCGGCAGGGGTACGCTCACGGGCGTCTCCTTCGCTGGTTGCGGATGGGATGGCAGCCCGGGCCGGTGGTCTTCATGGGATTCGCCGGTCCGGGCTCGGTGAGTAGCTCGTCTTCCTGGGGTGATTGCCGCCGGGACGGGGTGGCCCGGCGTCAGGCGGCCTCCAGCGCAATGCCTTGCTCCCGGTTCGCCGTTGGGGAGCCCGCTGGAGTCCAGCCCGTGCCCGGCGCGTCGGCGCGCCGGGAGCGGGAGCATCAGCGACGCGTCGGTGCTGTCTGTTGGGGAGCGCGGCGGCAGAGTCGCGCGTGCACGACGACGGAGCCGCCGGCGGCAGTCGCGCCATGGTTCTGGATTTCCTCGGTCGGCTCGCCGGGGCGGAACGGCTTGGTGCAGCGTGAGCAGTTCATCGGCGCAGTTCCAGGGCCAGGGCGTGCAAAGCACGGCGGGTCTCGCAGAGGTCGGCGTCGTCGGTGCACTGCTCGCACCGACCGGGATGGTCATTGCGCGTGGCCAGGACGGCGCGCCGCGTGCAGGGCCGGCAGGCGCGTGGGAACCAGTGGCCCCCGTCGGTTTCGCGCTCGCCGAGGTCGATGGCCGTCGCGGTGGACAACCGCTCGCCGCCCCACACGCACTCGGCGCCGCGCGCCCTGGCGTCCGGTAGGACTTCCAGCGGCGGCAACAGGATGAGCGGCAGGAGATCGATCGGGATGCCGACCAGGGCTCTGGTCTCGGCGGTCGTCATGCGCCGGCCTCCGCTTCGGGCAGGTGGCCGCCGGGCCCGAATGCGGCGGCGATGAGCGCAGGGTCGTTGAGGTGGCCCGATCCGTCGGGGCGCCACAGCCAGAACCGGCCGTCCACCTGCCGACCCGTAGGCGGGCAAGGCAGCAGCCAGCCCGCAGGGTGCACGGCCAGATGGCGGACGTCGGCGAGTTCCTCGGCAGCGCCCAGTGCCACCAGCCAGAACATCTTGTTGGCGTCGGGGTCGGCGAGGACGGGGCCGTGCGGCGAGGAGTTACGGATCCTGGAGGCCGCTGGCCACCCCTGTGTGAGTCTGGACTCGGCGACGGCCCAGTGTTCGCCGGAGGCGATGGGGGCGAGGGTCTGCTGATCCCATGCCGCGCGGACGACGGCCGGGTGTTCGCTGCATTCAGCGAGCCACGTATCCCCGGCCTCGTACAGTGCGGCGGAGCGCATCGGGTGAGCCATGCCCCGACCGTATGCAGGGCGATTGCGGGCCTGCTCGCTGAATGCGCGTGATTGCGCGGCTTGTTGAAGGCGTTGCGGCGGATTGCCTACGAGAGGTCCAGCGAGGCCCGTGCACGGCCTACCAGACGCCGCGCCGGGGCACCGTACTCGGCGGACTCGCTGAGCCACTGCCAGGCCCGTTCGTACAGTTCAACGTCCTCGTCACCGGTCAGCCACAGTTCCTCGCTGATCGTCTCAACGATGACAAGGCGTCGGTCGTAGATCCAGAACGCATGCGGGGCGGTGCGACGCAGCTGCGCGCCGAACGGGATGATCCCGAGTTCGACGCGCTTCTGCCCGATGAGGTTATAGAGGCGGTCCAGTTGCTCGGCCATCACGTCGACGGGGCACGGGCGGTGATAGAGCGCGGCCTCACAGAGGACGAATCGGAACGTCTTCTCCGGGTCGTACAGGGCCTCTTGCCTGCGCATCCGCTTCTCAACGGCCGCGTCGGTCGTCGCGGGGATCCCCCGGAATTCGGCGAGCGAGTCGAAAACGGCGCGTGCGTACTCCGGCGTCTGGAACAGGCCCGGTATCCGGGAGACCTCGAGGCCGCGGATCTGCTTCGTGTTCTCGGTCAGGCGTACGGCGATCTCCTGCCGGCCGCGGAATCCGCCGGCGAGCTGCTTGCGCCATGACCGGTTGCGCTGCTTCATGTCCAGCCCGGCAAGCAGGCCGTGCAGTTCAGCCTCGGCTTCCGGCCGGTTGAGGGCGTGCACCCACGCGCTCAGGTCGTCGCGGGTCGGGGTCTGCTTGCCGTTCTGCATGCGGCTGACCTTCGAGGTCTGCCAGTCGAGGCGCGCGGCCAGTTCTTTGCCTTCCAGCCCGGCCTCGGTGCGTAGCTCGCGCAGCCGGGCGCCGAGGGCTTCGCGAGCCGTCTGGAAGTCGGTGGTCACGCAGTCGAAGCTACCTGCCGCGCGAACTCCTGCGTAGGCACAGCATGGTGCCAGGCAGCGTCCCTGGCCTGGCAGGCGGCGAGTACCTCGGCAGGGTCCTCGGTGACGTACACGCCGAGGGTGGTGTCGTTCTCGTCGAATGCGAACCGGGCCACGATCTTGGAGTCGAACAGCCAGAAGTCGTAGTCCGGCAGCCGTAGATGCTCGGCCTGCGCGCGGGTGAGGTTACGGATGTCCTCACCCGCGGCCACGTTGCCCGGCGCGCTGGCGAGAAGGAACCGCTGCCCGTCGGTGGGCGGGTCATCGACCAGGCGGACGCGCTCGAACCGCTTCCCTGCGGCCGTCTGCTCGGCGACGTTCCCCAGCCACGAGCTCGCCTCGGTGGCAATGCCCTCGCCGGCCTGCCAGCGCGCCCACTTCGGGCTGCGCCGGTCGGAGGCATACCCGCGGCGGGTCTCCAGCCGCCACGCGGTGTGCCGGAACCCGCGGAATAGATGGGAGATCGCCGAGAACGGCTGCAGCTGCGGCGCATCGGCGCGCGTAGCGTACCGGGTGAGCAGACTGCGGGGGACGCGGACGAACGTCTCGGACGGCTTCACGTCCCGCAGCTGCACCAGGTGCTCGGGGTCGGTCTCGCGGTCGCCCTGGACGAGGATCTCGTCCGTTCCCACGATCTCGTACAGGGTGGGGCAGTCGCCTTCGTCGCTGGTCGTGCCGATGAACCTGAGCGCCATCTCGCGCTCCGCGTCCGGGTGGTTGGGCTCCCAGAATGCGCGGGACGGCTCAAGCGCGCCCGAGGATTGCGGCAGATTGCGCGCTCCGGCCCCGTAGTCGCGGTTGCGCGCAATCCCACCAGCGAGGCGACAGAAGGCCCTCAGATAGCCCGTGAGCTGGTCTGATTCAGGAAGCTGATGCCTCTTCCTCTGTCGGTGGCAACGGGTCGGCGACGAACCATCCTCGCTGGGGGACGGTGAACACCCAGCCTTCTTCGGCCAGTAGGGCAAGCCCCCGCCGGACGGTCGTACGCGCGATCCCGTACCGCTGCACGAGCTGAGCCTCGCTCGGCAGCATCCGGCCCGGCTGCCAGTCACCGCGCCGGATCTGCGCGCGAAGGATCTCCGCCAGTTGCCGGTACGGAGTCAGTGGCGCGCCGTGATCGATCTCAGCGTCAGGATTCATGCAGTCGACGCTAGGCAACGAGATTGATCTGCGCTCCTTGGGATACGTATCGCGTCGTAGCGATACAAGTAGATACCATTGACGTAATGAAGCGCCTCGACGGGAAGGGTGAGAGCTTCCACGCCGAGGCTGAGCCGACTGAACTGGAGTCGACCTGATGCGCAGCCTACTGACCGTGATCCTGCGTCTCTTCCTGCCTTCCAAGGGCGCCCACCGCGCCGCCCCACCGCCCGCTCCCCCCGGCCCGCTGGTTCCGCCGCCCAGGCCCAACAGGCCGCCCGTGCCCGTTCTCCTCGCGGACGGCCAGCCCCTCGTCCGGCCGTACGTCACCCTCTGGGAGCGCGAACGCGATGAACTCGAGCGCCGCTTTCTTCAACGCGAACGGCGCCGGGCTGCCGTGCTGGCGACGATGGGCCAGGACTATGTCGTCCCGCTGGAGGTCTCCGTATGAGCGCGTCGCGCCTGCGCAGCCTCGGCATCGACCCGGCCACCGGCAAGGAGACCTACTCGGTCACACGCCCCGGCGGTTACCTCGAGGCACTGGCCGACGCCCACGCACTCAAGTCCGCCGCCGCGCTGCTCGCCGTCGTAGGCGCCGTACTGGATGCGGGGAACGCGTCCGACGCAGAACTTGCCGCGTTCGTGGCGCCCTTGCACGCGGCGCTCGGCGACTGTGTCGGCCTGATCGTGGAGGGCGTGGAGTAGTTGTACGGCGCGAAACGGGTGCGCCGTTCAAAGGCGGCCGTCATGCTGCACCCATGCGCCCCCGCATTCGCTACGCACTCGCCGCGCTCCCTGGTGCCGCTCTGTTCGTCGGTGCGGCTCTGCTCGGTGCCTGGGCGGACGGTCATCACCATGTCTGGCTGAGCCGCGTGTGTGTCATGGGCGCCTCGGCCGGCGCGGTGGTGGCGGTCGGCGGCGTGGTGCTGGCCGTCGTGCCCCGGTCCTGGCGGCCGTTCCTCTTTCCGAACTGGCCCCGGGGGGACCGGCTGTGGGGCCCGAGGCGCAGGAAGCTGCCGGACGACTGGCGCCGCTGAGAGGGCTACTCGGGGACGGTGAAGTACCGCGCGAACGCCGGGACGATCTCCGGCTCGCCCACCATGCCGTCGCCGTCCGTGTCCAGCGCGGTGGCCGTCGCCCGGGCGATCTCCTCCGGCACGTGGAACACCCGCAGCACGCGTGCGGTGTCCGCGACCGTGGCCCGGCCGTCCCCGTCGGTGTCCGCCACCGCGAGGGCCGCGTGCAGGAAGGGGCGGGCGATCTCGGCGAAGCGTTCGGGGTTGTCGCGCAGGCGCTTGACCGCGCCGGAGACGAACTCCTCACGGGTGATGCGCTGGTCGCCGTCGCGGTCCGCGATGCCGGCCATGCCCTGCCAGAACGCCTCCGCGCCGGCGTACAGCGCCTGCCCCTTGTCGGAGCGGGCGGTCACGTCGAACTCGGCGAGGAGCGCCTTGGCCGCCGCGCTGAAGTCCTCGCGGTCGATCCAGCCGTTGCCGTCCTGGTCGAAGGTGGCGAACCGGGCGGCGATCCTGCGCTCGTACTCGGTACTGACCATGTCTGTTCGGGCCGCCTTACGTGTACGTCTCGTGCGTCTCGCGGGTGCGTGAGGCACCTGGCAGGGAGCGTACGGCGCGGGTGGTCGGCGGATGGCGGTAATGCGGCGACTGTGCCAGGACTGGGGGAATTCTGCGACAACAGTGTGGCCGTGTCGCAAAGACCGGCCCGTCGTTCAGGCGGAGAGCGGGTCCGCCTCGTCCGTCGTCGCCGCATCGAGATCGGGGCGTACGTCGAAGAGGCGGCGCACGCCCAGCGCGCCGAGGACCCGGTTGACGTGCGAGCCGTCGTCGGCGCCCCGGTCGGGCAGGATCAGCCGGAGCCGGCCCTGACAGGAGCGGATCAGTCTGCGGGCGGCGACGAGGACGCCGACCCCGCTGGAGTCGCAGAAGAACACGTCGGAGAGGTCCACGACCAGGCTGTGGTGCCCCTCGGCGACGACGTCGTGCACACGTTGCCGCAGGACGGGCGAGGTCATCAGGTCCAGTTCCCCGGACACCCGGAGCACGGCCCACTCGCCCTGCTCGACGCCGGTCACGTTGAATGCCACGGCCATGCCCCTCCGCTCGCCGGAACTCCCGGAACCGCCCGGAAACGGAAGCAGTTCCTACGTTTGCTTCCGCGCGGCTGCCCAGCGGCCGTTCCCTGAAACGTCGCGCAGCAAACTAGACGTGATCGACAAGGGGCTTGTTTTGGTCACTATCGATCCTGTTCGATCAGAGATGCACACGCATTGTGTGAAGGTTATGTGGAGGGGGCACTATCACCTGCGGCGCTTCGGGGGGCGCACATTGACACAAAGGGGCGTGCACCGTCCGAGGTGCCGACTACATTCGGGAAGACGGCACAGAGACGCTGGACGGACCGGACACGGGTGAGGGGAGGGGACCGCATGGCCGGCAAGGACGTACCACCCCGCTGGGACCGCAGGATGCAGCAGCGGCTCGCTCGCGGTGAGGCCGCCGCCCTGGGCGAGCTGTACGACCGCTTCGCCTCACTGGTGCACGGCCTCGCCCACCGCGTCCTCGGCGACGAGAAGGCCGCCGACACCCTCACCCGCGAGGTCTTCGCCCACCTCTGGGAACACCCCGAGACCTACGACCCCAAGAAGGGCCCCCTGCGTACCTGGGTCGCCGGGGTGACCCACCGGCTCGCCGTGCAGCGGCTGCGCGACAGCGAGACCGCCGCGCTGCCACAGGGCGGCGGCTCCATGGCGGATCTGGAGCGCACGGTCCGCCGCGCCTCCGTCGCCGCCCGCGCCGACTACATCGTCCACTCCATGCCCGCCCCGCTGCGCGCCGCCCTCGACCTGGCCTACTTCCAGCGCCGCGACTACCACCAGACCGCCGTCGACCTCGGCGTCACCGAGGACGAGGCCCGCCGCCGGCTCCGCCTCGGCCTGCAACTGCTCTCCACCGCCCACGACGCCGGGACACCGCCGGGATACGGGGGTGCGGGGTGAGCGGAGCCGGACGGTTCGAGGCACACGACGAGCACGAGGGAGAGCACGAGGGAGAGTACGAGGGAGAGCACCGGGGAGAAGAGGAGCACGAGGGGCGGTCGCACGAGGCGTACGACGCGTACGAGGAGGACGGCGGGGGCGCCGGTGGTGGCTCGGGACAGGGTTCCCAGGGGACCGGCGAGCCCGAGCCGGACCGGCCGCCGCGCATACCCACGCCCCGCGCCTCCGTCGAGGACGGTGCGCTTCCGCTGCCCGATCTCACCGACCTGGGCGGCGATCTCGCGCCCGCGCCGCTCGACCTGCCGCACGACGTCCTGAAATCGCTCCTCGGCGCCTGGGCGCTGGCCGCCTGCTCCGCGGCGGAGACGGCGGCCGTCGAGGACCACCTGGGCTCGTGCGGAAGCTGCGCCGACGAGGCCCGCCGACTGCGCGAGGCGGTCGGCCTGCTGCACCAGCCGGAGAGCCTCGACCTGGACCCGGGGCTGCGCACCCGCGTCCTGGAGAGCTGCCTGGAGCGCCGGCCACCGCGCATCCCGGTCCCCGAATGGGCGGCGGCGTACGACGCCGAGACCGCGCGGCTGGACGCCCTGTTGCAGGACTTCGGGGACGCGGAGTGGCATGCGCCGGTGCGGCTGCGGTGGTACGAGGCCGACACGGCACGGAGCCGTCGTACGACCGTGGCCGGGGTGATCGCACATCTGCTGTCCGTGGACGGGCTGGTCGCGGTCGCGCTCGGCCTGGAGGATCCG
Organism: Streptomyces sp. NPDC001709; assembly: GCF_053596375.1. NCBI lineage: Bacteria > Bacillati > Actinomycetota > Actinomycetes > Kitasatosporales > Streptomycetaceae > Streptomyces > Streptomyces sp. NPDC001709. The sequence continues at coordinate 244,052 of NZ_JBSFGB010000001.1, read as the reverse complement.
CAAGCCGAGGTCGCGGGCGCCAAGGAGCGGCAGGCGAGGGGACCGGCCGAGCGCACCGAGGCGTTCTGGCGGACCTCCCACTTCCCGCCGACCCGCTCGGTGCGGGCGCCCTGGCGGGAGCAGAGCCACGGCCTGGTGCGGACGGTGTCCTTCACCGGCGGCCACGCGGGCGGACTCTCGGTGTCGTACGGCGACTTCGAACTGCCGCTGCACGACGCGATGCTGGACCGGGCCTTCGAGTGCTGGGTGCACGCCGAGGACATCGCGGACGCGGTGGACTATCCCTACCCGGCGCCCGCGCCGCGCCACCTGCACAAGATGATCGACCTCACGGTCCGCACGCTGCCCGCCGCGCTGGCCAGGCGCCGGCGGACCGGGCTGGCGTCACCGGCTCGTGGCCGCCACCTGAGCCTGGCCGGCGGGCCCGGCCGCAGCCTGCGGCTGGAGATCGAGGGCTCCGGCGGCGGCGAGTGGCTGATCCCGCTGGACTCTCCGGCGGCGGTGGGCTCCGCCGAGCACGAGGTGGCTCATGTCGCGCTGGACGACGTGGAGTTCTGCAAGCTGGCCGCCGGCCGTGTTCCTCCGGAGGAGGCGGCGGTGGGGCAGGCCGGTGACCGGGAGGCGATCAGGGATGTGCTGTTCGCGACGGCGGGCTTGAGCCGACTGTAGGGGTGGGTCGCGGTTTCGCGGGCGGCTGCCGGTGCGTCGTGGCTTGTCGGCCCCCACACACCCGCAGCCGCCGGACGACGCGCGCCCCGAGCTGCTAGGCGAACACCACCGTACGGCGCCCGTTGAGCAGAATGCGCCGCTCCGCATGCCACTTCACGGCCCGCGCCAGCGCCTGGCACTCGACGTCACGCCCGATCGCGACCAGCTGGTCCGGCGTGACGCCATGCCCGACCCGCTCGACCTCCTGCTCGATGATCGGCCCCTCGTCCAGATCGGCGGTCACATAGTGCGCGGTCGCCCCGATGAGCTTGACCCCCCTGGCATGAGCCTGGTGATACGGCTTCGCGCCCTTGAAGCTCGGCAGGAAGGAGTGGTGGATGTTGATGATCCGGCCGCTGAGCTGCTTGCACAGGTCGTCCGAGAGGACCTGCATATAGCGGGCGAGGACGACCAGTTCGACGCCCTCCTCGCGCACGATCTCCAGCAGCTTCGCCTCGGCTTCCGCCTTCGTCTCCTTCGTCACCGGAATGTGGTGGAAGGGGATGTTGTAGGAGCCGACCAGCTCCTCGAAGTCGGTGTGGTTCGAGACCACGCCCACGATCTCCACCGGCAGCGCGCCGATCCGGGCCCGGAACAGCAGGTCGTTCAGACAGTGCCCGAACTTGCTGACCAGCAGCAGGATCCGCATCTTCGCGTCGGCCCGGTTGATCTGCCAGTCCATCTGGAAGGAGTCACCGACCGCCGCGAAGCTCGCCCGCAGCTTCTCCACCGTCACCGGCGCCTCGGCCGAGAAGTGGACGCGCATGAAGAACAGGCCCGTGTCGTGGTCGCCGAACTGCTGGCTGTCCTCGATGTTGCAGCCGGTCATGAAGAGGTAGCTCGACACGGCGTGCACGATGCCCTGCTTGTCGGGGCAGAACAGGGTGAGGACGTACTGGTCGGCTGGTGCGGCGGCGGCAGCCGCGGACTGCTCGGTCATGCACTACAGGTTCTCACGTCCGGACCGCCCCCGGCGCTGTGGTCCGCTACGCGGACCTCGTCATGATGCGCAGCACTTCCAGGGTCCGCGGCGGAGTGTCGGGATCCTCGCCGTCGCTCGCCGCGAGGCGCACGTGCGCGTCCCGCGCCGCCCGCACCGCGTCCGGCCACCCCTGGTGGTCGAGGTACACGGCGACCGGTGCGTCCGGGCCGACCTGGTGCATGATCCGCAGCACCCGCAGTACGGCGGTGTCCACGAGCGCCGCCTCCTGCGAGTCACGGAAGATCGTGCCGACGTACTTCTCGGCGGACCAGTTGTCCAGCCAGGTGTCCTCCACCAGTCGGTAGACGGCGTCGGTGACGTCGCCGTACCCGTCCACGCCGGCCAGCCAGACGTCCCGCTGGAACACCGGGTCGGAGAGCATGTGCAGCGCCGAGCGCACATTGCTGCGCCAGCGCCACCACGGCATGTCGCTTAGGGGCATGCCGCCCATGGTGGAGGAGCGACGGCCACGACGGGAAGAGTTCTCCGAACCTTGCACGGTCATCGATCGTACGTTCCCCGTCACACTGGCCTCACCGCCCCCTGTAATTCACCTCGATGTCACCCTTCGTTGACTCAGGGTCACCGGCCGGTTAGTGGTGTGAGGGAATCGTGCGGGAGCATGACCGGCAGGCGACGCACCTTTCGTACTTTCCTCCACTCGCCCCTCCGCCCCGGCAGAGCCACCGCGCTGTCCGCGGGTGCCGTGGCCCTCTGTGCGTCGCTCACCGCCGGATGCGGGGTCATCCCCGGTGCCACGGGGGGCTCCGGGGATGACCCGGTCAAGGTCATGACCTGGGCCCCGCAGGACACCGACGCCACCAACAAGCCCGGCATGCCCGCGATGGCCCTCGCCTACGCCAGGTGGATCAACGCGCACGGCGGCCTGGGCGGCCGCAAGCTCCAGGTGCTGACCTGCAACGACCACAACGACAGCGTGGGCGCCGCCAAGTGCGCCCGGTACGCGGCCGACGAGAACGTGGTCGCGGTCGTCGGCTCCTACAGCCAGTTCACCGACTCCTACTCCGCCCCGCTGGAAGGCGCCGGGATCCCCTACATCGGCGGCTACGGCGTCACCAACGACGAGTTCACCGGCCAGCTGTCGTACCCGGTCAACGGCGGGCAGCCCGCGCTGCTGGCCGGTCTCGGCAAGGCCCTCGCGGCCGCCTGCGGCAACATCTCCCTGGTCCGCCCCGACACCATCGCCGGCGACGAGCTGCCCGTGTTGCTCGACTCCGGGCTGAAGGCGGGCGGGCACGCGAAGGCGGGCGACCTGCTCGCCGCGGAGGACTCCACCGAGTACGGCGACCAGGCCGACAAGGCGCTGCGGAACGCCACCGCGGGCGGGCCGAAGAAGGGCTGCGTGGTCCCCTCGCTCGGGGACCGCACCGACACCTTCATGGACTCCTTCCGGCGGGCCCGCGAGAACTTCCCCGAGGTACGGCTCGGGACCGTGCTGGGCAGCGTCGACCAGACCGTGATCAACGCCACGGGCGGGGCGTCGGGGCCGTACGAGGGGGCGTACATCACCGGCTGGTATCCGCCGGCGTCGGACGGGCGGTGGGACCCGATGAAGAAGGTGATCAACGAGGAGGCCTTCGGCGACAACCGCATCGACCCCGCGGACGCCGGAGTGCAGACCACCTGGATCGCCTACACCGTGCTGAAGGCCGCGCTGGACAAGATCGGCCCGGGCGAGGTGAGCGCCGACACCGTGCGGCGCACCCTCGACAACGGCCTGCAAGTCTCCACCGGCGGCCTCACCCCGGCCCTGCGCTGGACCTACTCGGGCAAGCTCGCCTCGGTCGGCTTCCCGCGCATGGTCAACGCCGACGTCACCCTCCAGGTGGTCCAGGACGGCAGACTGGTCGCGGCCCGCAGGGGCGTCGGCGGCCTCAACGGGACCACCGACATGACCCGGACGCTGGAGAGCGCCGACGTGCAGTGACGCCCGCCGGCGCGTCCCCGGGGTCCCTCACAGCTGGGTGGGCTGGCGCTGGGTCAGGCCGTACTTCTGCGCGATCGCGTTCCACAGCGCGGCCGCCTTCACCTTCTGCGCGCTGGCGGTGCCGCTCGCCCGGTTGCCGGCCTGGGTCTCGCCGGTGGGGCGGGCGTGGCCCTTGTGGCAGACCTTGCGGTTCTTGGCCTGGTCGGCCCAGGCCGCGTAGTGGTTGTCGGCCGCGGCGGAGGCCTGCCAGGCCCTGGTCAGCGAGGCGGTGAGGGCGCCGTTGTCCGGCAGCTTGTCGACGGACAGCTTGCCGAGCCGGGTGACCAGGTCGCCCCGCTGCTTGGCCGCGTCGCGCAGGTTCGAGGCGGCCTGGTCGAGGTTGTCGCACCCCTTGACGTCGGCCACCGCCTTGATCACCGAGGCGCGGCTGCTGCCGCTGTCGGCGAGCAGCCTGTCCAGTTCGACCGCCTGCTGCCGGGCCGGGTCGGCGGCCGGCGAGGAGCCCTGACCGGGGGCCGGGGACGCGGCCGCGACCGTCTTGCCGTCGTTGCCCTGGTCCTTGCCGCCGCCACCGCTGAGCAGCGCGCCGACGCCCACGCCGATGACGACGATGCCGACACCGATGGCGGCGATCAGCGGCACCCGCGAGCGGGTGCGGGGCCGGTCGTCGTCGTGCTCAGGGGCGTACGACGGCTGCGATCCGCCGTACGAGGGCTGCTGCGCGCCGTACGACGGCTGCTGCGCCGGGCCGGGGTAGGCGTCCGGCTGCCGCATCAGCGGCAGTTGCTGGGTGGCGCCGGCGGGGCCGTCACCGCCCGCCGGGCCACCGCGGAAGAGGTGGTCGAACCCGTCCGACGGCTGCCGGTCCGCGCCCTGCGCCGGGGGCTGTGCCGGTGCGGCGAAGGGCGGGATGTACTGGGTGGCCTCCGCGTCGGACGACGCGGGCGCCGCCTGCTGGGGCACCTGGCCGAGGTACCGGGTCTCCTCGCCGCCCGTCTCGGGCGGCAGCGCGCCGGGCGCCACCGGCGGGATGTACTGGGTCGCGCCCTCGTCGGCGGGGGCGGCCGGGACCGGCGGCATGTACTGCGTGGCACCCTCGTCGGCGGGGCCCGCCGGGACGGGCGGTATGTACTGGGTGGCGCCGTCGGCCGCCGGGGGCAGCGGGGCTCCGGCCGCCGGGTACGCGTCCGGCATGGCGAGCGGAAGCGGCGCGGCGCCGGCCGGCGGCTGCGGGTACTGCTGGGGCTGGTGCTGCGGCTGCTGGTGCTGGTGCTGCTGGTGGTACGGCTCGGGTGCCGTGCCGTACCCGGGCTGCTGACCGGCGCCGTAGCCGCCGCCCTGGTGGTCGTACGACGAGTTCTGGCCGCCGTACGACGCGGCCGCGGCGCCCTCCGGGGGCAGCGGGCCGGGGTTCGCGGCGGGCGGCTGGTGGTTCGGGGCGTCCGTGTGCCACTGCTGGGCCGCCGCCGGGGGCCAGCCCTGACCCGGCTGGGACGGCTGCTGCTCGGGCCCCCAGGAGCCGCCCCAGGCCTGCCCGCCTGCCGGGGCGGCGGGGGCGGGCGCGCCGGTCATGCCCGGCAGCAAGGGCTCGCCTCCGTCGGAGGGCAGCACGATGCCTTCGCGCGCGGGCCGCGCCGAGGGCTCCTCGCTCTGTCCACTCTGCGTCACCGGGACTCCTACTAATGGGGGACCTTGTGAATCGGGCTCACGCTACCGGGTCCCCCGAGCCGGGTGCCACGCAGCTCAGGGCGCGATCTTTTTCCCTGTGACAGCGGTAACAAAACGGTCCCGCGGTGCGCTGACATATGGCACCCTCGCGCGCCCCTCGGGCCTCCAGGTGCCGTTCGCCGCACGTTCACGCAACCGCGGGACCGGTGTTCACGCGGCCTGCTGGAGATCGAGACGCGCCCCGAACTCCCGTACCACGGCCTCCTCCCGGAAGGGTTCCAGGCGCTGCTGGAGATCCTCCAGATACTCGGCGCCCCGGTTGGACCGGAGCGTCTCCAGCAGCTCCACCGCCTTCGTGCCGGTGCCGCAGGCCTGTTCGATCTCCCGCTGCTGCACCTGGGCGGTGGCGAGCAGCACATAGCCGATGGCGCGCCGGCGGACCCGGGACTCGGGATGCCCGGCCAGCGACTGCTCGGCGTAGCGGGCCGCCTGCTCGGGCTGGCCGAGGTCGCGGTGGCAGTGCGCCAACTCGTCGGCCAGATACGCCTCGTCGAAGTGCCGAATCCACACCGGGTCGTCGCCGGAGGAGTCGTCCGCCTGCTCCATCGCCGTCACCGCGCGCCCGGTGGACGCCTGCGCCGCGCGTACGTCGCCGAGCAGGGCGTGCCCGCGTGCCTCGGCCGCGTGGAACATGGCCTCCACGCGCGGGGTCACATGCCCGCGCGCCCCCTCCTGCGCCGCCCGCGCCAACTGGGCGATCTCACGCGGGTTTCCGAGCTGGGCGGCGAGGTGGCTCATGGACGCGGCCAGGACGTAACCGCCGTACCCGCGGTCCCCGGCGGCCTGCGCGAGCCGCAGCGACTGGATGTAGTACCGCTGGGCCAGCCCCGGTTGGCCGGTGTCCACCGCCATGTACCCGGCGAGCTCGGTCAACCGGGCCACCGTGGCGAACAGTTCCCGCCCGACCGTCTCCCGGTACGAGCCCGCGAGCAGCCCGGAGACCACGCTGTTGAGGTAGTGCACGACCACCGGGCGCACGTGCCCGCTGCCGAACTGGTGGTCCAGGTCGGTCAGCGCCTGCGTCATGGACCGTACGGCCGCCACGTCGGCCTGGCCCACGCGCGGGCCCGCCTGCCGGGCCACCTGGGCGTCCGGCGCCGAGATCAGCCAGTCGCGGCTGGGCTCGACCAGCGCGGAGGCGGCGACGGAGGAGCCGGACAGGAAGTCCCGCCGGCCCACGTCGCTGCGCCACAGCTCGCAGACCTGCTCGATGGCCCCCAGTACCGTCGGCGAGAACTGGAGACCGACCCCCGAGGCGAGGTTCTTGCCGTTGGCCATGCCGATCTCGTCGATCGTGACCGTACGGCCGAGCTTGCGCCCGAGCGCCTCCGCGATGATCGCCGGTGCCCGGCCCCGCGGCTGCTGTCCGCGCAGCCAGCGCGCCACGGACGTCTTGTCGTAGCGCAGGTCGAGGCCGTGCTCGGCGCCGCACATGTTGACCCGCCGGGCCAGCCCGGCGTTCGAGCACCCCGCTTCCTGGATGAGTGCCTGCAGCCGTTCGTTCGGCTGCCTCGCCACGAGAGGCCTTGCGGCCATGTGCTACCCCCTGCGGTGCGATCCCCTGGAGCAGACGATCAGGACAGGAAGATCACTGCCCAATTGACATACCGTCAATGCGTGACATGTGCGGTTTGCCGGGGTACAGACGGCTACCAACCCCACCCCTGGCTACCCAGCTCACGCCCCGGTTCCCCCCGCGCGCCCCCGCCTGTGCACCCATGCGCCCCGACTGCGGAATCGATGCTCCACCCCCGCGCGCGCTACAGCCGTAACTCCAGTTGGATGCGGGAGTTGAGAGGAGCGTGGAAGAGACGATCGCGGGCGCCGAAAAAACTCAGATTGCCGGTCAGATTCCGCAGCAACGCGGGGAATCGCTGCTGGAGAACGCCGTACGCTACGCCGAGGAACGGCACTGGGACGTGTTCCCGGGCACCTGGCTGGAAGCGGTCGACGGAACGCAGCGCTGCTCCTGCGGCGACGCCACCTGCCCTGCGCCGGGTGCGCATGCCGCGCGCCCCGACTGGGCGACCCAGGCGACCGGCAGCGCGACCGTGGCGCGCCGGATGTGGCAGAAGCAGCCGACCGCGTCGATCCTGCTGCCCACGGGGCGGACGTTCGATGCGCTGTCCGTCCCGGAGAGTGCGGGGTTCCTGGCTCTCGCCCGGATGGAGCGGATGGAGCTGACCTTGGGGCCGGTCACGCTCTCTCCTGATCGGCGGATGCAGTTCTTCGTGCTGCCGGGCGGGTCCGCGAAGGTGCCGGAGCTGGTGCGGAAGCTCGGGTGGTCGCTCGTGTCTCTGGATCTGGTGGCCCTCGGTGAGGGGGCGTACGTGGCCGCTCCCCCGACTCGGTTCGGGTCCCGGGGGGCTGTGCAGTGGGCTTGCCGGCCTACGCCGGCGAATCGGTGGTTGCCGGATGCGGAGGAGTTGATCTCGCCGCTTGCCTATGCGTGCGGGCGGGACAGGTAACGCGAAGGAATTCCCCCGCCGTAGCCTTCATGCATGACCGAAGTCGCAGTACGCGTGCACGGGCTCTGGAAGCAGTTCGGGCAACAGGTTGCCGTCGGCGGGATCGATCTCGAGCTGCCCGCCGGGAAGTTCATCGGCCTGGTCGGCCCCAATGGGGCGGGGAAGACCACCACCCTCTCCATGGTGACCGGTCTGCTGCGGCCGGACGGCGGGACCGTCGAGGTCGTCGGTCATGACGTGTGGCGGGACCCCGTGGCCGTCAAGGCGCGGATCGGCGTCCTGCCCGAAGGGCTGCGGCTGTTCGAGCGGCTGTCGGGGCGGGAGCTGCTCGGGTACTCGGGGCGGCTGCGCGGGCTGCCGGGAGCCGAGGTCGACAAGCGGGCCACACAGCTGCTGGAGGTCCTCGACCTGGCCGGGGCCCAGCACAAGCTCGTCGTCGACTACTCGACCGGCATGCGCAAGAAGATCGGGCTCGCGGCCGCGCTCCTGCACAACCCCGAGGTGCTCTTCCTGGACGAGCCGTTCGAGGGCGTCGACCCGGTGTCCGCGCAGACCATCCGGGGCGTCCTGGAGCGGTACACGGCCTCCGGTGCCACCGTCGTGTTCTCCTCCCACGTGATGGAGCTGGTCGAGTCGCTGTGCGACTGGGTGGCGGTGATGGCGGCCGGGCGGATCCGCGCCACCGGACCGCTGGCAGAAGTGCGCGGCACCCATCCGACGCTCCAGGGGGCGTTCCTGGAACTGGTCGGGGCGAGCGGCCGGGACGCCGGGTCCGATCTGGACTGGCTGGGCGGCGGGGCGGCCCGATGACGCACCTCACCTCCACCGTCGTACGGCTGAAACTGTCGCTGCTGCGGGGCGGGCTGCGGCAGTCCGGGGGCCGGCGGGCCGCGTTCGTCGCGTCGGCGGTCGTCGCGGTCCTGTTCGCGCTGCTGCAACTGCTGGGGATGCTCACACTGCGCGGGCACGCGCACGCCGACGCGGTCGCCGTGCCGGGTACGGCCGTGCTGGCGCTGGGCTGGGCGGTGCTGCCCCTGTTCTTCCCGACCGGCGACGAGACGCTGGACCCGACCCGGCTGGTGATGCTCCCGCTGCGCCCCCGGCCCCTGGTCCGGGCGCTGCTCGCGGCCTCCCTGGTCGGCATCGGCCCGCTGTTCACGCTGCTGGTGCTGGCGGGCTGCGCGCTGTCCGTCGCACGGGGCGGCGCGGGCTACGCCGTGGCGGTCCTCGCCGTCGCCCTCGGCCTGCTGGTCTGCGTGGCGCTGGCACGGGCCGTCGCCACGGCCAACGTACGGCTGCTGAGCAGCAGGAAGGGCCGCGATCTGGCCGTGCTGAGCGGGCTGGTGATCGCGATCGGGGCGCAGCTGGTCAACTTCGCGGCACGGCAGCTGGGTTCGGCCGGGCTGGGGCGGTTGCAGCCGGTCGCGGACGTGCTGTCCTGGGTGCCGCCGGCATCGGCGGTGGCGGCGGTGCGCGCGGCGAGCGAGGGGTCGTACGGCGTCGCCGTGGCCCAACTCGCGCTGACGGCGGCCGGGTTGGCGCTGCTGATCGTCGTGTGGGCGCGCAGCCTCACCCGGCTGATGACCGCGCCCGACCAGTCCACGCTGCAGCCCGTCGACGCCGGGGAGCGCGGCCGCTCGGCCGCCGGACTCGGACGACTCCTGCCGCGCGGCCGCACGGGTACGGTCATGGAGCGCAGCCTGCGCTACATCTGGCGGGATCCGAAGACCAAGGCCGCCTGGGTGACCTCGCTGGCGATCGGGCTGATCGTGCCGGTGTTCAACGCGGTGCAGGGCACCGGATCGATCTACTTCGCGTGCTTCGCCGCCGGGATGCTCGGCATCCAGATGTACAACCAGTTCGGGCAGGACACCTCCGCGTTCTGGATGGTGGCCACGACCATCTCCTCGCCCCGGGACGCCTACGCCGAGCTGCGCGGCCGCGCCCTCGCCCTGCTGTTGATCACCCTGCCGTACGCGGCACTCGTCACCACCCTGACCACGGCCCTGCTGGGCGCGTGGGAACAGTTGCCGGAGGTGCTGGGCCTGTCCTTCGCGCTCCTCGGCGCGATGCTGGCCACCGGCGCCTGGACCTCGGCCCGCTTCCCCTACTCCATCCCCCAGGAGGGCCACAAGAACGTGGCCGCCGGCCAGGCGGGCCTCGCCTGGATCTCCATCTTCGGCGGCATGGTCTCCGCGGCCCTGCTCTGCTCCCCCGTCCTCACCCTCACCATCTGGCTCCACGTGAGCGCGGAGGGGGAGGCGTGGAGGTGGCTGCTGCTGCCGGTCGGCGGCGCGTACGGCGCGGTCCTGACCCTTCTGGGCCTGCGCCTGGCAGCTCCGAGGACAGCGGCACGCCTACCCGAGATCCTTGCGGCTGTCAGCAAGGGGTAGGGGGACTTACCCAAGGGGCGCGGGGAACTGCGCGAGCACCCCCCACGCGCCCGCACTCGCCGACGAAAGCCCAACCCGGCAGACGAAAAGGCGCGCTCAATCCCCCAGCACCCGATCAAGAAACGGCTGCACAGCCCCCCGCCAGGCCGACGGCAGTTCATAGTGCGCCAGATGCCCGGCGTCGCAAACCTCCGCATACTCACCCGCCGGCAGCACCCGCACCATCTCCTGCGCCTCCGCCCGCCCCAGCTCCCCGTCCACCCCGCGCACCACCAGCGTCGGGCACCGCACCTGGGCCAGCTCCTCCCAGTGCGCGTCGTACACCCACGTCTCACGGGAGCGGAGCATCTGCTCCGGCTCGAACACCGGCCGCCATCCGTCCTCGCACTCGTGCATGACCTCGGCGTAGAACGCCCCGCGCGCGGGATTCGGCCGCTCCACCCACGGATCGTCCGCACCGAACCACTTGCGCACGTCGGCCAGCGTGGCGAAGGGAACGGGCCAGGCCTCGAACCAGTCCGCCCACTCCCGCTGCGAGGCGGCGCCCAGCGCGGAGGCCCGCATATCGCAGATGATCAGACCCCGCACCAGCTCGGGGCGCTTCGCGGCGAGCTGCCAGGCGGTCAGCGCGCCCATGGCGTGGCCGATGAGGAGAGCGGGGGCGAGGCCGAGCTGTTCCACGGCGGCCTCGGCGTCCTCGACGTACGCCTCGCGGGTGTAGGCGGCCTGTGGGGGCTTCTCGCTCTGGCCGTGACCGCGCTGGTCGAGGGCTACGGCGCGGTGGCGCGCGGCGAGCCAGCGGGCGGTCGAGGCCCAGTGGGAGGCGCGGCCCATCAGGCCGTGCAGTAACAGCACGCCGGGAGCGCCGGCCGCCGCGTCCGCCTGGTCGTCCGCCTGGCCGTCCGCCTCGTCGAGCCCCGTCTTGGGAGGGTCGGCGAACTCCCAGGCGGCCAGGCGCACGCCGCCCGCTCCCGTCACGTCGATACGCCGTGCCATGGGCCTGGCACCCCCCAGCTCCGCCTGCCTCGTACCGGTGTACTGCCGTACTCGCTCGTACTCGCTGCTGTCGCTGTCGTACTCGTCCTGCCGCCGCAGACTATCGAATCTGTCGAATATTTATTCGAAGATTCCGTCTCTGCGGACAACACCCCTCGTTCGAGTGACACCCCTCAAGGAATGATCGCCGCCACCGAGGGGATCTCTTCTGGCGGGAGGCGGACCACTCGGGGAAAAGCGGTCCGAGGGGGATGACCCTGAGAGCTCGGGGCTCCGGGTCAGCACAGGGGAGGACAGGCCCCGGCGCCACAAGGCGCCGGGGCCCTCTCATGCTCAGCGCTTGGCGACGAACACGTGCGAGGCGACGTCCGCCTCCAGCTCGGCCGCCTCGCCGCCGCTGCCCACCAGGACACCGCCGGCCGACTCCGTCACGCTCACCACGGAGCCGGGCTGCACGCCCGCGCGCCGCAGCGTGTACATCAGCTGCGCGTCCGTCTGGATCGGCTCGCCGATACGGCGGACGACGACCGTCTTGCCGTCGGTGCCCGCGTCCAGGTCGGCCAGCGAGACCATGCCCTCGTCCAGGAACGGGTCGGCACCGTCCTTCTCGCCCAGCTCCTCCAGGCCCGGGATCGGGTTGCCGTACGGCGACTCGGTCGGGTGCCGCAGCAGCTCCAGCACGCGGCGCTCCACGGCCTCGCTCATCACGTGCTCCCAGCGGCAGGCCTCCGCGTGCACCTGCTCCCACTCCAGGCCGATCACGTCGACGAGGAGACACTCGGCCAGCCGGTGCTTGCGCATCACGCGCGTGGCGAGCCTCCTGCCCTCGTCGGTCAGCTCCAGATGACGGTCGCTGGCCACCGAGACCAAGCCGTCACGCTCCATGCGCGCCACCGTCTGGCTCACCGTCGGCCCGCTCTGGTCGAGCCGCTCCGCGATGCGGGCGCGCATGGGGACGACGCCTTCCTCTTCGAGCTCGAGGATGGTGCGGAGATACATCTCCGTGGTGTCGATCAGTCCGGACATACGTGCCCCTCGATTACCTCTGCCGGCAGCCCGGCGCGTGCGCTGGCCCTGACACCAATTCTGCCGGATCCCACTGACATACGGGGGCCGCCGGGAAAACGGGGCCACCGCGAGGGTTCGGGCCGTGACCGCTCAATCCTGTGGGACCCATCTTGTGGGACCAATCTTGCGGGAACAGGATGTGGGCTGGGTCACGTTCCAGTTGAATGAAGGCCAGTGAGCGAACCGTGCGCCACATACGCGCCGACGCAGCCTGCAGGGGGTCCAGGTGAGTGCTTCCCGGCGGAGTGGGACCACCGATGAACTGGGGCCGGACGAGCCCGGTGAGTCCGGGGGATCCGATCTGCTCGCCGCGCTGCTCGACGGCATGGACGCGGCCCTGTGCGCCTTCGATGCCGACGGGGTCGTCACGCACTGGAACCGTGAGGCCGAGCGGATCCTCGGCTGGACGGCCGGCGAGGCGGTCGGGCGGCACGGGTTCGCCGGGTGGGCGGTGCGCAGCGCCGACGCCGAGGAGGTGCAGGCCCGGCTGATGTCGGCGATGCACGCACCCGGGCGGCAGGTGCACGAGTTCGCGCTGGTCACGAAGGACGGCGGGCGGGTCCTCGTACGGACGCAGACCGCCGCCGTACGCGGGCCCGAGGGCAAGCCGGCCGGGGTGTACTGCGCGTTCAGCGAGGTGCACACGCAGATCGATCTGGAGCGGTCGATCGCGCTGAGCGAGGCGCTGTTCGAGGACGCCGCCTGGGGTGTCGTCCTCATCGACGCCGATCTGCGGCCCGCCGTCGTCAACGCGCACGCGGCCCGTGTCCTCGGGATCGGGCGGACGTCCGCGCTGGGCCGGCCGCTCGGCGAACTGCTCGCGCAGGGCGTGGAGGAGCTGGAGGCCGCGCTCACCCATGTGCTGGCCGAGGGCGCGCCGCCCGCGCCCGCCGAGATGTGGGTGACCGTACGCACCGCGGAGGGCGAGAAGCGGCGCTGCTGGCGCAGCGGGTTCGTGCGGCTGGCCTCGCCGCTCGCGGAGGAACCGGTGCCGCTCGGCGTCGGCTGGCTGTTCCAGGACGTCACGGAGGCCAAGCAGGCCGAGCAGGAGGCGGCGCTGCTGCGGTTCCGCACCAACCAGCTGCACCGGGCCGCGCGCGCCGCCGCCGAGTGCGAGGACCCGGCGGAGGCGGCCACCGTCCACCTGGACTTCGCCCTCGCCGGCTTCGCCGACCACGCGCTGATCGACCGGGTGGTGCCGTCCCCGCGCGCGGACGGCGGGGAGACGGCCGTACGGCTGGTGCGGCTCGCCGCGACGCCCGCCGGGGCACCGGGGCCGAGCCTGCTCACCGGTGCGGCCGGGCTGCCCGTGCGCTACGAGCCGGGCCATCCGGCGCTGCAGTGTGTGGAGCGGGCCGGAGCCGTGCGCGCGGACGCCGGGTCGGTCCCGGCGGAAGCGGCCCGGGAGTGGGCGCTGGCCCGGCAGTGGCCCGGCGACGCCGTGCACGCCCTGTGCGCGGTGCTGCGCAGCCGGGGGCGGACGCTGGGCGTGGTGACGTTCCTGCGCGGCTGCGGCCGCAGCCGCTTCGAGCGGTCCGACACCGCTTACGCGGAGGACGTGGCGGTCCGCATCGCGGCGGCACTCGACCTGGCGGACGCGGTGCGGGAGGGATAGGCCGGGATGGGCCCCCGGGTGGCTCAGCGCCGGTAGAAGATCCGGTCGCCGTACTCCCGCAGCACGCGGCCGTTCCACTCGTGGCCGCCGTCGACGTTCCCGGAGCGCAGCAGCGGGGGTTCGATGCCGCGGTCGGCCAGGGCGGCGGCGGCGGTCGCCATGACGGCCTGCATCAGGGCGCTGGTGACCACCGTGGAGGCGGGGGCGAAGGGCGCGGGGATGGTGTCGAGGGTGAGTTCCGCGTCGCCGACGGCGATCTTCGAGTCCAGGACGATGTCGCAGTGGTCCTTCAGGAAGGTGCCGGAGGAGTGCCGGGAGGTGGTCTGCGCGGCGTACGCGACCGAGGTGACGCCGATGACCTTCACGCCGAGCGCGCGGGCGCCCCGGGCCATCTCCACGGGCAGGGCGTTGCGGCCGGAGAGGGAGATGATCACCAGGGCGTCGCCGGAGCGGAGCGGGGAGGTGTCCAGGACGGCGCTCGCGAGGCCGTCGACACGTTCGAGGGCGGAGCCGAGGGTGGCCGGGGTGACGTCGACGCCGACGACACCGGGTACGGCCAGCAGGTTCATCAGGGCGAGCCCGCCGGCGCGGTAGACGACGTCCTGGGCGGCCAGGGACGAGTGCCCGGCGCCGAAGGCGAACAGGCGGCCCCCTGCGGCGACGGTGTCCGCGAGCAGGGCACCGGCCGCGCCGATCGACTCGGCCTCCTCCTCACGGACCCGTTGCAGCAGGGTGATGGCGGCGTCGAAGAACAGGTCGGCCGGCGTGCCGTCGCTCATGCGGTGCCCCTTCGCAGCGTCTGTGTCGCGGATCACCGTGCGGTCTGGACCAGTGCGGTGTCAATACGGGCGGGGCCTGTCGGACGCATCCGACAGCGTCCGGAAAAAATCACTTGAGCGCCTTCCCTTGCCTTCCCTAAGGTGTGGGGTACACGAGAAGGGAGGTGGTTCGGCAAATGTATGAATACCGGACGCGTGAGGTGGCTGCGGGCTAGCGGTCCGCCACCACATCCAGTGCGGTGCCGGACCAGCACGTGACAGACGCGTGCAGCCGGCCCCATTCCCAAGCAGTCACCCGACCCGCGGGCTGCCGGTACGTCCGGCCGGCTCCTCTCCTTGAGGAACCCAGCCCGCGGGTCGTCTGCGTTCTCGGGCCCTCTCAGGGGGCGAGGCGCTCCACCCTCCACTTGCCGTCCGGCTGGGCGACGTAGCGCAGGCGGTCGTGGAGGCGGTTCTCCCGGCCCTGCCAGAACTCGATCGTCGCCGGGGTGATGCGGAAGCCGCCCCAGTGCGGGGGGACCGGGACCTGTTCGCCCTCGGGGTAGCGGGTCTCCAGTTCGGCGTAGGCGGTGTCCAGTTCGGTGCGCGAGGTGATCACCGTCGACTGGGGGCTGGCCCAGGCGCCCAGCTGGGAGCCGTGCGGGCGGGTGCGGAAGTAGGCGGCGGTCTCGTCGCGGCCGGTGCGGCGGGCGGTGCCGGTGACGATCACCTGGCGGGCCAGCGGGTGCCAGGGGAAGAGCAGCGAGATGTGCGGGTTCTCCGCCAGGTCGCCGGCCTTGCGGGAGTCGTAGTTGGTGAAGAAGACGAAGCCCTCGGTGTCGAACTGCTTCATCAGGACCGTGCGCGAGGTGGGGCGGCCCGTCGCGTCCGCCGTGGAGACGACCATCGCGTTGGGTTCGTAGACCGTGCCGTGCAGGGCCGCCCGGGCGGCGTCCTCGAACCAGCGGGCGAACTGGTCCATGGGGTGCGTGGCGAGGTCCTGTTCGGCGAGGCCCTCCGCCCGGTACTGCTTGCGCATGGCGGCGGGGTCGAGGACGGGGTCCAGGAGGGGGTCGCGGTCGGTCACGCGGTCATCTTGCCGTATCGAACGCCGCTGGCACTCGGTGTCGTACGGACTCCCCAAGGATGACACTGGGGGTTATCGTGCAGGTCCCCCCGTGGTTCGACTGACCACCGGATGACCACCGGCCGATCGGGGCATCACCGGGGTGACCGCCGCCGACCACTTCACGAGGAGCCGCCTGATGTCCGATTTCGTACCCGGACTCGAGGGAGTCGTCGCGTTCGAGACGGAGATCGCCGAGCCGGACAAGGAGGGCGGCGCCCTGCGCTACCGGGGCGTCGACATCGAGGATCTCGTCGGTCATGTCTCGTTCGGGAACGTGTGGGGGCTGCTGGTCGACGGGGCCTTCAATCCGGGGCTGCCGCCCGCCGAGCCGTTCCCGATCCCGGTGCACTCCGGTGACATCCGGGTGGACGTGCAGTCGGCGCTCGCCATGCTGGCCCCGGTGTGGGGGCTGAAACCGCTGCTGGACATCGACGAGCGGCAGGCGCGGGATGATCTGGCGCGGGCCGCCGTCATGGCGCTGTCCTACGTCGCCCAGTCCGCGCGCGGCCAGGGGCTGCCGATGGTGCCGCAGCGGGAGATCGACAAGGCGCACTCGGTCGTGGAGCGGTTCATGATCCGCTGGCGGGGTGAGCCGGATCCGAAGCATGTGGCGGCCGTGGACGCGTACTGGACGTCCGCCGCCGAGCACGGCATGAACGCGTCGACTTTTACGGCGCGGGTGATCGCGTCCACCGGTGCGGATGTCGCCGCCGCGCTGTCCGGTGCGGTCGGGGCCATGTCGGGGCCGCTGCACGGAGGTGCGCCGTCGCGGGTGCTCGGGATGATCGAGGAGATCGAGCGGACCGGGGACGCGCAGGCCTACGTCAAGCGCGCCCTGGACCGGGGTGAGCGGCTCATGGGGTTCGGGCACCGGGTCTACCGGGCCGAGGATCCGCGGGCGCGGGTGCTGCGGCGTACGGCACGGGAGCTGGGCGCTCCGCGGTTCGAGGTGGCCGAGGCGCTGGAGAAGGCCGCGCTGGAGGAGCTGCACAACCGTCGGCCGGATCGTGTGCTCGCCACCAACGTGGAGTTCTGGGCCGCGATCACGCTGGACTTCGCCGAAGTGCCGGCGCACATGTTCACGTCGATGTTCACGTGCGCCCGGACTGCCGGGTGGTCGGCGCACATTCTTGAGCAGAAGCGGACGGGACGACTGGTGCGGCCTTCTGCTCGGTATGTGGGGCCGGGGGCGCGTAGCCCGCGGGATATCGAGGGTTACGGCGATATCGCCCACTGAAGCGGTGCCTGAGGAGCGCGGGCGACTGCGGGCCGGTCGTGGCTGGTCGCGCAGTTCCCCGCGCCCCTGGGGAGTTCACGCCGCCGGCGTCAACAAGGTGCCGTGGTGCCGTTCCGCCACCAGCGGGTGGGCCCTCAGTTTGCCCTTCAGTTCGTTGTAGCCGTACTCGGCGTACAGGGGGTTCGTCGGGTCGGTCGTGATGCCCGGGGCCTTCGCCGCGTGCGGGAACGGGAGGGGGTCGACCCTCGCGTCCAGGCGGGGGTTGTAGAAGAACGGGACCGAGTAGCGTTCCGTTGCCCCGGGTGGGCTCACCACGCGGTGGTTGGTGGCCAGGAGGTAGCCGTTGGTGGCGACCTCCAGGAGTTCGCCGAGGTTGACCACGAAGGCGCCGTCGAGGGGCGGGACGTCGTGGAAGAGGCCGTCCTCGCGGTGGACCTGGAGGCCGCCGACGGTGTCCTGGAGGAGCAGGGTCAGGAAGCCGTAGTCCTTGTGGGCGCCGACGCCCTGGTCGGTGCCGTCGCCCGCGCTGCCGGGGTAGCGGACCAGCTTCAGGTGCGGGTGGGCGCGGTCGCCGAAGACCGGGTCGTAGAAGTCGGCGGGGGCGCCGATGGCGGTGAGCAGCTCGTGCAGGAGGCGTTCGGCGACCGCGCTCAGCCTGTCGATCCAGGTCAGGGCCGCCGTGCGCAGTTCGGGCAGGGCGGTGGGCCACTGGTTGGGGCCCTGCAGCCACCAGTACGGGGGCTCGCCGGGTCCGGGGACGCGGGCGGGGCGTTCGGCGCCTATGTCGAGCTGGTCGCGCCAGTCGCGGGCGCCGGCGGTGCGCTCGTCGCCGGTACGCGTGTAGCCGCGGAAGTGCGGGGAGTTCACGTTGTCCAGGGCGAGCCGGTCGGCCTCGGGGAGGGCGAAGAAGGCGCGCATGGCGGTGAGCAGCGCGTCGGTCTCGGCCCGGGTCACGCCGTGCCCGACGAGCTGGAAGAAGCCGACGTCGTGGGCGGCGCTGTGCAGCTGGGCGTGGAGCAGGGCGCGGGCCTGCGGGCCACGGTCGGCGGCCGACAGGTCGATGATGGGGAGCTGGTCGTACGACGGGGTCGCCGTCGCGGTGTGCGTCGTCATGGGTGCGTCCACAGGGTTGTGTGGGCCACGGGCAGGCCGCCGAGGGTAGGGGGCGGCGCCCAGAATGCCGTAAGAAGGGGCAGAAAAAAGGGGCTGAATCAGGCCGAAGGCCGACAGCCCATGCTCGTGACGCGCACGTAGTCCACGTGGCGGCGGCGAACGAGCATCGGAAGCATGGGGCAAGGGTACTGCCCGATGCCGGATACGGGTGTGGCCCGCCTCACCGGTCGAGAACTCAGCGCAGCGCCTGTTCCAGCAGGTCCGCCCACTGTGCGACGACCCCCTCGCGGCGGGTGGTGTCGTCGGTGAGGAGGTTGGCGAGGCCGAGGCCGCGGGCCATGTCCAGGAAGCCCTGGACGGTTTCGCGGACGCCGGGGCGGGACTCGTCGGCGCCGAGGAGTTCCACGGCGATGCGGTGGCTCTCGCGGCCGACGCGGGCCTCCAGCTCGGTCACGCGGGCGCGGAGCTGGTCCTCGTTGGAGGCGGCGACCCACAGGTGCAGGGCGGCGCGGAAGAGGGGGCCGGTGTAGAGGTCGACCAGGGCGGCGACGACGGCCCGGCGGTCGGCGGCACGGTCCGGGAAGAGGGCCCTGAGCGCGGTGGAGCGTTCCTCGGCGACGTACTCGACGGCGGCGGTGAACAGGTCCTCGCGGGTCGGGAAGTGGTGCTGGGCGGCCCCGCGGGAGACGCCGGCGCGTTCGGCGACGACGGCGACGGTGGAGCCCGCCCAGCCGTGTTCGGCCAGGCAGGCCACGGCGGCCTCCAGGAGCCGCTGCCGGGTGGCCCGGCTGCGGTCCTGCTTGGGGCTGCGGTCCGGCTTCGGGCTCGGGTCCTGCCGGGCCACGCCGTCGCGTTCCGCCGTCGTGCTCATCCGGTCACACCACCCATGCCGCGTCTCGTCTGTCCAGGAAGGCCGTCATCCCCTCCCGGGCCTGGTCGGAGGCGAACAGCCGGGCCGAGAGGGCGGTCAGGTCCGCCGCGTCCCGGTCGAATGTCTCCAGCACCCTAGCCGTGAGCAGCCGTTTCGTCTCGGCCAGGGCGTGCGGGGAGGAACGGCGCAGGCCGTCGAGGATGGGGGCGAGGGCCTCGTCGACGTCGTCGGCCGTCGTCGTCAGGAGGCCGAGGCGTACGGCTTCCGCCGGGTCGAAGCGTTCGCCGGTGAGGTAGTAGCGGGCCAGGGCGCGGGGGTCGGTGCGCGGGAGGAGCGGGAGGGAGATCACCGCGGGGGCGACGCCTATGCGGACCTCGGTGAAGGCGAAGGTGGCCGCGGTGGAGGCGGCGGCGATGTCGCAGGCGGCGACCAGGCCGAGGCCGCCTGCGCGGACGTGACCGGTGATGCGGGCGAGGACCGGCTTCGGCAGTTCGGCGATCTGCCGGAGCAGGCCGACCAGGGCGTCCGGCTGCGGCGGGTCGCGCAGGTCGGCGCCCGCGCTGAAGGTGTTGCCGGTGTGGGTGAGGACGACGGCGCGTACGTCCGGGTCCTTGCCGCAGGCGGTGAGGGCGCTCGCGAGGTCGGACACGAGGGCCGCCGAGAGCGCGTTGCGGGTGTCGGGGGAGTCGAGGCCGAGGGTCTCGACGGCACGCGTGCGCGTGCGGCTGATCAGTGTCACAGCAGCTCCCTCAGTTCCCTGCGCAGGATCTTGCCGGAGGCGGCGCGCGGGACGGTGTCGATGAAGGTGACCTGGCGGACCCGTTTGTACGGGGCGACGCGCTCGGCGACGTACAGCATGATCTCGTTCTCCGTCAGCGGCTCGGCGGCGTCGGCCCGGCGGACGACGAAGGCGTGCGGGACCTCGTTGCCGTCGTCGTCGCGGCCGCCGATGACGGCGGCGTCGGCGATGCCGGGGTGGGTGAGCAGCAGGGCCTCCAGTTCGGCGGGGGCCACCTGGAAGCCCTTGTACTTGATGAGTTCCTTCACCCGGTCCACGACGAACAGCCAGCCGCCCTCGTCGACGTGTCCCACGTCCCCGGTGTGCAGCCACCCCTCGGCGTCGATCATGGCGCTGGTGGCGTCGGGGCGGCCGAGGTAGCCCTTCATCACCTGGGGGCCGCGGATCAGGATCTCGCCGGACTCGCCGGTGCCGAGGTCCTTGCCGGGGTCGTCCAGGGACACGATCCGCATCTCGGTACCGGCGATGAGCCTGCCGACGGTGCCGGCGGGGGCGTCGCGCAGCCGGTCGAGGGGGACGACATGGGTGCCGGGGGACAGTTCCGTCATGCCGTAGGCCTGGCCTATCGGGGGCAGGCCCAGCCGCTCGGCACAGGCGCGGGCGAGCCGGGCGTCCAGTGGGGCGGCGGCGCTCAGCACGTACTTCAGGGACGAGAGGTCGTAACGGGTGACCGCCGGGTGCTTGGCGAGGGCCAGGACGATCGGCGGGGCGACGTACAGGCCGGTGATGCGGTGGTTCTCGATCGCCGCGAGGAAGGTCTCCAGGTCGAAGCGGGGCAGGACGACGACCGTGGCGCCCTTGCGCAGGGGCGCGTTCATCAGGGCGGTGAGGCCGTAGATGTGGAAGAACGGCAGGACGGCGAGGATGCGCTCGTCCGTCCCGGCCGGTACGGCGGGCTCCAGCTGGGCGAGGTTGGTGGCGATCTGCCGGTGGGTGAGCATCACGCCCTTGGGGACGCCGGTGGTGCCGGAGGAGTACGGCAGTGCGGCGATGTCCTCGGCCGGGTCGAAGGCGAGCCGCGGCTCGGGTGCGGTGGTGGCGAGCATGTCGATGAGCGACCGGTGGCCGGGCGCGCTGTCGCAGACGAATATCTCCCTTATCCCGCCCACGAGTTCGGCCGCTCGCCTGGCCGACTCCAGCAGCGGCGAGACGGTGACGATCCAGCGCGCGCCGCTGTCGCCGAGCTGCCCCGCGAACTCCTCGGGCGTGGCGAGCGGGTGCACCGTGGTGACGGAGGCACCCGCGCGCGTGGCCGCGTAGAAGGCGGTCGGGAAGGCGATGGAGTTGGGGCTGTGCAGGGCGAGGACATCGCCCTTGCGGACGCCCGCGTCGGCGAGACCGGCGGCGAGGCGCCGGTGGAACCGGTTCACCTGCTCGTACGTGAGGGTGGTGCCGTCCGTGCCGTCGACGAGGGCGGGACGCTCGCCGAACTCGGCGGCGTGGCCCAGGACGGCCTCGTGGATGGGGAGTTCTACGGGCGGAACGTCTGCGTACTCGCTGCGGAACACGGTTCCTCCAGTGCGGTCGCGGTCGCCTAGTACGACTTGGGCAGGCCCAGGGTCTGGTGAGAGACGTAGTTGAGAATCATCTCCCGGCTCACCGGGGCAATACGAGCCACGCGTGCGGCCGTTATCAGCGAGGCGAGCCCGAACTCGCGCGTGAGGCCGTTGCCGCCGAGGGTGTGCACGGCCTGGTCCACGGCCTTCACGCAGGCCTCCCCCGCCGCGTACTTGGCCATGTTCGCGGCCTCGCCCGCGCCGATGTCGTCGCCGGCGTCGTAGAGGTGGGCCGCCTTCTGCGTCATCAGCCGGGCCAGCTCCAGGTCGATGTGCGCCTGCGCCAGGGGGTGGGCGATGGCCTGGTGGGCGCCGATGGGGGTCTTCCACACGGTGCGGTCGCGGGCGTACTCGACCGCCCTGGCGAGCGCGTACCGGCCCATCCCGATGGCGAAGGCCGCCGTCATGATGCGTTCGGGGTTGAGCCCGGCGAACAGCTGGAGCAGACCCGCGTCCTCGTCGCCGACCAGCGCGTCGGCGGGCAGCCGTACGTCGTCCAGGACCAGCTCGAACTGCTTCTCCGCGGCGGCCAGTTCCATGTCGATCGGCCGTTTCTGGAAGCCCTCGGCGTCCGTCGGGACGATGAACAGGCAGGGCTTGAGGCGTCCGGTGCGGGCGTCTTCGGTACGGCCGACGATCAGGACGGCGTCGGCCATGTCGACGCCGGAGATGAAGACCTTGCGGCCGGTGAGGAGCCAGTCGGTGCCGTCGCGGCGGGCCGTGGTGGTGATGCGGTGGGAGTTGGAGCCGGCGTCGGGTTCGGTGATGCCGAAGGCCATGAGGCGGGTTCCGTCGGCGATTCCGGGCAGCCACTGCCGTTTCTGGGCGTCGGTGCCGAAGCGGGAGATCACGGTGCCGCAGATGGCCGGGGACACGACGAGCATGAGGAGGGGGGAACCCGCGGCGCCCAGCTCTTCGAGGACGATGGAGAGTTCGCTGATGCCGCCGCCTCCGCCGCCGTGCGCCTCCGGCAGGCTGACGCCGAGGTAGCCGAGCTTTCCGGCCTCGGACCAGAGTTCGGTGAGGGGGTTTCCTTCGGCGATGGTGCGGGTGAGGTAGTCGCGGCCGTAGCGCTTGCCGAGGGCGGCCACCGCGGATCGGAGGGCCTTGTGCTCTTCGGTTTCGATGACGGGAGACATGCGGCTCCTAAGAAGAGGGTTCCGGTTCCTGCACTACGGCGAGCAACATTCCGGGCTCCACCTGCTGACCGGTCCTGACGTGCAACGCGCTGAGCGTTCCCGTGACCGGCGCCGAGATCTGGTGCTGCATCTTCATCGCCTCCAGCCAGATCAGGGGCCGGCCCGCCTGGACGGTCGCCCCCACCTCCAGGCCTTCGGAGACGCGTACGACCGTGCCCGGCATCGGGGCGAGCAGGGAACCCGGTGCGAGCTGGGCGGTGGGGTCGGGGAAGCGGGGCAGGGCGGTGAGGCGGGTGGAGTTGACGTGGACCTCGTCGCCGTAGCGGGCGATCGTGAACTTCCGCTCCACGCCGTCCACTTCGAGTACGACCACGCGCGCGTCGGCGTGTACGACCCGTACCCCGTCGGCCGCGAGGCCCTGCCGGGTGTGCCGGTAGTGGACCTCGTGCTCCTCCCCCGCCATCTCGTACCGCTTGACCTGCGGCTGGGAGGGCAGGTTGCGCCAGCCGCCGAAGCGGGAGCGGGCGTGGGCGTCGGCGAGGGCGGCGGCCAGCGGGGCGTGGGGGTCGGGTGCGGGCTCGGTCAGCTCGGTGAGGTGGCGGTGGTAGAAGCCTGTGTCCATGCGGGCCCGGACGAACTCCTCGTGCCGCAGGGAGCGCACCAGCAGCTCCCGGTTGGTGAGCGGGCCGTGCAGGTCCGCCCGCTCCAGGGCGCCCGCGAGCCTGCGGATCGCCTCCGCGCGTGTGGGTGCGTGGGCTACGGCCTTGGCGAGCATCGGGTCGTAGTGGACGCCGATGGTGTCGCCGTCGGTGTAACCGGTGTCCAGGCGGACCCCGGCCGGCAGGGCGAGGTGGTGCAGGGTGCCGGTCTGCGGGGCCCAGTCGTGGGCGGGGTCCTCGGCGTACAGGCGGGCTTCGATCGCGTGGCCACGCGCGCGTGGCGGCTCTTTCGGCAGGGCGTGGCCCTCGGCGATGCGGATCTGCTCGGCGACCAGGTCGATGCCGAACACGGCCTCCGTCACCGGGTGTTCGACCTGGAGGCGGGTGTTCATCTCCAGGAAGTGCGCGCGGCCGTCGGCGACCAGGAACTCGACGGTGCCGGCGCCCTCGTAGGCGACGGCGCACACGGCCTGTACGGCCAGCGCGTACAGATCCTCCGTGAGCCCTTCGGGGAGGCCGGGTGCCGGGGCTTCCTCGATGACCTTCTGGTGGCGGCGCTGGAGGGAGCAGTCGCGGGTGCCGAGCGGCCAGATGGTGCCGTGGGCGTCGGCGAGGATCTGGACCTCGACATGGCGGCCGTGCTCCAGGTACGGCTCCACGAAGACCTCGCCGTCGCCGAAGGCGCTCGCGGCCTCGGCGCGCGCGCTCCGCAGTGCGCCGCTCAGCTCCTCCAGGCGGCGCACGATCCGCATCCCGCGCCCCCCGCCACCGGCGGCCGCCTTCACCAGCACCGGCAGATCGGCCTCGGTGATCTCGGACTCGGCGAGGGACGCGAGGCCCATCAGGTCCTTCGCGCGGGTCTTGGACGCCATCGCCTCGATGGCCTCCGGGGGCGGGCCGATCCAGGTCAGGCCGGCGCCCTGGACGGCACGGGCGAAGTCGGGATTCTCGGAGAGGAAGCCGTATCCGGGGTGCACGGCGTCCGCGCCGGCGGCGAGGGCCGCCTTCACGATCAGGTCGCCGCGCAGATACGTCTCGGCGGGCGCCGCCCCCGGCAGTCGTACCGCCGTGTCGGCCACGCGCGCGTGGAGCGCGTTCTCGTCCGCGTCCGAGTGCACGGCGACCGTCCGGATGCCCAGCTCACGGCAGGTGCGGAAGATCCGGCAGGCGATCTCGCCCCGGTTGGCGACGAGCAGAGTCGAAATCACGTGGTCCCTCACATCCGGAAGACGCCGAAGCCGCCCCGCGCGCCCTCGTACGGCGCGGTGTGGAGGGCGGACAGGCACAGGCCGAGGACGGTGCGGGTGTCGCGCGGGTCGATGACCCCGTCGTCGTACAGCCGCCCGGACAGGAACATCGGCAGCGACTCGGACTCGATCTGCTGCTCCACCATCGCCCGCAGGGCGGCGTCCGCGTCCTCGTCGTACGGCCGGCCCTTCGCCGCCGCCGACTGGCGGGCGACGATCGACAGCACGCCCGCGAGCTGCTGCGGGCCCATGACGGCCGACTTGGCGCTGGGCCAGGCGAACAGGAAGCGGGGGTCATAGGCGCGCCCGCACATGCCGTAGTGCCCGGCGCCGTACGACGCCCCCATGAGCACGGACAGGTGCGGGACCCTGCTGTTGCTGACCGCGTTGATCATCATCGAGCCGTGTTTGATGATCCCGCCCTGCTCGTACTCCTTGCCGACCATGTAGCCGGTGGTGTTGTGCAGGAAGAGCAGCGGGATGTCCCGCTGGTTGGCGAGCTGGATGAACTGGGCGGCCTTCTGCGACTCCGCGCTGAAGAGCACGCCCTGGGCGTTCGCCAGGATGCCGACCGGGTAGCCGTGCAGGGCGGCCCAGCCGGTCACCAGACTGGTCCCGTACAGCGGCTTGAACTCGTCGAAGTCGGAGCCGTCCACGATCCGGGCGACGACCTCGCGCGGGTCGAAGGGGATCTTCAGATCGCCGGGGACGATGCCCAGCAGCTCCTCCGGGTCGTACTTGGGCGGCTCGGCCGGGCCGGGATCCGGATATGCCTTGCGGTGGCCCAGCCGGGACACGACCCTGCGGGCCTGCCGCAGCGCGTCCGGCTCGTCGACGGCGAAGTAGTCGGCGAGGCCGGACACGCGCGCGTGCATCTCGGCGCCGCCCAGGGACTCGTCGTCGCTCTCCTCGCCGGTGGCCATCTTCACCAGCGGCGGTCCGCCGAGGAAGACCTTCGCCCGCTCCTTGACCATGATCACGTGGTCGGACATGCCGGGGATGTAGGCGCCGCCGGCGGTGGAGTTGCCGAAGACGACCGCGATGGTCGGGATGCCGGCGGCCGAGAGGCGGGTGAGGTCGCGGAAGATGGCGCCGCCCGGGATGAAGATCTCCTTCTGGGAGGGGAGGTCCGCACCGCCCGACTCCACCAGGGAGATGCAGGGCAGCCGGTTGGCGAGGGCGATGTCGTTGGCGCGCAGGGCCTTCTTCAGACTGAACGGGTTGCTGGCGCCGCCGCGCACGGTCGGGTCGTTGGCGGTGATCAGGCACTCCACGCCCTCGACCACACCGATGCCGGTGACGAGCGAGGCGCCGACCGTGTAGTCACTGCCCCAGGCGGCCAGCGGGGACAGCTCCAGGAACGGCGTGTCCGGGTCGAGGAGCAGCTCGATGCGCTCGCGGGCCGGCAGCTTGCCCCGTTCCCGGTGCCGCCCGACGTACTTCTCGCCGCCGCCCGCGAGCGCCTTGGCGTGCTCGGCGTCGAGTTCGGCGAGCTTGGCGAGCATGGCCTCGCGGTTGGCCCGGTAGTCGGGGCCGCCCGGATCCAGGGCCGAGGTCAGGGTGGTCACAGCAGGGCCTCCGGGATGTCCAGGTGGCGGGAGCGCAGCCATTCACCGAGGGCCTTGGCCTGCGGGTCGAAGCGGGCTTGCGCGGCGACGCCCGCGCCGAGGATGCCCTCGACGACGAAGTTGACCGCGCGGAGGTTCGGCAGCAGATGCCGGGTGACGGGCAGGTCCCGGCTCTCGGGGATCAGTTGGCGGAACCTTTCGGCGGTCAGCTCGTGCGCGAGCCACCGCCAGGCGTCGTCACTGCGGGCCCAGACGCCGACGTTGGCGTTCCCGCCCTTGTCCCCGCTGCGGGCCCCGGCGACCAGGCCGAGGGGTGCGGGCCGGGTCGGTCCGGGCGGGAGGGGGTCCGGAAGGTCGGGTTCCGGTACGGCGTCCAGGGGCCGGGTGTCGTGGGGCGGAGGCACAGGGACACGGCGTCCGTCATGGAGGACGGCCCTGTGGTCTACGGCGCCATGGGGGACGTACACATCCTCGAAGACCCCATAAGGGGAGCCCTTTCCAGGTGGGGACAGCATATGGAAGCCCGGGTAGCTGGCCAGTGCCAGCTCCACGGCGGCCCCGCTCAGCGCCCGCCCGACGACCCGCTCGTCCGCGTCCCGCACGACGAGCCGCAGCAACGCACTCGCCATCTCCTCGGTGCCGGCGTCGGCCCGGTCGGTGCGGACCAGCTCCCAACGGACCTCTGTGGGCGGTGACTTGGTGAGCGCGTCGGTGAGCTGTGCCCGCACCAGGTCGGCCTTGGCCTCGATGTCGAGTCCGGTGAGGACGAAGACGACCTCGTTGCGGAAGCCGCCGAGCCGGTTGAGCCCGACTTTCAGGGTCGGCGGCGGCGCCTCGCCCCGCACCCCCTCGATCCGCACCCGGTCCGGCCCGTCCTGGCTCAGCCGTACGGTGTCCAGCCGGGCGGTGACATCGGGCCCGGCGTACCGTCCGCCGCCGGTCTCGTACAGCAGCTGCGCGGTGACCGTGCCGACGTCGACCAGGCCGCCGGTGCCGGGGTGCTTGGTGATGACACTGGTGCCGTCGGCGTGGATCTCGGCGAGCGGAAAGCCCGGCCGGCGTATGTCCCCCTCCTGGAAGAACGCGTAGTTCCCGCCGGTGGCCTGCGTCCCGCACTCCAGGACGTGCCCGGCGACGACGGCGCCCGCGAGCCGGTCGTGGTCCGTGGGGCTCCAGCCGAAGTGGGCGGCGGCGGGCCCGGTGACGAGGGCCGCGTCGGTGACGCGCCCGGTGACGACGACGTCCGCACCGGCCCGCAGGCACTCGGCGATGCCGAAGCCGCCGAGATAGGCGTGGGCGGCGAGGGTGCCGGGGTGCTCGGCGGTGCGGTCGTCGCCCTCGACATGCGCGATCCGGGCCGGGATGCCGAGGCGCCCGGCCACCTCCCGTACGGCGGCGGCGAGTCCGGCCGGATGGAGTCCGCCCGCGTTGGTGACGATCTTCACCCCGCGCTCGTGGGCGAGGCCCAGGCAGTCCTCCAGCTGGCGCAGGAAGGTGCGGGCGTAACCGGCGCCGGGGTCCTTCAGCCGGTCGCGGGCGAGGATCAGCATGGTGAGTTCGGCCAGGTAGTCGCCGGTGAGCACGTCGACCTCGCCGCCGGTGAGCATCTCGCGCAGGGCGTCGGAGCGGTCGCCGTAGAAGCCGGAGAAGTTGCCGATGCGCAGCACCGTCATGCCTGGGCCCCCTTCGGCGGGCGGCCGGTGCCGGGCGGGCCCGCGAAGGCCTGCGCGATGTCCAGCCAGCGGTCGGCGTCCGGGCCGACGGCGGTCAGGGCGAGGTCGGACCGGTGGGCGCGCTGGGTGACGAGGAGGCAGAAGTCGAGGGCGGGGCCGGTGACGCGCTGCGGGGCGTCCTCGGGGCCGTATGTCCACACCTCACCGTCTGCTGTGGTGAGTTCTACCCGGAACTCCTCGGCGGGCGGGGTGAGCCCATGGACGGTGTGGGCGAAGTCGCGGGTGCGGACCCCGAGCCGGGCCACATGCCTGAGTCGGTCGGTAGGGGCGCGGACCACACCCAGGGCCTCGGCGATGTCCAGGCCGTGGGCCCAGGTCTCCATGAGGCGGGCCGTTGCCATGGAGGCGGCCGACATGGGCGGGCCGTACCAGGGGAAACGGGCGCCGGGTGGTGCGGTGCGCAGGGCCTGGTCGAGGGCTTCACGTCCGGTCCGCCAGGTCCGCAGCAGTTCGGCGGACGCGAGCCGGGCGCCGGCCTCCGCGCCCTCGTCCACGAAGGAGTCGGGGGCGGCGAGCGCCTTCTCGACCAGCGCGTGAAAGGCGTCCGCGTCGGTGACGGCGAGCAGCGCCGAGCGGTCGGTCCAGGCGAGGTGCGCGATCTGGTGGGCGAGGGTCCAGCCGGGCGCGGGGGTGGGCAGCGCCCATTGCTCGGGGCTCAACTCGGCCACGAGCAGGTCGAGTTCCTCGCTCTCGGCACGCAGGTCGTCGATGACGGGCGTCGGGTCGGCCATGGAGTGAGGATGGCAGTGCCGACAGAAACAATCAAGCGTGCTTGCATGAATTTAGCCGGGCGGGGCGCCCGTGGGGTCGTAGGCGCGCATCGGGTCCGCGTCCCGCTGGCCCTCAGCGGATGTCGTGGTCGGGGTGGGTGTCGTCGTACGCGCGGCGGGCCTCGGCGATGACGGCGCGGTGGGCCAGGGACCAGTCGGCGAGCGCCTTGACCAGGTGGGTCAGGCCGGCACCGGTCTCGGTCAGGCGGTAGTCGACCTGCGCGGGGACGGTCGGGTAGACGGTGCGCAGGACGAGGCCGTCGCGTTCGAGCCGGCGCACGGTGAGGGTGAGCATGCGCTGGGAGATCCCGTCGATGGCACGCTGGAGTTCACGGAAGCGGCGCGGGCCGGCGGCGAGTTCGACGATCACCAGCACGGACCACTTGTCCCCGATGCGGTCCAGGACGTCACGGATGCCGCAGTCGGGATGGTCGTCGCGTCCGCAGGGTTCGAGGTCGGCGGGGGTGGTGGTTACCCCCGTGTGCGTGGGTGACATCAAACTGCCTTCTTGTGACGGGTGGTTGTGCGGTCGAGGATCAAGCGTAGTTACCGATGAGAACCACGACGGAAGACCGCGATTGACATGATCTTGGTGACCGGAGCGAACGGGAACCTCGGCTCGGCCACGCTCGCCGCGCTGCGCGCCCGTGGCATCGACGCGACGGGTGGCAGCCGCACCCCGGGTGAGGGGATGCGGCGCCTCGACTTCGACAGCCCCGACGGCCTCGATCTGACGGGGGTGCCGACGCTGGTGCTGGTCTCCGCCGGTTATGCGGAGGACGACCAGGTGGTCGGGCGGCATGCGGCGGCGCTGGACGCCGCCGTACGGGACGGCGTCCGGCACATCGTCTACACGAGCCTGACCGGCGCCGGCGACCATCTCGGGTTCGCCCTCGCGCACCGGGCGACGGAACGCCTGGTGCGGGCGAGCGGTCTGGCGTGGACGATCCTGCGCAACGGCCTGTACGCCGAACTCTTCGGCGGACTGCTGATGTGGACGGCCGACGGGGGCCTAGAGTCCGCGTTCGGCCGGGGTGCCCTGGCCGCGGTCGCGCGAGCGGACCTCGCGGAGGCGGCGGCGATCGTCGCGGCGGATCCCGCACGGCATGCCGGGCGCGTGTACGACCTCGTCGGCACGCCGATCACCGCGGGGCAGGTCTCCGACCGGCTGGGCGTCCCCCACCGCACGATCGGCCTGGGCGAGTACCGGCGCCGCCTCCTCGACGAGACGCCGGGACTGCTGCCGTTCCAGCCACCCATGCTCGCCTCGATCGCCACCGCCGTACGACACGGCTTCCTCGCCGAGACCACCCCCGACCTCGCCGGCCTCCTGGGCCACCCGGCCCGCGATCCGCTGGCCACGGCCATTGCGGCGGCGTCCGCGGCCCGGCCGGCAGCGAGCGTCCAGCACCGAGCGGGCCGATGAGACCCCGGGTGGGTGTGGGGGGCCGCACCCAGGTGGGCCGGGTCCGTCAGGCCTCCGGGGCCCGTTCCACCCTGGCCTTGCCCCGGCCCACCTGGGTGCGGACCGCGCCGATGCTTGCCGCGATGACCAACGCGATGGCTCCTGCCTCTGTCAAGGACAGGGACTGGCCCAGGATCAGGAAGCCGGCCGTGGCCGCCAGTGCCGGCTCCAGGCTCATCAGGATGGCGAACGTGGAGGCGGGCAGGCGGCGCAGGGCGAGGAGTTCGAGGGTGTAGGGGAGGACCGAGGAGAGCAGGGCCACGGTCGAGCCGAGGGCGAGGGTGGTGGGGTCGAGGAGGCGGGTGCCTGCCGAGGCGATGCCTATGGGGAGGAAGAGGAGGGCCGCCACCGCCATGGCCAACGCCAGGCCGTCCGCCTGGGGGAAGCGGCGGCCCGTGCGGGCGCTGAAGAGTATGTAGGTCGCCCACATGGCGCCGGCACCCAGGGCGAATCCGACACCTGTGGGGTCGAGATTGCTGAAGCCTCCGCCGCCCAGCAGGAAGACGCCGAGCAGGGCCAGGCCCGCCCACAGCGTGTTGATCGCCCGGCGGGAGGCCAGAACGGACAGGGCGAGGGGGCCCAGGACCTCCAGGGTGACCGCCGGGCCGAGCGGGATGCGGGCGACCGCCTCGTAGAAGAGGCCGTTCATCGCGCCCATCGCGATACCGAAGGCGATCACCGTGCCCCAGTCGGCGCGCGAGTGGCCGCGCAGCCGGGGGCGGCAGACCAGCAGGAGGACCACGGCCGCCGCGAGCAGGCGCAGGGCGACGACGCCCGGGGCGCCGGCCCTCGGCATCAGCGTCACCGCCAGCGCCCCGCCGAACTGGACCGAGATGCCGCCCGCCAGCACCAGGCCGACCGGGCCGAACGAGCCGAAGCGGCGCGGGCCTTGGGTCGGGGTGACCGGGGTCGGTGTGGCTGTGCTGGGGGTGGCGGTCACGGGCGGTCCTGATGCTTGATCGGATTCGTTCAGCTCGATGTACTACCGGGTCCAGGGTAATGGACTTCGACAGGAGCGTAAACCCTTTAAGCAACTGTCCCGCATGATGGGATCAGACGCCCGGCCAGGCCTCCTCGTCACGGAAGAGGGGGCGGCCGTCGGGGAGGTACGACGGCGCGTTTCCGTACGCCCCGTATGCGGGTCCGTATGCCTCGTACGCGTGCGGCTGCGGCTGTGCCTCCTCCCACAGCGGCATGCGCAGTTCACCCGTGTCCATCACCGCGTTGTTCTGCGAGCGGTGCAGCCGGGAGTACGCGCCGCCCCGGGCGAGGAGTTCGTCATGGCGGCCGGTCTCCACGATGCGGCCGCGGTCGACGACGAGGATGCGGTCGGCGTCGGGGGCGAGGTTGAGGTCGTGGGTGATCATGATCGTCGTACGGCCGGCCATCAGTCGGCGCAGGGGTTTGACGACGCGGCGCGCGGCCATCGCGTCGAGGCCCGTCGTCGGCTCGTCCAGGACCAGGACGGGCGCGTCACGCAGGATGGCGCGGGCGATGGCCAGGCGCTGGAGCTGGCCGCCGGAGAGGCGGGCCGAGTGGGGGTCGACCCGTGTGTCGTAGCCGTCGGGCAGCCGCGAGATGAACTCGTGCGCGTCGGCCGCCTTCGCCGCCTCCTCGATCGCCCGGTCGCCGGCGCCGGGCCGGCCGCAGGCGATGTTGGCGCGGACCGTGTCGCGCAGGACCAGGGTCTCCTGCGGGAGAAGCGTCACGTACGCGCGCAGGCGGGCCAGCGGGAAGTCGCGCAGGGGGACGCCGTCCAGGAGGACTTCGCCCGCGTCCGGGTCGTAGAAGCGCAGGAGGAGCTTGGAGACCGTGGACTTGCCGGCGCCGCTCGGGCCGGTGACGATCACCAGCTCGCCGGGGCTGACCGTGAAGGAGAGGGCTTCGAGGGCGGCCTTCTCGGCGCCCGGGTAGTGGAAGGTGACGTTCCGGACCTCGACCGTGCCGTCCGGGCGGCCGGTCTCCGAGGGGCGGCGCGGGTCGGTGACGGAGGGGCGCACGTCCAGGATCTCGATGAGCCGCTCGGCGCCCGCCGTGGCGGCGGTGACGGTGAGGCCGAGCTGGGCGAGGCCGCGCACCGGCGGATAGAGGTAGCCGAGGAAAGCCGCGAAGGCGAGGAGCTGACCGAGGGTCATCCGGCCGGTGGAGATCTCCCAGGCGCCGATGCCGATCACGGCGAGCACGCACACCGTCTCGATGACCTGGACGAGCTGTTCGTACGCCTCGTTCAGGCGGGTGGAGCGGACCGAGGCGCGGAACCAGGCGTTCGCCTCCTCGCGCAGCCGGCGGCGTTCGGCGTCCCGGCGGTCGTAGGCCTGGGTGAGCACGATGTTGCCGAGCGACTCCTCCACCACGGAGGTGATCGCGCCGTCGGCGACCCGGCCCTCGCGGGAGACGTCCTTGATGGAACCGGAGAAGCGGCGCGCGGCCAGCCAGAACAAGGGCGCGAGGACGAAGGTCGCGGCGGCCAGGTCCCAGCGCAGCCAGAACGCGGCGGCCGCGTAGAACAGGGCGGAGAAGGCGGCCGAGGCGGCGCCGACCAGGCCGGACACGACCATCGTCTCGATCGCCTCGACGTCACCGGTCAGCCGGGAGAGCAGATCGCCCTGGCGGTGGCGCTGGAAGAAGTGCGGGGGCAGCTGCTGGACATGGTCGAAGACGTGCTCGCGCAGCCGCATCACGAACCGTTCGGTCGCCCAGGCGGCGAGGGAGTTGCCGGCGTAGGCGACGACGGCGCCGAGCACCGCGATCCCCAGCCACTTGCCCGCCGGGCTCCAGAACGCGGCGAGCGAGCCCTTCTGCAGGGCGTGGTCGGTGAGGTCGCTGAACAGCAGGATGGCCTCGGTCTCGGCGAGCGCGGCGAGCACCGTGCACAGCCAGACCAGCAGCAGCCATTTTCTGAGCCCCTTGGTCAGCGGCCAGAAGCGGTGGAATGCGGTACGGGCCAAAATGGTGGGGGTCTCGTATTCGAAATCGTCACCGTCGCCGTCCATGCGATTCCCCTTTCTCGACATCTTCCCGAACGGAAAGGAAAAGGGGCCGACGGTGCACCGTCGGCCCCTTTCAGATCAGCGTCGGATCAGTGATCCCGGCCGGGCAGCGGCTTGGGCAGCGGCTTCGGCGCGTGCTTCTTCTTGTGCTTCGGCGGGGGCGGGGGCGGGAGCTGCTTCTTCGGCTTCGGGGGCAGCGGGGCGAGCTTCTTCAGGCTCATTCCGACTCCTAGTGTTTCGCGGTTCTGTGATTCTCAGTTCTGCGGTTCGAGAATTCCGCGTCCGGCGTTCCCGACACCAAAGAAGCTACACGCCGAACGAGCCCCCGAACGGCAAAAATGGCAAAGGGGAGCTGTGAATCCCCTGGGAAAAGCTGGGTATTGGTTCGAGAAGCTGAGAGTGACCTCAGCGCAGGCCCATGTAGACGTCAAGCGCCTTGTGCAGCAGGCGGTTCAGCGGGAAGTCCCACTCCCCCACGTACTCCACGGCCTCGCCGCCCGCGCCCACCTTGAAGCGGAGCAGACCGAGGAGGTGGTTGGACTCCTCCAGGGTGTCGGTGATGCCCCGGAAGTCGTAGACGTGCGCACCGAGTTCGTGGGCGTCGCACATCATGCGCCACTGCATCGCGTTGTTGGGCTGCACCTCGCGCTTGCGGGCGGTGGAGGCGCCGTAGGAGTACCAGACGTGGCCGCCGACGATCAGCATCGTGGCCGCGGCGAGCACCTCGCCGTCGTGGTGGGCGAGGTACAGCCGCATCCGGTCGGGGTCCTCGGCGGCGAGCGCGGTCCACATGCGCTGGAAGTACGGCA
Organism: Streptomyces sp. NPDC001709; assembly: GCF_053596375.1. Classification (NCBI taxonomy): domain Bacteria; kingdom Bacillati; phylum Actinomycetota; class Actinomycetes; order Kitasatosporales; family Streptomycetaceae; genus Streptomyces; species Streptomyces sp. NPDC001709. The sequence goes on along the minus strand of NZ_JBSFGB010000001.1, from coordinate 210,303 downwards.
GCGGACGCGGGATGAACCGGTCGCGCCCGGCGGTCTCGGCGTACAGCTCGTAGAAGGCGGGCAGGTCCTCGTAACCGCCCCGGACGACCTTCACGCCCGCCTTCTCGGCCTTCTTGATGTTGCGCCGCCACTGCTGGTTGAGCCCCCGGTGGATGTCGTCCAACGACCGTCCGGCGAACGGGATCTGGCACACGTACCGGGGCTGTCCCGCGGCGAAGCCCTCCTCCGTGCCGGGCTCGGCCTGCCGCCAGCCCATCCGGCGCAGCCGGTCGGCCAGGTCCGCGGCGCCCGGCTCGGTCGAGGTCGGCGGCACGTCCCGCAGCCGGTGCAGGTCCGGGTCGGCGATCGCGGCCTTGACCGCCTCGGGGCTCCAGCGCCGGGCCACCACGGGCGGGCCCATCTTCACGGAGAAGGCGCCCTGTCCCTTGAGATGGGCCAGCATCGGCCGCAGCCATCGCTCCAGTTCGGGCGAGTCCCAGTCGATGAGCGGCCCCTCCGGCAGATAGGCCAGATACCGCTTCACCTTGGGCAGCGGCCGCAGCAGCACCAGCCCGGCCCCGACGAGCCGCCCGTCCCCCTCGAACCACCCCAGGCTCTCCGCCCGCCAGTCCGGCTTCACATCCCCCCAGGACGGCACCTGCATATGGCTGGCGGAGGGACGCCCCGCCACGAAGGCGAGGTGCTCGGCACGGGTGAGGGACCGGACGGTGAGGGTCATGCGCGCTCCTTGAAGATCGCCGATCTCCTCACCCTACGAAAGCCCGCGCATCGCCCCTCCCGTATTCCTCGGTCACTTCGCACCCCCGGTCTCCCGCTCCTCCTCCTGCTCCTTGTCCAGCGCCTCCGCCAGCACCTCGGCCAGGTGCCGTCCCCGCACCCCGGCCAGTTGTTGCAGCTGGGTGCGGCAGGAGAAGCCGTCCGCCAGGACCACCGTCTCCTCGGGGGCCGCCCGGACCGCCGGGAGGAGCTGTTCCTCCGCGCACGCCCGCGACACCTCGAAGTGGCCTTTCTCGAAACCGAAGTTGCCCGCGAGGCCGCAGCAGCCCCCGCTCAGCTCGCCGGTGAGGCCCGCGGCCTCGCGCAGTCGCCGGTCGGGGGTGTCGCCGAGGACCGCGTGCTGGTGGCAGTGGGTCTGGCCGGCGACCGGGCGGTCCACGGCAGGCGGGGTCCAGTGCGGGGCGTGCCGCTCCAGGGCCTCGGCGAAGGTGACGACGGCGCGGGAGAGCCGGGCCGCGCGCGGGTCGTCGTGCAGCAGCTCGGGCAGGTCGGTGCGGAGGGCGGCCGCGCAGCTCGGTTCCAGGACGACGACCGGGGCCCCGGCCCGCAGCACCGGCTCCATCAGGTCCAGCGTGCGGCGCAGGACCTGCCGGGCGCGGTCGAGTTGGCCGGTGGAGATGTAGGTGAGGCCGCAGCAGACCCGGGCCCGGCGGGCGGTGAGCAGCGCCGTGGCCGGCCTGGTCCGGCCGGCGCCGATCCCTCCCCCGCGCACCAGCAGCGTCGGCGGCAGGGCCACCCGCAGCCCGGCCGCCTCCAGCACCCGGACGGCGGCCCGGCCGACGGACGGGGCCAGGTGCTCGGTGAAGGTGTCCGGCCAGAGCACGACCAGATCGCCCGGCCCCGAGCTCCCCGGCACCGGCCCGCCGCTGCCGCCGAGGGCGGGCTTCCTGCCGCGCCACCAATCGGTGAACGTCCGCGTCGCCAGCCGGGGAATCTCCCGCTCGGCCGCGATCCCGCCCAGCCGTTTGCCGACGCGGGCCAACGGCCATACCGCGGCGAGGGAGTTGAGCAGCGGGGCCGTGCGGGTCAGGGCGACCCAGCGCAGCCACTGCGGCAGCCGGCCCATGCTGAGGTGGGCGGCGGGACGGCGCCGGCCGGCGTAGTGGTGGTGCAGGAACTCCGCCTTGTAGGTGGCCATGTCGACGCCGACCGGGCAGTCGGAGCGGCAGCCCTTGCAGGACAGGCACAGGTCGAGGGCGTCGCGGACCTCCGTCGACCGCCAGCCGTCGGTGACCAGTTCGCCGGCCAGCATCTCGTGCAGCAGGCGGGCCCGGCCGCGCGTGGAGTGCTGCTCCTCGCCCGTCGCCCTGAAGGAGGGGCACATCACGGCGGGGCCGGCCGCCGTGGTCGTACGGCACTTGGCGACGCCGACGCAGCGGCGGACGGCCGCGCGGAAGTCGCCGCCGTCGGCGGGGTAGCCGAAGGCCACGTCGACAGGTTCGCGGGGCAGCACCGAGAAGCGGAGGTTCTCGTCCAGTGCCGCCGGGCGGACCAGCATGCCGGGGTTGAGCAGGTCGTCCGGGTCCCAGACCGCCTTGGCCCGCTCGAAGACGGCCACCAGGTCCTCGCCGTACATGCGGGGCAGCAGCTCCGCGCGGGCCTGTCCGTCGCCGTGCTCCCCGGACAGCGAGCCGCCGTGCTCCACCACCAGGCCGGCCAGTTCCTCGGAGAAGCGGCGGAAGCGGCCGATACCGGCCTCGGTGAGCAGGTCGAAGTCGATACGGACGTGGATGCAGCCGTCGCCGAAGTGGCCGTACGGCGTGCCGCGCAGGCCGTGGGCGGACAACAGGGCGCGGAAGTCCCGCAGATAGGGGCCGAGCCGGGCGGGCGGCACCGCGCAGTCCTCCCAGCCGGGCCAGGCCTCGCTGCCGTCGGCCATCCGGGTGGCCGTACCGCTCGCGTCCTCGCGGATGCGCCACAGCGTCCGCTGGGCCGCGGGGTCCGTCACCACCAGGGAGTCGACGACGTCGGCCGCGCGGGCGATCGCCTCCGCACGCGCGTGCGCCTCGGCCGCCGAGTCCCCGCCGGTCTCCACGAACAGCCAGGCGCCCCCCTTGGGCAGCCCGGCCGGCGAGCGCACCAGGTCGGCCGCCATGCCCTCCACCGTCAGCGGGCCGTACGGCAGCAGGCCCGCGGCCGCCTCCGCTGCCGCGCTCTCGTCGGCGTAGGCCAGCACGGCCAGGGCACGCGCGCGTGGGGACTCCACCAGCCGGACGGCCGCTTCGGTGAGGATGCCGAGGGTGCCCTCGGAGCCGCAGAAGGAGCGGGCGACGTCGGCGCCCTTCTCGGGCAGCAGCGCATCCAGCGCGTATCCGGAGATGCGGCGGGGCAGGTCGGGAAAGCCGGTGCGCAGCCGGGCCAGTTCGCCCTCCACCAGCTCGCGCAGCCCCTCGGGCGCCCCTTGCCAGCCTTGCCCGAGCCTCAGCCGGTCTCCGCGCGCGGTGATCACGGACAGCTCCCGCACGCTGTCGGCGGTCGTGCCCCAGGCGACCGAGTGCGAGCCGCAGGAGTTGTTGCCGATCATCCCGCCGAGCGTGCACCGGCTGTGCGTGGACGGGTCCGGGCCGAAGCGCAGGCCGTGCGGGGCGGCGGCCTCCTGGAGCCGGTCGAGGACCAGGCCCGGCTGGACGACGGCCGTGCGCGCCTCGGGATCGATCGACAGCAGCCGGTCCATGTGCCGGGTGAAGTCCAGGACGACCCCTGCACCGGTCGCCTGCCCGGCGATCGACGTACCCCCGCCGCGCGCCACCACCGGCACCCCGCGCGCCCGGCAGACCTCCAGCACGGCGGCCACGTCGTCGGCGTCTCTCGGGGCGACGACGCCGAAGGGGACACGCCGGTAGTTGGACGCGTCCATGGTGACCAGCGCCCGGGAGGTGGTGTCGAAACCGACCTCGCCCCGGACGGCGCCGCGCAGCTCCGCTTCGAGACCCGAGTGATCCGTCATGCGTCCAGGATGCATCCGATCACGCACAGTCACCGAAAGTTTTCCACAGCCCCACGCATATCGTCGTACTGATTCACAAGTCCATGCTTCGACAAACTTGTCTCATCGAACGGACACAGCCCCGTCCGTTTTCGCCCGCCGGTATACCCTCCGACTCGTGGCCGACATTCAGATCCCCGCTGACATCAAGCCCGCCGACGGACGTTTCGGCTCGGGCCCCTCCAAGGTGCGCACCGAGGCGCTGGACGCCCTGGCCGCCACCGGTACGTCCCTGCTGGGCACCTCCCACCGCCAGGCGCCCGTCAAGAACCTGGTCGGCAAGGTCCGCGAGGGCATCTCCCAGCTGTTCTCCCTGCCCGAGGGCTACGAGGTGATCCTCGGCAACGGCGGCTCGACCGCCTTCTGGGACATCGCCACCCACGGCCTGATCGAGAACAAGTCCCAGCACCTGAACTTCGGCGAGTTCTCCTCCAAGTTCGCCAAGGCGGCCAAGCTCGCCCCGTGGCTGGCCGAGCCGACCGTCATCTCGACCGACCCCGGCACCCACCCCGAGGCGCAGGCCGAGGCGGGCGTCGACGTGTACGCCTTCACCCACAACGAGACCTCCACCGGCGTCGCCATGCCGATCAAGCGGGTCGAGGGCGCCGACGAGGGCGCGCTGGTCCTGGTCGACGCCACCTCCGGCGCGGGCGGCCTGCCGGTCGACATCGCCGAGACCGACGTCTACTACTTCGCCCCGCAGAAGTCCTTCGCCTCCGACGGCGGCCTGTGGATCGGCGTCTTCTCCCCGGCCGCGATCGAGCGCGCCGAGCGCGTCCACGCGTCCGGCCGGCACATCCCGGAGTTCTTCAGCCTTCCCACGGCGATCGACAACTCCCGCAAGAACCAGACCTACAACACCCCGGCCCTCGCCACGCTGTTCCTGCTCAACCAGCAGCTGGAGTGGCTCAACGGACAGGGCGGCCTGGCCTTCTCCACCGGCCGCACCAAGGACTCCTCGACCCGCCTGTACTCCTGGGCGGACGAGTCCAAGTACGCCACTCCGTTCGTCGCCGACCCGGCCAAGCGCTCGCAGGTCGTCGGCACGATCGACTTCGCCGACGAGATCGACGCGGCCGCGGTCGCCAAGGTGCTGCGCGCCAACGGCATCGTGGACACCGAGCCGTACCGCAAGCTCGGCCGCAACCAGCTGCGTGTCGCGATGTTCCCGGCGGTCGACCCGGCGGACGTCGAGGCGCTGACGAAGTGCATCGACTACGTGATCGAGAAGCTGTAGTCGTCTCTTCCACGACGACGAAGGGCGCCCGGTGGTCACCGGGCGCCCTTCGTTTGCTCTTTCACACCCTTCCGGGGCATTGGCGTCGCTTTTCCGCGCCAACAATCCCTATGGAGGTGCCATATGGGCCGAGGAAGATGGATCAGTGTAGGCGTGGCGGCGCTGGTGGGCGGGCTGCTCCCGCCGATGGTGGGCGCCGACAGCGCTGTGGCCCAGCCGGACCCGCGCTTCACCTTCACGTCTCCGGGCCAGTCCACCTTCACGGTTCCCGGCAGCCCCACTTCGGGCCTCCTGAACATCCTGACCATCAGGGTCTGGGCCGCCGGGGCCGGCGGGAGCGGGGGAGCCGGTGGCGGCGGCGGGGGCGGCGGAGGAGGCGGCGGCAACGCCCTCCTCGCGGCGGGCGGCGGAGGCGGAGGCGGGGGCGGAGGCGGCGGAGGGGGTGCCGCCGGCGGGGGCGGGGGCTCCGGAAGCTTCGTGCAGTGCACCGAGTTGGCCGTCGCCGGCGAGACCCTGACCGTCGTGGTGGGAGCGGGGGGAGCAGGCGGCGGCGCGGGGAACGGCGGAGGCGGCGGCACCGGCGGCAGCGCCGGCGGTCCCTTCGGCGGCGGTCCCGGCACCGCGGGCACCTCCGCCGGCCTCGGTGGCGCCGGTGGGGTCAGCAGGGTGACCCTCACCACGGGGGTGGACCTGGCCTTCGCCCCGGGCGGCACGGCCGGCACCAGGGCCGCGACGGGCGGCCAGGGCGGCGGAGGCGGCGCTCCCGGTGTGCTCGGCGGGGCCGGAGGGCTGGGCGGTGGCGGTGGAGGTGGCGGCGCCATCACCGGTTCCGGTGGTACGGGCGGCGGACTCTCACGCTGCCTGCCCGCTCCCGGAGTCCCGGAGGACATGGTGAACGGCAACAACGGCAGCGCCGGAGCCGTGGGCAACCCGGGTGGGCCCGGCGCCAGTGGCGCGAGCCAGCACAGCGGCACGGGCGGCGCGGGCGGAGGCGGCGGCACGGGCGGAGGCGGCGGCAGCGGCGGGACCGGCGGCACCGCCATCAGCGCCGCCGGGTTCAGCTTCGGCGCGGGCGGCAATGGTGGCGGTGGCGGCACGGGCGGCGCCGGTGGCACCGGCGGTACCGGCACCACCAGCGGCGGCGCTTCCGCCACGAGCGGCGCCGCCGGGAGCACGGGGGACAGCGGCACGGGCGGGAGCGTCGGCGGCGACGGGGCGGTCATCATCGACGTGGCACCGGTTCCCTAGTGCTGATGCGCACACGGACACGGAACCGACAGACCGGTGACCGGTCAGCCCCGTCGCCGCAGGCGCCGCACCCCGAAGAGGACGGCCGCCCCGGCGGCGACGACGACGGCACCGAGCTTGTAGCCACCCCCGCCGAAGGAACTCCCTGAGCTGCTCGAACTCCCGGCCGCGGAGGGCGACTTGGACGCGGGCAGGCCCGGCACGTCCTTCGCCACGACCTCGCTGTCGGCGCCCTCGCTGCTGTACAGCAGCTTGGTCCCGTCGGCGGAGTAACTGACGCCCTCGCCCTGCCCCTGCTGGGGTACGTCGAGTTCGCCCCCGCGTTTGATCCGGCCGCCGTTCCAGTCGTAGTAGATCCCGCCGAAGTACCCACGCACGGCGAGCTGCCGCCCGTCCGGCGAGAAGGCCGCGTCGGTGGCCCAGAGGTCGACGGCGGCGACGGGCTTGAAGATGTTCGCGCCGGAGGTGGACAGGGCGGCCGGGCCCTCGTACAAGTGCCCGCCGTCCTCCTTCTTGTCGATGATGTAGACACGCCCGGTCTTCGGGTGGACGATCAGCGACTCGGCGTCGCGCGGCCCGTTCACGTACTTCACGACGTACTGCGTGGCGTTGACCGTCTGGTCCCTCAGCTGCTTCGGCTCGGGCAGCCGGTAGATCCACACGTACGGCCACTTGCCGCCGAGGTTGTCGCCGATGTCGCCCAGGTAGATCTCGTTGTGCGGCCCGATGGAGATGGCCTCCACGTCACGCGGGGCGCCGATGCCGCGCAGGGTGATCCGGGCGACGGTCTTACCGGTCCTGCTGTCGACGGCGTAGATGTACGGTCCGTCGCCGCTGTCGTTGTGCGTCCAGTAGATGCCGGGGTGGAGGTGGGAGGCGGCGAGCCCGCTGGACTCGGCGATCCGCGGGTCCTTGATGGTGAAGCCCTGGTCACCGTCGGCGGCCGACGCGGGCGCGGCGAGCGCGCCCACGAGCAGGGCCCCGGCGAGAACGGCGAACGATCGGCGCATGTCCCAAGACTGCCATTGCCTGCGGGGGTTCGGTCGAGGCGCTCCTGCGGGCGGCGCGGACGTGGTGGGCCTCACACCCCGTTGCGGCTCGTGATCGTCCATGATGAGCGGATGCTTAGGTTCATGCCCGTAGGTGACTCCATGACGATCGGGAGCGCGGGCGAGCACACATGGCGTTACCGGCTGTGGCGTCACCTGTGCACCGCGTACGGCGGTCCGTTCACCTTCGTCGGCCCCCGCGAGGAGCTGTACGACAAGGCGGCCGACGCCCCCACGTCGCACGCGTACGCCGACCCCGACTTCCCGCGCCGCCACCTGGCCGGCTGGGGCGAGGGCTGGCTGCACATGGCTCCGCTGATCGGCGAGGCGGTGCGCACACACCGCGCGGACGTGCTCCTGGTCTCCCTCGGGCTGATCGACCTGGGCTTCTACACCAACGCCGAACAGACGGCCGAGAACGTACGGGCCTTCATCGCCGAGGCCCGGCAGGCCAACCCGCGCATACGCATGGCCCTGCTCCCGGTGATCCCGAACATCCGCGCCGAGACGGACGCCCCCTTCGGCGAGCAGGTGGACCTCTTCAACGTCCTGCTCGCGAAGGCGGTCGCCGACCTGGACGAGCCCCGGTCGCCCATCCTGCTGGCCTCGCCGCCGGAGTCGTACGACATCCATGCGGACACATACGACGGGACGCATCCCAACGCGAGCGGGGAGCACCGGATCGCGGGGGCGTACGCGGGGGCGATGTGGGAGGCCTGGGGGATCGGACAGGCGTACGCGGTCGGAACAAGTTGACCTAATTCGGGCGACTCCGGATCACCGTGCGTATCGTTGAACCGCGCGGCTGCACTCGCCGATGGGGCAGCCGGGGAGGAGCGCCACGATGACCGTCCTTGAAGACAGGATCGAGATGGCCGACGCCGACGCCAACACCAAGCGTTTGGACGAGTGGTTCGAGCGCCTTGAGCGGATGCCCGTCCCCGAAGGATTCAGGGTCGAGATCGTCGGGGGCAACGTTTTCATGACGCCGCAGCGCGACACGCATTGGCTGATCATCCGGGCATTCCTCTGGGCCCTCGAGGACAGGTTCGGGAGGCGGGTCAGGGTGTTCTCGGACGTCCGGGTCGACTTCCCGGGCTACCAGAACGGCTTCTGCCCAGACATCGCCATGTTCAAGGACTCGGCGAAGAAGGACGACAACGGCCGCTGGCGCTACCAGGACGTCGAGTTCGTCGCCGAGGTCATCTCAGAGGGCACCGCTGCCAACGACTACGGCCCCAAGAAGACCGCCTACGCGATCGCCGAGGTCCCCCTCTACGTCGTCGCCGACCCCTACCAGGGACGCTGCTTCGTCTACACCGACCCCAAGGACGGCGACTACGAGAACAGGACCCCGGTGGACTTCGGCACCGACATCGACCTGACCGGCACCGTCATCGACCTCATCCTCAAGACCGACGGGTTCCCCCGCGACTAGGAGCGTCACCCGTTCGGCCCACAGCGCTCGCTGCGGCACATGGGTCCGGTTTCGATGGGAGTGAGCCCGGCGTGTGACCGGGACTCGCCTCCCCCCCATCGAGCGAAGGAGACACAGCCGTGTCCAGAGGCAAGATTCAAAAGTGGGAACCGGAGCAGGGCGAGGGAAAGATCCGGGACGACAAGGGTGGTCCCCAGCTGGACTTCACGGTAGAAGACCTCCTGAATCCCGCCGCTGTCGAGGATCTGCATAAGGGGGACACGGTCTCGTTCCAGATCGAGGAACCCGGACACGCGGTCATGGTCGCCAAGGCCTGAGCCTCCAGAACACCGCACGGCAGGCGCCACCCGTAGGGCAGCGGGCGGTGCCTGTCCGCGTTCCGGTCACCTCACAGCTCCGGGCGCCAGCACCTGCCCCGCCACCTCCTCCAGCAACTCCCCCACCACGAACAGCCTCTCCTCCGTCGGCACCGACCTCCAGCCCAGCGGCCAGGTGGCCCCCGTCAGCGCGGGCACACCCACGTACGACACGCTGCGGTGACCCCGCGTCAGCGTCCTTGCCTCCGGCGGCCAGTCGTACGCCGTCACCGTCTCCGGGGGCAGCAGGAAGTACATGTACCGCGCCCCCGTGGCCTCCTGCACGATCGCGCCCGCCGCAAAGCCGGTCCGCACCATCAGCTCCGACGCGACGCGGCTGCCTGCGGCGCCCTCGATACGTACGGCGTCGAAGTGAACGCCGGCGCGGCGGAGGGCGTGACCGGAGTGGGGGATCCAGGTCGGAATCCGGGGGGTGGAGATTCGCTGGTTCATGCACTTGATGTTTCCGTCTCCTTACATACTGTGACCAGGGTTACGCAACGTCCGTGCGGGGCCGTGCACTTGGGGAGGCGGTTGTGCATTCCGGTGAACGAGGTTCCGAGACCTTCGGCGCCTTGCTTCGGTTCTACCGAGAGCGGGCCGGAATCACGCAGGAGGGGCTCGGTAAACATGTCGGCTACTCCAAGTCCCAGGTGGCGATGGTGGAGCGAGGTGAGCGGCTCCCCCGGGGGCAGTTCGTCGAGGTCGCCGACCAAGCGGTGGGTGCACAAGGTGCACTGCTGGTGTTGGCGGACAAGGAGTTCAGGGGCGGCCTGCCGCCGTGGACCGAGGACTATCTGGCCGAGGAACGCAAGGCCGCCGCCCTGCACGTGTACCAGAACCACGTCATCCCCGGCTCGCTCCAGACCGAGGCCTACGCACGGGCCATCTACAACTGCCACGTTCCGGCTCTGGACGACGAAGAGATCGACAAGCGTGTGGCCGCGCGTCTGGAACGCCAGCAGCTCTTCGAGCGCAAACCCCGGCCCCTGGTCAGTTACGTACTGGAAGAAAGCACCCTCACACGGCCGTTGGGGGGTCCAGAAACGCTCCAGGAGCAGTTGAGGCGCATCCTCGCCATCGGTCGACTGCGCCACGTCGAGATCCAGGTCATGCCGCACGAGCGACAGGCGCACGCCGGGCTGAACGGCGCCATGATCCTTCTGGAGACGGCAGAGCACCGCCAGTTCGCCTACGTCGAAGGTCCGAGCGGCGGCTACTTCGTCAGCGAACAGCCTGATCTGGCAGAGCTGTTCGCCCGGTATGGCATTCTGCGAGCGCAGGCTCTCAACCCTGACGAGTCCGCGAAACTGATCGAAGAGGTGGCACAGGGACTATGAGCGCGAACCTCCACTGGTTGAAGAGCAGCTACAGCGGTGACCAGGGCGAGTGTGTGGAGATAGCCCCCACCCCCACCACCATCCACATCCGCGACTCAAAGACCCCCGCCCCCACCGCCCCGATCCTCAAAGTCACCCCCACCACCTGGACGGCGTTCATCACCACCCTCGCGTCGCTTGCATAGAGCGCACTCCAAGCCGTTGGCTAGTGGACCATGAAGTACACGCAGCTTGGACGCACGGGACTCAAGGTCAGTCGGCTCGTCCTCGGGACGATGAACTTCGGGCCGCAGACCGATGAAGCCGACAGCCACGCCATCATGGACGCGGCGCTGGACGCGGGCATCAACTTCTTCGACACCGCCAACGTGTACGGGTGGGGTGACAACAAGGGGCGGACCGAGGAGATCATCGGCAACTGGTTCGCCAAGGGCGGTGACCGCCGTGACAAGGTCGTCATCGCCACCAAGGTCTACGCCAACATGGCCTCGGACGGAAGGCCGGCCTGGCCCAACCACGACAAGCTCTCCGCGCTGAACATCCGGCGCGCCGTGGACGCCAGCCTGAAGCGGCTGCAGACCGACCACATCGACCTCTACCAGTTCCACCACATCGACCGGGACACCCCGTTCGAGGAGATCTGGCAGGCGATCGACACCCTGGTCCAGCAGGGCAAGATCCTCTACGCCGGGTCCAGCAACTTCCCGGGCTACAAGATCGCCCAGGCCAACGAGATCGCCGCCCGCCGCGGCGGCACCATCGGCCTGGTCAGCGAGCAGTGCCTGTACAACCTCGCCGAGCGGCGCACCGAGATGGAGGTCATCCCGGCCGCGCAGGAGTACGGCCTCGGGGTCATCCCGTGGTCCCCGCTGCACGGCGGTCTGCTCGGCGGGATCATCAAGAAGGAGGTCCAGGGCGGCCGCCGCGCCTCCGGCCGGGCCGCCGACACCCTCAAGGTCCCCGCCGCCCGCGCGCAGGTCCAGGCCTACGAGGACCTGGTCGACAAGCACGGCCTGGAACCGGGCGAGGTGGCCCTGGCCTGGCTGCTGACCCGGCCGGGTGTGACGGGTCCCATCGTCGGTCCGCGTACGGCCGAACAGCTGGAGTCGGCGCTCAGGGCCGTGGAGCTGGAGCTGGGCGAGGAGCTGCTGGCGGGCTTGGACGAGGTCTTCCCGGGCCCCGGCCCGTCCCCGGAGGCCTTCGCCTGGTGATGCCGATGCTCTTCGAAGCTCCGTAGGGGACGGCGCCCCGAAAGGGGCGCTTCCCCGCAAAACCCCTACCTGACGGCCGCCGACACAGCCACCACCACAAACATCAGCACAAGCACACCGGCCATGATCCGGTTCCTGGTCTTCGGGTCCACGTCCCCGAGCCTAACCAACCCCGCCGAAAGCCCAGCGGTCAACCGCCTCGTAGCGCGGCTGCTCCCCCGCCACCCCCGACCTCGGCAGGTTGCTGCGCACGAGCACCAGCTCGTTCACCGTCCAGGTCCGGCTGGTGAACTCCCGCAGCAGCTCGACATACGGCCGTACGTCCACCGAGTCCCGGCTCCGCGCCACCGTCAGGTGGGCCGTGTACCGCCGGTGCTCCCCCATCGGCACGCCCGCCTTCCGCGCCGCCGCCTCCGCCCGGTCGGCCAGCAGCCGCATCGCCTCCACCTCGCCGTAGGCGCCGGTCCACAGGGCCTTGCCGTGCCCGAACTGGCCGCCGCCGGAGAGGGCCAGGTCGAAGGGGGAGGTGCGGTGGGCCACGCGGGACAGGCGCTCCGACAGGTCCGGTAGGAGGTCGTCGGCGACCTCGCCGTAGAACGCGAGGGTGAAGTGCCAGCCCGGCCGGTTGGTCCAGCGCAGCCGCTCCGCACCGGGCAGCCTCTTCAACTTGGCCACCTCGGCGGCGAGTTCATGGACGACGTGCTCCGGTGGGAGCACCGCGGCGAAGAGTCTCATGCCTTCACCTTCGCAGACGGCGGTGGGCATGACGGGTCAATGACGATCACCGTGCGCGAAGGCGGCCCCGACGACATCCCTGTGATCGCCGAGGCCAACGGGTTCACGCCGACGCAGACCTATACCGCCGGCGAGCGGAACGACTGGCCGGGGCAGGTGCTCGCCCGGCGGGTGTGACCGCCCGGCGAGTACCCGGAGTGTGGTCGACGGATCAGCGCTCGGCGCGCAGGGTGCCGAGCAGCCCGTGCGCCTCGTCCTCGATTCCCGCGGCGAACCAGACGCTGTCCCTGCCCCCGGACCGGGCGGTGCCCCGCTCCAGCCCCCACAGGCCCTCGATCGCGATCGGCCGCCCATGGCGGTTCTTCAGGGTCCCCTCGAACCGGCCGGTCCTGAGGTCGAAGGCGTGGATGCGGCCGTCGCCGAAGTTGCCTACGAGCAGGTCGCCGGCGAACTTCCCGAAGCCCTTGGGAGCCGTTTCCAGGCCCCAGGGCGAGTTGAGCACCCCACGGCGGGCGAAACGCTGGAGCAGCCTGCCCTTGGTGCTGAACACATCGATGAAGCCGTTGCCCGGGCCCGCGACGTCGTCGTGCTTGTCCGCGTCCTGCTTGGCGTAGGTGACGAAGACCCTGCCGCCGATGTTCTTGACGTCGAAGGGCGCGAAGCCCTTGGGGATCCTCCGGTCGCGGAACGCGCCGGCGGCCTGCTTCACGAGCTTGAAGTGGGTGTCGAAGACATCGATGCGCGCGTCGTGGAAGTTCGCGACGAGGATGCGCGGCCGGTGCCGGTCGCCCTTCGTGGCCTTCCGCTCGTGGTCCACGAGGGTCAGGCCCTTGAAGACGGCGTTGGCCTCCTGGGCGACCTGGACGCCGGTCGTCGGGAGCACGCGCGGGTTGAAGGCGAAGAGGGCGCCGTTCTCCCCGGCGAAGATGAACTGCGCGGGACCGGAGCGTCCGGAGGCGGTGAAGCGGAAGTCGCGGGTGTCGTTGCGCACGATCCCGGTCGGGTCGGCGTCCTCGGGGAGGTGGACGACGGGGGTGAGGAAGATGACCGGCCGGTTGTCCCGGGCGCCCGCGTACACCGTGGACGTGCTGGTGCCGTTGTTGGAGACCCTGATCGCCCCGTTCGACGTGCGCACCAGCCCCCAGGGGTTGACCAGGTTCTGGTCCCGCCGCTCCGCCCTGCCGGCGAGGTCGGAGACGAGGTCCCGCTCCCGGAAGCCGTGGTCGGCCTTGTGCGGCGCGGCGACGGCGCCGGACGGCGCGGCGGCGGCGAGCGCGCCGACCGTGCCCAGGGCCAGCGCGACCGCCGTCAGCCGCCGTACGCGGGAGCGGGGTCTCGGGCTCGATGCCTGTGCTGCCATGTGATGCTCCTGTTCCCATACGAGCCCCAAAAGGGGCGTACTGGCAGAAGTCATCTCATGGGAGAGAATCGCACCGGCGATCGACACGCAGACACGCATCCGTACGGGGACACACCGTGGCGATCCCTACGCCGCCGTCGCCAGCTCCTCCCGCTCTCCGCGCGGCACGAACCGGACCCGTGGGTGGCCGTGGTGCCAGCCCACCGCGAGCCGCAGACCGCCGATGCGGGCCAGGACCAGGCCGATCACACCGGCCGCGGCGACCGATACGACACCACCGGCGGCGAAGCCGACCCTCGCGCCGTAGGTGTCGGTGATCCAGCCGACGATCGGCGCGCCCAGCGGCGTACCGCCCATGAACACCATCATGAACAGGGACATCACCCGGCCGCGCATGGCCGGGTCGGTGGCCATCTGGACCGCGGTGTTCGCCGTGACGTTCACCGTGAGGCCGAAGACCCCGATCGGGATCATGAGCAGCGCGAACAGCCAGTACGACGGAGCCAGCGCGGCCACGACCTCCAGCGCGCCGAAGGCCAGCGCGGCGGCGATCAGGATGCGCAGCCGGGCCGTGCCGCGCCGGGCGGCCAGCAGGGCGCCGCACAGGGAGCCGACGGCGATCAGGGTGTTGAAGAGGCTGTAGGCACCGGCGCCGGCGTGGAAGATGTGCTCGGCGTAGGCCGACAGCCAGACCGGGAAGTTGAAGCCGAAGGTGCCGATGAAGCCGACCAGCACGATCGGCCAGATCAGCTCCGGGCGCCCGGCCACGTACTGCAGGCCTTCCCGCAGCTGGCCCTTCCCCCTCGGCGTGCGCCGGACCACGTGCAGCTCACGGGCGCGCATCAGCAGCAGGCCGGTGATGGGCGCGACGAAGGACAGGCCGTTGGCGAGGAACGCCCAGCCGGTGCCCACGCCGGTGATCATCAGACCGGCGACGGCGGGGCCGACCAGGCGGGCGGACTGGAAGTTCGCCGAGTTCAGGCTGACCGCGTTCTGCAGCTGCTCGGGCCCGACCATCTCGGAGACGAAGGACTGGCGGGCCGGGTTGTCCAGCACCGTGGCGAGGCCGACGGCGAAGGCGGCGACGTACACGTGCCAGACCTGGACCTGCCCGGTGAGGGTCAACGTGGCGAGCGCGAGGCCCGTCACGGCCATCGAGGACTGTGTGACCAGCAGCGTGGGGCGCTTGGGCAGGCGGTCGACCAGGACACCGCCGTAGAGGCCGAAGACGAGCATCGGCAGGAACTGCAGGGCGGTCGTGATGCCCACGGCGGCGGAGGAGCCGGTGAGGCTGAGGACGAGCCAGTCCTGGGCGATGCGCTGCATCCAGGTGCCGGTGTTGGAGACGGCCTGGCCGATGAAGAACAGGCGGTAGTTCCTGACCTTCAGCGAGCTGAACATCGAGGACTTGCGGGCGGTGGGGGTGGTAGTGACGGTCGGTGCGGGGGCGGAAGGTGTTCCGGATCCCGTACTCAAAAGGGTTCGCCTCCTCCGACGGCTTGGTTACAGGTGTGCGAGTTTCTCCAGCACGGGGGCGGCGGCGCGCAGTGCGGCCCACTCGTCCTCGTCGAGGCCCTCGACCAGGCCGGCCAGGAAGGCGTTGCGCTTGCGGCGGCTCTCTTCGAGCATCGCCTCGGCCTGCTCGGTCTGGGTGACGACCTTCTGGCGCCGGTCCTCGGGGTGCGGCTCCAGCCGGACCAGCCCCTTGGCCTCGAGCAGCGCGACGATGCGGGTCATCGACGGCGGCTGGACGTGCTCCTTGCGGGCCAGCTCGCCCGGGGTGGCCGAGCCGCAGCGGGAGAGGGTGCCGAGCACCGACATCTCGGTGGGGCTCAGCGACTCGTCGACCCGCTGGTGCTTGAGCCGACGGGACAGCCGCATCACGGCGGAGCGGAGAGAGTTCACGGCGGCAGCGTCGTCGCCATGGGTGAGGTCCGGCATGTCCTTAGAGTAACTCATTACTCTCCCTAACGACGCCGCGACGCGCCCGGATTCCCGTGACACGCGCCACTGAAGCCTTTGATCACCCATATGAGTGAGTCGCTTCCGGAAAGTGACGCATCGGGTGGCCGGATGTGGCGACCCTCTAGACATGGGGACCAGCGTGCTCAGCCTGCGGATAGACGGAGAGCTCCTCGAGAGGCTCCGGCTCCACGCGGCGAAAAGGGGAATGAGCGTGCAGGACTATGTGATCCGCACGCTCACCCGGAACGACTTCGACGAGCGGTTCCAGGCCGCCGTCGAGGAGACGGAAAAGTTCTACGGCGTCAACTGAGGTCTCACGCGAGACCCAGGGCCGGCATCAGGTAGTAGAAGGCGAAGACCGCCGAGACGATGTACATCGGCGCCGGGATCTCCCGGGCCCGGCCGGCGGCCAGGCGGAGCACCGTGAAGGTGAGGAAGCCCATGCCGATGCCGTTGGTGATCGAGTAGGTGAACGGCATCATCAGCATCGTCACGAACGCCGGGATCGCGATGGTGTAGTCGGCCCAGTCGATCTCCTTGATCGAGTTCGACAGGATCAGGAAGCCGACCGCGATCAGCGCCGGGGTCGCCGCCTGGGACGGGACCATCGTGGCGACCGGGGTGAGGAACAGCGCGGCGGTGAAGAGACCGCCCGTGACGACGTTCGCGAGGCCCGTACGGGCGCCTTCGCCGACACCGGCCGTGGACTCCACGAACGCGGTGGTGGCCGAGGAGGAGCCGGCACCGCCCGCCGCGACCGCGAGGCCGTCGATGAACAGGACCCGGTTGATACCCGGCATATAACCCTCGGCGTCGGTCAGCTTCGCCTCGTCGCTGACGCCCATGATCGTGCCCATCGCGTCGAAGAAGCACGACAGCAGCACGGTGAAGACGAAGAGGATGCCGGTCAGCAGGCCGACCTTGTGGAAGCCGCCGAACAGGCTGACGTGGCCGACCAGGCCGAAGTCGGGGGAGGCGACCGGGTTGCCCGGCCACTTCGGGACGGTCAGGCCCCAGGACGGGATCGTGGTGACCGCGTTGATGATCACCGCGAGGACGGTCATGCCGACGATCGAGATCAGGATCGCGCCCGGCGCCTTGCGGACGATCAGCACGAAGGTGAGCAGCACGCCGAGGATGAAGACCAGCACCGGCCAGCCGTGCAGATGGCCGCCCACGCCGAGCTGGACCGGGACGGTGGTCTGGGCGGCGTCCGGCATACGCGTGATGAAGCCGGAGTCGACCAGGCCGATCAGCATGATGAACAGGCCGATACCGATCGAGATCGCCTTGCGCAGACCGAACGGCACGGCGTTCATCACGCGCTCGCGCAGACCGGTGGCGACCAGCAGCATGACCACGAAGCCCGCGAGTACGACCATGCCCATCGCGTCCGGCCAGGACATACGGGGGGCGAGCTGGAGCGCGACGACGGAGTTCACGCCGAGGCCGGCGGCGAGGGCGATCGGGACGTTGCCGATGACACCCATGAGGAGGGTGGCGAAGGCCGCCGTCAGCGCGGTCGCCGTCACCAGCTGGCCGTTGTCCAGGTGGTGCCCGTACATGTCCTTCGCGCTGCCGAGGATGATCGGGTTCAGCACGATGATGTACGCCATCGCGAAGAAGGTGGCGAAACCGCCGCGGATCTCACGGGCGACGGAGCTGCCGCGCTCGGAGATCCTGAAGTAGCGGTCGAGCGGGCCGCGGGCCGGCGCACCGCCCGGTATTTCGGGGGTGGGGACCTTGGCGGGTGCCGAGGTGGACATGCGGGACCTCATCACCAAAGGGGTTCCCCCGAGCCTCTTTGGCGTTTCATACGAGCAGAAGTGGTCAAAGGCAAACGGTTTCAGTATGAACGTATGAGTGCCAGATCGCTATCTCCGCGCGTAGACCTGATCGCCTCGTAAGCTGTGCCCATGGCCAAGTGGACCCCCAAGCACGAGGCGCCCGAGCCCCTGGAGGGCCCCGTGGTCGCCACCATCACCGGCGGCACGATCATCTGGTTCGTCCTCTTCCTCGTGCAGCTCCCCTTCTACGGCTGGTTCGACTCGCACGGTCACCTGTGGTGGCTGTGGACCTGCCTGGCCGGAGGCGGGCTGGGGCTGATCGGCATCTGGTACGTGCGCAAGCGGGACGCGGCGATCAAGCGGGCGGCGGCGCTGGGGTCGACGTCGGCTGAATAAAGCGGGCAAGTGGGCAAATCGGCACGTACCGTCGAATGCATGACCCATATAGACGCGGGCGCGGAGCTCGACCCCGTGCATCCGGTGGCCCTACCGATGACCAGGTCGGCGGGGCTGACCGGCGCCGAGGTGGCCGAGCGCGTCGCCCACGGCCAGGTCAACGACGTGCCCGTGCGGAGCAGCCGGTCGATGGGCGAGATCGTCCGGGCGAACGTCTTCACCCGGTTCAACGCGATCATCGGCGTGCTCTGGCTGGTCATGCTGTTCGTCGCACCGATCCAGGACAGCCTCTTCGGCTTCGTGATCCTCGCCAACACCGGCATCGGCATCGTCCAGGAATGGCGGGCCAAGCAGACCCTCGACTCGCTCGCGGTCATCGGGGAGGCCCGGCCGACCGTGCGCAGGGACGGGGCGGCCGTCGAAGTCGCCACCAACGAGATCGTCCTCGACGACCTCATCGAGATCGGGCCCGGGGACAAGATCGCCGTGGACGGGGTGTGCGCCGAGGCCGACGGGCTCGAAATCGACGAGTCGCTGCTCACCGGCGAGGCCGACCCCGTCGTCAAACGCCCCGGCGACGCGGTCATGTCCGGCAGTTTCGTGGTCGCGGGCGGCGGCGCCTTCCAGGCGGCCAAGGTCGGCCGCGAGGCCTACGCCGCCCAGCTCGCCGAGGAGGCCTCCCGCTTCACCCTGGTCCACTCCGAGCTGCGCACCGGCATCTCCACGATCCTCAAGTACGTCACCTGGATGATGGTCCCGGCGGCCGTCGGACTCGTGATCACCCAGCTCGTCGTCAAGAGCAGCGGCTTCAAGGACTCCATCGCCCGCACGGTCGGCGGCATCGTCCCGATGGTCCCGGAGGGGCTGGTCCTGCTCACCTCGGTGGCGTTCGCGATCGGCGTCATCAGGCTCGGCCGCAAGCAGTGCCTCGTGCAGGAACTCCCCGCCATCGAGGGGCTGGCCCGCGTCGACACCGTCTGCCTGGACAAGACCGGCACGCTCACCGAGGGCGGCATGGACGTCACCGAGCTGCGGATGCTGGACGGGGCGGACGAGACGCACGTACGCAAGGTGCTCGGCGCGCTCGGCGAGTCCGACCCGCGCCCCAACGCCTCCCTCCAGGCGATCATCGACGCCTACCCGGACAGCGAGGACTGGCGCTGCGTGGAGTCGCTGCCCTTCTCCTCGGCCCGCAAGTACAGCGGGGCCGCGTTCAGCGAGGCCGACGGCGAGATCAGCACGTGGCTGCTGGGCGCCCCCGATGTCCTCCTCAGCCCCGGCGCCCCGGCCCTGGCCGAAACCGAGCACCTCAACGAGCAGGGGCTGCGGGTGCTGCTGCTGGCCCGCGCCGGCCGCGACCTGGACGACGCCGACCCGGCCCACGGCGCCCGCGCCACCGCGCTCGTCGTCCTGGAGCAGCGGCTGCGGCCCGACGCGGCCGACACCCTGCGCTACTTCGCGGACCAGAACGTCCGCGCCAAGGTCATCTCCGGCGACAACGCGGTCTCGGTCGGCGCGGTCGCCGCCAAGCTGGGCCTGGAGGGTACGGCCGTGGACGCGCGGCGGCTGCCCGCCGACCGGGCCGGGATGGCGGACGCGCTGGCCGGGGGGACGGTCTTCGGGCGGGTCACCCCGCAGCAGAAGCGGGACATGGTCGGGGCGCTGCAGTCGCACGGGCACACGGTCGCGATGACCGGCGACGGCGTGAACGACGTGCTCGCGCTGAAGGACGCCGACATCGGGGTCGCCATGGGCTCCGGCTCGGAGGCGACGCGGGCGGTGGCGCAGATCGTGCTGCTGGACAACAGCTTCGCGAGCCTGCCGTCGGTGGTGGGCGAGGGCCGCCGGGTGATCGGCAACATCACGCGGGTGGCGACGCTGTTCCTGGTGAAGACCGTCTACTC
The DNA here is from genome assembly GCF_053596375.1 of Streptomyces sp. NPDC001709. Taxonomy (NCBI): domain Bacteria; kingdom Bacillati; phylum Actinomycetota; class Actinomycetes; order Kitasatosporales; family Streptomycetaceae; genus Streptomyces; species Streptomyces sp. NPDC001709. Next base: position 190,514 of record NZ_JBSFGB010000001.1, on the reverse strand, counting down.
GGTGCTGCTGGCCGTCCTGGTGGTGTGCTGGCAGGTGGAGTACCCGTTCCTGCCCCGGCACCTGACCCTGCTCTCCACCCTCACCATCGGCGTCCCGGCGTTCTTCCTCGCCCTCGCGCCCAACAGGGAACGGGCGAAACCGCACTTCGTACGCAGAGTCATGCGCTACTCGGTCCCGGGCGGCGTGGTGGCGGGGGTGGCGACCTTCGTCACCTACCTGATCGCCCGCCAGTACTACCCGGGCGGCCAGTTGGGCGCCGAGACCAGCGCGGCGACCCTGACCCTGTTCCTGGTCTCCATGTGGATCCTGGCGATCATCGCCCGGCCGTACACCTGGTGGCGGGTCCTGCTGGTGGCGTCGATGGGCCTGGCGTTCGTGTTCATCCTCGCCGTGCCGGCGCTGCAGGGCTTCTTCGCCCTGAAGCTGGTCGGGGACACGATGCCGTGGACAGCCGTCGGCGTCGCGGTGGTGGCGGCGGCCGCCCTGGAGTGGCTCTGGAAGTGGGTCGACCGCCGCTTTCCCGACTAGGTGGGGGTTACTTCGCGCCGACGTAGACGCCCGTGGCGCTGACCGCCGGGGTGGTCGTGGTACCGGCGAAGCTGAAGCTCCAGTAGCCGCTGTAGTTCACGGTCGCGCTGGTCTTCAGGTTGCCGTACGCGTCCGTGTACACCGTCTTGACCGTGCTGTACGTGCTCGTGCCGGACTTGCGGAACTGGAGCTTGACCGGCTGGTTGGCGTAGCCGTGGTACAGGTTGTCGTCCCAGTCGGCGCGGGAGAGCTTGCCGGACGCCGTGAAGGTCTTGCCCTTGTAGACGGACGTCGAGCTCACGGTGGTCGTCAGCTTCGAGTAGCGCTGCACCAGGGTCGTGCCCAGGCCGCTCTGGTCCTTGTAGCCGACCTTGCTCATGTCGGGGTTCTGCTCGTCCTGGCCGTTGAAGGCGATGGCCTCGGCGGCCACGTTCCAGGTGCCGGCGTCCGCGATCTTCGGGTCGGCGTCGGTCGGGTAGATGTCGACCGTGCCCGTGCAGGTGGCGGTGGTGGACGAGGTGGGAGTGCAGGTCGCCCAGTCGTCGCCGTACAGCTCGGGCTCCGTGTCGCTGTACGTGCCGTGGTACAGGAAGGCGTCGGTGTGGAAGTCGCTCGCGGCGATGTCCACGTCCGGGCCGTGCGTCAGCGTGTACGAGTACGTCGTGCTGACCTTGTTGGTGCTGCCGACCTTGATCGCCTTGGCGATCGTGACGTTCGAGAAGCTGACGTTCAGGGTGTACGGCGCGCCCGAGTCGGTGACGGCCTGCGCGGCCGGGACTGCGAGGGCGGAAAGGGCCAGGGCGCCGGAGACGGCGGCCGCGGTGGCACGTATGCGCATGTGCGTTCCCCTGGAGGGAGAAGTGATCGTGGAGTCGGTTGACTCGAGCGATCAGATCCGCGGGGGATGCGACTGGTTGTACAGCCGGAGCCCCCGCGGACCAGATTTTGTACCTGGATTGCTGATCCATTACACAAGTGAGAGACAGCGTCCCGCTTACCGCACGCCGTCAAAGGCGCAGCTAGTCGAACCAGCGGTCCCGGGCCAGTTCCTCCGTCCGGGACGGGTCCTCCAGCAGGGCCGCGACCTCGAAGCGCCGGGGCCACTGCCCCGCCGCCCAGGCCAGCCCGGCCGCGACCCCCTCCAGCGTGGCCGCGTGCAGCACGCCGTCGTCGGTGTGCCGCCAGTCGATCTCCACGCCGTCCACGACCAGTTCCTCGTGCTCGACGTACGTCTGCGCGGTCCGCGGCCCGAGCAGTACCCGCACCGGCTCCGGCACCTCGTGCTCGGCCCCCTCGGAGTGCACCTCGCCGGTGACGGACTCGCTCAGCCGCCGCACCTGGAACAGCTCCGCCAGCTCGGCGGCCCGGGCCGGCCGGACCGGCAGCAGCGGCACCCGGGAGGTGAACGGCAGCAGATCGGGTGAGTCGACGACGACCGCCTCGGCCGCGTCCACGACCTCCACACGCCCGTCGACCACGGCCCGCAGCTCGTCCGGCAGGGTCACCTGCTCGGGGTCCAGCTCCGCCAACGCCCCGTAGATTCCGTGCAGTTGGGCCGAGGACACGGGACGCGCCGGGTCGGCCAGCCGGTCCAGCAGCTCGGCGGCGCCGCCGGGCTCGTCCAGCAGGGCCGCGACGGAGGTGCGCACGCCGAGCGCCCGCAGTACCTGCTCGTCCTCGAACCCGGTCGCGTCGGCCTCGTCGTACAGGCCGCGCAGCAGCGGGTCGCCGCCCGCCGCGAGGAGACCGGCCGGGCGGCGGCCGTCGAGCACCGGGTGCCCGCGCAGCCACCACGCCGTGTACGGCCGTACGACCTCGTGGGTGCCGTCGTGCAGCAGGATACGGACCGGCTGGGTCAGCGCGTCCCGCAGCGGGGGCTGGGCGAGCAGCGCGAGCGCCTCCGGCCAGTGCTCGTCGTCCACCAGGTCCAGATCGCGTACGGCGACCAGCTCGGTGGCGACCGGGGGCACCGGGCTGTCCGGGAAGCGGTCGAGGATGTCCTCGCACCACACGTCGACGGCGTCCAGCAGCCCGGCGTCGTCGGGCTCGGCGAAGTCGCCCTCCCGGGGCTCCAGTTCGTCCGGGTCGAGGACGACGTCGGCGGCGCGCACGAGCGCGAAGTTCGCGAGCACCCCACAGGCGGCCAGCGGCTGCTCGCCCCACTTCTCCGCCAGGTCGTGGTCGACGGCGGCCAGTTCGTCGGGACGGATCACGCGGGCGAACGGACTGCCGGGGAGGACCAGCTCACCCGCCGGCGCCAGTTCTCCGTCCTCGTCGGGCAGCGCCAGGGCCCCCAGCCAGGGCTCCTCGCCCGGCTCGAGACCGGCGTCGCGCACCAGGGAGAGGACGGTGTCGGCGAGTTCCTCGGCGTCCAGGGCGTCCTCCTCCCAGCCCCCGATCGCGCCCTCCTCGTCCAGCGAGGCGGCGACGGCGGCCCGCACCTGCGGGGTGGTGAGCACCGCGCGCGGAGTGGCGGGCAGCGCGCCCAGCTTCTCCAGCAGCGGGTGCGCGGCGTCCTCGTGGGCCACCTTCAGCCCGAGCCGCCCGAGGACGTCCGGGTCGATCCGGGCGGCGTCCGGGGTGGGGAGGAGGACCTGGCGAGGGCCGATCGTGGTCCGCCCGTCGGCGAGCGGCACGGGAAGACCGGAGAGCCGGTCCGGGTCGACCCCGGCGAGGCTGTCGTAGAGCCGCCACCACCAGTCGGGGTCCTTCTCGAGACCGGCGAGCCGGTCGACGGCGTCCGCGAGCCGCAGCCGGGCGACGCCGAGGGTGCGCAGTTCGACCCGCCGCTCAAGACCGGCCGGCAGCAGCGTGGGCAGCACCTCGGCGAGCACCCGCACGGTGTCCGCCCCGGCGCCCTCCACAATCTCCGCCTCCCGGGGCCGCAGCGCCTGGGGAAGTTCGTCGTCGTCGCTCTTGGCCCGAGCGGCGGGCGGCAGGAAAGCCGGGTGGGCGGGCGGGAGAAACGCGATACGCGGCAGCCGCTCCAGGACGGCCTGCCGCAGCGCCCCGTCCAGCTGCCCCTTGCCGAGCGGCCCGGGCACGAGGTCGATGATCCCGTCCGTCACCGGCCGCCAGCCGGCGAGCAGTTCGGTGTAGGCGTCGGCCGCGCGCTGCACCAGGAAGTCGGTGAGCGGGCCGGGAGCGGTGTGCCGGCGGGTGGTGTCGAGGGGGAAGGAGGCGATGAGGAGGGCGGGGACGCCGAGGGGTTCGTCGCTCGGGGTGGGCGCGTGCACGACGGCCGTGGTCCGGGGCCGCACCGGCCGCCCGTCCTCGTCCTCGGGTACGGCCCAGGTCACCGACCAGTGGGGGCGCAGCCGCTCCTCCACGGGCCGGTCGGCGAGCAGGTCGGGGGTGAGCGGCCCGTGCGCGGAGGCGGTACGCCACCGGGTGGTCCCCTCCCGCGAGTCCTCCACGACGGTGACGACGCCCTCGGTGCGCCGGCGCAGCACACGCGGCGCCTCGTCCCCGGCCTCCACGACGACCTCCTCCAGGCCCGGCAGGGCGAGGAGCAGGGCGTCGTCGACGGCGTTCAGCAGCCGCTCGGCGAGGTCGGCGGCGGCCGCGTCCCGCAGGGGCAGGATGACGGCGGTGTCGTACGGCTCGGGGGCGGTGCCCTCGGCGGCGAACGGCAGCCGGAGCAGCGGCACATGCCCGTCCCGGCGCCGGACCTCGTCGCCCAGGCCCGGGCTGTGCCGGGCGGTGCCGGCGGCCAGCTCCCGCGCCTCGGCGAGGGACCAGCGGACACCCCCGTGCCGCCCCACGATCGCGGGCTCGTCGGTCACCGCGAGTACGGCGGCGAACCCGACCCCGAACCGCCCGACGGCACCCTGGGTCGCATCGGCGTCCCTCTTGGCGGAGGCCCGCAGCGTGGACAGCGACTCGACACCGGCCGCGTCCAGCGGGGCACCGGTGTTGGCGGCGACGAGGACGCCCTCCCGGAGGGTGAGCCGCATCCGCCCGGGCACCTTCGCCCGCGCGGCGGCGTCGGCGGCGTTCTGGGCCAGCTCGACGACGAGCCGGTCCCGGTAGCCGCCCAGGACCAGGTCCTCCTCGGCGTTGGCGTCCTCGCGGAACCGGGCGGGGCTGGTGGCCCAGGCGTCGAGGACACCACGGCGCAGACGGGCGGTGCCGAAGGGGTCGGCGCCCTCGGCCGCCGGCCGCACGTACTTGCTCACGTTCACACTCCTCGTCGACGTGAGCACGAAGGTACAGCGCGCGCGGGGCGGCCGGGGCACGGGTGCCGGGCGGTCGGGCGGCGGGCGCCGGTCAGCCGCCGAGCACCGGGAGGGTGAGGCCGCAGTCGACTGGCTGCGCGTGGGCGGGGTCGAGGGCGTTGCGGACGAGCTGGGCGGCGTTGGCGTCGTACGCGATCGACACGTGCTCGGAGAAGTCCCTGGGGCAGATGTCCTGGATCAGGATGTTCTTGACGGTCGCGCCCGGACCCGCGGTCAGGAACTGCTGCGTGTAGGGGGTGACGACCTCGTCGAACTTGGTGACGATGGTGGTGTAGTCGACCCCGGGCCGGGTGTCCCCGTCCCGGTCCAGCGTCGTGTTCACTTCGGAGCCGACCAACTGATCCGTGACCGCCTCACCGGCGACGAGGCCCACGGGCTTGCCGAGACCCAGCTTGGTGACCAGGGTGCCGATGCCGTCGGCGGTCGTACCGTGGTTGGACGGCGCCAGGCCGACGAGGCTGTGCACCTTGTTGCGCTCCGGGTGCGCGGGATCCGTACCGCCGTCGAACCGCAGGTACCAGCGGGGCGTCACACCGCCGCCCTGGGAATGCCCGACGAGGTCGACCTGACGGGCACCGGTGGCCTTCAGTACGCGGTCGACGTAATCGGCGATCTGCCGGGCGGAGTCCGGGACGTGTGCGGTGGCCTTGACCGGATTCCCGGGCGCCCCGCCGTAGTTGACGGCGAAGACGCAGTAGCCCAGCTGCTTCAGGTACGGGGACATCATTCCCCAGTTCTCATGGGCGTTCGCGAAGGTCCCGTGCACCAGGACGACCGGACGCGGATGCTCGGGGCTGGGCTTGCAGCTCCAGTCGTCGGCCCCGGCCGGCGGGGCGTCCGGGTGGACGAGCCCCCCGATCCCCGCCAGGGGCAGGCCGAGGATCCCCCCACGCGGTGGCGGAGGAGCGGGGACGGTCGCCGCCACTGCCGCGCCCTGTCCCACGCCGAGCGCCAGGGCGAGTCCCGCACAGACCGCGGCCCATCTGCCGCGCCGCCGGTTCGACCGGCTCCGGGAAACACACCGCTCCGCCATCGGCCACTCCTCGCCTCAAGGCCGGCCGAACGCCGACTCGGCGATGATCAAGGAGCGGGGTCCCTGCGGGGCTTGACGACGGGGCGCAGCACTTCTTATGGAGCAGCCCGGTTCATCCGTCCAGACCGGTGCCGACCGGTCAGGAGGGTCGATCAGGCGGGGGAACGTCCGATCGACGCAGGCGTGCGCCCGAGCAGGCTCCGGGCGGTACGGGTGAAATGGGCTTGGTCGGCGAAGCCCGCGACGGCCGCGGCGGAGGCCGCGGACTCGCGCGGCAGGTCGGCGACGGCCACCCGCAGCCGGGCCCATTGCCGCAGCCGTGTGAGCGGGACGCCGACCGAGGCGTGAACGAGCGCGCGCAACCGCGGCGCCGAGAGCCCGACGTCGGCGGCGATGGAGCCGATGGGGGCGTCGGAGCCGGCCCGGGTGCTTTCCCGCACCGCGTGGGCCACCCGGGGATCGATGGGCCGGCCCGCTCCGGTCAGGGTCAGGAGTTCGGCGCGCGCCGCGGCCAGGTCGCTGTCCGCACCGGGGACGAGGCCGGGAGCAGCGGTGTGCCCCAGAGCCGCGAGGAGGCGCCGGACGGCACCGCCCTCCAGCCGTACCGGGCGCGGGCCGGGGCCCAGCACCCAGGGGTCGAGGAAGAGGGCCACGTAGCCGGAGGACGCGGCACAGGTGTGGGGCAGCTGCGGGGGCACGATCACTCCGGGCGCCGCGACCATGCGGCCTGCGCCGTATCCGACCTCGACATGGCCGCCGAGGGGCAGTACGACCTTCCACGCCGGGTGGCGGTGGCGGGTGACGTGGAACGGGGCGGACTCGGCGAACACCGTCGCGTCGGGGCCGGATGCGAAGTGGACTCGGCGATCGTTTCGTTCAAGCGCCCACGCGCGGGTTGGGACCACGATCACGTTCATGAATGCTACTGCCATCGCACTGGCGGTCTTCCTGATCGCCGTGGGGATCGGGCACTTCCTGTTTCCCGGGTACTTCCGCACTCTGGTGCCGTCATGGCTGGGCCGGGCCGGACTCCTCGTCGCCGCCGGCGGGGCGGCGGAGATCGTCGTCGGAGCCGGGATCCTGACGCCGGCGGGCCGGACGGTCGGCGGCTGGGCCGCGGCCGCACTGATCACGGGCTATCTGGTCTGCCATCTGGACGCCCTGTGGCGGGCATCCCGTGATCGGCCGCGCCTGCTGGAACGTCCCGTCGGCGCGGCGGTCCGGCTGGCGGTCAACCTCGTCTACATCGGCTGGGCGGTCGCGGTCGCACGGGCGGCGTAGGTCACGAACTCCGTCCAGGTGGAGCGGCCGTCGCGCTCGCCACGGAACAACTCCGTTCATGGGGAATTCCGTTGGCCCCGGGGCTACCGCCCCGCAAAACGGTGTGGGCGGAAGTCCGTTTCACACCGGAACCCGGGGGTCCGTGCTCGGGTGCCGGGGGCGGTCTTTCCCAAAGGACGACGGGGAGCCCGGCGGCCGTATCGTCACCCGCACGATCTCCTGCAACCAGCCGGGACGGCGGAGTGGGCTTCTGAGCCGCCCGCTCGACCGCGGGCGACCCCCTGAAACCCAGCGCCGCTACGAGTGCCCCAGCTCCGCCGTCTCCTCGTCGCTCGTCTCCGGGACCGAGCCCGAGTCGCGGGCCGGGCGGAGGGGGAAGGGGTCCACTCGGGTCTCGTCGATGACCGGCGGGGCCGGCTGGGGCGGCTTGGGCATGACCGCGGCCTCCGAGTGGCCGCCGCAGCCGTAGGACAGGGAGACCACACGGCCGTCGGCGGGCGCGAACTCGTTGGCGCAGACGCCGAAGGCCTGGCCGAGGGAACCGCCGATGGGGGTGAGGAAGCCGCAGGTCTGGCAGGTGGCCGGGGCCGCCTGGGCCATCGCGGTCTTGGGGCCGTACGACTCCTCCCAGCGGTCGGCGGCGACATGGAGGCCGTAGCGGGAGAGGACTCGGGCGCGGCGCATGCCCAGTTCCTCGGCGACTGCCGCGATCGAGCCCCGGGAGGGGACCGTGGGCTGGACGGCCGGGGCGCCGGGGGTCACGTCGGCGTCCTCGGCCTCCGCCAGTTCGGCCATCTCGTGGGAGACCACCGAGTTCGGCGGTGGCTCCTCCTCACCGGTGTAACCGGGCTCCAGGCGCAGATCGTCCTGGTCGGTGGGGAGCAGATCGCCGGGGCCGAGATCGCCGGGGCGCAGCCGCTCGCTCCACGGCACCCACTCGGGGGCGAGCAGGGCGTCGGGGCCGGGGAGCAGGACCACCTCGTCCAGCGTCACGATCTTGGCGCGGGAGGCACGGGCCACGGTCGCCGCCCAGCGCCAGCCGCGGTAGCCCGGCTCCTTGCACTCGAAGAGGTGCGTGACAACACGGTCGCCCTCGGAGACGAGGCCCACGTGCTCGCCGACCACACCGGGGGCGGCGGCCTCCTCTGCCGCACCGCGTGCGAGGTCGACCGCCTCGGCGCACAGACGGTCGGGGGTGCGGCTTCGCGTTGTCGCTGCGCTCACAGGTATCGCTTCTCTCCTACGCCGTCTCGTCGAGTGCGGCTGCCTCCGGCGGGCCTGCCGACGGAGCGGACCGGGGGACCGCGTCGACGTCATGCATCCGCGCGCTCGGGCGCACCTCTGCCATCCATTCTGCGTTATGGCTGAGATACGCACGCTACACCGAACGAGATTCGTCTCCGCCACGCGGCATTGTCTCCCACCCCGGCCACCCCTCGCGCCCGGTCGCAGCGCACGGGATCGGCGGCGAGGTCGGCATCATCCGTGCCGTACCGCACTATCCGGCCGCTTCTCAGGGCACTATGAAGCACGTGGCGACCGCGGACAGGCGTGGTGTTCGGGGTGGCGGTGCGAGCCGGGTCGGTGGCACCGTCCGTTCCGTCGGGCGTGCCCTGCACTTCCCGGTCACCGGTGCCGCGCGGGGCATCCGCAAGGCCACGCACGCGCACGGGGCGGGCGAGTCGGGGCTGGGCAAGCTGATCGAGCTGCACGCGGTGAACGGCGCCGGCGATGTCATGATCACCGTGGCGCTGGCCTCCACCGTGTTCTTCTCCGTGCCGACGGATGAGGCGCGGGGGCGCGTCGCGCTGTATCTCGCCATCACGATGGCGCCCTTCACCGTCCTCGCCCCGGTCATCGGGCCCCTCCTCGACCGGCTGCCGCACGGGCGGCGCGCCGCGATGGCCGGGGCCATGCTGGCCCGTGCCCTGCTCGCGCTGGTCATCTCGGGCGCCGTCGCCAGCGGCAGCCTGCAGCTGTATCCGGCCGCGCTGGGTGTGCTGGTCGCGTCGAAGGCGTACGGCGTGGTCCGCAGCGCCGTCGTACCGCGGCTGCTGCCGCCCCGGTTCTCGCTGGTGAAGGCCAACTCGCGGGTCACCCTGGCCGGGCTGCTGGCCACCGGTGTCGCCGCTCCGGTCGCGGCGGGCCTGCACAAGGTGGGCGATCCCTGGCCGCTGTACGGCGCCTTCGTGATCTTCGTGGCGGGAACGTTCCTGTCCTTCTCCCTGCCGCCCAAGGTCGACTCGGCCAAGGGCGAGGACAGGGCGCTGCTCGCGGCCGACGAGCAGCATCTGCACGGGCCGCAGCGCCGCAAGGAGCAGGTGAGGCGGCCGGGGCTGCGTACCGTGGGGCCCGCCGTCACGCACGCGCTCGGCGCCAACGCCGCCCTGCGCTGCCTCTCCGGCTTCCTGATCTTCTTCCTCGCCTTCCTGCTGCGCGAGCACCCGCTGACCGGGGAGAGCGCGGCGGTCTCGCTCGGGATCGTCGGGGTCGCCGCCGGTGTGGGCAACGCGCTGGGTACGGCCGTCGGGGCCTGGCTGAAATCACGCGCCCCGGAGATCATCATCGTGACCGTCGTCGCGGTGGTGCTCGGCACGGCGGTCGTGGCCGCCCTGTTCTTCGGGGCGTTCCTGGTGGCCTGCCTCGCCGCCGTCGCCGGGTTCGGGCAGGCGCTGGCCAAGCTGGCCCTGGACGCGCTGATCCAGCGGGACGTGCCGGAGCTGGTGCGCACCTCGGCGTTCGCCCGCTCGGAGACGCTGCTGCAGATGGCGTGGGTGTTCGGCGGGGCCGTCGGCATCGTGCTGCCGCTCGACGGGACCCTCGGACTGCTGATCGGCTCGGCGTTCGTGGCGGCCGGCTGGCTGACCACGCTGAAGGGCCTCGTCGCCTCGTCGCGGCACGGCGGCCGCCCACGGACCCGCGTGACCTGATCCGCCGTGACGCGCCCCGGCCCACCTGTTCCGCCGTGGCGTGCCCCGGCATAACGAACCGGACACGGTCTGCCGACCGCGTGGGCACGGCTGGCGTAACGAACCGGGCACGCCGCACCCCACGTGGGCGGACGGCTCCGGGCGCCCTATAGCCTTCGGCCATGACCACGCTGCAATCCGTTGTGCGACGCCGCCGCGCCGTCGCCGCCGCCGGCGCCGTTTCCGCCGGACTGCTCCTGCTCACGGCCTGTGAGAAGCCGTCGCCCGTCGCGACGGTCACCGTCGGCCGAAGCTCGGTCAACTCCGAGGCCCTGTGCTACAACGACGGCAACACGCTGGACGCCAAGTCGCTGGCGAAGTGCATCAAGAACGTCGACAAGGCCAAGTCGATCAAGGTCGACCAGGACGAGACGGTCCGCATCGGTGTCGACCCGAAGATCGCGGACGCGGGCTGGGTCCTCCTCGTGAACGGCCAGCAGTTCACCGACGTCAGCAAGAAGACCTACCGCACCATCCCGGGCAGCGCCTTCTTCAACCAGCAGTACGGCACCCAGGGCAACACCAACACGGTCACGATCCGCATGGGCGACAAGTCCAACCAGGGCATGTGGTCGTTCAAGCTGGAGAAGGCCTGATCACGACCTCCGTACGGGTCCTCGTGGCCACCGCGGTCCCCATCGAGCGGGACGCGGTGGCACGGGCGTTCGGCTCGGCCGTGACCGAGGTACGGCTGCCCGGCGCGCTGCTGTGCCGCACCGACGCCGGCTGTGATCTGCTGGCCGCCGGGGTCGGCCCGGCCCTCGCCGCCGCCTCCACCGCCGGCGCCCTGACCGCGGCCGCCCTCGAAGGCGCCCCCTACGACCTGGTCGTCTGCGCCGGGATCGGCGGCGGCTTCCAGCCCGGGGCGCCCGTCGGCTCGCTCGTCGTCGCCGACGCCATCACCGTCGCCGACCTGGGCGCCGAGACCGCCGACGGCTTCCTTCCGGTCACCGAGCTGGGCTTCGGGACCGTCACCCACCACCCGCCGGAGCCCGTCGTACGCCTCGCGTCCGAGGCCACCGGCGCCCGTACCGGGACGATCCTCACCGTCTCCACCGTCACCGGCACCGCCGCCCGCGCCACCGCCCTGCGCGAACGGCACCCCGGCGCGCTCGCCGAGGGCATGGAGGGCTTCGGGGTCGCGGAGGCGGCCGCCGCGCACGGGGTGCCGGTGCTGGAGATCCGCGCGGTCTCCAACCCGGTCGGCCCGCGCGACCGCGCCGCCTGGCGCATCGGCGACGCCCTCACCGCCCTCACCGAGGCGTTCGGGAAGCTCGCCCCCGCATTGCAGAGTTGGAGCAGACATGACGAGTGAGCCGCTGCAGATCGCGTACTCCCCCTGCCCGAACGACACCTTCGTCTTCGACGCCCTCGCCCACGGCCGCATCCCCGGCGCCCCCGCGCTGGACGTGACCTTCGCCGACATCGACATCACCAACGGCATGGCCGAGCGCGGCGAGTTCGACGTGCTGAAGGTGTCGTACGCCGTCCTGCCGTACGTCCTCGACGAGTACGCGCTGCTGCCCTGCGGCGGCGCGCTGGGCCGGGGCTGCGGGCCGCTGGTCCTGACCCGCGAGCCGGGGGCCGACCTCGCGGGCCGCACGGTCGCGGTGCCCAGCGACAAGTCGACGGCCTACCTGCTGTTCCGGCTCTGGGCGGCCGACACCCTGCCGGCCGGCGGGGTCGGCGAGATCGTGGTCCTGCCGTTCCACGAGATCATGCCGGCCGTGCGGGACGGCAAGGTGGACGCGGGGCTCGTCATCCACGAGGCCCGGTTCACCTACCAGAACTACGGGCTGCACAAGCTCGCCGACATGGGCGAGCACTGGGAGCGGACGACCGGCCTGCCGATCCCGCTGGGCGCGATCATCGCCAAGCGCACGCTGGGGGCCGAGGCCCTCACCCGGCTCGCGGACTCCATCCGCGCCTCCGTACGGGCCGCCTGGGACGATCCCGAGGCCTCCAGGCCGTACGTCATGGCGCACGCCCAGGAGATGGACCGGGCCGTGACGGACCAGCACATCGGGCTGTACGTGAACGAGTCCACCGCCGACCTCGGCGAGGACGGCTACGCGGCGATCCGGGGGCTGCTCACACGCGCGGCGGCCGAGGGGCTGCTGCCGCCCCTCGGCCCGGATGCGCTCGCTTTTCCCTGACGGGTCCCTATACGTCCAGCTGGTCGGCGACCGCCCGCAGCAGGCCGGCGATCTTCTTGCCGGAGGCCTTGTCCGGGTAGCGGCCCTTCTCGAGCATCGGCGTGATGTTCTCGAGGAGGGTCGTCAGGTCCTGCACGATCGAGGCCAGTTCGTCCGGCTTCTTGCGCTGTGCGGCCGCGACCGACGGGGTCGGCTCCAGCACGGTCACCGACAGCGCCTGATCACCGCGCTGCCCGGCGACGACGCCGAACTCCACGCGCTGTCCCGGCTTGAGTGCGTCGACTCCGTCAGGGAGAACCGAGGAATGGACGAAGACGTCACCGCCGTCGTCGCGGGAGAGAAAGCCGAAGCCCTTCTCGCTGTTGAACCATTTGACACGCCCGGTCGGCACCGTCTGTCCTCGTCCTCGTACTAGTTGGGAACTTCTACTGCTGCTAGTGCTACTGCTCGGAAAGTGCTCTTGATAGCACTAGAGCGGGTCGACTGTGACCCGCCGCTACCAAGCGTAATGGTCTCGGGGCGGGTGACAAGACGTCCCCCGGTTGTTCTCTCGCGCTGGGAACTACCCTGGTGCGGTGCGTGACAAAACCCAAACGAATTCCGCCGCGCCCGGTGAGCGGCTGATCCGTACCGGTGCCATCGTCTTCTTCGTCGGGGCCGTGGCCACGCTGGTCACGGTGGCCCCGCTGTTCCTCGGCGCGAAGCCGTTTCCGACGTACATGTACTGCATGAGCATGCTCATGGGCGTCGGTTTCCTGCTGGCCGGCGCGGGAGTGCTGCGCTCGGTGGCCACGAGCCGCCGTCAGGCCCGCGCGGCCGCGCGGTAGCGGGTCACGCCGTCGCGCGGTAGGCGGTCAGCCAGTCGGGGAAGGCGGACAGGTCGTCGAGGACGACGTCCGCCCCGGCGGCGCGCAGTTCGTCGGCGGTGCAGGGTCCGGTCGCCACGGCGACCGACACGGCCGCCGCCGTACGGGCCCCGCGCACGTCCCCGACGTGATCGCCGACGTACACACCCGCGCCGTACTCGCGCAGCGCCTCCGCCTTCCGCTCGGCCCACAGGTCGCCGACGACCACGTCCGGCTCGATGCCGAGGTGGCTCAGGTGCAGCTTGGCGCTGGGCTCGTACTTCGCGGTGACGACGATGGTCCGTCCACCGGCCGCCTGAACGGCGGCTATGGCCTCGCGGGCGCCGTCCATGGCGGGCGTCGCGGTGATGGCGATGCCCGGGTACATCTCCCGGTACAGATCGGCCATCGCCGGGACGCGCTCCTTGGGGAACCAGTTGACCAGCTCCTCCACGAGCGGCGGACCGAGCCGGCTCACCGCCAGATCGGCGTCGATGTACGTCCCGGTCCGCTCCGACAGCGCGATGTAGCAGGCGTGGATACCGGGCCGGGAGTCGATGAGCGTCATGTCGAGGTCGAAACCGACGGTGAATGTCATATGCGGCATCCTCTCACCGCCACCGAACGCGACTCCGTGCCCGACAACTCCACCGACTCCAGGCCACCTCCCGCCGCAGCTGCGGGCAGTCGTGCCGCCGGGGCGACGCCCACCCGGCAACGACCGACGTACCCGCGGAGCTGCGCTCAGCCGTATCGCTACCCCGGGGCCCCACCCGGCAGCGGCCGTCATGCCGCCGCAGCTGCGGGCAGTCGTGCCGCCGGGGCGGCACGGGTGTGCGCAGCGGCGCCCCGCGAGCGCGGGTGAGCGGGACCAACCCCCGGCCAGCCGCAGCTCAGGGGCATCCCGGCGGTGCCGGTGGGCGGACCCGCTCCCAGGGCCCGACGGCGTTCACCTGGTCCTTTGTGAGCGCCAGACCAGGTACAGGGCCGAGGCGACGGCGGCTCCGCGGACCACCCACGGCCACGTCCCGGCGATCGCGTCGTTCATGTGGCCCTGGGCGATCGGAGTGCCCCAGCGGCCGTTGTCCCGGCCCCAGAGCCAGACCAGGCCGGCCGCGATCGCCGTACCGGGCAGGACCATCACCGCCACCTTGGTCTCCGCCGGGCTCAGCCTGCGGGAGCCGTACGCGATCGCCCACCCGAGCAGCAGGGCGAACCAGTTCCCGAGCACCGCACCGGCGACCAGCGCGGCAGCGGCCAGCAGCAGAAACGGGTTGGTCCAGCCGGCAGCGGGACGGGAGAACAGGCGGCGGCGCGGGGCCGGTTCGGCCGCCCCGGTGGCGTCCGGTTCGGGCGCTGCCGCCTCCGGGGCAGGCTCCGCCGTCTCCTCCGCCGGCTTCGGCGGGCGCTTGAGCAGCTCCGGGATCTCCACCCCGCCCACGAACCCCGGCACCGAGTCACTCGCCTCGGCCGGGACACCGAACGGGCTACCGCCGAGCCGCCACCAGTCGGGCTGCACGGCACTGTCCCCGAGCTCGTGCGCGGCGGCCAGATGCGGCGGGGACGGGGCGTCAGGCGGGCTCGACGGCAAGGACTCGCCGGGGCGGGAACGGGGACGGGGGCGGGGGCGGGGGCGGGGGCGGGGGACGATCCGGCCCAGGCCCTTGGCGCGTTCCCCGTCCCCCGGCTCCGGCCACGCCTTCGCCTTCGCTGTCGGTGTCGGCTCACGCGGCGCAGGCTGTACCGGCACCGCGGCCGACGGCGGCTGCGCACCGGCCGCACCCAACGTGCCGCCCGCCGCCTCGACCACCTCGTCCGGGGTGCCCAGGCGGTCCAGGATGCGACGGACCGCGGCGGGGCTGTCGACCGTCGCCTTGGCCCGGTGCCGGTCGATCTCGTTGCGCAGCTCCGACACGAGCCGCATCCGCGTGCCCGACGGCAGCTGCCGCTGCTGCGCGATGTCTCCGACACGGCTCAGGTACTCGTAGACGACCTGGTCGCTCTCGATCCCCAACGGAACCCCTCCGGGGTGAAGGCGATGAAACCCCGTGAGGACGGTACCGCTTCCGCCCGACCACCCGGGTCCCGCCACCCGACCCGCTCGGCTGGAACCTACTCACCCGCTACCGTGGGTCAGATGAGCCAAGCGGCCCACCCAGCCCCCCGTTCCCTCGCGGAAGCGCTCCGCGCGCGGGACGACTTCTCCCTGGCCGCGCTGCTGCGCAGCCGCCCCGACCTCATCACGCCCGTCCCGACCGACCTCACCCAGCTGGCCACCCGCGCCGGGACCCGTGCCTCGGTGCTGCGCGCGCTGGAGCGGCTGGACCGGTTCGCGCTGCAGACGGCGGAGGCCCTGGCCGTGGCCCCGGACCCGGCGTCGTACGACACGCTGCTGTCCCTGATGGCCGGGGACGCCGGGGACGAGACGGTCGCCGCCGCGCTGCCGCACGCCCTCGCCACCCTGCGCGAACAGGCGCTGGTGTGGGGCGACGACGAGCGGCTGCGGCTGGTCCGCACGGCCCGCGAACTCCTCGCGCCGTCCCCGCAGCACCCCTCCCCGACCGGCCTCGGGCCCTCCGTGCAGGAAGCCACCTCGGGCATGTCACCGGGCCGGATCCAGGAGCTCGTCACGACCGCCGGGCTGCCCTCCACGCACGACTCGGTGTCGGCCATGGCGGCGCTCACCGCGCTGTTCGGCGACCGGAAGAAGATGGCCGAGCTGCTCGCCGGGGCCCCGGAGCCGGCCCGCGAGGTGCTGTCCCGGCTGGTGTGGGGGCCGCCGTACGGGCAGGTCACCCCAGACCCGGCCGCACATCTGCGCTGGCTGCTCGACCGCGGTCTGCTGCTGCCGACCACGCCGGGCACGGTCGTCCTGCCCCGTGAAGTGGCCCTGCATCTGCGCGGGGGCCGCGCCCACCGCGCACCCGAGCCGCTGCCGCCCGCCGTCGAGCCGGCCGCGGCCCACAGCCCGCAGGTGGTGGACGCGACGGCGGCCGGGCAGGCGTACACCGCGCTCGCCACCGTCGAGGAGCTGCTGAAGGACTGGGACGAGGGCGGCCCCGCCGTGCTGCGGGCCGGTGGCCTGAGCGTCCGGGACCTGAAGCGGACCGCCGTCGCCCTGGACGTGGCCGAGCCGGTCGCCGCGTTCTGGGTGGAACTGGCGTACGCGGCCGGCCTGATCGCCTCCGACGGCGAGGCCGACGAGCGGTACGCGGCCACGCCCGCCTACGACGAGTGGCTGGAGCGGCCCCCCGCCGAGCGCTGGGGCCGGCTGGCGGAGGCCTGGCTGACGGCCACCCGGACGGCGGGGCTGGTCGGCGGGCGGGACGCGAAGGAGCGCACGCTCGCCGCGCTCGGCCCGGGCCTGGACCGCTCGGCCGCGCCCGAGGTACGGCACCGGGTGCTGACCCTGCTGGCCGGGCTGCCGGCGGGCGCGGCCCCGGACACCGAGTCGGTGCTGGCCCGCCTGCGCTGGGAACGGCCGCTGCGCGGACCCCGGCAGGAGGGCGACGAGGACCTGCGCTCCCGGCTGGCCCGCTGGACCCTGACCGAGGCCGAACTGCTGGGCATCACCGGCCGTGGTGCCCTGTCGGCCCACGCCCGCGCACTCCTGGGCGCCGCCGGCACCTCGGTCTCCTCCGCCGCCTCCGCCGACCTGGCCGAGTCCGTCGAACCCGTCGGCCCGGGTGACAAGCTCCCCGTCCACCATCACCACCGCCCCACCGCCGCTCCGGCCTCCCTCTCCCCCGCCGAACAGGCCGTGGCGACCGCCGCCGCTGCCCGGCTCCTCGCGCCGCTGCTCCCCGAGCCGCTGGACCACGTGCTGCTCCAGGCCGACCTGACGGCGGTGGCGCCCGGGCCGCTCGAACGCCCCCTCGCCGATGTGCTGGACGTGCTCGCGGACGTCGAGTCCAAGGGCGGCGCGACCGTGTACCGCTTCACCCCGGCCTCGGTACGGCGTGCCCTGGACGCCGGCCGCAGCGCCGCCGATCTGCACGCCTTCCTCGCCGAGCACTCCCGCACACCGGTCCCGCAGCCGCTCGCCTATCTGATCGACGACGTGGCCCGCAAGCACGGTCACCTCCGCGTCGGCGCGGCCTCGGCGTACGTACGCTGCGACGACGACACCCTGCTGAACGAGATCCTCGCCGACAGGCGCGCCGCCGCCCTGCGGCTGCGCAGGCTGGCCCCGACCGTGCTGGCCGCCCAGTCCGACCCGGCGGCCCTGCTGGAGGGTCTGCGCGCGATGGGCTACGCGCCGGCCGCCGAGTCCGCCGAGGGTGACGTCCTGATCGCCCGTGCCCACGCCCACCGCACCCCGCCGCGCACCGCACCCGAGCCGGTCCCGGACGGACCGCCGACGCCCGACGCGACGCTGCTGGCGGCGGCGATCCGCGCGATCCGGGCCGGCGACCTGGCCGCCACCACCCCGCGCAAGCCGGTCGGCGAGTCCGGCGGCGGATCCGGCGGTGCGCCCCCGGCGGGCGGCGAACTGCCCCGCACCTCCTCCGCCGAGACCCTGGCCACCATGCAGGCCGCCGTCCTGACCGGCGGGTCCCTCTGGATCGGCTACGTCAACGCCGAGGGCACCGCCAGCCAGCGTGTCATCGCCCCGGTCAAGGTGGAGGGCGGTTTCGTCACGGCGTACGACCACACCGCGGACGAGGTGCGTACCTATCCGCTGCACCGGATCACGGGGGTGGCGGAGCTGGCGGAAGACTGACGGTGATCGTCGGTGTTTAGGGCACACTGGACGTTTGGTGTTTGTGGAAAGGGTGTGTGCCGCACGTGAATGGACCGCTGATCGTCCAGTCCGACAAGACCCTGCTCCTGGAGGTCGACCACGAGCGGGCCGACGACTGCCGTCGGGCCATCGCGCCGTTCGCCGAGCTGGAGCGGGCGCCGGAGCACATCCACACCTACCGGGTCACCCCGCTCGGGCTGTGGAACGCGCGCGCCGCCGGGCATGACGCCGAGCAGGTCGTGGACGCGCTGGTGCAGTACAGCCGGTATCCGGTGCCGCACGCGCTGCTGGTGGACATCGCCGAGACGATGGACCGCTACGGCCGCCTGACCCTCAGCAAGCACCCCGCGCACGGGCTCGTCCTCACCAGCACCGACCGGCCGGTCCTGGAGGAGGTGCTGAAGTCCAAGCGGATCGCCCCGCTGGTCGGGGCGCGGATCGACCAGGACACCGTCGTCGTGCACCCGTCCGAGCGCGGGCAGATCAAGCAGGTGCTGCTGAAGCTGGGCTGGCCGGCCGAGGACCTCGCCGGGTACGTCGACGGTGAGGCGCATCCGATCGAGCTGCTGGAGGACGGCTGGGCGCTCAGGCCGTACCAGAAGCAGGCCGTGGAGAACTTCTGGCACGGCGGCAGCGGCGTTGTGGTGCTGCCCTGTGGCGCCGGTAAGACGCTGGTCGGGGCCGGGTCCATGGCCCAGGCGAAGTCCACCACCCTCATCCTCGTCACCAACACCGTCTCCGCGCGGCAGTGGAAGCACGAGCTGGTGAAGCGGACCTCGCTGACCGAGGACGAGATCGGTGAGTACAGCGGTACGAGGAAGGAGATCCGCCCGGTCACCATCGCCACCTACCAGGTGCTGACCACGAAGCGGAAGGGGATCTACCCCCACCTCGAACTCTTCGACTCCCGGGACTGGGGCCTGATCGTCTACGACGAGGTGCATCTGCTGCCCGCTCCCGTCTTCAAGTTCACCGCCGATCTGCAGGCACGCCGGCGGCTGGGTCTGACGGCCACGCTCGTCCGCGAGGACGGCCGTGAGTCGGACGTGTTCTCCCTCATCGGGCCGAAGCGGTTCGACGCGCCCTGGAAGGAGATCGAGGCGCAGGGGTACATCGCCCCGGCCGACTGTGTCGAGGTCCGGGTGAATCTGACGGACTCCGAGCGGCTGGCGTACGCCACGGCCGAGACGGAGGAGAAGTACCGCTTCTGTGCGACGACCGACACCAAGCGGAAGGTGACGGAGGCGATCGTCCGCCGTTTCGCCGGCCAGCAGATCCTGGTGATCGGCCAGTACATCGACCAGCTCGACGAACTGGGCGAGCACTTGAACGCCCCGGTGATCAAGGGTGAGACCTCCAACGCGCAGCGCGAGAAGCTCTTCGACGCCTTCCGTGAGGGCGAGATCAGCGTGCTGGTGGTGTCGAAGGTCGCGAACTTCTCCATCGACCTTCCGGAGGCGACGGTCGCCATCCAGGTGTCCGGCACCTTCGGCTCCCGCCAGGAGGAGGCCCAGCGCCTCGGCCGCGTCCTGCGCCCCAAGGCGGACGGCCATCAGGCCCACTTCTACTCGGTCGTCGCCCGCGACACCATCGACCAGGACTTCGCCGCCCACCGCCAACGCTTCCTGGCCGAGCAGGGCTATGCCTACCGCATCGTCGACGCGGACGAGATCCTGACCGAGGACAGCACCGGCTGAGCCCGAGGAAGAGGGCTACTTACGGCGTATGCCCGTTTCCTCTCCGTACTCGCCGAGGATGACCACGCCGAACGCGGCCTCCGCGAACACCTTGACGGCGCGCAGGGCGTTGCCGATCCAGTGGTGATGCGGGCCGTCCACGGCTGTGGCGCCGGTCGGCGGGTGGACAGGACCTGGGGAGATGGTTGCTGCGCTCATGTCTCCATGGTGGATCGCCGGGCACGGGATCGGCATCGGTCTCCAGAGCCAATCCCGCACGGCCGCGTGTAGATCTCCGGGTGGACGGCGGCCCCTACTTCGGGGGCCGTGCGTCCCCTAGGGGTCGGAAAAACCATTGGCCTCCTCCCCGGCCGCGCCCCTAAAATCTCCGCTCTTGCCCGCCTCCTTTCCGCGGAGTGCAGCCACCCGGTCGGAAACCGGGCGGCATCGTCGTAGTCACCCAGCAGGTCCACCGGAGGCACCCCTGTGTCCACGTCCATGCCCGCCGACGATCCCCTCGCCCGAGAGCGCTCCCACCTCGCCGGATCCCGTGCCGCCCTGCGCGCCATGCGCGAGGACGTGGAGTCGCTGGACATCCGGGACGTCACCGCGAACTGGGTCAACGCCGAGGTGCTCGCCCACCAGATCGACGAGCGCATCAAGGCGCTGGCCGACCTCAGCGACACCCCGCTGTTCTTCGGCCGGCTGGACTATCTGCACGCCCCCGGCGCCGACCAGGCCGAGGGCGCGGAGGGCGAGCGGTTCTACATCGGCCGGCGGCACGTCCACGACGCCGACGGCGACCCCATGGTCATCGACTGGCGCGCCCCGGTCTCGCAGCCGTTCTACCGGGCGTCCAAGAAGGACCCGATGGACATCGGGCTGCGCCGCCGCTTCGGTTACACCGGCGGCGACCTGACCGCGTACGAGGACGAGCACCTCTCCGACCCGGCCGATCCATCGGCGGCGGCCACCACCAGCAAGCTGCTCCAGCAGGAGATCGAACGGCCGCGCGTCGGCCCCATGCGGGACATCGTCGCCACCATCCAGCCCGAGCAGGACGAGATCGTCCGCTCCGGCCTGTCCGGCACGGTCTGCGTCCAGGGCGGCCCCGGCACCGGGAAGACCGCCGTCGGCCTGCACCGGGTCGCCTACCTCCTCTACGCCCACCGGGAGCGGCTCGCCCGCACCGGCACGCTGGTCATCGGGCCGAACAAGTCCTTCCTTCACTACATCGAGCAGGTCCTGCCCGCGCTGGGCGAGTTGTCGGTGCAGCAGGCCACCGTGGACGACCTGGTCGCGCATGTGGAGGTGCGCGGCACGGACGAGGCGGCCGCCGCCGTGGTCAAGGGCGGCGCCGGGATGGCCGAGGTGCTGCGCCGGGCCCTGTACTCCCATGTGACCATGCCGACGGAGGCGGTCGTGGTGGTGCGCGGCTCGCGGCGCTGGCGGGTGCCGTCGTACGAACTGGAGGAGATCGTCCGGGAGTTGCTGGAGCGGGACATCCGGTACGGCGCCGCCCGCGAGGCCCTGCCGCAGCGGATCGCGCACGCGGTGCTGGTGCAGATGGAGCGGTCCGGGGAGGCCCCGGACGACCGGGTGCAGGACGCGGTGGCCCGCAACAGCGCGGTGAAGGCGGCCGTGAAGGCCCTCTGGCCGGCCGTGGACCCCGCGAAACTGGTCCTCCGCCTGCTGACGGACGCGGACTTCCTCGCCGAACACGCCGCCGGGATCCTGGACGAGGACCAGCAGAAGACGATCCTGTGGGCCAAGCCGGTGCGCAGCGTGAAGTCGGCCAAGTGGTCGGCGGCGGACGCGGTGCTGATCGACGAGACGGCCGACCTGATCCAGCGCACGCACTCGCTGGGCCATGTCGTCCTCGACGAGGCGCAGGACCTCTCCCCCATGCAGTACCGGGCCGTCGGGCGCCGCTGCACCACCGGCAGCGCGACCGTCCTCGGCGACCTGGCGCAGGGTACGACGCCGTGGGCGACCCGCAGCTGGGACGAGGCGCTGGCGCACCTGGGCAAACGCGAGGGGGTCGTCGAGGAGCTGACGGCCGGTTTCCGCGTGCCCACGGACGTCATCGGCTACGCCTCCCGCCTCCTCCCGCACATCGCGCCCGGACTCACCCCGGTGGCCTCGGTCCGTGAGAACCCGGGCTTCTTCGAGATCCGTGCGACCACGGAGGACTCCGAAGTCATCGCCGCCTGCGAGGAGTTGCTGCGCAACGAGGGCTCGACCGGCCTGATCGCCGCCGACGCCCGTGTCCCGGCGCTGTCCGAGGCGCTGACGGCGGCCGGGATCCCGTACCTCGCCCCCGGCGAGGAGACCACCCGGCAGACCCGCCTCACCCTGGTCCCGGCGTCCCTCGCCAAGGGCCTGGAGTACGACTACGTGGTGCTGGACGAGCCCCAGGCGGTGGTGGACGGCGAGCCGGACGAGCGGACGGGCTTGCGGCGGCTGTACGTGGCGCTCACGCGTGCGGTGTCGGGTCTGATCGTGACCCACGCTGCACCGGTACCGGCTCAGTTGGCCTGAGGGCACGCGGCTAGGGTGTCGTGCGGTTTCGGCATGTCCCCATGGAAAGGCCTCCGTTGAGCACCTCGCAGCCTCCCCACCCCGCGTACCAGCAGAACCCCGGGCCATACCAGGCCGCCCCCGGGCCGTACCAGGCCGCCCCCGGCCCGTACCAGCAGGCTCCGGGGCCGTACCAGCAGAGCCCCGGGCCGTACGCGCAGGCCCCCGCGGGTTCTCCGCAGGCGCCGACGGGGCACCCGCAGCCTTCCGGGCCGTACGCGCAGGCGCCGGCGGGCTACGCACAGGCTCCGTACCCGCAGGCGCCCGGCGGCTACGGGCAGGCCGGGTACCAGCAGGCCCCCGGCGCATACCCGGCCGCTCCCGGCGCCGGGTGCGAGGTGTGCGGGGCGTCGCCCGCGGCGCCGGTGACGGTCCGCGGCCACCAGGGCATGGTGGTGATCATGCGCCAGCTGCGGCGGCAGGGCACCTTCTGCCACACCTGCGCGCTCGCCGTCTTCCGGAAGATGCAGTCGGACACCATGGCGCAGGGGTGGTGGGGCCCGATGTCGATGATCATCACGCCCATCACGCTGCTGATCAACCTCTTCGCCCTGGCCAAGATCCGGAAGCTCCCCGCACCGGTCGCCCCGCAGGGCCCCGGGCTGGACCCGGGCCGCCCGGTGCTCGCGCGGCCGATGGGAATGGTGGGCCTCGTCCCGCTCACCGGCTTCACCCTGTTCCTGCTGCTCGTGTTCATCGGGATGGCGGCCGGCTGAGGGCCGGGTCCACGGGTGCGGCGCCCCGGAAGGGGCGCTACTCCGCGTCCAGCACCCTGCGCCACTCCCGCACGGCCCCCTCGGAAACCGCCCCCGCCCAACCCGCGGAGCGCGCCGCGCCGCCGATGTGGAAGGCGTCGATGCCGGCGGCCCGCAGCCGGGGCACGTGCTCCAGACGCAGGCCGCCGCCGACCAGCAGTGTCTGGCCGTACCCCGGCTCGCCCCGCCGGCCGGCCTCCGCGACCAGCGTCGGCAGCCCCTCGTCCACCCCGCCGGCGGCGCCCGCGGTGAGGTAGGTGTCGAGGCCGGGCAGGTCGGCGAGCTGCTTGCGCAGGGCGTCGCGGTCGGCGGCCCGGTCGATCGCCCGGTGGAACGTCCACGCACAGCCGTCCAGCGCGCCGGCCACCCGCTCCACGGCGGCCAGGTCGACCCCGCCGTCCGCGTCGAGGAAGCCGAGGACGAACTGGTCGGCGCCCGCCTCGCGCAGGTCGCCGGTGACCCGGACCAGACGGTCCGGGTCACCGGCCGCGAACCCGTCCGCGAGGCGGAGCATCACGCGCAGGTCGATGTCGACGGCGGCCCGGATCCCGGCGAAGACGGCCACCGGCGGGGTCAGCCCGTCGGCCGCCATGTCGGTGACCAGCTCCAGGCGATCCGCGCCTCCCGCCTGGGCGGCGACCGCGTCCTCGACGTCGAGCGCGATCACCTCCAGGACTGCACGCTTGCTCATGGCACCCCATTCATCGGCGTTCCTCGGCTCTTACGGCCCGACGCTACAGGTCTAGTCCAATTCCACAGACTACGCCCTCCGTGCCATCGCGGCAGAATGGCCGCATGGCCGATCTCGACGACCTGCGTTCCCGCTGGCTGCGCGCCCTGCTCGCGGCACGGGACGACGACTCCTGCGCCCCGGACCCCTACCGGTACGCCAATGCCCTGCTGCGCCGCTGGCAGGAGCCGCAGCGCCGGTACCACACCGTCGAGCACCTGGCGGCGGTCCTCGACCACATCGACGTACTCCAGGAGCACGCGGACGACCCGGCCGTCGTACGCCTGGCCGCCTGGTTCCATGACGCCGTCTATCTGCCCGAGCGGTCGACGAACGAGGAGCGGTCCGCGCGGCTGGCCGAACGCGCGCTCCCCGAGGCAGGGGTCTCGCGGGACAGGACGGCCGAGGTGGCCCGCCTGGTCCGGCTCACCGTCACGCACGACCCCGCCGACGACGACCGGGACGGCCAGGTGCTGTGCGACGCGGACCTCGCGATCCTGGCCGCGCCCCCGTCGGCCTACGCCGCCTACACCGCCGAGGTGCGCGAGGAGTACCACTTCGTACCCAACGACGCCTTCAGGGCGGGCCGTTCGGCCGTTCTGCGCCAACTCCTGGACCTGCCAAGGCTGTTCCGCACCCCGTACGGGCAGGAACACTGGGAGGCCACCGCCCGCTACAACCTCTCCGGCGAGCTTGAAATGCTGTCGACCTGAGGGGACCGTCCCCCTAGGGTTCGCCCCATGAGACCGATAAACGGGGACGATGTGATCGAGGCCGTGGCAGGCTGCACGGCGGCACTGCGCGCGGCGGTGGACCGGGACTGGAAGGCCGTGCCGGCCGGGCGGCTGGAGTGGGACTGCCACACCACCGCGGTCCATGTCGCCGACGACCTGATCGCCTACGCCGCCAACCTGGCCGGACGCGCCCAGGACGACTACGTCCCCTTCGAGCTCACCCTCGACGAGGGCACCGACAACACGGGCCTGCTGCACGTCATCGAGACGACCGGCGCCCTGCTGGCCGCCGCCGTCCGCACCGCCGAGCCCGGCGTCCGCGGCTTCCACCCCTACCCCTTCCGCAGCGCCGACGCCGAGGGCTTCGCGGCGATGGGCATCGCCGAGGTGCTGCTGCACACCCATGACATGACGCAAGGGCTGGGGCTCCCCTACGAGCCGCCCGCCGAACTCGTCGACTCCCTCCTCGCCTGCCTCTTCCCGCACGTCCAGCCCGGTCCCGCCCCGTGGCCGACCCTGCTGTGGGCCACCGGCCGCGGCGAGCTGCCCGGCCGCGCGCCGGTCACCGAATGGCGCTGGCACAACAACCTCGTCATCCCGGCCGAGCGCCTCACCCTCACCGGCCTGCGCCCGGCCGCCGCCCACGATCTGCGCCTCGGCGGCGACGGCGGCTTCGACTGGGTCGAGGGCGGGCCGTACCAAGGCACCCGGGATGCCGCCGGTCTGCTGCTCAAGGCGTACGAGGCGGGCGTGCACCGGCCGGAGTTCAGCGTCTTCATCCTGATCCGCACTCAGGACTGCCGTGCCCTCGGCGCCATGGGCTTCCACGGCGTCCCGGACGGTGACGGATGCGTGGAGATCGGCTACGACCTCGCCGAGACGGCCCGCGGCCAGGGCTACGCCACCGAGGCCCTGCGCGCGCTGTCGCGGTGGGCGCTGGCCCGCGACGACGTGACGACGCTGCTCGCGAAGATCGACGTGGACAACGCCGCGTCCCGGGCCGTGGTCTCGCGCGCCGGCTTCGAGCAGGTCAGCGCGGACGACAAGCTCGTGACCTACGAACTGCGCCGCTGAGCTAGCCCCTTGGGCCTGCGCAGTCCCGACGTCCGCAGCAGCCGCACCACTTCGCGGCTGCTGATCTCCACCGCCCCGGCGGCCACCGCGTCCGCGTACCGGTGTGACGGAAGGTCGTAGTGGTCGCGCTCGAAGGCGCGCCTCGGCACGCCCAGCCGGTCGGCGAACGCGTGGAGTTCGTCGTACGACTCGTCGCTGACCAGGTGTGACCACAGACGGCCGTGTCCGGGCCAGGCGGGCGGGTCGATGTACAGCGTCACGACGAGGTCATTCCACCCGTGGCCAGGCCGAGCGAGCCCACCGCGGCGACCTTCACCCCGATCTTGTGGCACACCCAGTGCGGGTCGGGGCCCAGCTCGGGTTCCACGTCCAGCGCGTGCGGGTCGCCGGAGCCGCACACCGGGCACAGCGGCCAGCGGCCGTACCGGTCCAGCAGTGCGTCCTGGACGTCCTGGGCGACCAGCCCGGCGACATAGGACGCGCCGTCCGGCCACTGCTCGACCCACCAGCGTCGCTCCGCGACGGAGTCCTCGACCAGCGAGACCACGTCGGCCTCCGCGACCTCGCCCGCGACCAGATCGGCGAGCACCAGGGCTCGCGCGGCATGCAAGGCCTGCTCAAGGGGAGCGATGGGTTCCATAGAACCCATTGTGCGCACTCTTGACCGCCGCAACGAACCGAAAATATCTTTCATCTGTGACCCAGGACGTGAAGGAAATTTTCGGCGGTCCGGGTGGTTCCCTCGCCGCCAAGGTGCGCACCCTCGCGCCTTCCATGACCCGCTCCATGCAGCGCGTCGCGGAGGCCGTCGCGAGCGACCCGGCCGGCTGCGCCGCCCTCACGGTCACCGGCCTCGCCGAGCTCACCGGCACCAGCGAGGCCACGGTCGTCCGCACCGCCCGGCTCCTCGGCTACCCCGGCTACCGCGATCTGCGGCTCGCCCTCGCCGGGCTCGCCGCGCAGCAGCAGTCCGGGCGGGCGCCCGCGATCACGACCGACATCGCGGTGGACGACCCCATCGCCGACGTCGTCACCAAGCTGGCCTACGAGGAGCAGCAGACCCTCGCCGACACGGCCGCCGGACTCGACACCGTCCAGCTCGGCGCCGCCGTGAGCGCGCTGGCCTCCGCCCGGCGCACCGACGTCTACGGCATCGGCGCCTCCGGCCTCGTCGCCCAGGACCTCACCCAGAAGCTCCTGCGCATAGGCCTCATAGCCCACGCCCACAGCGATCCGCACCTCGCCGTGACCAACGCGGTGCAGCTCCGGTCGGGCGACGTGGCGATCGCCATCACCCACTCCGGCTCGACGGGGGACGTCATCGAGCCGCTGCGGGTCGCCTTCGAGCACGGGGCCACGACCGTGGCCATCACCGGCCGGCCGGACTCGCCGGTCACCCAGTACGCCGACCACGTACTGACCACGTCCACCTCACGGGAGAGCGAGCTGCGCCCGGCCGCGATGTCCTCGCGGACGAGTCAACTGCTCGTGGTGGACTGTTTGTTCGTGGGAGTGGCCCAGCGCACCTATGAGACCGCGGCGCCCGCGTTGGCCGCGTCCTACGAGGCGCTGGCTCATCGGCATCGCACCAACCCCAGGTGAGTAACCGCACGCACAAACGGCACCCGACCTGAGAGAGCCACCCCCCATGACCTCCCATGATCTGCGCAGCCAGCTGGCTTCCCTGACCACCGAGGCCTTCCGGCCCGAACTCGCCGACATCGACCGTCTGCCCACCCTCGCCATCGCCCGCCTCATGAACGGCGAGGACGCCGGGGTGTCCGCCGCCGTCGCCGCCCAGCTTCCCCGGATCGCCGCCGCCATCGACGCCGTGGCCGAGCGCATGGGCCGCGGCGGCCGGCTGATCTACGCCGGCGCCGGCACCGCCGGCCGGCTCGGCGTCCTGGACGCCTCCGAGTGCCCGCCCACCTTCAACACCGATCCCGCGCAGGTCGTCGGCCTGATCGCAGGCGGACCGGAGGCGATGGTGACCTCCGTCGAGGGCGCCGAGGACTCCGCGGAGCTGGCCCGCCAGGACCTGGACGCGCTGAAACCCACCCCGGACGACACCGTTGTCGGCATCTCCGCCTCCGGCCGCACCCCCTACCCGATCGGCGCCGTCGAGCACGCCCGCGCCCTGGGCGCGCTGACCGTCGGCCTGGCCTGCAACGAGCACAGCGCGCTCGCGGCCGCCGCCGAGCACGGCATCGAGGTCGTCGTCGGGCCCGAGCTGATCACCGGGTCCACACGGCTGAAGGCCGGTACGGCCCAGAAGCTGGTCCTGAACATGCTCTCGACCATCACGATGATCCGGCTCGGCAAGACCTACGGAAACCTGATGGTCGACGTCCGCGCCTCCAACGACAAGCTCCGGGCCCGCTCCCGCCGTATCGTCGCGCTGGCCACCGGGGCGGGCGACGACGACATCGAGCGGGCCCTCACCGAGTGCGGCGGCGAGGTGAAGCACGCGATCCTGGTGCTCCTCGCCGAGATCGACGGCCCGACGGCCGCCCGCCTTCTGGAGGACTCCGGCGGCCATCTGCGTGCCGCGCTGGCACACGCGGCCCGCTGACCCGCACGCTCGGGGCGTGCGCAACGACCCCGCCTCCACCGCGACCGCCCTCCTCACCCTGGTCGGCGGCCCGGCCAACGTCACCTCCGTGGCCCACTGCATGACCCGCCTCCGGCTGACCCTCGCCAACCCGGCGGCGGCGGACGAGGCGGGGCTACGGGCCCTGCCCGGTGTACTCGGGGTGGTGTCCGACGGCACCGCCCACCAGATCGTCCTCGGCCCGGGGGTCGTCGACGAGGTCACGGCTGAGGTGGAGGCGCGGGTGGAGGGGCGGGGTGCGGCACCTTCCCACCCCGAACAACCGGCCCCCTCCGACCCCCAGTTGACGGAAGGGAAGGCCCTCAAGACCGCCCTGCGTCGCGTGGCGAACGTCTTCCTCCCCCTCATCCCCGCCCTGATCGGCTGCGGCATCCTGTCCGGGGTCAACGGCCTGCTGCTGAACACCGGTTGGCTGACCGCCCTGACCCCCGCCCTGTCCGCGATCGCCTCGGCGTTCCTGGCGCTGATCGCGGTCTTCGTCGGCTACAACACCGCGCGGGAATTCGGCGGCACGCCGGTACTGGGCGGGGCCGTGGCGGCGGTGGTGGTCTACCCGGGCGTGGCGAAGGTGACGGCGTTCGGGACGCACCTGGCACCCGGCCAGGGCGGGGTGCTCGGCGCGCTCGCGGCGGCGCTGCTCGCGACCCGCGTGGAGAAGTGGGTCCGGGGCCGGGTGCCGGGCGCGCTGGACGTCCTCCTCACCCCGGCCGTCACGGTCCTGGTCTCCGGCCTGGTGACGCTGTACGGCCTGATGTACGCGGCCGGCGCGGTCGCGACGGGGATCGGCACGGCCGCGAACTGGCTCCTCACGACCGCCGGAGCCGTCGCCGGACTCGTCCTCGGCGGCCTCTTCCTCCCCCTGGTCATGCTGGGCCTGCACCAGGCCCTCATCCCCATCCACGCCACCCTCATCGAGCAGCAGGGCTACACGGTCCTGCTCCCGCTGCTGGCCATGGCGGGCGCGGGCCAGGTGGGCGCGGCGCTCGCGGTGTACGTCCGCCTGCGCCACGACACCTCGTTGCGTACGACGATCCGCTCGGCGCTCCCGGCGGGCCTGCTGGGCGTGGGCGAGCCGTTGATCTACGGGGTGTCCCTGCCGTTGGGCCGCCCGTTCCTGACCGCCTGCGCGGGCGGCGCGGCGGGCGGGGCGTTCGTCGGCTTCTTCGCGATGCTCGGCACCAAGGTGGGCGCGACGGCGATCGGCCCGTCGGGCTGGGCGCTCTTCCCCCTCCTCGCGGGGAACAGGGGCGCGGGGATGGCGGCGGCGATCTACGGCGGCGGTCTCCTCACCGGCTACCTGGTCGGTTTCCTGGCGACCTACGCCTTCGGCCTCACCCGCCACCCCCGTGTGGGCGCACCCGCGTGACGTACGGCCCGACCGGTCGTTCCCCGGTCATGATGAAGAAGCTCCTGGTCACCGCCGTCCTCACGGCCTCCGCCGCGGCCCTGGCCGCCCCCGCCCACGCCGACACCCGCGCCTCCGAGGTGGACGCCGTGAGGTGTGCCGAGAACCTCGCCCTCCTTCCCACCCTCACCCCCATCTCACCGCTGTCTCTGGCGGCCGGCGCCCTCACCGCCGCCCCCGTGTGCGGCGCGGAGGGTGCTCTCGGCCGCATCAACGGCTGACGGACGGATCGCCGGGGCGGCGGGAGCGGTCAGCTCCCGCACCCCACATCCGGCGGCAGCACGTTCACGTCCTCTTTCCTCCATGAACGCGCTACCGTCGAACACCATGAACCACGCCCAGCTCGCCGCCCTCGGACGGGCCCTCCGGCTGCTCGGGGAGCACGGGGAGGCCCTCACCGCCGACACCCCGGATGCCCGGCTGCACGAGATCAAGGCGGATCTGCGGCGGGCGCTCGATCTGCTGGACGAGAGTGTCGGCACCAGCGCGCCCGCCACCCGGTGTGCCGAGCATCCGCAGGGGCCCGTCGACGAGAGCGCGCCCGATCTGTGCCTGCTCTGCGAGACCCGGCGCCGGGCCGCCCGGCGGTCGGAGTTCCAGGGCGGGAGAGCCGAACCCGCACCCGTCGCCACCGCACCCTCCCGTTACGGCGTCCGAGCCGACCGGCCGCAGCCGCAGCAGCGCTGGCTGCCGGAGTCGTGGAACGGGCAGGAGTGGCAGCTGTGCGGGACGCCCCGCAGGGACCGGCGGGAGGCCGAGGCCTACCTCGCCGCCCAGCGGCGCTCGTCCCGGCCCGCCATGGCCTACCGGCTCGTGCACGAGTTCACCGACTACGAGGTGCTGCGGGTGTGGGGCACACCCGTGCACATCGACATCGAGCCCATGGGAAATCTCTAGGGGGAATCTCTAGCCGAGCAGGGGCAGGGGGAGGTAGTCGTACCCCTCCCATATGCGCCTGCTCCGCTCCTCCGGGTACGGCGCCACCGTCGGCTGCACGTCCAGGATCTGCACCAGGCGGGCGTCGGTGTCGTAGCGCGGCCAGCCGGGGTCGCCCGTCCGCGCGAACGTCGTCCAGGCGCGGCGGAAGAAGGCCGAGAGCTGCTCCGCCTCCGGTGGGGGGTTTCCGCCGGGGAAGACGAGTGCGCCGAGGTCCGCGCCGTACGTGCCGAAGAGCAGGGGGATGTCCAGGGCGTGGCAGGCGCCCAGCAGGCCGTCGCTGTCGGGAGCCGGCCAGGTCAGTTCGTAGACGTGGGCGCGGCCGCCGCCGGTGTGCTGGGCCTCCGCGAGGCGCAGGCTCGGTATCGCGAACAGCCAGTCGGTCTGGACGCGTTCGAAGAGCTGCTGGGCGGAGAAGTCCGGGTACGCCGCGCGGTAGGCCGCTTCGCCCGCCGCCCCGCCCGGCGCGTACAGCCGCAGGGTCGCCGTCGCCAGGTCGTCCGTGACCTTGCCGTACAGGCCCCCCATGACCAGGAACAGGCGCCACTCGTCACGGTTGTGGCCGACGAGGAGGTCCACGTCCCTCGCCGAGCCGGCGGCCAGCGCCTCCCAAGGGGTCGTGGGCAGTGTGTCGCCGTCGACGACCGGGGCGAAGGGGACGGTCGTCGGGGCTGCCTGGCCCCATCGGTCGGTGAACCGGGCCATGGTGGACCCCAGCGCAGCGCCCGCCTCGGTGAGCCGCTGCGGGTCGACCGTCGCCAGGTCGGCCGCCGTCGGTGCACGGCCCGCCTCGGCGGCCAGGGCCTGCGCGATGTCGCGGGCCAGTTCGGGCGAGAGGAACGTGCCGGGCACGCTCTGTGCCACCGCGCGCCGGAACAGGCCGCGGGCTCTGGGCATCGCCAGCAGGGAGGCGATGGAGCCCGCGCCCGCCGATTCGCCGAAGACGGTGACCTGGGCCGGGTCGCCGCCGAACGCGGTGATGTTCTCCTGCACCCACTCCAGGGCCGCCACCTGGTCCAGCAGGCCCCGGTTGGCCGGCGCGCCGTCCCAGAGGGCGAAACCCTCCATGCCCACCCGGTAGTTGAGGGTGACGAGCACCGCGTCGCCCTCGCGGGCCAGGTGCTGCGGGTCGTAGCCGGGCTGTCCGCCGTGGCCCAGTTTGAACGCGCCGCCGTAGATCCACACCATCACCGGGCGGGCGGCGGACGGGTCCGGGTCCGGGGTCCAGACGTTGACCGTGAGCCAGCCGTCGCCCTTCGGGGCGGGCGGCTGGGCCGCGCGGGCCAGGAAGCCCGTCTCCTGCGGGGGCGGCGGGCCGAACGCGTACGCCTCCCGGACCCCGTCCCAGGCGCGGGGCGGGCGCGGGGCCTGGAAGCGGGCCGCGCCGACCGGGGGTTCGGCGAAGGGGATGCCCCGGAACACCGACAGGCCCCGCTCCCGCAGACCGCGCACCGCGCCGGAGGCGGTGCGCACCACGGGACCGTCGGGACCCTCGGTCTCCGGGGCCGCCTGGGACTCCCTCGTCGTCATCACTCGCTCCTCACTCGCTGCCCTGACTGCCCTGACCGTTCATCAGGACAACGGACGACGACGATCACGAGTGCCCGGGGCGGGAAGGTCAGCTGAGCGTCTTCACCGCGGCCGCGTCGTACGGCTGCAGCTCGTCGAACCGGCCGGAGAGCACCTTGGCCGCCCACTGCGGGTCCTGGAGCAGGGCCCGGCCGATGGCGACCATGTCGAACTCGTCGGCCTCCAGGCGGTCGAGGAGGTTGTCGATGCCCTGGACCGGGGAGCCCTCGCCCTGGAAGGCGTTGAGGAAGTCGCCGTCGAGGCCGACCGAGCCGACGGTGATCGTCTGCTTGCCGGTGAGCTTCTTCGTCCAGCCGGCCAGGTTCAGGTCCGAGCCGTCGAACTCGGGCAGCCAGTAGCGGCGGGTGGAGGCGTGGAAGACGTCGACGCCGGCCGCGGCGAGCGGGGTCAGGATGGCCTCCAGCTCCTCCGGGGTCTCGGCGAGGCGGGCGGTGTAGTCCTGCTGCTTCCACTGGGAGTAGCGGAAGAGGACCGGGAACTCGGGGGAGACGGCCTCGCGGACCGCGGCGACGATCTCCGCGGAGAACTTCGTACGGGCCACCGGGTCGCCGCCGTAGGCGTCCGTGCGCCGGTTGGTGCCCTCCCACAGGAACTGGTCGAGGAGGTAGCCGTGGGCGCCGTGCAGCTCCACGCCGTCGAAGCCGATGCGCTCGGCGGCGGCCGCGGCCTCGGCGAACGCGCCGATGACGGCGTCCAGGTCCGCCTGCGTCATGGCCTTGCCGGTGGCCTCGGCACCCGCGGTGACCAGGCCGGACGGGCCCATCGCGGGGGCGTCCGGGTAGGGGGCGTCACCGTCGTTGCGGACCATGCCGATGTGCCACAGCTGCGGGACGATCGTGCCGCCCGCCGCGTGCACGTCCTCGGCGACCTTCGCCCAGCCCGCGAGCTGCTCCTCCCCGTGGAACCTCGGCACCCGGTCGCTCTGGCCGGCCGACTCGTGGCCCACGTACGTGCCCTCGGTGACGATCAGGCCGACCCCGGCGGCGGCCCGGCGGGCGTAGTAGGAGCGCACGTCCTCGCCGGGTATGCCGCCCGGGGAGAACATGCGGGTCATCGGCGCCATCGCGATCCGGTTGGGGACCGTGAGGCCGTTGAGGGTGATCGGACGGGACAGGATCTGGGCCGCGCGGGAGGCGGGGGTCGTGACGGTCACGCGGGGGCTCCTCGTGGGGGACGGTGTTAACCAGTCGGTATGTGAGCACGCATTGTTGCAGCTCCTTAAGTAACGGCCTATGCAGTGGCCCACATTCCACCCCGCCGCAAACCTTCACGTGACGCCGCTCACACCCCTCGAGCGGCCCCAGAGCTGGGTCGCCGTCTGTTCCGTGAACGCCGTCGGTGAGGGATCCGTCGGCAGCTGAGCGGGCACCGTCGTGTCCTTCTTCTTGCCCGGCTTGTCGGCGAAGAGGGCGACGGTCAGGGTGAGCCGGGTGTCGTAGGCGACGGTCCACACCGTGCGGCGGGTGATGCCACCGCCCGCGCCCGCCGTGAACAGGTTCGCCGGAGAGCCGGCGGCTGGCGCGGCCACCGCACCGGCCGCCTTCTCCGGAAGGACCCGGTGGCGGTCGGGGTGCGCGGAGTAGACGGTGCGGCCGTCGCGGGTGATGCGGGCGACGGTGTACGGCGCGGCGTACATACCGTCGGCCGCGACCGCCGCGTACGCCGACGTGAGCTTCAGCGGTGTGGGCGCGGCCGTCCTCGGAAACCCGGTGAGCGGCGCCCCGAACCGCCGGCCCTCCAGCGGCGTCATCACCGTACCCGCCTCCACCGCCCCGCTCACCGCGTCGTTGAAGGGTTGCCGGGCGTAGTCCGATCCCCCGTACAGCACCCGCACCGCACCGTCGCCGGGCTCGATGCCGACGACCGCCGTGTGCAGCCGTACCCCGCCCTTGGCGGACTTGAGACCCTTGACCAGTTCCGCCGTGGAGTCCTGCTGGGTCAGGTCGAAGGTGGTGCGCACGGTGTAGCCGCCGCGCGCCAGCTGGTCCTCGGTGATGCCGAGCCGGTCGGCGGCCTCTTTCGACGCGGCGTCGATCAGGTACTGCCGCTGCCCGTCGGTCGCCCCCGGCGGATAGAACCGGAACGCCGGGAAGCGGGCCTCGGCCCGCTGTTTCGCCGTGATGTTCCCGCTCGCCGCCATCGCGTCCAGCACCCACTCCCAGCGGCGCTGGAGCGTCGCCGTGACCTTCGGGTCCGAGCCGGCCTTCTCGTAGTAGGAGGGGAGGTTGATGATGGCGGCCAGGGCCGCGCCCTGGGAGACGGTGAGGTTCTTGGTGTCGACGTCGAAGTAGTTGCGGGCGGCGGACTGGACGCCGGCGGCGCCCCGGCCGAAGTAGACCGTGTTGAGGTAGCCCTCCAGGATCTGGTCCTTGGTGCGGGTGCGGTCCAGCTTGACCGCGATCAGCGCCTCGCGCGCCTTGCGCGACAGGCTCTGCTCGGGGCTGAGCAGAGCGTTCTTGACGTACTGCTGGGTGATGGTGGAGCCGCCCTGCCGTTCGCCGCCGGTCAGCGCCGCCGCGACGGCACGGACGAGCGCCTTCGGGGAGACCCCGGAGTCGGTGCGGAAGGAACGGTTCTCGGCGGCGATCACCGCGTCCTGCACATATCGCGGCACCTGCGACAGCGGCACCTCCTGACGGTCGACCGGCCCCCGGCGGCCCAGGTAGGCGCCCTTCTCGTCGAGGAAGACGGTGCTCTGGACGACGGTGTCCGGGTGTGGGTCGGGAATGACGGTGAGCTTGTACGCGACGACGACCGCCCCGACCAGCAGGGCGAGCAGGAGCAGGAAGGCGACCAGCAGCCGGCGCACGATACGGCCCCGGTTGCGGCGCAGCCGGACGCGGAGCGGAACGCGCCGCGAACGCACGGGCGAGGAAGCCTTCTTGGGCCCCCGCCCGGGCTCCGTCTCGGGCTCCGTCTCGGGCTCCTTCTCGGGCTCCTTCTCGTGCTCCTCCTTGAGCTCCGGGGTCATGCGCGCCACCCCCCGCTCCGCAGCCGGGCCACGACGGCGCCCGCGGCGTCGTACACCCTGACGCCGTCACCGCCCATGCCTTCGACGATGAGCGTCTTGGTGTCCCGCGCGGACAGCGGCGTACTCGCGTACCAGACGCCCCAGCCGGGGCTGCCCGCCAGGGTGAGCACATGGGCGGCGACCTTGCCGTGGCCGGTGCTCAGCTCGACACGTCCGGGGTCCCCGGTGACGCCGTAGTACAGCCCGGACAGGAAGTACCGGTCCTTCAGCGGCTCCGCCTGCAGGGACACCCCCGGCGTGTGGCGTGGGTAGGCGTCCAACCCGCGGAACTGGTTGGACTGTTCCGGCGTCGACCAGTGACTGCCGTCCGCGGTCAGCCACATCTCCACACCGGGCGCCGCCTGCACCCGCTCCCCCGGCGCCACGATCCGTACGGAACCCGCCTCGCGACCCGCCACCGTACGGGACGGCGAACCGCTGCCGGCCCCGCCGACCAGGCCCACGGCGACGAAACCCCCGGCCACCAGCACCACCGCACAACCACCGGCGACCACCGCGACCCGGCGGCGCCGCCGCACCCGCCCCCGCTCCATCACCGCGTCCAGCGGGACCGGAGGGGGAACCACATCCCCGGCCGCGGCGGCGTAGGCCTCGCGCAACCGCTGCTCATCGCCCCCGGCCGCCTTCAGTCCCCGCTTGCCGAAGTAGCGCGCCGCGCCCTTGGAGATGCCGAGCAACTGACCGATCTGCGCATCCGGCAGCCCCTCCCCGTACCGCAGCACCAGCACGGCCCGCTGCCGGCCGGCACGCCGCCCGAGCGGCCACGGCCGCCGCCGTATCCAGCTCCGCACGAGCTGACGCCGTACATGGAAGTCCACGTCGTTGCGCGGAACGCGGCGCCAGCGCGCGTGCACGCGTATCAGCGTTCTGAGCGCGAGATCCTGCGCGGCGGGCAGGTCTTCGGTGAGCAACCGGGCGGTGACGACGAGTCGGGACCAGCGGGTGCGCGCGTACGCAGCGAAGTCATGTGGGATCCCGGCGCCCATCCGCATCGTCTTCTCCTTGGGTCGCGTGTGTTTCGATGTACGCCACGTGCGGCCTACGGGACCTGTACGCGCGGGCGGGGCGGGCGGGTTGCACGGGAAACGAGAAACTCAGGAAGACTGCGGCGGAGGGCATGACCGAGGACGAGTTCGATGCTTTCTACGCGACCGCGTTCCCCCGCCTGACCGGGCAGCTCTACGCCTTCACCGGAGACCACGGCGAGGCCCAGGACGTGGTGCAGGAGGCGTTCGTACGCGCCTGGGACCGGCGGAAGTCCTTCCTGGCCGACAGCGCCCCCGAGGCCTGGATCCGCACGGTCGCCGTACGGCTGGCGGTCAGCCGCTGGCGGCGTGCCAGGCGCTGGCTGGAACTGGTGCGACGGCACACGCTCCCCGAGTCGACCCCGGGCCCCGGCCCCGAACACGCCGCGCTGGTGGCCGCGTTGCGCCAATTGCCCCAGGCGCAGCGGTTGGCGATCGTCCTGCACCATCTGTGCGACCTGAGTGTCGAGCAGGTAGCCTCCGAGACCGGCGCACCCGTGGGCACCGTCAAGGCCCGGCTGTCCCGGGGCCGGGCGGCACTGGCGAAGCAGCTGGGTACGGACGAGGCCGAGGAGCCGGTACGGAAGGAGGGCGGCCGTGTCGGATGACCCCACCACGGATGAACTGACCACCGCGCTCCGTGAGTTGGCGAAGGAGAACGAGACCGCGCCGACCCTCGGCGCCCCCGGGATCCGACGCCGCGCCGTCCGCCGGGGTCGCCGCCGTCGCGCGGGCCTCGCCATCGGCGCGGGCGCCGCGGCCCTCGCCCTGGCGGCACTCGCACTGACCCTGGACTCGGGCGGGACCCCTGCTCACCGCCGGCCCCCGGCCGCCACCGCTCCCCGCCTCCCGTCCCCGACCCCGACCCCCTCCGCCTCTGCCTCCGCCGCGGTCCCGGTCACCGGCACGGTGAACTTCGAGAAGCACACCCTGACCGTCGACGGCCGGGTCATGCCCATCGCCTCGGGCGCCCCGGTCCTCGTCACCGCCGACCTGCTGACCGTGTCCGCGAAACTCGACCTCAAACGGGACCCCGTCGAGCAACTCGCCAAGGACGCCTGCAAGGTGCGGGAACCGTACGTGGTCGAACTCCGCGACACCCACCGGACCACCCTCCACGTCGGCTCCCTCGCCTGCACCTCCCGAACCGGCGGCTGGATCGGCCTGGACGTGAAGGACGCCGTATGGCTCTACAACAGGCTGGAGCCGGGCGACACGCTCTCGGTGGTCACACCGGGGGCCTAGGCGCTGTCCCGATCCGGCGCCCCGAAGCTCAAGCCGCCAGCTCCGAGCGCTCTTTGCAGGGAATGGGTGGAGGGCCTCAACCCGCCCTCCCACCCCGCGAGTTGACTTGACGCAACCGACTTGCGACGGACAGTCACAACCCTCTAACGTCCCGCATAACGAACAGCCCCCGTCAGGTGCTACCAACACCTGCGGGGGCTTAACCAGCAAGATCGATTAGACGAGAGCTCGATCCTGTGGCTGAAGCCAACCTTAGTCCTGCCTTCCTGCCCACGCACCCGTCCCCCCACCCGATGGCCAATCCGGGTTACGGCAAGCGCTCGGCGTCGGACCAACGCCCCCGCACCAACCACGACTTCGCGCACCTCCCGCCCCGCGAGGCGGCCATCGCCGCGTACATCGACCGCCTCCCCGAAGGCGCCGACATCTCGGTGAAAACGCTGGCCAAGCAGCTTCCGTACGGCCAGTGCGCGCTCCGCACCGCCCTCAACCGGCTCCAGGCGGCAGGGCACTTACGGCGAGGAAGGGAGCGGCTGGAGACGGAAGGCGGCGGCTCGCGCTGGATCACCCGATCGTGGTGGTCCCGTACCGCACGCGACGACGGCTGGTGGGCGGCCTTCACGCGCGGCGACGTACCGGAGCCGGAGCCGCCGCCGGACGAGCGCACCGCCCACCCCACCCGCTCCCGTGCCCACATCCTCCTCGCCGCCCTGGGCCGTACGGCCCCGGTCCTGTCCCTCTCCGCCGCCGACTGCGCGGCGCTCGCCCCGCTGCTGGAGGGGTGGTTCGCGCGCGGCGCCACCGACGACGCCGTACTCCGCGCCCTGACCGAGGGCCTGCCCACCCCGGTCCACCACCCGGCGGCCCTGGTCCGCCGCCGCCTGATCGACAAAGTCCCCCCGGAACCGGTCCGCCGCCCACCCCGCCGGGTCCTGGAGTGCGCGGAGTGCGGGGTACCGGGGCGGCCGGAGGCACTGCCGGGGGGTGTGTGCGGCGGCTGCCGGGGCGAGCGCGCGCCAACGCACTCCAACGCGCCCCTGCCCGTTTCGGCGGTCCAAGTCCACGCAGCGGAGATCCGCGCTGCGATGGCCCTCAAACGACGAGAAAGGACACCCGTATGACGGCTTCCACGGTCCGACATGACCACTCAGGGGCACGATGGAGGGGAGGAGGCGACGCCATGACCCCTGACACCGAAGAACGCCCGCAGATGTCCGTCGAGGACTTCGAGGAACTCGTCCGCAGGGCTCCGAGGGAACTGCGGAACCGGCTGGAGTTCCTCGGCGGGCGGCTGTGTGTGAGGCACGGGCCGCTCGACGTCGAGGAGTTCGAGGAGCTGGCCGCGGTGGCCCCCGAAACCGTGCGGCTTGAGTACATCAACGGAAAGGTAGTAGTAAAGGCCATGCCGGACGGCAACCACTGCGAGATCTTCATGTGGCTGCTCCGTCAGTGCATGCAGCAGCGCCCCGAGCTGAACCTCGTGCCCGAACGAGGTGTCAAGACCGAGGCATACCGTAAGGGCCGCTCTATCACGGACGGCTTTCTCGCGCCCAGGGGCCACTTCAAGGGACACGGCAACTGGTCCCCGGCCGACGGCGCCCTCATGGCCGTGGAGATCACCTCTCACGACCGCGACACCAACCAGCGCGACCGTATCGACAAGCCCGTCGGCTATGGAGCGGCCGACATCCCCGTCTACCTCCTCATCGACCGTGACAACAACACCGTCGTCGTCTACAGCGAGCCCAAGGACGGCCGCTACCAGCAGTCCCAGTCCCAC
Source organism: Streptomyces sp. NPDC001709 (assembly GCF_053596375.1). Lineage (NCBI taxonomy): Bacteria > Bacillati > Actinomycetota > Actinomycetes > Kitasatosporales > Streptomycetaceae > Streptomyces > Streptomyces sp. NPDC001709. The sequence continues at coordinate 151,547 of NZ_JBSFGB010000001.1, read as the reverse complement.
TCCTGGGGCGCCACCGTCGAACTTCCGCCGCCGGTGAGCATCACCCTGGACACGGAGGAACTCAAGGACTACGCCGACTGACCTCGACAAACGCCCGAGGGCGGCACCCCCAGCCAGAAGCTGGACGTACCGCCCTCGGTCCGTAGGACAGGCGATCAACCGTCAGGTCGATCAGAAGTCCATGTCACCGCCCGGCATGCCGCCGCCGGCCGGGGCCGCGGCCTTCTCCGGCTTGTCGGCGATGACGGCCTCGGTGGTGAGGAACAGCGCGGCGATGGAGGCGGCGTTCTGCAGCGCGGAACGGGTCACCTTCGCCGGGTCGATGATGCCCTCGGCGATCATGTCGACGTACTCACCCGTGGCGGCGTTCAGACCGTGGCCGACGGCCAGGTTGCGCACCTTCTCCACGACGACGCCACCCTCGAGACCACCGTTGACGGCGATCTGCTTCAGCGGGGCCTCGAGCGCGATGCGCACGGCGTTGGCGCCGGTCGCCTCGTCACCCTCCAGCTCCAGCTTCTCGAAGACGCCCGAGGCCTGCAGCAGGGCCACGCCACCACCGGCGACGATGCCCTCCTCGACGGCCGCCTTGGCGTTGCGCACGGCGTCCTCGATGCGGTGCTTGCGCTCCTTGAGCTCCACCTCGGTGGCGGCACCGGCCTTGATGACCGCGACACCGCCGGCGAGCTTCGCCAGGCGCTCCTGCAGCTTCTCGCGGTCGTAGTCCGAGTCGCTGTTCTCGATCTCGGCGCGGATCTGGTTCACGCGGCCGTTGACCTGCTCCGAGGAGCCGGCACCGTCGACGATGGTGGTCTCGTCCTTGGTGATGACGACCTTGCGGGCGCGGCCCAGGAGGTCCAGGGTCGCGTTCTCCAGCTTGAGGCCGACCTCCTCGGAGATGACCTCGCCGCCCGTGAGGATGGCGATGTCGCCGAGCATGGCCTTGCGGCGGTCGCCGAAGCCCGGGGCCTTGACGGCGACGGACTTGAAGGTGCCGCGGATCTTGTTCACGACCAGGGTCGACAGGGCCTCGCCCTCGACGTCCTCGGCGATGATCAGCAGCGGCTTGCCCGACTGCATGACCTTCTCCAGCAGCGGGAGCAGGTCCTTGACGGAGCCGATCTTGGAGTTCGCGATGAGGATGTACGGGTCCTCGAGCGACGCCTCCATGCGCTCCATGTCGGTCGCGAAGTAGGCGGAGATGTAGCCCTTGTCGAAGCGCATGCCCTCGGTGAGCTCGAGCTCGAGGCCGAAGGTGTTGCTCTCCTCGACGGTGATGACGCCTTCCTTGCCGACCTTGTCCATGGCCTCGGCGATCAGCTCGCCGATCTGGGTGTCGGCGGCGGAGATGGACGCGGTGGAGGCGATCTGCTCCTTGGTCTCGACGTCCTTCGCCTGCTCCAGCAGGGCGGCGGAGACGGCCTCGACGGCCTTCTCGATACCGCGCTTCAGGGCCATCGGGTTGGCACCGGCGGCGACGTTGCGGAGGCCTTCCTTGACCAGGGCCTGGGCCAGGACGGTCGCGGTCGTCGTGCCGTCACCGGCTACGTCGTCCGTCTTCTTCGCGACTTCCTTGACCAGCTCGGCGCCGATCTTCTCGTACGGGTCCTCGAGCTCGATCTCCTTGGCGATGGAGACACCATCGTTGGTGATCGTGGGGGCGCCCCACTTCTTCTCGAGGACGACGTTGCGGCCCTTGGGGCCGAGCGTCACCTTGACGGCGTCCGCGAGCTGGTTCATGCCGCGCTCGAGGCCGCGCCGCGCCTCCTCGTCGAACGCGATGATCTTGGCCATGTGAAGTGGTCCCTCCAGGACTGGGGGTGATTCCTTCGGACCGCGCCCGCGCCCGCGACGGACGGCTCGCCGGCCTCGTGGTTCCTTGCCCCACTTGGCCTGCGGGCCTCACCGACCCGGTCCTTCTTTGTCACTCTCACCTTCAGAGTGCTAACGCCAATGATTAGCACTCGGCACCCTCGAGTGCAAGCGCCTCGGGCATGCCGGTGGGGGCGCTCAGCCGCGCGCGAACAGGGGGCGGCGGGCACGACGAAGGGCCCGTACCCCAGGAGGTACGGGCCCTTCGAAGATGAACAGAAGAACGTCGCTGTCAGTCGACGCGTGCTTCAGCTGGTCGCCAGCCGGACCATGTCCGCCTGCGGGCCCTTCTGGCCCTGCGAGATCTCGAAGTCGACCCGCTGCCCCTCTTCCAGGGTGCGGTAACCGTCCATCTGGATCGCGCTGTAGTGGACGAAAACATCCGCACCACCGTCGACCGCGATGAAGCCGTACCCCTTCTCCGCGTTGAACCACTTGACGGTGCCCTGAGCCATGCCTAACTCCCCTATTACTGGCCCTTGCACAGATCCACACTTCGCGGATCCGGGTCAGACCTCACCCCCCATCGGACGGGGGCGTGCGCCGGAACGCGTCGACCGCGGCTGAATGTATCTGTCCAACTGCCGTCTGCAACAGGTCAATCGGACGAGAATTCTGGACGGGAACGGTCCGGAATGTGGCGAGAATTCGTCTGAATTCCGGGCAAGTCGGGCCCCGCAAACGCCACAAAAGCCGCATAAAACCCGCGCAGTTTGGCTGCTTCTTATCGAGTGTTGCGGCATGAATCCAGGGCTCGCGACCCGAAGACCGCGACCAGGTTCCCCAACTGTACCGCGCTCAATCACGCAGAATTGCCCCCTCCGCTTCTCTTACGGAGGGGGCAATTCAATGAACAATCAGTAACCGCAGTTACCTAAGGTAACGATCAGCCGCCGGCGACCGCCGGAATGATGGAGACACCTGCGCCGTCCGGGGTGGCGGTCTCCAGGCCCTGCTCGAAGCGGACGTCGTCGTCATTGACGTAGACATTCACGAACCGGCGCAGCTTGCCCTGGTCGTCCAGGACGCGGGCGGCGATCCCGGTGTGGTTCTTCTCCAGGTCGGCGATGACCTCGGCGAGGGTCGCGCCCTGGGCACTGACCTCGGCCTGGCCACCGGTGTAGGTGCGCAGGATGGTGGGGATGCGAACGGTCACGCTCATGCGAGGCCAGCCTCTCGGAAGGAGTCCAGGGTCGGGCGGATGGTGGCGGTGAGCCCCGTGTCGGCCACCGCGTCCAGCGTCTTCAGGCCGTCACCCGTGTTGAGGACGACCGTGGTCTTCGTCGGGTCCAGCACACCGGCCTCGACCAGCTTGCGCGTGACGCCGACCGTCACACCGCCCGCCGTCTCCGCGAAGATGCCCTCGGTACGGGCGAGCAGCCTGATGGCGTCGACCACTTCCTCGTCCGTCACGTCCTCCACGGCACCACCGGTGCGGCGCGCGATGTCCAGGACGTACGGCCCGTCGGCCGGGTTGCCGATGGCGAGGGACTTGGCGATGGTGTTCGGCTTCTGCGGGCGTACGACGTCGTGCCCGGCCTTGAAGGCGGTGGACACCGGCGAGCAGCCCTCGGCCTGCGCGCCGAAGATCTTGTACGGCTTGTCCTCGACCAGACCCAGCTTGATCAGCTCCTGCAGACCCTTGTCGATCTTCGTGAGCTGGGAGCCGGAGGCGATCGGCACCACGATCTGGTCCGGCAGCCGCCAGCCGAGCTGCTCGCAGATCTCGTACGCGAGGGTCTTGGAGCCCTCCGCGTAGTACGGCCGCAGGTTGACGTTGACGAAGCCCCAGCCCTCGCCGGCCGGGTCGCCGATCAGCTCGGAACAGAAGCGGTTCACGTCGTCGTAGTTGCCCTCGATGCCGACGAGCTCGCCGCCGTACACCGCAGCCATGACGACCTTGCCCTGCTCCAGGTCGTGCGGGATGAACACGCAGGAGCGGAAGCCGGCGCGGGCCGCGGCGGCGCCGACGGCACCGGCGAGGTTGCCGGTGGAGGAGCAGGACAGGGTGGTGAAGCCGAAGGCGCGGGCGGCCTCCAGGGCCTGGGCGACGACGCGGTCCTTGAAGGAGTGCGTCGGGTTTCCGGAGTCGTCCTTGATGAACAGGCCGCCGGTGACGCCGAGTTCACGGGCCAGGTTGTCGGCCCTGACGAGGTGGGTCCAGCCCGGGTTCAGGTTCGGCTTGTCGGCCACGTCGGCCGGGACGGGCAGCAGCGGGGCGTACCGCCAGATGTTCGCCGGGCCGGCCTCGATGCGGCGGCGCAGCTCCTCGGTGTCGTAGGCGGAGAAGTCGTAGGCGATCTCCAGCGGGCCGAAACACTCCTCGCAGGCGAAGACCGGGCCGAGCGGGACGCGGTGACCGCACTCGCGACAGCTCAGGGCCGCGGCGGGACCGAGGTCGACGGTGGGAGTGGAGGTGCTTGCAACTGTCTGCACAGCCATGGAGGCGAGGCCCTTTCTCCTCATCTTCCTCACGACGCATCTCGCCGTGAGACGGATTTGGCACCTTCCCTAGCCGGGAGCCTCGCTGCGAAGACGAGTACCGACTGGAGGGTTGCCGGGGCTTCATCGGGCCGTGTCCCTCTGCCCCTCTGGATGAGCGGTATGCGGTTGTGTGCGCACGTTGACCCTCGACATGCGATGGTCATCGGCGTTGTTCAAGACTGTAACCGAAGGCCAGGACAGTTGAGATAGTCGTCCGAACCGCGAGATGGATCACACGGTGCAGCCCGTGCGATCACGAACAGTGAGGAGTCGCAGACCGTGCTGGAAGAAGTCGAGCGCTGGCTGGCCACCCGCTCCTGGTCCGTGACCGATCGCCCGCTCCACCGGATCCTGTCCGCCAAGCAGCGCACCGGCCAGACGGTCAGCGTCGTGCTGCCCGCGCTCAACGAGGAGGAGACGGTCGGCGACATCGTCGCGGTCATCCGTCACGACCTCGTGGAGCAGGTCCCGCTCGTCGACGAGATCGTCGTCGTCGACTCCGGCTCCACCGACCGCACCTCCGCGATCGCCGCCGCCGCGGGCGCGCGGGTGGTTCACCGGGACGAGATCCTGCCGCGCCTCCCGGCGGTCCCCGGAAAGGGTGAGGTGCTCTGGCGCTCCCTCCTGGTCACCACCGGGGACATCCTCTGTTTCATCGACGCCGACCTGAGGGAGTTCTCCTCCGACTTCGTCTCCGGGATCGTGGGCCCGCTGCTCACCGAGCCGGGCGTGGACCTGGTCAAGGCGATGTACGACCGTCCGCTCGCCGGGGCCGCCGGTCAGGGCGGCCGGGTCACCGAACTGATGGCCCGCCCGCTGCTGAACATGCACTGGCCGCAGCTCGCGGGATTCGTCCAGCCGCTCGGCGGGGAGTACGCGGCCCGGCGCAGCCTGCTGGAACAGCTCCCCTTCCCCGTCGGCTACGGCGTCGAGCTGGGCATGCTGGTGGACGCCCTGCACCTGGTGGGGCTGGATGCGCTGGCCCAGGTGGACGTGGGCGTGCGCAAGCACCGGCACCAGGACGGGCAGGCCCTCGGCCGGATGGCCGCCGCCATCTACCGCACGGCCCAGCTCCGGCTGGCCCGCGGGCACCTCGTCCGCCCCTCCCTCACCCAGTTCGAACGCGGCGAGGACGGTTTCGAGCCACGCACGTACTCGGTGGACACCGAGGAACGGCCACCGATGCTGGAGATCGCGGAGTACGCCGAACGCCGGGTGGCTTGAGTTCGTATACGGCCGCGGGCAGCGGAGGCAGCCGTACGTTTGAGCGTTTCCGGGCCGGGCTAGGGCCTGCCCGGCGGATCTGGCCCGAGGAAACCGACGGTCCCTGACCAGCACAGGTGAGCGGGGGCTGGTGCGTGCAGCTGCAAGGCGGAGGAGGGAGTCGATGCGGAGCATCGGCGACCGACGACAACGCGGCAGATGTGCGTGCCAGCCCCCGCGTCTCTGGCAAGATCCGCCGGGCAGGCCCTAGGTTGAGGACCATGGCTTCCACGCAGGGTGCTGCTGAGAGAGCTCGGGTGCTGGTCGCGAGCAATCGCGGGCCGGTTTCGTACACGGTGGGCGACGAGGGGGCCGGCTCGCTGCGCGCCAAGCGGGGCGGGGGCGGGCTGGTCTCGGGGCTGTCGGCCATCGGGGCGGACGCCCATGCCGTATGGGTGTGCGCGGCGCTCGGTGACGGCGACCGGGAGGCCGTGCGGCGGGCGGACGGCGGGCTGCTGCCGACCGAGGACACCGGCGGCCAGCGGGTGCGGATGCTCGACATCGACGCGGCGGTGCACGCCGACGCCTACAACGGCATCGCCAACTCCGTGCTCTGGTTCGTCCACCACATGCTGTACCAGACCCCGCTGGAGCCGGTCTTCGACGCGGAATTCCGCCGGCAGTGGGCGGCGTACGAGGCCTACAACCGGGCCTTCGCCGAGGCGCTGGCCGAGGAGGCGGCCGAGGGGGCGGCGGTCCTGGTGCAGGACTACCACCTGTGCCTGGTCCCCGGGATGCTCCGCGCACTCCGCCCCGACCTGCGGATCGGCCACTTCTCGCACACGCCGTGGGCGCCGCCGGAGTACTTCGGGCTGCTGCCCGACGACATCGCGGCCCAGTTGCTGAAGGGCATGCTGGGCGCGGACCGGGCGGCGTTCCTGACCCGGCGGTGGGCGGACGCGTTCACGGCGTGCTGCACGGCGGTACTGGGTCCCGGGAGCCTCGCCGATACGGCGATCGGGGTGCACGGACTGGGCGCGGACGGCGACTTCCTGCGCGAACGGGCCCATGAGCCGGATGTGGACGAGCGGATGGCGGCGCTGCGGGAGGAGATCGGCGAGGGGCGGAAGACCGTCGTGCGCGTCGACCGCACCGAGCTGTCCAAGAACATCGTGCGCGGGCTGCTGGCGTACCGGCAGCTGCTGGAGGAGCACCCCGAGTGGCGTGAGCGGGTGGTGCACGTCGCGTTCGCGTATCCGTCGCGGCAGGACCTGGCCGTGTACCGGGACTACACCGCCGAGGTGCAGCGGGTGGCCGAGGAGATCAACGCGCAGTACGGGACGCCCGGTTGGACCCCGGTCGTGCTGCACGTCAAGGACGACTTCGCGCGCTCCCTGGCCGCGTACCGGCTCGCCGACGTGGCCCTGGTCAACCCCATCCGGGACGGCATGAACCTGGTCGCCAAGGAGATCCCGCTCGTCTCCGACCACGGCTGCGCACTGGTGCTGTCCCGGGAGGCGGGGGCGTACGAGGAGCTGCGCGCCGACGCGCTCGTGGTGAACCCGTACGACGTGCTGGAGACCGCGCGGGCCCTGCACGAGGCGCTGGGCATGCCGGACGGGGAGCGCGCGGAGCGGTCGAAGAGGCTCGCCGCGGCCGCCACCGCGCTGCCGCCCGCCCAGTGGTTCCTGGAGCAGCTGCGGGCGCTCAGGGAACTTCAGTCCAGCTGAGCGGCCAGCGCCCGCAGGAGGTGTACGACGCCGGCGGGGCCGTCGACCACCACGTCCGCTCGTTCCGCCAGTTCCGTGACCTCCGTGCTGCCGCTGCAGACCAGGAGGCCGGGGACGCCTTCGGAGCGGAGTTCGTCGACGGCGTCGAAGGCGGGGAGGTCGCCCAGGTCGTCGCCGGCGTAGAGGACCGACTCGGCGCCGGTCTTGCGGACGTACTCGCCGAGCGCCACGCCCTTGTCCATGCCCGGCGGGCGCAGTTCCAGGACCATGCGGCCGGGTTCCACGATCAGGCCGTGGCGGGCGGCGAGGTCGGTGAGGGGGCCGCGCAGGGCGTCGAACGCGGCCTGCGGGTCGTCGGCGCGGCGGGTGTGCACCGCGACCGCCCGGCCCTTCTCCTCGATCCAGGTGCCGTGCCAGGCGCCGGCGCGGTCCAGTACGCCCGGCAGCTCGGCGCGGACCGCCTCGACGCCGGGATGCGGGGCGGGGGCGGTGACGGTGCCGGTGGCCGCGTCCCAGCGTTCGGCGCCGTAGTGGCCGAGGACGGTCAGGTGCCCCAGGCCGGGGACGCCGGCGAAGCCGCCGTACCGTACGGCGACTCCGGCGGGGCGGCCGGTGATCACGGCGACGGAGGCGACCTTGGGCGCCAGGGCCGCGAGCGCGGGTACGGCCTCGGGGTGGGCGCGGGCCTGTTCGGGGTCGGCGACGATGGGGGCCAGCGTGCCGTCGAAGTCGAGTCCGACGATCGCCGCGGTCGGCTTCGCCAGGAGGGCGGCCAGTCCGTCCCGGCCGGGTTGGGTCTGCGGGGTCGGCAGAGGGTCCATACGGCGACACTATCCAGCGCCGGCCGGTATCACTCCTGCACTCCAGGGGCTCCGCCCCTGGACCCCGCCTCGACTCAGCGCTCCGTTCGCCGGGAGTCCCGTACCCTCCGCAGACGGTTCACCGTGACCGGGTCCGCCGCCAGTGCTCTCTCGTCGTCCAGCAAGGCGTTGAGGAGCTGGTAGTAGCGGACCGGGGACAGGCCCAGTTGCTCGCGTATCGCTCGTTCCTTCGCGCCGGGGCCGGGGAAGCCGCGGCGCTCCAGGGCGAGGATGGCTTGTTCGCGGGGGCCGAGTTCCATGGAAGAACCGTAGCGCCGGGCACTGACAGACGGCTCAGCTCCTGCTGCTGCTGTCCGCCGCCGTCGCCGTCGCCTGGATGCGGGACAGGACGCCGGCCGGGCTGCCGCCGGGCTCGACGGCCTGGCCTATGTCCTGCTTCACGGCCGCGCTGACCGACGCCCAGGAGGTCTTGCCGACCGGATACAGCTCGGAGGTCGGCAGCTGGTCGAGGAAGGGGTGCAGCGCCTTGTCGGGGGCGGCGTCCGAGTCGCTCATCGCGGTGGAGGCGGAGCCGGTGACCGGCAGCAGGCCGTACTCGCGGGAGAAGTCGAGGACGTTCTTCTCGGAGTAGGCGAAGTTGAGGAAGTCGCCGATCTGGTCGCGGTGCCCGTTCTGCTTGAAGGCCATCATCCAGTCGGCGACGCCCATCGAGGCCCTGGCCTTGCCGTCCCGGCCCGGCATCGGCACCATGCCGAACTTCACGCCCTTGCTCTCGGCCTGCTGGATCAGCGTCGGGTGCCCGTTGAGCATGCCGACCTGGCCGGCGGCGAACGCGGAGAAGGCGTCCGCGCGGTTCAGCTTGCCGGGGGCGACCGGGCCGGTCAGGCCCTTGCCGACCAGGTCGTCCCTGAGCCACGTGAAGGTCTGGACGTTCGGCGCCGAGTCGATGGTGTAGGTGCCGATGCCGTCGGTGTAGCCGTTGCCGTCGTTGCTGCCGGAGGCGCCGCTGAGCAGCCACTGCATGGTCTCGGCCTGGGCCTCCTCGGGGCCGAGCGGCAGCGCGTAGGGGTACTTCACGCCCTTGTCCTTGAGCGCCTTGGCGTCGGCGGCCAGCTCGTCCCAGGTGGTGGGCGGGGTGATGCCGGCCTTGGCGAACAGGGTCTTGTTGTAGAAGAGCACGCGCGTGGAGGCGGCGAAGGGGATGCCGTACTGCGTGTGGTTCCACTGCCCGGCCTCGGAGAGCTGGGAGAGGAAGTCGGCCTGGGTGCGGATGGAGAGCAGGTCGGAGGCCGGGTAGAGCTTGCCGGCGGCCGCGTAGTCGGCGTAGGCGCCGATCTGGGCCAGGTCGGGGGCGTGGCCCGCGGCGACCATGTCCTTGACCTTGGCGTCGACGTCGTTCCAGGAGTACACGCTGACGTCGATCTTCACGCCGGGGTGCTTGGACTCGTACTCCTTGACCAGGGTGTCCCAGTACTTCTTGGAGCTGTTGGCCGGGGAGTCGCCGTAGTCGGCGGCGACGAGTCTCAGTGTGACGTCGGAGGAGCCCGTACTCCCGCAGCCGCCGAGGACCGCCGTCATGCCCAGTGCGGACACCACCGCGATCGTTCCTGCCGTACGCCGACGCACCGTCAAAGCCCCAACCCTGCTGTCTGACCGTTCAATATATGGACACATAAGGTCTACACCACGTGAGTGGACTAGACCTCTCCCGGGTGGGGGGCCACACTAGGTGCTGTGGTGAGACATGTCATCGCCCTGGACGTGGGCGGTACCGGGATGAAGGCCGCCCTCGTCGGCGACGACGGCGAGCTGCTCCACCGCGCCCGCCGCGCCACCGGACGCGAGCGCGGACCGGACGCGGTGGTCGAGACGATCCTCGGCTTCGCCGCCGAGCTGCACGCCTACGGCGCGGAGCGCTACGGCGAGGCCGCCGCCGCAGCGGGCATAGCGGTCCCCGGCATCGTCGACGAGGAACAGGGCATCGCCTCCTACGCCGCCAACCTCGGCTGGCGGGACGTACCACTGCGCGCGCTGCTGACCGAACGGCTCGGCATCCCCGTCGCCCTCGGCCACGACGTGCGCACCGGCGGCCTCGCCGAGGGCCGGATCGGCGCGGGCAAGGGCGCCGACCGGTTCCTGTTCGTGCCGCTCGGCACCGGGATCGCGGGCGCCATCGGCATCGACGGCCGGGTGGAGGCGGGCGCGCACGGCTTCGCCGGCGAGATCGGGCACGTCGTCGTACGCCCGTCCGGCATCCCCTGCCCCTGCGGGCAGCACGGCTGCCTGGAGCGGTACGCCTCCGCGTCCGCCGTCAGCGAGGCCTGGGCGGCCGCCTGCGGTGACCCGGACGCGGACGCCGCCGACTGCGCCAAGGCCGTCGCGTCCGGTGACCCGAACGCCGTCCGGGTCTGGCGGGAGGCGGTCGACGCCCTCGCCGACGGCCTGGTCACCGCGCTCACCCTGCTGGACCCGCGCACCCTGATCGTCGGTGGCGGTCTCGCCGAGGCGGGGGAAGTGTTGTTCCAGCCGCTGCGGGACGCCGTCCGGCAGCGGGTCACCTTCCAGAAACTGCCGACCATCGTGCCCGCCGCCCTCGGCGACACCGCCGGCTGCCTCGGCGCGGGCCTGCTGGCCCGCGACCTGCTCGACTCCACCGACCTCGACCCCACGAACCCCACCGACCCCACCGACCCTTCGGAGGTAACCGCCTGATGGCTCCCAGCTTGGTTCTCGCAGGTGCTCGGGTGGTGCTGCCCGGCGGGGTCGTGGACGACGGGCGCGTGGTCGTCGAGGGCACGAAGATCGCGGCCGTCGCTCCCGAGAGCGCCGACGTGCTCGACGTGACCGGCCACTGGCTGATCCCCGGCTTCGTGGACATCCACAACCACGGCGGCGGCGGTGCCTCCTTCTCCGGTACGGCCGACGACGTGCTGAAGGCCATTCGTACGCACCGCCTGCACGGCACCACCACCCTGGTGGCCTCCACGGTGACCGACGAGATGGACCTGCTGGTCCGGCAGGCCGGGCTCCTGAGCGAGCTGGCCGAGCAGGGGGACATCGCGGGCATCCACTTCGAGGGGCCGTTCATCTCGCCGTGCCGCAAGGGCGCGCACTCCGAGGAGCTGCTGCGCGACCCGGACCCGGCCGAGGTGCGCAAGCTGATCGACGCGGCGCGCGGCAGGGCGACGATGGTCACGCTGGCCGCGGAGCTGCCGGGCGGCATCGATTCGGTACGGCTGCTCGCCGAGCACGGCGTCATCGCGGCGATCGGCCACACGGACGCGACGTACGAGCAGACGGTCGAGGCCATCGACGCGGGCGCCACGGTCGCCACCCACCTGTTCAACGCCATGCCGACCCTGAACCACCGGGCGCCGGGCCCCATCGCCGCCCTGCTGGAGGACGAGCGGGTCACGGTCGAGCTGATCAACGACGGCGTACACCTCCACCCCGCCGCCCTGGAGCTGGCCTTCCACCACGCGGGCGCCTCCCGCGTCGCCTTCATCACGGACGCGATGGACGCGGCGGGCATCGGCGACGGGCGTTACATGCTCGGCCCGCTGGAGGTCGAGGTCAGCGAGGGGGTGGCCCGGCTGGTGGAGGGCGGCTCGATCGCGGGCTCCACGCTGACCCTGGACCGCGCGTTCAAGCGGGCGGTGACGGTGGATCGGCTCTCGGTCGAGGACGCCGTACAGGCCCTGTCCGCGGGCCCGGCCCGCCTCCTCGGCCTGTCCGACCGCATCGGCTCGCTGGAGCCGGGCAAGGACGCGGACCTGGTCCTCCTGGACGCGGACTTCGACGTGCAGGGCGTGATGCGGCAAGGCGAGTGGATGGTCGTACCGCCCCAACTGGCCTGATCTGCCCGTCTTTTCCCTGGACGGCGGCCGACTCGTGACTGGGCCGACCGCCGTCTCTTTGGCATGATCGGGCCCCGGAAACCGATGACGGGCGCGATGACGCACGCAAGGGATGTTGAGGGAGGTCGGCCGGGGTGATCCTCACGGTCACGCTGAACACCGCTCTCGACCTCACCTATCGCGTACGGTCCCTGCGGCCGCACACCTCGCACCGGGTCTCGGAGGTCATCGAGCGGCCCGGCGGCAAGGGCGTGAACGTGGCCCGGGTACTGGCCGCGCTGGGGCACGAGGTGACGGTCACGGGCTTCGCGGGCGACGGGACCGGACGGGCGATACACGACCGGCTGGCCGACACGGCCGGCCTCACGGACGCGCTGGTTCCGGTGACCGGGGCGAGTCGGCGCACGATCGCGATCGTGGACGAACTCTCGGGTGATACGACCCAGTTGAACGAGCCGGGCCCGCAGATAGCGCCAACCGAGTGGGGCGCGTTCCTGGACCGCTACGAGGAACTACTGCCCGGCGCCTCGGCAGTGGCCCTGTGCGGCAGCCTGCCGCCGGGCGTGCCGGTCGGCGCGTATGCCAACCTCGTCCGGGCCGCCCGCACCCACGGCGTCCCCGCGCTGCTGGACACCAGCGGCGAACCCCTGCGCCGCGGGGTGGCCGCCCGCCCCGACCTCATCAAGCCCAACGCCGACGAACTGGCCGAACTCACCGGCTCCCACGAACCGTTGCGCGCCACCCAGGACGCCCGCCGCCGCGGCGCCCACGCGGTGGTCGCCTCCCTGGGCGCGGAGGGCCTACTGGCCGTCACCCCCGAAGGCCGCTGGCGCGCCACCCCACCGGCCCACCTCCACGGCAACCCGACGGGCGCGGGCGACTCGGCGGTGGCGGGCCTCCTGTCGGGCCTGGTGGAGAACCTCCCCTGGCCAGACCGCCTAGCCCGCGCGGTCGCCTTGTCGGCGGCGACGGTACGGTCCGCGGCCGCCGGCGAGTTCGACCCGGCGGTGTACGAGGAGCTGCGGGGGCGGGTGGCGGTGGCCCGGGTGGCCAGCGCGGCTTAGCCGTCCTTCTTGACCTGCCCCGGCTTCAGCTTGACGTTGCTGATCAGGGCGTTGCACTGGTCTCCGGAGCCGCAGGAGATGGAGATGGTGTTGGAGCCCTGCTTCAGGGTCGGCCACACAAAGGTCCTGGTCCAGCCGTTGGCGAAGTCGCCGTCCTTGGCGTGCCGGTAGTTCCGCAGGTCCAGCTTGCTGCCGAACGGGGTGCCGTTGACGCTGACCGTCATCGACTGGTCGGGGCCGGCCACGCTGTAGTACACGAAGACGGTGTACGTGCCGTCCGACGGGGCGTTGACCGTCCAGGTGAGCGAGGAGCCGGGCGTGTTCAGTCCCGCCATGTAGCTGCCGTCGGAGGAGCTCGCGCCCTTGACGTCCGAGGCCTTCGCCGCACCGCCGGCCGGCGTGAGCGCCGAGGCGTCGGCCTGCATCGAGCCACTCGCCGCCGAGTTGCTCCCCGACGGGCTCGGAGACTGGCCCTGGGACTGGGTCGGGGTCGTGCCCGCCTGGTTGTTGTTCTTCTTGTCGTCGTTGCCGTTGAGCATCGCGGCGCCGATGCCGACGACCACCGCGGCGACCACCGCGATCGCGCCGATCAGCAGGCCCTTGGTGTTGGGGCCGCGGCGGCCGGGAGCGGGCGGTACCGGCTGGCGGCTGGTCGGGGCGCCGCCGGGGAGGGTCTCCGGGGCCTGGTAGTGGGCGTTCGGCTGGCCGTAGGCACCCTGCTGCTGCGGGATGCTGGGCTGCTGGCCGTACTGGCGCTCGCCGACCGTGCGCACCCTGCTGACCGAACCCGGGTAGCCGTAACCGCCGGACGGCGGCTGGGCGCCTCTGGCCTGGCCGTCGGCGTACAGGTAGCCGAACGGGTCGTCGTCCTCGGGCGTGCTCGGGCCGTTTTCGCCGGGCGTCATCCCTAGGTCTCCTCAGCGGGTGCGGGTGGATGCGGTACAGGTCTGGAAAGGCGAGCCTACCCGCTCTGGCTGGGCCAAACGGGTGACTCAGACCGCATCACCTCGCTGACCTGGGGTTCACCCGGCGCGTCGATGTTGTTTGGGACGAGATCGTTTCTCTACGTACATACGCTCGTCGGCTGACTTCAACACTTCGTCCGCAGTCATGCCGCAGTGTGCCCACCCGATGCCGAAGCTGGCGCCCACCCGCACGGCCCGGCCCTCGGCCCGGATCGGCTGGATGATCTCGTTGCGCAGCCGTACGGCGAGGTCCTGGGCGTCGGCCTTGCCGAGGCCGTCGGCGAGGATCACGAACTCGTCGCCGCCGAGGCGGGCCACCGTGTCGCCGTCCCGGACGCCGCGCGTGAGGCGTCGGGCGACCTCGATCAACACCGCGTCGCCCGCGTTGTGGCCGAAGCGGTCGTTGATCGACTTGAAACCGTCGAGGTCGCAGAAGAGCACCGCGAGGCCCTTGGTGCCGTCGTCGCGCTCGTCCTCGGGGGCGACCGTGTGGACGTGGTGGTCGTAGGCGTCGTAGCCCTCCGTGCCCGGCCGGAAGTCGAAGCCGTGGCCGGGGGCGTCGAAGGCGGGGTGGCCGTAGGCCGCGTCCAGGGACTCCAGCTCACCGGCGTGCGCCGGGCGCCGGCACAGCCGGGCCGCGAGGCGTGAGCGCAGCTCGGCGGAGTTCGGCAGGCCGGTGAGGGAGTCGTGGGAGGCGCGGTGGGCGAGCTGCAGCTCGCGGCGCTTGCGCTCCTCTATGTCCTCGACGTGGGTGAGGAGGAAACGGGGGCCGTCGGCGGCGTCCGCGACGACGCTGTTGCGCAGGCTCACCCAGACGTACGTGCCGTCGCGGCGGCCCAGGCGGAGTTCCGCCCGGCCGCCCTCCGCCGAGGTCCGCAGCAGCGTGCCGATGTCCTCGGGGTGGACGAGGTCCGAGAAGGAGTAGCGGCGCATCGCGGACGCGGGGCGGCCGAGCAGGCGGCACAGGGCGTCGTTGGTGCGCAGGATGCGGCCGTGCTGGTCGCCGCCCATCTCGGCTATCGCCATGCCGGAGGGGGCGTACTCGAACGCCTGCCGGAAGGATTCCTCACTGGCCCGCAGGGCCTGCTGATCGCGCTCCAGGCGGACCAGGGCGCGCTGCATGTTGGCCCGCAGCCGGGCGTTGCTGATCGCGATGGCGGCCTGGAAGGCGTACATCTGCAGGGCCTCGCGGCCCCAGGCGCCGGGCCGGCGGCCGTTGCGCGGCCGGTCGACGGAGATCACCCCGAGCAGCTCGCCGCAGGAGCCGCCCTGCACGCCCGGCGTGTACATGGGGGCGAAGAGGCGGTCCGAGGGGTGCCACTCGTCCTCGAAGCGCGGCGCGGGGCCGTCCGTGAACCACTGGGGTACGTCGTCGTCGTCGAGAACCCAGCCCTCGGTGTGCGGTATGAAGACCAGGTCGCCCCAGCGCTCGCCCATGTTCAGCCGCCGCTCCCAGGAGTCGCGGGAGCCGACCCGGCCGGTGATCAGGGCCTCGGCGGCGGAGTTCCCGGAGAACGCGGCGACGACGAGATCGCCGTCGGGCCGTACGAGGTTCACGCACGCCATCTCGTACCCGAGGGCGCCCACGGCGCCGTCGGCGACGGTCTGCAGTGTGTCCGCCAGACTGCGTGCCGTGTTCATGTCGGCCATGACCTGGTGCAGCTGTCGCAGGGACGCAAGACGGACATACGGCTCCGACTCGGTCTCCATGCTTACCCTCCCCCCGAGGCCTCGCAGCGAATCAAGGGTGCTCTTTATCAACCTCCCGCCACTGAATCACAGCGCGCTGCCCACTCGGTACACAGGGTCAACAATTCCTGCCTCTTGTGACTCAAGTCACAGAAGAACGTGAACAATTGAGTGGAGCTTCTGCGTTTTGCCTGTGCATTTACTGAACCCGGTTCCTCTCGTCCGCTGGTCCTAGGACCCTGCTCGGCCTACGGCCCGATGCGGCTCGCGCGGAGCCGGGATTAGCGTTTCCGGCGTGCTGAAGACTCCCTCACCCACCGCCACCGCCGCTTCCGGGCATGCTGAGGGGGTGAGCAACGACGAGTTCCGGGCCGCGATGTCCCGACTGGCCGCCGGGGTCGTCCTGGTGACCGCGCAGGAGCCGCCGCTGGACCCGGACGACCCGGGCTCGCCGGGCATGGAGGACGTCGGCATGACCGCCACCGCCTTCATGTCGGTCTCCCTCGACCCGCCGCTGGTCCTGGTCAGCCTGCGCACGGGCGCCCGCATGGACGACCTGCTCGACGAACAGCCCCTGTGGGCGGTGTCGGTGCTCACCGAGAGCCAGCGGCACATCGCGGGCCGCTTCGCGATGAAGGGCCGTATCAGCGACCGCCTGCTCTTCGAGGACATCCCCTACGTCCGCGGCGAGGCCACCGGCGCCCCGCTGGTGGGCGGCGCGCTGGCCACCCTGGAGTGCCGCACCGAGCAGCGGGTGACCGCGGGCGACCACACCCTCGTCATCGGCCGCGTCCTGACCGCGCACGTCCCGGGCGCGGAGGGCGGGCCGCTGCTGTACTTCCGCGGTCGGTACCGGCAGTTGGGCTGAGCGCCGGCGATCGGGCTGGGCGCCGGTGATCCGATAATGCGTGGCCGCGCGGTGATCCTCTTTCCTACTCTGCGCGGATGACACCTCGCCTGGAAGAAATCACCCCCGCGAACTTCGACGCCGCGATCGGCATCCGGATCCGCCCCGACCAGGAACACGCGGTCGAGCCGGTCGTGAAGTCCCTGGCCGAGGCGTACGTCCGCCCCACCGGCGTCGCCTGGCCCCGCCTGATCGTCGACGGCGACCGCCCGGTCGGCTTTCTGATGGCCTTCCTCGGCATCGACTGGCACGGCGACGGCAGCGTGCACCGCTCGGGCCTGTGGCGCCTCAACATCGCCGCCGACGCACAGGGGCGGGGGTACGGCCGCTATGCCGTCGACGCCGTCGCCGACCTGATCCGCCGCAGGGGCGGCAAGGAGATGTACGTCACCTGGCATCCCGGCCCGGACGGCCCCGAGGAGTTCTACCTCCGCCTGGGCTTCCGGAAGAACGGCGAGACGAGCGGGGGGCAGACGGTGGGAGTGCTGGAGCTGTGACACCGGCGCGCAGGCGGGCTTCATACGGGCTCGATGGTCAGGGCCGACAGGTCGGCCGGGTTCGTCAGCACGTCGATGGTCGTGATGCGGTCGTCGACGAAGGTGAACGTCAGAGCCCGCTCCAGGCGACCGTCGGCGTACACCACCAGGCCCGTCGCCCCGTCGACCAGCGCGGGGTGCGCCACGCGCGCGAGATGCGCGAAGCTTTTCGCACCGGAGGCGACCCGCACCGCACCGGCGGTCACACCCACCTCGCTGCGCGCCACGACGTCCGGATCGAGCACCGCCAGCAACCCGTCGAAGTCACCGTCCCGTGCCGCCGACAGAAAGGCGTCGACGACCTCCCGCTGCCGTACCAGGTCGGCCTCCGGCGCCTGGGCACCCCGCACCCGGCGCCGCGCCCGGCTGGCCAGCTGCCGCGCGGCGGCCGGGCTGCGCCCGAGGATGCCGCCGACCTCCTCGAACGGCACCCCGAACAAATCGTGCAGCACGAACGCCAGCCGCTCGGCCGGCGAGAGCGTGTCCAGGACGACCAGCAGCGCCACCCCGACCGAGTCCGCGAGCAGGGCGTCCTGCGCGGGGTCCGGCTCGGCGGAGGATCCCGGCTGCCAGCTCTCCAGCGGCTGCTCGCCCCGGGAACGGCGGGAACGGAGCATGTCGAGGCAGACCCGGCCGACGACGGTCGTCAGCCAGCCCCCGAGGTTGGCCACCTCCCCGGTGTCGGACCGGCTCAGCCGGAACCACGCCTCCTGCACGGCGTCCTCCGCCTCGGCGGCCGAGCCCAGCATCCGGAAGGCGACGGCCCGCAGATGCCCCCGGTACGCCTCGAACCGCTCGGCGAGGAAGTCGTCGTCACGGTGCTGCTCGTTGTCGTTCATCGAGGTGCCCGGCCTCTCGGTCGCCGTCGGTGGTCTGCCGGCTCACTGACGAACGCCGGACACCAGATGTGACAGCCCTACCGGCGAACGGCGGGCAGCAGACGTGACGGTCATCCGTCCGCTCACCCCCAGTCCCGGCCCGAGCGCCCCCGCTTGGTCTCCGAGCGCTGCTTCTTCTCCCGCAGCCGGCGTTCGTTGATGCCGCGGGGGATCCGGGTCGGCCTGCGCGGCTTGGGCGGAGGCGCGCTGGCCTCCGCGAGGAGGGAGGCGAGGCGTACGGCGGCGGTCTCGCGGTTGCGCCACTGGGAGCGGTGCTCGGAGGCCCGTACCGACACCACTCCGTCGACGAGCCGGTCCGCGAGCCGCGCGAGCGCCCGCTCCTTCCACACCGGAGGCAGCGCCTCGGTGCGGGCGAGGTCGAAGCGCAGCTCCACCTGCG
Source organism: Streptomyces sp. NPDC001709 (assembly GCF_053596375.1). Taxonomy (NCBI): domain Bacteria; kingdom Bacillati; phylum Actinomycetota; class Actinomycetes; order Kitasatosporales; family Streptomycetaceae; genus Streptomyces; species Streptomyces sp. NPDC001709. Next base: position 133,141 of record NZ_JBSFGB010000001.1, on the reverse strand, counting down.
AGTCACTCGTGTTGACGTGCTGTCCGCCGGGCCCGGACGACCTGGAGAAACGCCACATCAGCTCGGCCTCGGGGAGCGAGACGGAGCCACGGATGACGTAAGGACCGGACATGCCCTCCATGTTCCCGGCCGGGCCCGGTCCACGTCACCTGGATTTCCGCCCCGGGGCTCCCGCTCGGTAAAAAAGGTAAAGGGATCCGGAACCACCGGGACCCCCCTCGACGTTCTTCCCGATGACGGTAGCTTCATCGGCACAGATACACAGGTATCCGACAGATATCCCAAGGGAAGGGACTCCCAACATGGCTGTAAGCCTGTCCAAGGGTGGCAACGTCTCGCTCACCAAGGAGGCTCCGGGCCTGACCGCCGTCACCGTGGGCCTCGGCTGGGACGTCCGCACCACCACCGGCACGGACTTCGACCTGGACGCCTCCGCCATCGCGGTCAACCCCCAGGGCAAGGTCTACTCGGACGCGCACTTCGTCTTCTTCAACAACAAGCAGACGCCGGACAACTCCATCGTCCACACCGGCGACAACCGCACGGGCCAGGGCGAGGGCGACGACGAGGCGATCAACGTCAACCTGGCCGCGCTCCCGGCCGACATCGACAAGGTCGTCTTCCCGGTCTCCATCTACGACGCCGAGAACCGCGGCCAGAACTTCGGCCAGGTCCGCAACGCCTACATCCGCATCATCAACCAGGCCGGCGGCGCCGAGATCGCCCGCTACGACCTTTCCGAGGACGCCGCCACCGAGACGGCCATGGTCTTCGGCGAGCTGTACCGCAACGGCGCGGAGTGGAAGTTCCGCGCGGTGGGCCAGGGTTACGCCTCGGGCCTGGTCGGCATCGCCCAGGACTTCGGCGTCAACGTCTGACGGATGCTGCCGGACGCTCCGGTCGTGGTGAGCGGCGGCCTCCGGTCGTGGTGGGCCACGGCCGGAGGCCGCCGGGCTCGCGTGGTCCGCGGCGGCGGAAAACCGGAGGTGGGCGACGGCTCCCCGGCGATAGTTTGCCCCGCGTGATTCTCGAGCCCCTCTCCCCCGGCCAGGACATCGCGGCCCCGTTGCTGACCGAACTCACCGCGCTGTATGCGTCGAACCGCGAGTTCCACCGGCTCAGTGGGGACTTCCCCGATCCGGACGACGTACGTCCCGAGCAGGTCGCGGCGATGCTGGCCGAGGACCTGGCCGTGCCGGGCGCCGAGGTGCTGCTCGCCCGCACCGAGGAGGGACGCCTCGTCGGACTCGCGGGCACGCTCGCCCATCATCCCCAGCCCGTCGACCCGGACCCGTGGATCGGCCTGCTGATGGTGCACGCGGAAGACCACGGCAAGGGCCACGGCCGTACCCTCGCGGAACTCGTCGAGGACCGCTTCCGCGCACGGGGCCGCCGCAGCGCCGTACGGCTCGCCGTCCTCGAGAACAACCCCAAGGCCCTGGCCTTCTGGACCACCCTCGGCTACGAGGTGATCGACCACCGCCCCGACCGTGCCCACGGCCGCCCCTGCGCCGTACTGCGCAAGGTGCTGGGCGACGGACCGCGCGCACCGAGGAAGGCGGCCCGGATCGCCGTCGTGGACCCCCGGGGCGCCGTGCTCCTCTTCCGGTACGACAACGTCGAGGTCGGCGTCCACTGGGCCCTGCCCGGCGGTGGCCTGGAGGCCGGTGAGTCCCCGCGCGAGGGCGCCCTGCGGGAGCTGGCCGAGGAGACCGGCTGGACGGACCTGGAGCCGGGCCCGCTGCTGTGCACCTGGGAACACGACTTCACCCACACGGGCACTCCGGTCCGCCAGCACGAGCACATCTACGTCGCCCATGGCCCGCGCCGGGACCCCTCCGGCCCCCAGCCGGCCGCCGCCCACACGGCCGACGGCATCCTCGGCCGGCGGTGGTGGATGAGAGGGGACCTGGCCGAGGCCCCCGAGCCGGTGTGGCCGCCGGGGCTCGCGGGACTGCTGGACGCGTACGAAACGGCACACTAACGCCCGGTGCGTCACGGATGGGCCGGCTTGCCGTCGCCGTACAGCCAGTCCTTCCAGATCTCGGTGAAGTCCTTGTGCGGGGCCTTCTTCTCCACGTACGCGGTGAAGTCGGCGGTGTTCGCGCTGCCGTGGCGGTGGGCGGCGGCCCAGCCCTGGATGATGTCGTAGAACGCGTCGTCGCCGACCTTCTGCCGGATCTTCTGCAGGACCATCGCGCCGCGCTGGTAGACGGGGCTGTCGGAGATGTGGGCGGCGCTCGACGGCTTCGCGGGCGGGTAGGCCCAGATGGCCTCGTTGTCGCCGTCGTAGAGGTCCAGGAAGGTCTGCTGGGTGCTCTTGCCGCCGTGGTCCTCCTGGTACAGCCACTCCGCGTAGGTGGCGAAGCCCTCGTTGAGCCACATGTCCTGCCAGGACTTCGGGGTGACCGAGTCGCCGTACCACTGGTGGGCGAGTTCGTGCACGAGCGTGCTGATCTCGAGGTGGTCTGCGGGGACGGTCGGCCGGTTCTGGGTCTCCAGGGCGTAGTCGGCGTCGCCCGCGCCGGGGACGATCGCTCCGGTGGAGGAGAAGGGGTAGGGGCCGAAGTTGTACTCCTCCCAGTCGATGATGTCGGGGAGCTTCGCGAGCACCTTCTTGCTCGCCTTCTCCTGGGTGGGGTCCACGGCGGTGAGGATCGGCAGTCCGTGCGGGCCGGTGCCGCGGATGAGGTCGAAGTGGCCGACGGAGAGCGTGGCGAGGTAGCTCGCCATGGGCTGGGCGGTGTGCCAGCGGTAGGTCGTACGGCCGCCCTCGGTGGACTGGTCCGTCAGCTCTCCGTTGGAGACGGCCTGGAGCCCCTTGGGGACGGTGACGGTGAGGTCGTAGGTCGCCTTGTCACAGGGGTGGTTGTTGCCTGGGAACCAGGCCATGGAGCCGACGGGTTCACCGAGGGCGAGGGCGCCGTCGGCGGTGGGCAGCCAGCCCTCCTTGGAGCCGTCGGGGTCGGTGAGGGTACGCGGGGTGCCCGAGTAGCGGACGGTGGTGCTGAAGGTCTCGCCCTTGCTCAGGTCGTCGTGCGGGCGGACCGTGAGTTCCTGCCCGGCCCGTTCGAAACGGGCGTCCTTGCCCTCGACGGTGACCGAGTCGACGTGCAGTCCGGCGAGGTCGAGGTCGAAGGCGGACAGGTCCTGGGTGGCGCGGGCGGTGATGACGGCCGTGCCGGTGAGACGGCGGCCGGCGGGGGTGTAGTCCAGGGTGAGGTCGTAGTGCCCGACGTCGTAGCCGCCGTTGCCGGCCTTCGGGAAGTACGGGTCGCGTACGCCGGAGCCGCCCGGGGTGCCGTGGACACCGGCGCCGCACGCGGTGGCGGTGAGGGCGAGGGCGAGCGTGGCCGCGGCGGCCGGGACAAGGCGCACGGATCTGGACATGTCAGTGATCTTAAGTGCCGGGTGTTCGAGTGATCCGTGGTGCCGGTGCTCCCGCTGGGGCGTGACACCATCTCTCCCGTGCTCGACATCGGCTACGCCCTCTCCAACCGCTTCCCCGACCCCCCGCAGACGGACTACCGCCGCGCGGACGTCCACGCGCTGCGGCACGACCTGTTCTGCGGTGATGTGTATCTCGCGGACACCGAGACGGACCGGGAGCTGTCCACAGCCTGGGGATGGGTGCCGGTGCTGGACTTCGCGTGGGCGCTGTGCGACATCGTGGAAAGGCTGGACCGGGATCCGATGGGCTCCCGCGCCGCCCGGCCGCAGCGGGCGGAGCTGGACTTCACCGAGTCCACCGACCGGATGCTGTTCGAGCGGCGCTTCGGCTGGGTGGACATCGCCGCCGACTGGATGCCGGCCGAGGAGTCCCCGCTGTCCTTCTCCCACGCCGAACTGCGCCGCGAGGCCCGCGACTTCCTGCACGACCTGATCGCCGACCTGACCGACCTCCATGAGGAGCTGGCGGAGAACCCGGCGATCTGGACCCTGCAGGCCCGCTTTCCGCGCCTGCCGTGAACACCGCGGGGCCGAGCCTCCCTACTCCACCCGGATCCCCAGCTCCGCCGCCAGCACCGGTGCCAGATCCAGTAGTTGCCCGGTGCTGATCACCGCACCCGACAGCCGGTCGAGGCCCCGCACGATCTCCAGCGGAGCGGCCCCACGCAGGTCCACGTCCTTCAGTGTCGCGCTGCCGAAGTCGGCCTTTCTCAGCGCGCAGTCGACGAACTCCACCCGCTCCAGGCTCGCGCCCGCGAAGTCCGGCTCGACCAGGACGCAGGACTCGAACACGACGTCCTTGAGGCCGGCCTCGCGCAGATTCAGATAGTCGATCTTGCCGCCGCGGACCACGACCCGCTCCAGAACCGCCCCGTGCAGCTGCGTGCCGCCCAGCCGGGCGTCGATCAGCTCCACGTCCCGGAACGTGGACTCGGCCAGATGCGTGCCCACCCCGCGCAGTCCGGTCAGGACCGAGTCCAGCACTCTGGCCCGGCCCAGCGCCGTCCCGTCCACCGCGCAGCCCGTCAGCGCGCAGTCCATGAACCGGGCGCCCACACCGTCCTGTCCGGTCAGGTCGGCGTCCCGGAACTCCAAGCCGTCGTAGTCCCCGTCGGGCTCCAACTCCCCCTGCGCCCAGGGCTCCAGGGGCGGCAGCCGCAGCTCCGGCCGCCGCGCGCCCTTCACCCCTGCCCGCCCCGCCGGACGGCTGCCTGTCGCTCTCCTCGCCATGCCCCCATGCTGCACCCCACCACTGACAATCGCCCTGACCTGGGCATATCCCGGCGATGTCACATTCCGGCCCCGCCGAACAGTCCTACTCACGGACCAACAGCCGTACGCACGGACCGGATGAACCGACCCGAGGGAGGGGCCCACCCATGCGCCACCCCATGCAACGACCCACGCACCGCCCCACGCACCACATCACCGTCATCGGCGGCGGCTTCGCCGGACTCACCGCCGCGATCACCGCCGCCGAGGCGGGCGCCACGGTCACCCTGTACGAGGCCCATCACACCCTGGGCGGCCGGGCCCGCACCGCCGAGGGCCCGTACCGCACCAACGAAGGCCCCCACGCCCTCTACAACGGCGGCCCGCACTGGACCTGGCTCAAACAGCGGGACCTGATCGGCCCGCTCGCCCCGATCCCGCCACTGGAGGCGGCCCGGCTGCGGCTGCGCCACCACGGCGTACTGCGCCGCACCCCGCCCTTCGGCATGCTGAAGCTGCTGCGCCCCGGCATCCGGCAGGCCCCGGTCGACGCCGACTTCCAGAGCTGGGCGACCGCTGTCGCCGGTGAGGAAGGCGCCCGCGCCGCGGCCCACTACGCGGCCGTCAACCTCTTCCACCACGACCCGGGCGCCCTGTCCGCCGCGTTCGTGCAGGAACGCCTGCGCCGGGCCACCAAACTGCCGCCGGAGGCCCACTACCCGGTCGGCGGCTGGGCCTCCCTGATCGAGCGGATGGCCGCGCGGGCCTGGAACCTGGGCGTGCGCGTCGAGACGCTGTCCCGCGTCGACACCCTGCCCACCGACGCACCCGTGGTCGTCGCCACCTCCCTGCCCGCCGCCCGGCGGCTGCTCGGCGACAACTCACTGACCTGGCCCAGCGGCCGTACCGTCCTGCTCGACCTGGCCGTGCGCACCCGGCGCGGTGACCCCTTCATCCTCTCGGACCTCGACGCGACCGGCTGGCTGGAGCGGTGCACGGCACCGGACCACTCCCTCGCACCGGCCGGGCAGCAGCTGATCCAGGGACAGTTCCCGATCGGGCCGGGCGAATCCCGGGCCGACGGCCTCGCCCGCGCCGAGGAGCTGCTCGACCTGGGCTTCAAGGGCTGGCGGGAGCGGCTGACCTGGCGACGGGAGGCCGTCGCGGACGGCCGTACCGGAGCGCTGGACCTGCCGGGGAACGGCTGGCGGGACCGGCCCGCGGTGGACCGCGGCGACGGCGTCTACCTCGTGGGCGACTCGGTCGCGGCGGCGGGCGTGCTGTCGGAGGTGTCCTTCAACAGCGCGGTCACCGCGGTGTCCCTGATCCTCGGTCGGCCCGCGCTTGACCTCAAGCGTGCTTGAGGTCGGAGGCTGGGCCGGGAAGAGACAGTCGTCCTCCAGGGGGATCACCATGCACGCCGTCCGTCTGCACGCCTTCGGCCCGGCCGAGAACCTGACCTACGAGCGGACCGAGGACCCGGTACCCGGCCCCGGTCAGGTGCGGATCGCCGTCGCCGCGGCCGGGGTGCACCTGCTCGACGCGGCCCTGCGCGCGGGACACCAGGGCCCACTGCCCGAGCGGCCCGCGCTGCCGACCGTGCCCGGCCGGGAAGTCGCCGGAGTCGTGGACGCACTCGGCGACGGCGTCGCCGGGCTCTGGCTCGGCAGGCGCGTCGTGGCCCACCTCGGCTTCGCGCCCGGAGGCTACGCCGAACTCGCCGTCACCGACGTCGACCGCCTGCACGAGATCCCGGACACCCTCGGCTTCGCCGCGGCCGTCGCCATGATCGGCACAGGGCGTACGGCGCTGGGGATCGTGCAGTTCGCCGAGCCGGGACCGGACGACGTGGTCGTCGTACCGGCCGCCGCCGGCGGCATCGGCACCCTGCTCGTGCAGTACGCCAAGAACGCCGGCGCCACCGTCGTCGGACTCGCGGGCGGCCCCGAGAAGACCGCCCGCGTCCAGGCGAACGGCGCCGACCTCGCCGTCGACTACACCGACACCACCTGGCCCGCGAAGATCCGCGCCCACCTCGGCGGCCGCCCGGCCGACCTCGTCTACGACGGCGTCGGCGGCGAAGTGGCCCGGCAGGCCGTCGCCCTGCTCGGACCCGGCGGACGGCACCTCGTCTTCGGCTGGTCCGCGGAGGGCATCGGGGACGGTGCGGGCCACTTCACCGAGGGCGTCTCCGAGTCGGTACTGGGCCCGGCGATGCTCAGCAAGGCGGGCGGCCTGCGCGCGCTCGAACTGCGCGCGCTCGCCGAGGCCGCCCACGGCCGGCTGCGCCCGGCCATCACCCGCTTCCCGCTCACGGAGGCGGCCGCCGCACACCGCGCACTCGAGAACCGCGGCACGATCGGAAAGGTGGTGCTGGAGCCATGAAACGCCCGCCGAAAACGAGGAAACCGGATGTAATACGCCCCGATTCGTAGTCTTCTGGCCAGATGAGTATCGGCCGAACGGGTGACACCGGCACCCCCACGACGGCCCCCGAAGACACGGATCCGCACCGCTGGTGGGGCCTCGTCGTCATCGCCCTCGCCCAGCTGATGGTCGTCCTGGACGCGACGATCGTGAACATCGCGCTCCCCTCCGCCCAGCACGCCCTGCACATGTCCGACAGAACCGGCTGGGGGTGCCCCCACGCCCTTAAGGCAGTGGGGGAGGGTGATCACCGCCTACACCCTCGCCTTCGGCGGCCCGCTCCTGCTCGGCGGCCGCATCGCCGACCTCGTCGGACGCAAACGCACCTTCGTCATCGGGCTCATCGGCTTCGCCGTCGCCTCCGCCCTCGGCGGCGTCGCCACCAGCTCCGGCATGCTCTTCGGCGCCCGCGCCCTCCAAGGCGTCTTCGCCGCCGTCCTCGCGCCCTCCGCGCTCTCCCTGCTCACCACGACCTTCACCAACCCGCACGAACGCGGCAAGGCCTTCGGCATCTACGGCGCCCTCGCCGGCAGCGGCTCGGCGATCGGCCTCATCGTCGGCGGCCTCCTCACCGAGTACCTCGACTGGCGCTGGTGCCTCTACGTCAACGTGCCCATCGCCGTCCTCGCGGTCATCGGCGCCTCCGCCCTCCTCCACGACCGCCCCGGCCACCGCGAAGCCCGCCTCGACGTACCCGGCGTCCTCCTCGGCTGCGGCGGCCTCGTTGCCAACCGCAACCGCGCGGGCTGCTTCCTGACCATGATGCTCGCGGTGATCGGCATGTTCGGCCTGTTCCTGTTCATGACCTACCACCTCCAGGTCATCCTCGGCTACTCGCCCGTCAAGGCAGGCCTCGCCTTCCTGCCCCTGACCGCCGCGATCATCACCGGCTCCACCCAGATCTCCGCACGCCTCCTGCACCACGTGCCGCCGCGCACCCTGATGGTCCCGGGCATGCTCCTCGCCGCCGGCGGCCTCCTCCTGCTCACCCGCATGCAGGTCGGCTCCTCCTACACCACCGAAATCCTCCCCGCCCTGCTCCTCATGGGCCTCGGCATGGGCCTGACCTTCATGCCGGTCTTCGCCACCGCCACCTCCGGCGTCACCTCCGCGACCGTCAACTCCGCCCAGCAGGTCGGCGGCTCGATCGGCACAGCGCTGCTCAACACCATCGCCACCAGCACCAGCGCCGGCTACATCACCGCCCACCTGCGCACCGGCGCCCCCAAGGCCCTCGTCATCCCGGCCGGCGTCGTCCACGGCTACACCGTCGCCATCTGGTGGGCAGCCGCCGTCATGCTCCTGGCAGGCCTCACCGCCGGCCTGATGGTGACGGCCAAGGCCCCCGAACACGCGGCGGCGGCGGAGGAACCGGTCGTGGAATCGGTGACCTGACCCCGCACCCGGACTCGCATCCACGAGATCGCCGGGAATGTCGATCACGGACCGGACGACACCGGCGTGCGTGAATCGGCTCATGCGAATCAACCGGGGCCTCAACGGCGTATGGGCGTACATCCGCCGCTCCCCCGGCACGTACGTGTGGCTGGCAGTCCTCTTCGTCACGACCGTCGCACTGCACCAGATGTCGCCGGAGTTCGAACAGCACTTCCTGCGGCAACGGTCGACCAACATCCACGAACTGTCACGCAACCCGGTACGCGTGCTGGTCGCGAGCGCCCTGTGGATCGACAGCGGCCACTGGCTCCCCTACGTCGTGCTGTACACCGTGTTCCACGCACCCGCCGAACGCTGGCTCGGCACGGCCCGCTGGCTCACGGTGTGCGCCCTGGCGCACGTCCTGGCCACACTGATCAGCGAGCTGGCACTGCTGAAGGCCATCCGAGACGGCATGGCCCCGCACTCCGCCGTCAACACCCTCGACATCGGCGTCAGTTACGCCCTCGCCGGCATCGTCGGCGTCCTCACCTACCGCATCGCCCCACCCTGGCGATACACCTACCTCGTGGTGGTACTCGTCGTCTTCGCCCTCCCACTGGCCGAGGGGCGCACCTTCACCGAATTCGGACACTTCGTGTCCCTGCTGATCGGCCTGGCCTGCTATCCGCTGGCCAGAGGCCGCGGAAAAGCATGGAATCCGAAGGAGACACTGACCACTCTCAGGAGTTAACGTCCCGGCCATGAGCAGCTCGGCAAGCAGCGTCGTCAACGGCGGAATCTCCTACTGGTACACGGACGACGGCTTCCCCCCGGTCCGCGAACCTCTGTCCGGGGACGCGACGGCCGACGTCGTCATCGTCGGCGGCGGCTACACCGGCCTGTGGACCGCGTACTACCTGAAGAAGGCCGCCCCCTTCCTGCGCATCACCCTCCTGGAGCAGAAGTTCTGCGGCTACGGCGCCTCCGGCCGCAACGGCGGCTGGCTCTACAACGGCATCGCCGGCCGCGACCGCTACGCCGCACTCCACGGCCGCGAGGCCGCCGTACGGCTGCAGCAGGCGATGAACGACACCGTCGCCGAGGTGATCGCCGTGACCGGGACCGAAGGCATCGACGCCGACGTACACCAGGGCGGCGTCCTCGAAGTGGCCACCACACCCGCCCAGTTGGCCCGCCTCAAGGCCTTCCACGAGCACGAGCTGTCCTACGGCGAGAAGGACCGCGAACTCTACGGCGCCCGGGAGACCGCCGAACGGATCCGCGTCGCCGACGCCGTCGGCTCCACCTGGACCCCCCACGGCGCCCGGCTGCACCCCGTGAAACTGGTCAAGGGCCTGGCGGCGGCGGTGGATGCCCTCGGCGTCACGATCCACGAATCGACACCGGTGACGGAGATCCGCCCCAAACACGCGGTGACCCCGTACGGCACGGTCCGCGCCCCGTACATCCTGCGCTGCACCGAGGGTTTCACGGCATCCCTCAAGGGCCAGAAGCGCACCTGGCTGCCGATGAACTCCTCGATGATCGCCACCGAACCGCTGACCGAGGAACAGTGGTCGGCCATCGGCTGGGAGGGCCGCGAGACCCTCGGCGACATGGCCCACGCCTATATGTACGCCCAGCGCACGGCAGACGGCCGTATCGCACTCGGCGGGCGTGGAGTGCCGTACCGCTTCGGCTCCAAGACCGACAACGACGGCCGCACACAGGCGGCGACCATCGAGGCCCTGCGCGAGATCCTGACCCGCTTCTTCCCCTCCCTGGCCGGGGTCCGGGTGGAACACGCCTGGTCGGGCGTGCTGGGGGTGCCGCGCGACTGGTGTGCGACGGTCACCCTGGACCGCTCGACCGGCCTCGGCTGGGCCGGCGGCTACGTCGGCTCCGGCGTCGCCACCGCCAACCTGGCCGCCCGCACCCTGCGCGACCTGGTCCAGCAGGACTCCGGCCAGGGCGGCCGCACCGAACTGACCGACCTGCCCTGGGTGAACCACAAGGTCCGCAAGTGGGAGCCGGAACCCTTCCGCTGGCTGGGCGTGCATGGCATGTACGCCACGTATCGCACCGCCGACCAGCGCGAACGGCTTCGGCCGGGGCTGGAGAGCTCCCGGCTGGCGAAGGCGGCGGACTGGGTGGCGGGCAGGCACTGAACGGGCCGGCCTGAGTGTCGGCGGCCAACTATCACCGTCACCACCCTCCACCACCGACCTGTTGGAGTTTGCTGCAGGCGCGTCCCGGCATGCATCCGTCCTCCGCGCAGTAACATCGCATTTTGCGCCTGTTTGGTCGTTTTTGGGCAAATGCACTGGGCCGACCGGGCGCACCATCGGACGACGCGCCCCTGAGCGGAGGCCATGGCGGTGATCTCCCACGAAGAGGCCGACGGCATGACCACGGTCGCGGTGGTCCGGTCCACCCGGACCCGGCCGCTTTCGCCCGAGGGTTTGCTGGCGGATGCGGTCACCCGGGCCGGACTCTGGCAGCGTCTCGCCGAACGTGCAGGTGGCGACCCAGGCGGGCTGGCGGTGATCCTGACGCCGGGGACATCCGCGTACGGCGACCCGACGACCGCAGTCAGCGCCGTGCTCGTGGAGCACCTGATCGACCTGCTGTGTGACAGAGGCTACGGAGACATCACTGTCGGAGCCGCCCGCTGCGGTCCAGACGTATGGCTCAAGGGCCCCGGGCTACTGGAGACCTGTCGCCGGCTCGGCTACGCCGGTCGTACCCGCCGAGGCAACGCCTATCGGATCGTAGATCTGTCCGAGGACATCGAACCGGGTGGGTTCCCGGCTTCCAGCGTGCTGCACGGCAGCGGAATGGCGCGCGCCTGGCTGGAAGCGGACTTCCGCATCAACATCGCGAAGAACAGCACCCATCCGGAGTTCGGGTACGCCCTCTGCCTGGCCAATCTGTTGGGTGTGCTGCCCCACGCCGACAAGCACCATCACTACCGGGCACGGCGCGACGGCGCCGAGGTCATCGTGGATCTGCTGGATTCCTACGCACCGGACTTCCACATCATCGACGCGGTGGTGAGCAGTCACGGGTGCGCCGGCTCACACGTGGGCAAGCCACTGGGAACGGGGACGGTCATCGCCGCACCGGACGGTGCGCTGGCGGACATGGCCGGTGCACTGCTCATGCGTGTCGATCCTGCCTCATCGCCACTGAACGCGCGGGTCCTCAGCGCCCGCGGTCTGCCGGACGACTATCACCTCGTCGGGGATCTGACGCCGTACCAGGGATGGCGTAATCCTCCGAGGGCCCTGGTCGAGGCGGTGCGCCGACTCGCCCCGGACGGCCGGGTCCACCGGCTGTTCAGCATCGCTTCCTGGCAGGTGACCTCGGACACGGCGGCCATCACCGATCCCGCGCTGGCACGGCTTTCTCGCACACTCGCCACGCTGATCCGCAGCGCGGACGAGAACCCGGCGGCTTCTGCTGCCCTCTGTGCGGCGATCGGGGCAGCCGCGTCCGCGTCGTCCACCGTTCGCGCCTGGCGTACCGGGTACGGGAAGGAGAAGATCCGGCGCCGGGACGTCTCCCTCGCCGTCGACCCGGACGCCTATACCCACGGCGACTTCGACCGGATCAATGCTCTCCTCCGGCCGCTGGAAGGAGTGATCGACGCGCTTCCGGCGGACGCCTGGCTGATGCGGTGGCAACACCTGGGAAATTCGATCCTCTTCGGGTGCGAACGCACCGTCAACGCACCGTACGCGGAGTTCGTGCGCCGGGTGGATATCAGCCGGTCCATCAGCTACATGACCGACTACCTGGGCGGACGGGTCCACGTGGTGTCCCGCGACGCGCAGGGGCGACCCACCCGCCAGATCGAACGAAACCTGTATCTGGCGCAGCCGAACTACATGGCGTTCTACGGTGGTCCGCCGATCGATGTCTGCAAGCTCGAGTCGATCACCTACGAGGAGCAGTCGCAGCGGATCGCCTGGCGAACGGTTCACAGCCCGAACGGCTCCGCCGACTACGACGACGGTTCGGTGGCCCTTTTCGCGGCTGACGGCGGAGCCAGGACCCGGATCGTGATCCGGGTGCGCCAGCGGTTCACGCTGCCGCTGTCCTGGCAGGTGTTCCGTCCCGAAACCCGGCCGAAGCTCAGGGACCCGCTGGTACAGGATGCCTACCAGCGGTTCTTCATCCGCACGCTCGACAACTTCGAGGCGCGGTACGAGGGCCGGCCGTACCGGATCGGCCGGGCTTGGGAGGAGCATGACGACATGCTGGCCGCCGAACTGCCCACCCAGCGCCTGACCGAGGCCGCCCGGCTCGTACGGAACGCCGCATCGCAGGCCCTGGCCGTGTCGAGGCTGCCGGGGCGGCTGGGGCCGGACGGCTTCTGGCATGTCGCGCCCGACGACGTCCCGTCCCGTTTCGGGCTGCTTGCCGATCTGCGGGAAGAGCTGCGTCCCGCGGTCAGCGGTTTCTGGCAGGGGCTGCGCGAGGCCGCGGCCCGGGACAGGGGAGCGAGGTAGTCACTGTGAAAGCGTGTGTGACCGGAGCCTCCGGACTTGTCGGTGCCCAGGTGGTGAGCGCCCTGCTGCGGGCCGGCCACGAGGTGAGGGCGCTGGTCCGCCGGGACAGCGACACGCGGCACCTGCACGCGCTCCACGTCCCTGTGGTCCACGCGGATCTCCAGGCTCCCGCCACCTTGCGGCCCGCGTTCGAGGGCTGCGAGGCGGTGTTCCACTGTGCCGCCGTCTTCGCGTACTGGGACATCACGCGGGAGGAATTGGCCCGAGCCAATGTGGAAGGCACCCGTGAGGTGCTGCGGGCGGCAGCGGCGGCGGGGGTCCGGCGGGTGGTGGTGACCTCGTCGTCGGTCACCTGCGGCTCGTCCGACGGACCGGCGTCCCGCGGCGAGGACGGGGTGCCCGGCGAGGAGTATCTGCCGGACTACTTCCTCACCAAGCTGGAGCAGGAACGGGCAGCGTTCGCGCTGGGCGCCGAACTGGGGCTGGAGGTGGTGGCCGCCTGCCCGACCATCGTGGTCGGGGGTCCCGACTGGCGGCTGGTACCCAGCAACGCGCTGCTCACCCGGTATCTGGCCGATCCACTGCGCACCACCTACCCCGGCGGATGCAACATCGTCTCCGTCCGGGACGTCGCCCACGGCCACGTACTGCTCGCGGAGCACGGAACCGCCGGGGAACGCTATCTGCTGGGCGGTGAGAACTGGGCGTGGCGGACCATCCACCAGACGGTCTCCGAGCTGTGCGGCACCCACGGGCCGTGGGCCACGGCCACGCATACTGCCGCGTACCTGACGGCGACACTGGCGGAGATCCGGGCCGTGCTGGGCGCCCGGCCTCCTGCGACCACCCGCGCGGAGGCCCGGACGATGGGCCGGTACTACTGGTACCGGCACGACAAGGCCGCTGCCCTCGGGTACACGCCGCGCCCCGCGCGCCAGGCGCTCGCCGAGGCGCTCGGCTGGCTGGTGACCAGCCCGCACGTGCTGGACCGGGTCAGGTCCGGGCTGCGGCCGCAACCGGAGGTCATGAGCACGCGGGTGCTCGTTCCCGGACCGCTGGACCCGGACGAGGGAGCCGACGAGGGGGCCGGAACGCCGAGCTGACCCCCGCCGTCATCGCTTGGTGCCCCTGGAACGGGGCGAGGGACCGGCCGTTGCGCCCCCGCCACCCCCGTTGTCCGGTGCGGCTCCCGGTGCGGACGCGCGCAACTGCTCCCAGAGGCGCTGTTCGTACTCCCGGGTCAGTTCGGTCACGTTCCTGGCGTAGTCGATGCCGAGTCCACTCAGCGCCGCGGCGTACTTCAGGCCCTCGTCGCCGACGAACTGCCAGTACGCCCTGTTGACGTCGCCCCAGGTGGGTTTGCCGTTGAACAGCCCGGTCATCAACTCCGCACAGTCACCCCACATCGCGGTCTGGAGTTCGCCGATCCGGACGGCTGCGGTCCGGAAGTGTTCCCAGCTTCGCCGGAGTTCGGTGGTCAGCTCTTCGGTCGTCTCAGTGCTCATGGGTACTCCTCGGATCGGGCCCCGGCAGGCTCCGGGACCGGGCTCAACAGGGTGCTGTGGTGGAACCCCAGCCGGGGATCCGTCCACACAGGCAGATCGGGAAGGTAGGCGCGCAGTTCCGGCATCTCGACCCGCAGGCGCACGGCATTGGCCGGATAGTCGTACACGGTGATCGTGTTGAGCCCGCGGTTGGCCGTGAACAGCAGCTTCTGGTCAGCGGAGAGCTGACAGGCGTAGACCGAGTCGAGCAGTGTGCCGCGCGTGACGCGCAGCGCGCCGACGAAATGTCTGCTGCTCGGGATGAGGGATCCCCGGGTGAAGGCGTCGGTGACCTGCCGGGCGGCCTGGCGTGCGGAGCGCACCTGTGCGGACAGTCCTGGTCGTTCGTCGATGACCCGGTACGAGGTGAAGTCGTCGAGGTCGATCATGACGATGGTGCCGCTGCCGCCGTTGCAGTAGATCAGCTCGCGGTCGGAGACACACACGTCCGAGTTGATGTGCGCGGGCACGTTCTGACCGCAGGTCCAGTGCCGCAGGACCTGCCCGCTGCCGGCGTCGATCTCGAACACGTACTCCTTGAAGTAGGCCATGGCCCATTCGTGCCAGTCCCGGCCCTCCTGAGGATGGACCCGGAAGGACAGTGCGTAGAAGACGTCCTCATAGGGATGGCAGGCCACGTGCCAGCAGGTCGTCGGCAGGGGGATCCGCCGGGCGACGCGATGTTCGAGGTCGAAGATTCCGACCTCCGCGGCCTCCCCCTGACCCGGATGGTCCATACCGCCGTACACGAGGTAGCGGCCGGAGGCGGTGCGTTTCATGGCATGCGGAAGTTTGAGCAGGTGATCGCCGATGCGCTCGGCCTTGGTCGAACGGTCGAGGTCCACCAGCCAGAGGCCGTCGCCGATGGCCGTCACACCCTGGGTGTTGTCCAGCCACACCATGTGCGTGCTGCTCTTGATGGACGCGTCAGGGGTTTCGAACCGCAGGGTGGAGACCCGCTCGCACTCGTCCAGCGAGTGGACGTCGTAGAACAGGAGCTGTTGCCCGGCATTGCCGAGGAACCCGAACCTCCGGTCGGGCGCGATGCTGACGGCATGGCCGCCGGCCACGCCGTCGTAGTACTGCACGCGGTAGGCGTACTCGCCGCTGTCCGGGTCGTAGCGGAAGACGCAGACACCGGCCGCCCCCTCCAGACCGTTCAGACCGTTGCCATCGAGGGCGATATGGAAGGCATAGGGGTAGCGGCCCGTGGATGCAGCCATCGAGGACCGCCCTACCGTGGTGACAGCGTGTCGCTTACGGGGGATTCGTCCATACGCTCGGCCTCCATGGATCATCGTAAGAGGGGTGCGGTCTGGTCGCATTTCGTTGCTATTGGGCATCAGACCATATGCGGGCGTCACCGAGGGTGACCGGCATGGTGTCGGAGACGTCGAAATAGCGTCCAGGGCCCTGCGCGTGGCGATGGCTTCGGCGACGGTGGAGGCGGCCCGGAACATATTGGTCACAACTCGGGAAGTCCCGGGACGTCGGCGAGTTCAGGCTTCATGCCCCAGGCAGGGTCGGCCGGGATGCGCTCCGCATGCTCTGGCACCGTCTCCCGGAGGTAATGGGCGAAGCGGCGCTTGGCCTGGAGGCTGGGTGAGCTGGCGGGTGCGGTGCCAGTGCATCGCGAAGGCCACCGCGGTGAGTGCGGCGTCCAGGAGCACGGCGAACCCGGACCCGTCCCTGTCCTGCCGGTGTGCTCATCGCCGTGGGTGAGGTGGTGGGGGATGCGTTCGGTGGCGGCGTGCTTGAGGCGCACGGTCACGCCTGTCGCCTCCGGCAGTGCGAAGAAGCCGTGGCGGCTCATCCGCTCACGCACCGCTCACGCACCGCTCACGCAAACGGCCCCGGACGCGGAGTCCGAGGCCGAAAGAGCGTCTCGCCTGGGATAAACCCCAGGTCAGAGCTGGTTTTCCAGAGCCCCCTGTCGGATTCGAACCGACGACCTTCGCTTTACAAGAGCGGCGCTCTGACCAGCTGAGCTAAGGAGGCGTGCATCTGGTGCCCGTGCAGTGTACCCAGGTCCGCGGCGGGTCCCGTCGAAAATTTCCGCGAAGTTCACAGTCGTAGGGGTACTGACAGACCGAGCGAACGCCAGGTAGCGTCCTGAGCCAGTTCACCCGTGTTCACTCGTGTGGACTACCACCACCTTCCTACAACGGATCGTCCGGCACGTTCCTGCCGGTAGAAGGGGGCCCATTCACCATGGCCACTGTCACGTTCGACAAGGCGACCCGGATCTACCCGGGTTCCACCAAGCCCGCCGTCGACCAGCTCGACATCGCGATCGAGGACGGCGAGTTCCTCGTCCTGGTCGGCCCGTCCGGTTGCGGAAAGTCCACCTCCCTGCGGATGCTCGCGGGCCTGGAGGACGTCAACGGCGGAGCCATCCGCATCGGTGACCGCGACGTCACGCACCTGCCGCCCAAGGACCGGGACATCGCCATGGTGTTCCAGAACTACGCGCTCTACCCGCACATGACGGTCGCCGACAACATGGGCTTCGCGCTCAAGATCGCCGGCGTCAACAAGGCGGAGATCCGGCAGAAGGTCGAGGAGGCCGCGAAGATCCTCGACCTGACCGAGTACCTGGACCGCAAGCCGAAGGCCCTCTCCGGTGGTCAGCGGCAGCGTGTCGCGATGGGCCGGGCGATCGTGCGTGAGCCGCAGGTGTTCCTCATGGACGAGCCGCTGTCCAACCTGGACGCCAAGCTGCGGGTGAGCACGCGTACGCAGATCGCGTCGCTGCAGCGCCGCCTCGGCATCACCACCGTCTACGTCACCCACGACCAGGTCGAGGCCATGACGATGGGCGACCGTGTGGCGGTCCTCAAGGACGGTCTGCTCCAGCAGGTCGACTCGCCGCGGAACATGTACGACCGCCCGGCCAACCTCTTCGTCGCCGGCTTCATCGGCTCCCCGGCCATGAACCTGGTCGAGGTCCCGATCACGGACGGCGGCGTGAAGTTCGGCAACAGCGTCGTCCCGGTCAACCGTGAGGCCCTGACGGCGGCCTCCGACAAGGGTGACCGCACGGTGACGGTCGGTGTCCGGCCCGAGCACTTCGACGTGGTCGAGCTGGGCGGCGGTACCGCCGCGTCCCTGACGAAGGACAGCGCGGACGCCCCGGCCGGTCTCGCCGTCTCGGTGAACGTGGTCGAGGAGCTGGGCGCCGACGGTTACGTCTACGGCACCGCCGAGGTCGGCGGCGAGGTCAAGGACCTGGTCGTCCGCGTCAACGGCCGCCAGGTGCCGGAGAAGGGCTCCACGCTGCACGTGGTGCCGCGGCCGGGCGAGATCCACGTGTTCTCGACGTCCACGGGTGAGCGTCTCTCCGACTGAGCAGCGCGTTTGCGCGGAAGTTGACGAATGGGGCCCCGCGGAGTGCCGCGGGGCCCCATTCGTGTGAGTTGTTCCTTCGGCCATACCCCGGCAGAGCGATCATTTCGGGCGGGGCGCGTCAACCTCTTACCCAGAAAAAGGCGCTTCCTCATCCCCCAAAGGGGTGACTCAATGTCGCCAAATCATCACCCCGCGCTACCCTCACACGCGTGAAGCACTCCACCACCTCCCAGACGCGACGCGGCCATCGGGGCGGCCCTGCCCGCCGTATCGGCCGCTCTCTCGCCCTAGTCCTGCCCGTCGTCCTGGTGCTCTCCGGAACCCTCGCGGTCACCCGGGTCAACTGGACGGGAAGCCCCTCCAGCTCGGTGCTGGCCGCCTCGGACGTCTCCTCGGCGGAGGTCTCCACCAAGTCGGTCTCCCGCGCCCCGCAGGACGTGCTCCGCGACCAGCTGATGGGCGAGCTCCAGCAGAAGAACCCCGGGGTCGTCCTCACCCACCTCCAGCAGGCGGTCAACGGGCGCCCCTCGCTGGCCCGGCACTGCTCGGGCATCGCCCGTGCCCTGGGCCGGGCGGCGGCGCGCATGTACGGCGCCTCGGTGGCCCAGTCCTACGCCCGCCCCGTGTGCGACACGTCGTTCGCGTCGGGTGTGCTCGCCGCGCACAGCTGAGCGCCGGCGCACCGGATCGTGACGCGCTCCTTCGGGGGGCGTTTCCTCGCCCTTGAAGGGTTCGCGAGGACAACGGCTCCCGAAGGAGCGCGTCGCTGCCGGCCGACCCGAGCGGGGCGCCACGTACAGTGCGGTCATGACCCATCCCAACGCCGCGTCGCGCCCCACTCAAGCCGTGGTCCTGGCCGGTGGCCAGGGCTCCCGGCTGCGCCCTTACACCGATGACCGGCCCAAGCCGATGGTCGAGATCCCTGGTACGGGCACTCCGATCATCGGCCATCAGCTGACCTGGCTCGCCGAGGAAGGCGTGACCGACGTGGTGGTCTCCTGCGGCCACCTCGCCGATGTCCTGCAGAAGTGGCTGGACTCCGCCGACCTGCCCGTCTCCGTCACCACCGTCGTCGAGACCGAGCCACTCGGCCGTGGCGGCGGCCTGAAGTACGCCGCCGCGCATCTTCCCCGCCCCGACCGGCCCTGGTACGCCACCAACGGCGACATCTGGACCCGCTTCTCCCTGCGGGACATGGCCGACTTCCACACCGAGCGGGATGCCACGGCGACCCTGGCCCTGGCCCGGCCGCGTATCCCCTGGGGCGCGGTGAAGAGCGACGGGTTCGGGCACATCACCGACTTCATCGAGGCTCCGCCGTCCACGTTCGAGATCAACGCGGGTGTGTACGTCTTCTCGCCCGAGTTCGCCTCGATGCTGCCCGAGCGGGGGGATCACGAGCGGACGACGTTTCCCCGGTTGGCCCGGGAGCGGAGGCTTTTCGGGTTCCCGATTCCTCAGGGGGCGTACTGGCGGGCGATCGACACCGCCAAGGATCTGACCGAGGCGGCCAAGGAATTGGCGACCCTGGGCCGGTAGCACCGAAAAGGCCCCGTACCTCCACTGGTACGGGGCCCTCTCCTTTTCTCGTTCCGTTCGTCAGCCCAGCAGGCCGCCCACCAGGCCCGGCTCGCCGGAGGACGAGGAGCCGCCCGAGCTGCCGGTGCCGCCGGACGACGAGGAGCCGGTGCTCGTCGGGCCCGCCGTGGTGCTCGGGGCGCCACCGGTCGGGGAGGACGGGCGGGACGGGGTCTGGCCCGTGGTGCCCTGGGTCTGGCTGGGGGTCCTGGCCGTACCGCCGGCGGACCGGGTGGCGCCCGGGGTCGTCGCCGCGCCGGAGGGGCTCGCGCCGGCCGTGGCGCCGCCCGTGGGCGAGCTGGAGGCGGCCGGGGTCTTCTTGTGCCGTTTGCCGGTGTCCTGCGGGAGCGGGGAGCCGGGGAGGTTATTGCGGGGGGCCTCGCCGGGGCCGGGGACGACCACGCGGCTGGAGTCGCGCACGGCGCCGCCGAACAGGGAGCCGACGAGGAGGGTGAGGCCGACGGTGATGGCCGTGATCAGGGCGCCGCGGCGCAGGACGTAGCGGCGCAGGTCCCAGATGTCGGCGCGGGGGCCGAGGCGGCGCCAGGCACCGGCGGCGAGGCGGCCGTCCACGGAGTAGACGGGGGCACCGGCGATGATCAGCGGGGACCAGGCGGCGAGGTAGATGATGTCGGGGGCGTCGTAGGCGGGGACGGTCTTCCAGCTGACGGTGACGATCAGGGCGGCCGAGAGCAGGGCGCCGACCACGGCGGCGACGCGCTGCCAGCAGCCGAGGACGGTCAGGACGCCGACGGCCACCTGGAGGAAGGCGATGACCAGGCCGGAGCCGACGGGGTGGTGCAGGGCGAACTGGCGCAGTGGCTCGGCGACCTCCCAGGGGTGGAGGGTGTTGAGCCACTTGACCATGGAGCCGCGTTTGCCGCCGTCGAAGTAGAGCGGGTCGCACAGTTTGCCCATGCCGGCGTAGATGGAGATGAAGCCGAGGAAGATGCGCAGGGGGAGGAGGACGACTCCGAGGTTCATCCGGCGGCCGGGGTAGTAGGCGTGCCGGGCCGGGTCGTCGCCGTGGGCTCTGGTGGGGCGGGGGGTGTCGGTGTCGGACGGTTCCGCGTGGGTGTCGTACGGCTCGAAGTCGTCGTCCGCGTACGGGGGTTCGTCGTAGGGGGGGTCGTCGTAGGCGCCGCCCACCGTGCGCATGTGCGGGAGTACGCGGGTGCCTTCGGCGTCGGCGGGGGTGCGCTGGTGGCCGACGACGGGGGTTTCGACGGTCTGTTCCAGCTCGTCGTAGGTGTCGGCGTAGCCGGTGGTTCCGACGCGTGGGAGGACCTGGGTGGCGCCGGCCTCGGGTTCGTCGGCGTGGCGGACGCTGTTGCCCCGCACGGCCTGGAGGAGGCGGTGGGCGCCGGTGTCGTCGGGGGCGGACCTGCCGCTCCACACGACGGGGCGCCGCCGCCCGGTCGTGCCCACGACGGGCATGCGGGCGGTGGCCTGGGTGGCGCTCAGGTGCCGGGCGATCCGCGGGGATTGGGTGCGTTTCGCCGACGGGCCCAGCTGCACGCGGAAGCTGGGGTGGTTGACGATGACCTGCGCCGGATCGCTCGGCACCTTCACCATGCTCAGCGCGGGAGCGTCGTCGTATCCCGACGAGCGGTCCCCCGTGGGTGTGCGGGGTGTTCTGGTGTCCACACGGATCTAACCGAGTGACGTGGTGTTAGGACACTGCCTTGACCGGACGGATGTGTCCGGACCCCGTCAAAGCCGCCCTGAACGCCATACGGGCGCCGGAATTCCCCCGCAAGGGTGAAATTCCGGACGCTTGTTCAGCTGCGCCTGCGGGCCGCCTCGTACAGGACGATTCCGGCCGCGACGCCCGCGTTCAGCGACTCGGCGCCACCGGGCATCGGGATGCGGACGCGGAAGTCGCAGGTTTCGCCGACCAGGCGGGACAGGCCCTTGCCCTCGCTGCCCACGACGATGACGACGGGGCCGTCCAGGGCCTCCAGGTCGCCCAGCTCGGCCTCCCCGTCCGCCGCGAGGCCGACGACCGTGATGCCGGCCTTCTTGTACGCCTCCAGGGTCCGGGTGAGGTTGGTGGCGCGGGCGACGGGGGTGCGGGCGGCCGTACCGGCGGAGGTCTTCCAGGCGCCTGCGGTCATGCCGGCCGAGCGGCGCTCGGGTACGACGACGCCGTGGCCGCCGAAGGCGGAGACCGAGCGGACGACCGCGCCGAGGTTGCGCGGGTCGGTGACGCCGTCCAGGGCGACGATCAGGGGGTCGGCGCCCTCGTCGTAGGCGGCGTCGGCGAGGTCCTCGGGGTGTGCGTACTCGTACGGCGGGACCTGGAGGACGAGGCCCTGGTGGTTGAGGCCGTTCGTCATGCGGTCCAGTTCGGGGCGGGGGGCCTCCATGAGGTTGATGCCGCCGCGCTCGGCGGCGAGCTGGAGGGCCTCGCGGACGCGTTCGTCGTTGTCGATGAACTGCTGGACGTAGAGGGTGTTCGCGGGCACGCCCTCGCGCAGCGCTTCGACCACGGGGTTGCGGCCGACGACCAGCTCGGAGGCGGACTTGCCGCCGCCCCGGCGCTGCTGTGGGCGGCCGCCCTGGGCGCGGCGGGCCTTCGCGGCCGCGGCGCGCTGCTTGGCGTGGCCCTTGCGCATCTCGGCGGGCGGGGTCGGGCCCTTGCCCTCCAGGCCCCGGCGCCGCTTGCCGCCGCTGCCGACCTGCGCGCCCTTCTTGCCGGACATGCGGCGGTTGTTCGCGGCCATGAGTAACTCGTCTCCGTGAGCGTCGTACGTACGTCTGTCGCACTGTGTCTTGCAGTGCGTCTTATGCAGTGTGCCGCCCGGGGGGCCGGGCGGCACAGTCGATCAAGCAGGGGTCAGCGCTGGCCCAGGGTCCAGCGGGGGCCCTGCGGGCTGTCCTCGATGACCAGGCCGGACTGGCCCAGCTGGTCGCGGATGGCGTCGGCGGTGGCCCAGTCCTTGCGGGCGCGGGCGGACTCGCGCTGGTCGAGGACGAGGCGTACGAGGCTGTCGACCACGCCGTGCAGGTCCTCGCCCTGGCCCGCGCCCTCGCCGGCCCAGCACTCGTCCAGCGGGTCGAGGCCGAGGACGCCGAGCATGGCCCGTACCTCGGCGAGGCGGGCGACGGCGGCGTCCTTGTCGTCGGCGGCCAGTGCGCTGTTGCCCTGCCGGACGGTGGTGTGCACGACGGCGAGCGCCTGCGGGACGCCCAGGTCGTCGTCCATCGCCTCGGCGAAGGCCGGCGGGACCTCGGCGGCCGGCTCGACGGTCTTGCCGGCCAGCTCCGTGACGCGCTGCACGAAGCCCTCGATGCGCGCGAACGCCGACTCGGCCTCGCGCAGCGCCTCCTCGCTGTACTCGATCATCGAGCGGTAGTGCGGGGTGCCGAGGTAGTAGCGGAGCACGATGGGGCGCCAGTGCTTGACCATCTCGGAGACGAGCACGCTGTTGCCGAGCGACTTCGACATCTTCTCGCCGCTGAGCGTGACCCAGGCGTTGTGCACCCAGTACTTCGCGAATTCGTCGCCGAACGCCTTGGCCTGGGCGATCTCGTTCTCGTGGTGCGGGAAGATCAGGTCCAGCCCGCCGCCGTGGATGTCGAAGGCCTCGCCCAGGTACTTGTGCGCCATGGCGGAGCACTCCAGGTGCCAGCCGGGCCGGCCGCGTCCCCACGGCGTCTCCCAGCTGGGCTCGCCCGGCTTCACGGCCTTCCACAGCGCGAAGTCGCGCTGGTCCCGCTTGCCGGTCTCGCCCTCGCCCTCGGGCTGGCGCAGGTTGTCCAGCTCCTGGTTGGAGAGCTGGAGGTACTCCGGGAAGGAGCGCACGTCGAAGTAGACGTTGCCGTCGGCCGCGTAGGCGTGCCCGCGCTCGATGAGCCCGCGCATCATCTCGATCATCTCGGGGACGTGCCCGGTGGCCCGCGGCTCGTACGTCGGGGGCAGGCAGCCGAGCACCGTGTAGCCGTCGTCGAACGCGCGCTCGTTGGCGTAGCCGATGGCCCACCAGGGGCGGCCCTGGTCGGCGGCCTTGGCGATGATCTTGTCGTCGATGTCCGTGACGTTCCTGATGAACGTCACGTCGTAGCCGCGGTACTCGAACCAGCGGCGCATGATGTCGAAGTTGAGGCCCGAGCGGATGTGCCCGATGTGCGGTGCCGCCTGCACGGTGGCGCCACACAGGTAGATCGAGACACAACCCGGCTTGAGCGGGGCGAAGTCACGGATCTGCCGGGCGCTGGTGTCGTACAGGCGAATGGTCACCACTCCAGGGTAGTGGGCGCTGGGTGGTGCCCGGTGCCGCATGGCTCAGAACATGCCCACGACCTTCTCCGGCGTGATCCTGACGATCACACGGTCGGCGTCGGCGGCGGACGCCGGGTTGAACTCCGCGTACTTCTTGCCGGTGTACTTCAGCGACAGTTCGTCGATCAGTTCCTTGGCGCCCTGTGTGGTGAACTCCGCGGTGCCCCGGATCTCGCCGTAGACGTAGGGCGTCTCGGGGTCCTGGACGACGACGCTCACCCGGGGGTCGCGGTCGAGGTTCTTCTTCTTGCGGCGGTCGACGGTCGTGGAGAACAGGATCTGGTCACCGTCCCGCTTCACCCACACCGGGGACAGCTGCGGGCGGCCGTCGGGCTGGATGGTGCCGACCACGATGAAGACCGGACCGTCGAGCAGGGACTTGAGCCGTTCGGGCAGGGCGGCGGGCATGGGGTACCTCCTCGGTCGGCAGTGACTCTCCGGGTACCCTCGCACGCTCTCCGCTCACCCGCACCACGAGCAGAGCGGCGGCGGCCTCAGCCCGTACGGACCACCAGTGCCGTCGCGATCGCCATCAGCCCTTCCTCGCGGCCCGGGAAGCCGAGGCCGTCCGTCGTGGCGCCGGAGACGGTGACGGGGGCGCCGGCCGCCGCGGAGAGGATCTTCTGGGCCTCGGTGCGCCGCTTGCCGATCTTCGGACGGGGGCCGATCACCTGGACGGCGATGTTGCCGATGGTGAAGCCCGCCGCGCGGACGATCCGGGCGGCCTCGGTGAGCAGCGTGACCCCGGCGGCGCCCGACCACTCGGGCCGGCCGGTGCCGAAGTGCTGCCCCAGGTCGCCGAGCCCGGCGGCGGAGAAGAGGGCGTTGCAGGCCGCGTGCGCGACGACGTCGGCGTCGGAGTGGCCGGCCAGCCCCGGCCCCTCGTCCTCCCACTTCAGGCCCGCGCACCACAGCTCGCGGCCCTCCTCGAAGGCGTGGATGTCGGTGCCGATGCCGACCTGCGGCAGGGGCAGCACGAAGCCGGCCTCAGAAGCCATCGTTCAGCCTCCTGCGGGCCAGGACCGCCTCGGCGAGGACGAGGTCGAGGGGGCGGGTGACCTTGAAGGCCTCCTCGTGACCGGGGACGGCCACGACCGTCAGGCCCAGCTGTTCGACCATGCTCGCGTCGTCGGTGACGTTGTCGGTGACCGTCTCGTGGGCGCGGATCAGGGTCTCGCGGTCGAAGCCCTGGGGCGTCTGGACCGCGCGGAGGCGGGCCCGCTCGGGGGTGGCGACGACCGGTTCCGGCTCGCCGGGCTCGATGGCGGGCTCGACCTCCTTGACGGTGTCGGCGAGCGGCAGCGCGGGGACGACGGCGGGGGCGCCGTCGCGTACGGCCTCGATGACCGCGTCGACGGTGTCGACGGGGACCAGGGGGCGGGCCGCGTCGTGGACGAGGACGACGCCGTACTCGGGGGGAAGGGCGTCGAGGCCCAGCTTGACCGATTCCTGGCGGCTGTCGCCGCCGGGGACGACGAGGAAGTCGGTCCGCTCGGGCAGCGCGTGCGCGTCGAGCAGGGACTTGACCTCGGCGGCGCCGTCCGACGGGGCGACGACGATCACCAGGGAGACATGGCGGGACGCGGCGAGCGCGCGGACCGCGTGGATAAGCATGGGCGTGCCGTTCAGCGCGCGTAGCGCCTTGGGGGCGCCCGGACCGAGGCGTACGCCCCGGCCGGCTGCGGGAATCACGGCGGCGACGGGGGTCGGCGCGGGCGAAGGGCGCGATTCGTCAGACATCGGTTCCTGTCAGGTTTGTGTGCTCGACCTAGGTGGGTATGGCCTGGAGGAGTGCCGGGCGCGACGCCTTGACCGGACCCTTTCCGTGACCCTGGTCGAGCCATCTGCCCGGGCCCGGCACAACCAGCAGGGGGCCAGCTTTCCCTGAGATGTACGGTAGGCGTTTCGGCGCCCCGTTTCCGGCTGCCGGAGCCGCGCTGAAACGGTGCGGCCTTTCCCAGGGACGAACATGCCGCAGCGCCCGGCGACATGGTCAATGTCATCGGGCACCGCGGCATTTCACTGTGCTGAACGTGCTGAGCGTGGCGGAAGCGAAGGACCGCCACCGTGGTGCGTCAGGAGGCGAGCACCTCGTCGAGCAGGGCCTCGGCCTTGTCCTCGTTCGTGTTCTCCGCGAGAGCCAGCTCGCTCACCAGGATCTGGCGGGCCTTGGCGAGCATGCGCTTCTCACCGGCGGAGAGCCCTCGCTCGCGCTCACGACGCCACAGGTCACGCACGACTTCCGCGACCTTGATGACATCGCCGGAGGCGAGCTTCTCCAGGTTTGCCTTGTAACGACGGGACCAGTTCGTGGGCTCCTCGGCGTACGGCGCGCGCAGCACCTCGAAGACCCGGTCCAGCCCGTCCTGACCGACCACATCACGCACGCCCACGAACTCAGCATTGTCCGCTGGCACACGCACCGTCAGGTCACCCTGGGCGACCTTCAGCACCAAGTAGGTCTTGTCCACGCCTTTGATCTGGCGAGTTTCGATGGCCTCGATCAGCGCGGCCCCGTGATGGGGATAGACCACGGTGTCGCCAACCTTGAACGTCATGTGACAGGTACCCCTTCCGTGGCTATCCAGGGTAACACGGATACGGCGTCTTCTGAATGGCGTTTTCGCAGGTCAGGGCATATCTCGGGGCTTGACAACTGCGACTGGAACGTGCTGCGGGGGGCGTTGTGGAGCGGGAATTCGCAGGTGGGAGGGGCTCTCCGGGCGGGGTGAAACGCGTACGGTACACACCCTCGGAGCCGTCTCCAAGCGGATGAACATCCCGTTTTGTCCGGTTCCAAGCGTACGACTTCCGCTACTCCGTTCGGTGACTCGGGGCCGCTCCGTGTCGAATCCGGAATTGATCAACGACCGCCGGGCGGGTGGCGAGTGATCAATATCGGGGTCGGTCATCGAGGACGGAGTTCGGGACGGAGTTCGGGGACGGTCTTCGAGGATCGCGCATTCCTTCACGGAAATTTTGCGAGCGGTTATGTGAATGGCGGACCAGCGCTCGGCAAAGTGACTGGAGAGTCACTTGTGACGGGAGTGGCGAAGGCCGTTGCGGTACCCCCAGCCGGAGGCAAGCGGCCTGCTTGGGGAGGGTCGGGTGCGGCCGCTCGGGAACGGCTCGGTAACCTAAGGCCGCTGACAGACACTTAGGGTGGCTTTATAAGAGGAGCCGCCCGCGCGTTCAAGGAGTTGCCGCCGCCGTGAGCAGCAGCCTTCGACGCGGCGCCCTCGCCGCCTCCGCCATCGTCTTCTCGATCGCCTCGCTCGCCGCCTGCGGCGCCGGCAACAACTCGCAGACCCTGGAAGTCAAGCCGGACAACGCGGCGACGAGCGTCGGCGACATCAAGATCCAGAATGCCCTGGTCATCACCCAGCCCGACCTGAAGTCGACGGGTCCGGCCGTGATCTCCGCGACCCTGTTCAACACGGGCGACACGGACGAGACCCTGCAGTCCATCGCCATTGCGGGCAGCAGCGAGACGGTCAAACTGACCGCGACCAAGGGCGGGAACCTGACCGTCCCGGCCCACGGCTCCCTG
Organism: Streptomyces sp. NPDC001709; assembly: GCF_053596375.1. Classification (NCBI taxonomy): domain Bacteria; kingdom Bacillati; phylum Actinomycetota; class Actinomycetes; order Kitasatosporales; family Streptomycetaceae; genus Streptomyces; species Streptomyces sp. NPDC001709. The sequence goes on along the minus strand of NZ_JBSFGB010000001.1, from coordinate 105,853 downwards.
CTCCTCGGCGGCAAGGGCAACGCCTCCGCGGAGCTGCCCAGCGGCCGCACGGCGGTCCAGGACGGCAACGCGCAGAAGGTCACCTTCACCTTCAGCAAGACCGGTGACGTGAGCCTGCGCGCCTACGTGGTGCCGGCCACCAGCTACTTCGACAAGTGGGGCCCGAGCCAGATCCCGTCCGCCTCGGCGGCCCCCAGCGGCGCCCCGGGTGCCACGCCCTCCGGTTCCGCCAAGCCGCACAAGGGCGGCAAGGCCACGCCGTCCTCCTCAGCGAGCTCCGCGGGCGACACCACGAACACCGGCGCCACCCCGTCCGACTCGGCGTCCCAGTCGACCGCCGGTCACTGAGGCCGTACACACGAGGGCGGCACCCAGCGCGGGTGCCGCCCTTCGTCGTACAGCCGGTGTCTACGGCTTACGGCTCGAACTTGTAGCCCAGCCCCCGCACCGTCACCAGGTAACGCGGCGCCCCTGGGTCCGGCTCGATCTTGGCGCGCAGGCGCTTGACGTGGACGTCGAGGGTCTTGGTGTCGCCCACGTAGTCGGCGCCCCAGACGCGGTCGATGAGCTGCATGCGGGTCAGGACGCGGCCGGCGTTGCGCAGGAGCATCTCCAGCAGGTCGAACTCCTTGAGGGGGAGGTCCACCTTCGAGCCGGAGACCGTCACCACGTGCCGGTCGACGTCCATGCGCACCGGGCCCGCCTCCAGGGCGGCCGGGGTGACCTCCTCCGGCTCGCCGCGGCGGCGCAGCACGGCGCGGATGCGGGCGACCAGCTCCCGCGAGGAGAACGGCTTGGTGACGTAGTCGTCGGCTCCTATTTCGAGGCCGACGACCTTGTCGATCTCGCTGTCCTTGGCGGTCACCATGATCACGGGGACGTTGGAGCGGCCACGCAGCTGGCGGCACACCTCCGTGCCGGGCAGACCCGGCAGCATCAGGTCGAGGAGGACGAGGTCGGCGCCGTTGCGCTCGAACTCGTCGAGTCCGTCGGGGCCCGTGGCCGCGATGGCGACCTCGAAGCCCTCCTTGCGGAGCATGTACGACAGGGCGTCGGAGAAGGACTCCTCGTCCTCGACGACGAGCACTCGGGTCACGGAAGGACCTCCGGGGCGGGAAGCGGTTCGTACGGGGATGACTCGTTGGTGCCGGCCTCGTCGTCGAGGTCGGGGTCGGGATGCTGCGATGCGCGGTCGCGGGCCGCACCCGCCTCCGGCAGCCTGAGGGTGAAGGTGGAGCCCTGGCCCTCGGCGCTCCAGACCGTGACCTCCCCGCCGTGCGAGGCGACCACGTGCTTGACGATCGCGAGACCCAGACCGGTGCCACCGGTCTGGCGGGAGCGGGCGGGGTCGACGCGGTAGAAGCGCTCGAAGATGCGCTCCTTGTCCTTGTCGGAGATGCCGATGCCCTGGTCCGTGACGGCAAGTTCGATCATGTCGCCGCCGGGCGCGGTGACCCGGCGGGCGGCTATGCCGACGCGGGTGCGGGCCGGGGAGTAGTTCACGGCGTTCTCGACGAGGTTGCCGAGGGCCGCGGCGAGCTGGCCGCGGTGGCCCCAGACGTGCAGGTCGGCCGTACCTCCCGCGGCCATGGTGATCTGCTTCGTGCCGGCCTGGTGCCGGCAGCGGTCCACGGCCTCGGCGACCAGCTCGTCCACGCGGACGGGCTCGGCGTCCTCCAGCGGGTCGTCGTTCTGCACCCGGGAGAGGTCGATCAGCTCCTGGACCAGGTTGGTCAGGCGGGTCGCCTCGATCTGCATACGGCCCGCGAAGCGCTGTACGGCCTCGGGGTCGTCGGAGGCGTCCATGACCGCCTCGGACAGCAGGGAGAGGGCGCCGACGGGCGTCTTCAGCTCATGGCTCACATTGGCCACGAAGTCGCGTCGTACGGCCTCGATCCTGCGGGCCTCCGTCAGGTCCTCGACCAGCAGCAGGACCAGGCGGGAGCCGAGCGGGGCCACGCGCGCGGAGACGGCGAGGGCCTCGCCGCGGCCGGTGCCGCGCCGGGGCAGGTCCAGCTCGACCTGCCGTATCTCGCCGTCCCTCCTCGTGTCCCTGGCCATCTGGAGCATGGGCTCCACGGCGAGCTTGCCGCCGCGGACCAGCCCGAGGGCGTAGGCCGCGGAGCTGGCCTTGACCACGGCATCCGCCTCGTCGAGGACGACGGCGGAGGAGCGGAGCACGGACAGTACGGTGTCCACGCCGGGCGGGAGTACGGGATCGGTGTGCAAAGAAGTCCTGGTCGGTCGCTTCTGGTCGCGTTCGCTCCAACGGAACGCCAGCATGGCGATGACACCGGTGAGCACCCCGGCGATCGCTGCCGCTGCGGCGACCGCCGCGTTCACGTCCATGCCTCCAGGTTAAGCAGGGGGTACGACATACCCACAGCCGTCCAGGTGGCACCTCGGAGACTCGTCGCCCAGAGTTCACCTGGGAGCCAGTATTGGTTCATTTGGGGTGGCGGAAACGGACGCGTGCGGGTCGGAACGTGGGAGCGTGGGGACCAAGCACACCTATGAGAGGGAACCCTGATGCGGGACGCGTACCACGAGGAACTTGACTCGATCGGTGACGGTCTGGTGGAAATGGCCCGGCTGGTCGGGTCGGCGATCGGGCGCGCCACGACCGCCATCCTGGACGCCGATCTCAAGCTGGCCGAGAGCGTGATCGAGGCGGACAAGAAGGTCGACGAGCTCCAGCACGACCTGGAGGCGCGCGCCATAGCCCTGCTCGCCCGGCAGCAGCCGGTGGCGACCGACCTCCGTATCGTCGTCACCTCCCTGCGTATGTCCGCCGACCTGGAGCGCTCCGGCGACCTCGCCCAGCATGTGGCGAAGCTGGCCCGGCTGCGCTTCCCCGAGCGTGCGGTCCCGAACGACCTGCACGCCACGATCCTGGAGATGGGCCAGCTCGCGCAGCGCCTGATGGCGAAGGCGGCCGAGGTGATCATCACGAAGGACGTCGACCTGGCGCTCCAGCTGGAGCAGGACGACGACGAGATGGACCTGCTGCACCGCACGCTGTTCCAGCACCTGATCGACGAGCGCTGGAAGCACGGCATCGAGACGGCGGTGGACGTCACCCTGCTCGGCCGCTACTACGAGCGGTACGCCGACCACGCGGTGGCCGTCGCCAAGCGGGTCGTCTACCTGGTCACGGGCGAGCACGCGGACGAGCTGCAGGCGGACATCCAGCCGGTCACCGGGGTGGACGGGGCGTGACCCCGCCGGGGGCCGGGAGCCGCCTGCCGGCGCCTTCGCGGCGCCGCCGGGGGCGCGTCGGCGCATCTGTGCGCCGTTGATGCGCCCAGGGAAACGGGCATGAAATGGGCGAGGGCATCCCTGCCCCAGTGTTTAGGAGGGACCCATGGCCGAATCCCCCAGCACCACGCCCGACCCCACACAGGAGCGCGAGACCGCCCAGCCCGCCGAGACCAGGAGCCTTCCGCTGATCGGTGCGTGCGGCTGCGGCTCGGGCTGCGGCTGCGGCTGCCAGGCAGGTGGCCCCTGCCAGTGCGGCTGAGGGGCGGTACGACGTCATAGGACGGGGCCGGTGTGAACGCGATTCACACCGGCCCTGCCCGTGTACTGAAGTCCTTTTGGAAGCGGAGCTTGCGGGCCAGGACCTCGCGGGCCAGCTGGCTGACCATGCGGCCCTCGGCATACGCGCGGGCCCGCAGCCGGTCCAGGGCCTGCTCGGGGTCCAGGTCCAGCTGCACCATCACCATCCCGACCGCCTGGTAGACCTCGGTGTGGTCGGCCTCGGAGGCCGCCACCCAGGACGCCACCTCGTCCTCCGCACCCGGCTCGGTGCCGCCGCGTTCCTCCCCGGTCCGGTCCTGGTCGGCCGCCCGCAGCCTCATGAGCGCGTGGGTGACCGCGTCCCGCACCCACAGCGCGGTCCGCATCTCCCGCCCGGTCAGCCCGCCGACGCGTTCGCTGTACAGGTCGAGGGTGCCGATCGCGGCGCCGTCGGCGCCGAGCGGCAGCGAGAAGACCGCGCGGACGCCGATCTCCACCGCCTCGTGCGCGAAGATCGGCCAGCGGCGGGCGTCGGGGCCCTGGGTGAGGTCGGCCGCGATGACAGGGACACCCTGGTCGAGCGCGGTCTGGCAGGGCCCGTCCCCGACGGTGTACTGCAACTCGGCGAGCCGCGCGGCGAGCGGGTCACTGGCACACCAGGTGACGCATATGCCCTTTCCTCCGGAGATCGACACGGAGGAGCCGCTGACCGGCAGCAGCCGGACACACGCCTGACACAGCGCGCTCTCGGACGCCATGACCATCACCCCAGGCTCCGGGTTCCCACCCCGGGAGAACCTAGCCGCTCGTGCCTGCCGGGGAGCCTGACGGCGGCCGGTCCAGGCGCGTTCGGACGGCTCGGTGTCCGCCGTCGCCCATGTGGCGGTGCCCGGCATGGTCGACTTCGTCGTCGACCCCGGCAGGAGCCATCGTGTGGCCCGATGACACCGCCAGGCCGATCGTCTTCGGCGCCGCCTTCGTCCACTCGCTGGACCCGGCCGTGCCGGCCGGCGTGGAGCCGCGGCCGCTGGTGCGCCGCGGCGACCTCACGCCGCTGCACGACCGGAGGCCGGCACAGTGGTGCTGCTCGACGGGCTGTTCGGCGGGTCGACGGCCCTCACCCCGACCGAGTGCCGGGAACTGCTCGGCGCCGGCTGGACGACGGTCGGCACCTCCAGGGGGGCGCTGCGGGCCGCCGACCTGTGGCCGCCGGGCGCGATCGGCGACGTCTTCACCCTGTACCGGCCGGGCGCGCCGGCCTCGGACGCCGATGCCGCCACCCTGCCGGGCTCCGACGCCGACCACACCGAACTGACCGTGTTCATCGTCCACTTACGGGCGGTCCTGGCGGCCGCCACCGGCTCGGGTGTCCTCGCCCCCGCCGTGCGGACGGCGATGTCCCGGGCCGCCGAGGGCGTCCACTGGACGGAGCGGTCGTGGCCGGCGTGCGCTGGGCGTCCAAGGGCGTGGTCGGGCCGTCGCTGGTCGCGGGCGGTGTGGTGGCCGCAGGGCGGGGCGCGCCGCCCGGGTCAGTGGGCCGGGTGGTCGTCGTGCAGCACCCGCTGGAACATCCGGTGGTCCCGCCACTGTCCGTTGATGTGCAGATAGCGCGGGGCCATGCCGATCGCCTCGAACCCGCACTTCTCCAGCACCCGTTGGGAGCCGGTGTTCTCCAGGAGGGTGGTCGCCTCGATCCGGTGCAGCCCGACCTGGTCCCGGGCGATCCGGCAGACCCGCTCCACGGCGGCGGTCGCGAGCCCCCGGCCCTGCTCATGCTCGGCGACCCAGTAGCCCAGATAGGAACTGCAGAAGGGGCCCATGGCGATCCCGGACAGCGTGATGGCCCCCACGATCCGCCCGTCGGACTCGAGGAGCCACGGCACGAGCCGGCCGTCCGCGTACTGCCGTTTCCGCTCTTCCAGGCGCTGTGCCTGACCGGCCACGGTGAAGAAGGACTCGGGGCGGCGCGGTTCCCAGGGTTCGAGGTATTTCCGGTTCTCGACATAGGCGGTGCAGAGCGCCGGGGCGTCCGCCGGTTCGGCGAGCCGCAGTATCACGCCGTCCGTGACTTCTTCGCTTCCGATGTCCATGCGCGCACCCTAGTTTCCCGAGCCGGGGGTTCGTCGGCAGGAGGGGGAAAGCCCCCCGGACCGGATCGGTCCGGGGGGCTTTCCCGTGCGACGAAGGGTGCTGTCACCACCACTCGTCGTCGCAGACCACGCGGAAGCTGCCGACGACGCCGTGGTGACCGAATACGCCATCACGGTCGAAACCGAATTCGCCGCCGTGCTCATGGGGCACCACGCCGAAGGTCTCGCTGCGGGGTCCCACCGTGGCGACCGGAGGGCCCTCGTCGCAGTCGAAGCCCCGGAAGACCTCGACGGTTCTCCTGCTTTCATTGCGGACATTGAAGCTGTCCGCACCCAATCCGCTGGCCACGGTGATGCACCCGTCAACGAAGCCGGGGTACGAACGTTCGTTGAAGAAGATCCTTCCGGCTCTCCTGTGGCCGTCACCGCGTCCACCGCCGCCGTCACGTCCACCGCCGCCATCGCGTCCACCGCCGTCGCGGCCCCCGTTTCCGCCTCCGCCCCCGTTCTTGGCGCCCGAAGGAGCCTTGGCGGAAGCGGCAGGAGCTGCGGATGCGGCGTGTTGCGCAGACTGGGCGGCGTGGTGGGCCGGTTGGGCGGGGTGGTGCAGTGGCTGGGCCGCCCGGTGGACAGGCGCGGAAGCCTGGGTGGATTCGGCGGTCGAGGCATAGGTGAGGCCGGCGGCCGCGAGGACGGTCGCGCCTATCCCGGCGCCGACCACAGCGAAAGCACGTGAGGGCATGGGCACTTCTCTCTCTTTCTTATGTGCGTCGGCCGGACGACCGATCTTCGATGAACGTACCGACAGCTCACATAACCGGCATTCCGGGCATGTCCAAGGTGTGAGGCTGTGAGGCCAACCAGGTGTCAGAAACGGGAGGAGATCCGGGATGGCGGTCGAGTACGTCACGTTGGTCTGCGACGAGGCGCCCCATGAGCCTGAGCCTCTGGCGCAGCAAGGTCCTGGTGGAGCAAGCCCCCGTCGTGATCTCCGCTCACATTCCAGAGGAGATCGCCGAGCTCACGGCCCGGAGACGGTCCCAGCACAGCACGAAGGCCCCCACCAGCGGCCGAGCCGCAGGTAGGGGCCTTGATCAGTCAGGCTTACTTCTTCTTGCCCTGGTTCTTGACCGCCTCGATGGCCGCCGCGGCCGCCTCGGGGTCGAGGTACCTGCCACCGGGGGTGGTCGGGTTGAAGTCGGCGTCGAGCTCGTAGTAGAGCGGGATGCCGGTCGGGATGTTCAGGCCCGCGATGTCGGCGTCGGAGATGCCGTCCAGGTGCTTGACCAGGGCACGCAGCGAGTTGCCGTGGGCCGCGACCAGGACCGTGCGGCCGGCCAGGAGGTCGGGGACGATGCCGTCGTACCAGTAGGGGAGCATCCGGACGACGACGTCCTTCAGGCACTCCGTGTTCGGGCGCAGCTCCGGCGGGATCGTCGCGTAGCGGGGGTCGTGCGCCTGGGAGAACTCCGAGTCGTCCGCGAGCGGGGGCGGCGGGGTGTCGTAGGAGCGGCGCCAGAGCATGAACTGCTCCTCGCCGAACTCGGCCAGCGTGGCCGCCTTGTCCTTGCCCTGGAGGGCGCCGTAGTGGCGCTCGTTCAGGCGCCAGCTGCGGTGGACCGGGATCCAGTGGCGGTCCGCGGCCTCGAGGGCCAGCTGGGCCGTGCGGATCGCGCGCTTCTGCAGGGACGTGTGGACCACGTCGGGGAGGAGGTCGGCGTCCTTCAGGAGCTCGCCACCGCGGACTGCCTCCTTCTCGCCCTTCTCGTTCAGGTTGACGTCCACCCAGCCGGTGAACAGGTTCTTCGCGTTCCACTCGCTCTCGCCGTGGCGGAGGAGGATCAGCTTGTACGGTGCGTCGGCCATGGGACAGAGCGTAATCCAAGGGGTCCGGGGCCCGCCCTGCCCGGCCGAGGGGTGGACTGTTGACGGCTTCTGTTAATCGAGTGGCCACGGGTGGAGCCGATATGTAAGTTGTGCTTACCGCTTGAGCCACTTACTAACGCTTCCAGCGCCCGCACCGGGCGCCCTTCGATCCATGGGGGGTCTTGTCATGTCCGCCGCCCGTCTCAGACGTGCCGCCCGGGAAAGCGTCTCCGGGCTACCCCGCGAGTTCTGGTGGCTGTGGGCCAGCACCCTCGTCAACCGGCTCGGCGCCTTCGTGGCCACCTTCATGGCCCTCTACCTCACCCTGGACCGCGGCTATTCCGCCTCGTACGCCGGTCTCGTCGCCTCGCTGCACGGGCTCGGCGGTGTCGTCTCCTCGCTCGGGGGCGGGGTGATGGCCGACCGGCTCGGCAGGAGGCCCACCCTTCTCATCGCCCAGTCGGCCACGGCCGCCTCGGTCGCCCTGCTCGGCTTCATGACCGACCCCGTCGCCATCGCCGCCGTAGCCTTCCTCGTCGGCATGGCCTCCAACGCCTCCCGGCCCGCCGTGCAGGCGATGATGGCCGACATCGTCCGCCCCGAGGACCGGGTGCGGGCGTTCTCCCTGAACTACTGGGCCATCAACCTCGGGTTCGCCGTCTCCTCCATGGCCGCCGGGTTCATCGCCGAGTACAGCTACCTCGCCGGATTCCTCATCGAGGCCGGGATGACCGCGGTCTGTGCGGCCCTCGTCTTCCTCAAGCTGCCCGAGTCACGGCCCACCGCCACGGCCCGGCACGCCGGCACCGCCGTCAGCCTCGGCACCGTGCTGCGCGACGGGCGGTACATGGCCGTCGTCGGGCTGTCCTTCCTCGTCGCCCTCGTCTTCCAGCAGGGCTCGGTCGGGCTGCCGGTCGCCATGGGCCGCGCCGGGTTCTCGCCCGCCGACTACGGCCTCGCCATCGCCGTCAACGGCATCCTGATCGTCGCCCTGCAGATCCCGGTGACCCGGTTCATCGAGCACCGCGACCCGCGCACCCTGCTGGTCGTCTCCTCGCTGCTCGCCGGCTACGGCTTCGGGCTCACCGCCTTCGCCGGGTCGGTCGGCGTCTTCGCCCTCACCGTCTGCGTGTGGACCCTCGCCGAGATCGTCAACGCCCCGACCCAGACGGGGCTCGTCGTACGGCTCTCCCCGGTGCACGGGCGCGGGCGCTACCAGGGCGTCTACACGCTGTCCTGGTCCGTCGCCGCGCTGGTCGCGCCGCTGATGTCCGGCGCGGTGATCGACCGGCTGGGCGCGCAGTGGCTGTGGGGGACCTGCGCCGTGGTGGGGACGGTCGCGGGCGTGGGGTACGCAGTGCTCATGCGCGGGCTGCCGAAGGAGAGCCCCGCCGCCGCAGCCCCGAGGGCCGACGCAGAGCCCGAGGTCAGCGCCGCCTGACGCAGGACAGGAGGGCGGACCTCACCATCACCCCATGGCATCCGCGCGCATCGCCGGACCACGCGGCTCGGCGAGGCTGAGCGTCCGCGGCGCGTGCAAAGATCCCCGCCCCGCACCGAGAGCATCACGGTGCGGGGCGGGAAATGAAGGAGCGGCCCAGCGGTCAGTTACCAGTGGAGCGATCGAAAATGCCCCCGACCTGGCCGAAACCTGCCCCCTTCGGATCGAAATCGAAATGGGATTTATCGTGAGAGGTGTTCCCGAAGCCGCCTCCGCTGTTGCCCGCGGCGCTACTACCCATACCCGTGTCGTCGTTGCCGCCGGCGAGGGCCTGGGCCGCGCCTCCGAGCAGGACGGCACCGGCGAGAGCGACGGCGGCCAGCGCGGTAGGTGCACGCATGAACGTCTCCTTCGATAGGGAGTGTGCTTGCCGGAGGTATGCCGCCGGCCCCCGTACGAGAAGCGCTGACGTACCCACAAGCACTCGAACAGGCGGCACACATGGCGGCGGCCGCGCCGGCACCCCCACCCGTCGCAGAAGACATGACCGGGCCCCCTACCTGGGAGGTCTCCACCGGTAGGGGGCCGGGCCGGGTACGGCGGTCGGGGTGATCAGACGGAGAGGTTGACGCCGATCTGGTGGGACTGGCCGAGGGCGCCCAGCGCCTCGCCCTGGACGGCGGAGAGCTGCGACAGCACGCCGGCGCTGCTGAGGGTCGTGTTGTCGAGGGTGAGGCCGGCCTCGGGGCTCAGACCGCCGGAGACGTTGTCGAGCTCGGCGTCGGAGATCTCGAGGGTCTGAACCTGGTGAGCGGAGTTCATGGGGAAACTGCCCTTCGCATGGTGGTCCACAGGGGAAAGCGGCCCCGCTGGGGACAGACGGTGGGCCGCGGCCGCGGGCGTACGCCATCCCTTTCAGGACACTCTGGCGGGATCCCGGCGGCGCGAGCGATCAAATCACGGAGTGCGCCGGGCATCCAGCCAACCGGCGTTCACTCCACGCCAGTTGACCGCCCCGGTGACGCATCCGTGCGCACACGGTCACGCTTTGGGGGCAGTTTCTGCACATGCCGCGTCACACAGGCGGGCCACAGGTCTTGCCACCGCCGCGCCGACCGGGACAACTCGGTACCAACGGCACCGCGCGCGCCGCGATTGCGTACGCCCTGTGCAGGTTCCGTTCCGGTTGCGTAGACCATTTAATTCCAGTACTCAGGGAATGAAATTTCTGGGTATTCATAATTGCGCCGAACGCCGCCCCGTTCAGGTGACGCGCATTCCCTCGAATGCACCAAAGCCCACCTCCGGTGGCCGTCGTTAGGTGACCGTGACGCGATTGGACCGGCGCACCGCCGACGATTACCCGACGATCTGGTTCCGCCACGCTGACGACGCGGATCTCACGTCCTGCTCGGACCTGCTCGACGATTTTCTGTCGACAATCAACACCATGGAAAAGGAATATCGGCGGACCATGGCAAGTCTGTATGGAGCTTCCTGAGTGGAGGGACGCGGAGGGTTTACCGATGGACAGGATGCAGCAGGACGCCGGTCTCTACGACCCCACTTGGACCATCCCGGAACCGGACCTCGTGTCGCACGAGTGGGACCCGGTCGAGGAGCTGGCCCAGATGCTGTCCGCCCCGACCGGCACGAACCCCGCCCCCACCCCGCTGGACGTGCCGCCCCCGCGCAGGAACAGCCGCCGACGGCTCCGGCATGAATCCCATCTGCTCGACGGCGGCCGGCGCGTCACCCACATCACTCTCCTGATCGCGGCGGTCTCGCTGTGTGCCGTGGTGATGCTCGTGTGGTCCGTCGCCTATTCCTACGGGCAGCTGCGCGCGATCGCCTCGGCGGTGCTGCCCATGAGACTGGCGCAGTGGTGGCCGCTGACGGTGTACGGGCCGTGGTTCGTGGCAGCGCTTTCCGTCCTGCGGGCCACCGCCCAACGCCGGACCGCCCGGCGCTCCTGGTGCATCGTGCTGGCCGCCTCCGCGATGGCCGTGGGGCTGTGCGTGAGCCATTCCTCCCAGGCGGTGCTCTCGCTGGTGATCTTCGGGATCCCGCCGGTCACCGCCCTGGTGTGCTTCTCGGAACTCGTCGGCCAGCTCTCCTCCAGGAACCGACCCCGGCACGCCGCACACACCGAGCCACTGAATCAACGCGAGGAAGGCCGTGAAGGGCCCTGACGGGCCGCATGGAAAAAGCCCCTTACCGGTGGGTGTGCCGCAGGTAAGGGGCTTGTTGCCGGAATGGGACGGAAGGCGCTCGGCCGTACGAGTGGTTAGTTCGGTGAGCGGTTTTTCAGAATGAATGCCAGGGGTAGCTCGGCGGAGACCCGTTGTCCCACATGAGGTGATACCCATGCGTGCACGCAGAGCCCTGACCATCGCGATCGCCACCCCCCTTCTGCTCGCCACGGTCGGAATGGCCGGCGCGTCAGCCGCCACTCTTCCCACGCCGCAAAAGCCCAAGCCCGAGGAATCGGTCACCTGGTCCAAGCCGGAGGCCCCCAGTACGGACAGCCAGGCTTCCAGTACGCACAGCCATGACAAGAAGCCCGCTGGCGACGAAGCCAAGAAGTCCAGCGATGACGAAGCGGAAGAAGGCCTCCTCGGCACTCTCACCGGTGAACTCGCGGAGCGCATCGGACCAGGCGCGCATGCGTGACCCACGTCACATGCCGCCACGTCACATCCCACCGCGGCGCCCCGTCAAGGAGGTGTAATCACCGGCAACCAGCAACCAGGAGCACCCCATGGACGCTCGTCTGAACCTCTTCACCAACCCGGTCACCGGCAAGTTCTTCAAGTACATCAACTCGGCTGGGAAGGTGATCTCGGACTCGACCCTGCCGGCCGCGACGCAGGAGCTGGTGAAGATCCGGGCCAGCCAGATCAACGGGTGCGGGTTCTGCACCGACATGCACACCAAGGACGCCACCGCCGCCGGTGAGACCGCGCAGCGGCTGCACCTGGTCGCGACCTGGCGGGAGGCCAAGGTGTTCAGCGAGGCCGAGCGGGCCGCACTGGAGCTGACGGAGCAGGGCACCCGGATCGCCGACGCCGCCGGCGGTGTCCCGGACGAGGTCTGGGCGAACGCCGCCAAGCACTACGACGAGGACCAGCTCGCCGCCCTCGTCGCGCTGATCGCCCTGATCAACGCCTACAACCGGGTCAACGTCATCGTCCAGCAGCCCGCCGGCGACTACCAGCCCGGCATGTTCGACTGACCCGGGACAAGGTCCTCAACGACGTCCGGAACAAGGTCCTCACGGATGCATCCGCGCACCCTTGAGGACCTTGTCCACGCCGCTGCGCGGGCCGTACACCGCCAGCCCCACCAGATCCAGCTCCGCGGTCGCCACGGCGCGTACCGCCGCCCGGTTGTCGCGGTCGTTGCCCGTCGTGAACAGGTCCGAGGTGAAGACGGCACGGGGCAGGGCACGGCTCAGTGCCCTGCCGTGGGCCGCCTTCAGGGTCTCCTTCGAGCCCTCGAAGACCAGCACCGGCTGGCGGAACATGGGGAGGTACGACACCCCGTCCGCGTCCTCGTACGGCTCGCCGATCACCTCGGGGACCGTCGCGCCCAGGCCGCTGACCAGGAACGCGGTGACGTTGAGCCGCTGCCAGGGCTCCAGGTCCGCGCGCAGCAGTACGGCGATCTTCGTGTCGAAACGGATGGGTTCAGCGCTCATGGAATGAGACTGCCGACCGCCGTACGACGCCGTCTTGTACGTTCTTTGCATGGCCGCCCGGCAGGAAGGCAACCGGCACGAAGGCAACCGGCAGGAAGTCAGCGCGTGGCGCCCCCGCGTCCCGGGCGTCACCGAGGTCTTCCACGCCCGCTTCACCGAGTACGCCTACCCGATGCACGTCCACGACGACTGGACGCTGCTCATCGTGGACGACGGGGCCGTACGGTACGACCTCGACCGGCACGAGCACGGCACCCCGCACGACACCGTCACCCTGCTCCCGCCGCACGTGCCGCACAACGGCTCCCCCGCCACCCCGGACGGCTTCCGCAAGCGGGTCGTCTACCTCGACACCAGCCGTCTCGACAGCGATCTCATCGGGCGCGCCGTCGACACGCCCGATCTGCGGGACGCCGTACTGCGGCTGCGCGTCGGTCAGTTGCACTCCGCTCTCGCCCGCCCGGGCGACGAACTGGAGGCGGAGAGCAGGCTGAGCCTCGTCGGGGAGCGGCTGCGGGGGCATCTGCGGCGGACGGCCCCACCGGCGCACCGCGCGGATCCCGTTCTCGCCCGTTCGCTGCGGGAGCTGCTCGACGCCCGGGTCGTCGACGGCGTCCTACTGGAGGAGGCCGCGCGGCTGCTGCACGCCCATCCCGCCCATCTGGTACGGGCGTTCAGCGGCGCCTACGGCATCGCCCCGCACCAGTACCTCATGTCCCGCCGGGTCGGGCGGGCGCGACGGCTGCTGCTGGACGGGCTGGCGCCGGGCGAGGTGGCCTCGGCCACCGGCTTCTACGACCAGGCCCATCTCACCCGGCACTTCAAGAAGCTGGTCGGGGTGACACCGGGGCGTTATCGCATCAGTGCGGGCGCTCGATCAGATGCCTGAACGCGTCCAGGTTGCGGGTGGACTCCCCCCGGGACACCCGCCAGGCGTACTCCTTGCGGATCGAGGAGGCGAAGCCCAGCTCCAGGAGGGTGTTGAAGGCGCCGTCGGCCGCTTCCAGGACCTGGCCGAGGAGGCGGTCGATCTCGTCGGGGGTGACGGAGGCGAGGGGCAGGCGGGCGGTGACGTAGATGTCGCCGAGGCGGTCGACGGCGTAACTCACGCCGTACAGCTTGAGGTTGCGCTCCAGGAGCCAGCGGTGGACGCCCGCCTCGTTCTCGTCGGGGTGCCGGACGACGAAGGCGTTCAGGGAGAGGGAGTGGCGGCCGACGAGGAAGGAGACCGTCGTGGACAGCTTGCGCGTACCGGGCAGCTTGACCACGTAGTTCCCGGGCTCGGGGCTCTCCCACTCCAGCTCGGTGTCCTTCAGGACACCTTCCAGGACCTGCCCGGCCCTCTCGACATCACCCATGGTGGGAGCGTACGCGACGGCGGTGCGACTGGGTCGCGGCCATGTAGGCGTCGGCAGTCTCGGCGGCCGCCCGGTCCCAGCCGAAGGACTGCGCGTGCCGCGCGGCGGCCCGGCCCATCCGGTCGGGGAGTTCCGGCTCGTCGACGAAACGGCTCAGCACGCGCGCGTAGTCGGCGGGATCGTGGCCGTGGACCAGGAACCCGGTGTCGCCGTCGCGTACGGCCACCGGGAGGCCGCCGACCGAGGCCGCGAGCACGGGCGTGCCCGCCGCCTGCGCCTCTATGGCGACCAGCCCGAAGGACTCGCTGTAGGACGGCATGACCAGCACGGACGCGGCCCGGAACCAGTCCGCGAGCTGCTCCTGGCCGACCGGCGGCCGGAACCGTACGACATCCGCGACACCGAGCCGCGCGGCGAGCTTCTGCAGCCCCTCCGGCTTGGCGAGCCCGCTGCCGCTCGGGCCGCCGACGACCGGGACGAGGATGCGGGAGCGCAGCTCGGGCCGCTCGTCCAGCAGCACCGCCACCGCGCGCAGGAGGACGTCCGGGGCCTTCAGGGGCTGGATGCGGCCCGCGAAGAGCGGGATCAGGGCGTCCTGCGGCAGGCCGAGGCGGGCGCGGGCGGCGGCGCGGCCGTCGGCGGGGCGGAAGCGGTCGAGGTTCACGCCCGGGTGGACCACGGCGACCTTGGCGGGGTCGGCCGTGTAGTGCCGTACCAGCTCGTCGGCCTCCTCCGCCGTGTTGGCGATGAGCCGGTCGGACGCGGCGACGATCTGGGTCTCGCCGATGACCCGGGCGGCGGGCTCGGGGGTGTCGCCGTCGGCCAGGTTGGCGTTCTTGACCTTGGCCATGGTGTGCATGGCGTGCACCAGCGGCACGCCCCAGCGCTGGGCGGCGAGCCAGCCGACGTGGCCGGAGAGCCAGTAGTGGGAGTGGACGAGGTCGTAGTGGCCGGGGCGGTGACCGGCCCAGGCCTGCATCACGCCGTGCGTGAACGCGCACAGCTGGGCCGGGAGGTCCTCCTTGGCGAGACCCTCGTAGGGGCCCGCGTCCACGTGCCGGACGAGGACGCCGGGCGCCAGCTCGACCATGGGTGGCAGACCGCCCGCCGTGGCCCGGGTGAAGATCTCGACCTCGATGTTGATCGCGGCGAGCCGCTGGGCCAGCTCCACGATGTAGACGTTCATGCCGCCGGCGTCACCGGTGCCGGGCTGGTGGAGCGGGGAGGTGTGCACCGAGAGCATGGCGACCCGGCGGGGCCTGCGGTGCAGCCGGAGCCGTGCCGCGGCCGCCGGGGAGCGTCGCCCGAGCCTGCTGACGTACTGGCTCACCTGGCGGTCCTCTCCTCGCTGCGGGCATGCCGGACGGAGGACCGACCTCGCCCTCCAAGGAGGTCCAACAGCGACGAGGGCTGCGCCATTTCCCGGCCAAGGGGCTTTGCCCAATCATTACCTTCGGTGGGGCGCCCCACCGACGCGCGGGGCTGTGTCCGACGCGCTCGCTTACCCTCGTACCGTGATAGCCCGCGCAGCGCCCCGCCCCGTGGGAAACGTGACGCGCGGGACCACGAACCCCAACCGGCTCCGCCGCATGGACCGCTGGATAGCCGCCACACACGGCGGCGAACTGCGGCGCGCCGACGACCCGCTGGCCATCGACCTCGGTTACGGCGCAGCTCCCTGGACCGCCGTAGAGCTCCTCGGGCGCCTGAACACCGTCGCGCCCCGCGCACGCGTCGTCGGCATCGAGATCGAACCGGCGCGGGTCGCGGCGGCGAAGGCGTACGAGCGGCAGGGCCTGACCTTCGCGCACGGCGGCTTCGAGGTGCCCGTGTCCGGGCGGCCGGTGCTCATCCGGGCCGCCAACGTGCTGCGCCAGTACGACGAGACGCAGGTCGCCGCCGTCTGGGAGCGGCTGTGCGCGCGGCTCGCCCCGGCCGGCGGCGGCTCGCGCGGCGGGCTGCTGGTCGAGGGGACGTGCGACGAGATCGGGCGGCGGCACGTGTGGGTGGCGCTCGGCCCGGAAGGGCCGCGTACCGTCACCTTCGCCACCCGGCTGGGCTCGCTGCAGCAGCCGTCCGACCTCGCCGAGCGGCTGCCGAAGGCGCTGATCCACCGGAACGTACCCGGCGAGCCGGTGCACGCCTTCCTGCGCGACTTCGACCGCGCCTGGGCCGCCGCCGCGCCCTACGCCTCCTACGGCGCCCGTCAGCGCTGGCTGCGCGCGGTGCGGGACCTGACGGCCGACTGGCCGGTGACGGACTCCCCGGCCCGCTGGCGGCAGGGCGAAGTGACCGTGGCCTGGGCGGCCTTGGCACCGCAGGGCTGACACCACCCGCGCGCGGGCGGTGAGACGGAACGGATCCCGTGGCTCGTTCGTCACACCGGCGGGGAGATCGTCATGCTGGGCGGTTCAGGGGGGAACTCCTCCCCCTGTCGTTTTGTGGCGCAACGTGACACCATCCCCGGGGCACCGTAAGTTACTGACGGTAAATCAGCTTTGGGGGCATGTGTGATGGGCTGGGGCAAGCGCAGCATCCTCTCGGCCGCCGTGACCGTGGTCTGCGCGGTGACCGTGCTGGGCGCGCCCGGCACGGCCTTCGCCGACCCGGAGCCGACCCCGAGCGCATCGCCGACTCCCGCACCGGGCAAGGACCTTGAGAAGGTCCGCGAGAAGCTCGACAAGCTCTACCACGACGCGGCCGTCGCCACCGACGCCTACAACGCGGCGGAGGAGAAGGCGAAACAGCAGTCCGCCGAGATCGTCGCGCTGGCCAGGAAGATCGACGAGGGACAGCAGAAGCTCGCCAGACTCAAGGACCAGGCGGGCGCGGCCGCCCGCGAGCAGTACCGCACCGGCGGCATGCCACCCACCGCCCAGTTCCTGCTCAGCGACGATCCCGGGCAGGTCCTGGAGGGGGCCGGACTGGTACTCCAGGGCCAGCGGGCGACGAAGTCGCTGATGAGCGAAGTGACCAGCACCCAGGAACAGTTGCAGGCCTACGCCACCGACGCCGCCGACCGGTGGAAGAAACTGGACGCCGAGAGCCAGGCCAAGGCCGCCGCGAAGAGGAAGATCCAGCAGCAGATCTCCGCCGCCGAGAAGCTCCAGTCCGAGCTGGAGAAGAAGGACAGGGAGCGGCTCGCCAAGCTGGAGGAGCAGGACGCGCTGAAGGCGCAGACCGCCTGGCTGGACACCGGCATCCTCAAGAGGATCCACGGCAAGGCGTCCGCGCAGGGCGAGAAGGCGGTCGCGTTCGCCTCCGACCAGCTCGGCAAGCCGTATGTGTGGGGCGCCGAGGGCCCGAAGTCCTACGACTGCTCCGGCCTGACCTCCCAGGCCTGGGCCGCGGCCGGCCACCCCATCCCGCGCACCTCGCAGGAGCAGTGGAAGCAGCTCAAGCACGTCGACATCAAGGACATGCGCCCCGGCGACCTCATCATCTACTTCGACGACGCCAGCCATGTCGCCATCTACATCGGCGACGGCGCGATCATCCAGGCCCCGCGCCCCGGGCGCACGGTGACGATCGCGGGCGCCGGTTCGATGCCGATCCTGGGCGTCGTACGACCCGACGCGTAGGCCTCACGGCCGGGGCGCGGGGGCGGTGCGGGGCAATCCCCGTGACCCACGTCATGTGACCCACCGCACCGCCAACCTCCGCCCAAACCCGGGCCGGACGTGAGCTTCGTCATCCCCCGCACCGGGGCACCCTGTCCAACTGTCGTACGGAACGCGGCATATGACAGCGGCCTGCGCGGGAGCGACGCCGCTCACACCATTCCATCGGGGCGGTCGATGCCGCTATGGTCACCCGTCGGTGGCTTCGAGACCCTCGGTGCCGCCGTGCCCTCGGGGGGAGGGAAGGAAACCAAGACGATGCCCGTACCCGTACCGCGGCAGAGAGCGATCCCGGCCGTGGAGAGTGGTCAGGCGCAGGCCGCCACCGCAGTCGGCGGCCCCCTCAAGGAAGAGGCCCACCGCGACGCCACGCCCACCAGCGGCACCGGCGCCACTCTCACCCTGCTGCTGATCGAGGACGATCCGGCCGGTTCGCCGATCGTGCCCGACCTGCTGGACTCGGCCGGCAAGCCGATCCGCGTGCGCACCGCCCGCAACCTCACCGAGGCCGAGCGGCTGCTCACCGACGACGTCCACTGCATCCTGCTGGACCTGGCGCTCCCGGCGCCGGGCGGCAGCGACACCGACGACGAGCTGGCCGTGCTCAAGCACGTGCTCCGGCTCGCGCCCCGGCATGCCGTGCTCGCGCTGACCGCCTCCGCCGACGCCGAGCGCGGCGCCGAGGCCGTGCGCGTCGGCGCCCAGGACTACCTCTTCCGGGACGAGCTGGACGGCCGGCTGCTCAGCCGCGCCATCCGCTACGCGGTGGAGCGCAAACGCTCCGACACCGCCGAGCGGCGCCTGGCCGAGGGCCGGCTGCGCGCACAGGAGAACCGCCGTCTGGAGCGCGGGCTGCTGCCCACGCCCCTGCTGGAGGGCTCCTCGCTGCGCTTCGCCGCCCGCTACCGCCCCGGCCGCTCCCGGGCGCTGCTCGGCGGCGACTTCTACGACGCCGTCCGCACCCCCGACGGCACCGTGCACGCCATGATCGGCGACGTCTGCGGCCACGGCCCGGACGAGGCCGCGCTCGGCGTGGAGCTGCGCATCGCCTGGCGGGCGCTGACGCTCGCCGGGCTGTGCGGGGACGAGCTGCTGAGCACGCTGCAGGAGGTGCTGGAGCACGAGCGCGCCGACGAGGAGATCTTCGCGACGCTGTGCACGGTGGACATCGCGCCGGACGGCCGGAGTGCGGGCCTGTGCCTGGCCGGGCACCCGGCGCCGCTGGTCGCCCGACCGGGCCGGCCCGCCCGGCTGCTCCCCTACGACAACAACGGCCCCGCCCTCGGCCTGCTGCCCGGTGCCCGCTGGCCCCGGATGCAGGTGGAACTGGGCGCCGAGTGGAGCCTGATGCTCTACACCGACGGCCTGATCGAGGGCCGGGTCGGCGAGAGCGGGGAG
This sequence comes from Streptomyces sp. NPDC001709, assembly GCF_053596375.1. Taxonomy (NCBI): domain Bacteria; kingdom Bacillati; phylum Actinomycetota; class Actinomycetes; order Kitasatosporales; family Streptomycetaceae; genus Streptomyces; species Streptomyces sp. NPDC001709. The sequence continues at coordinate 86,861 of NZ_JBSFGB010000001.1, read as the reverse complement.
CGGCTGGGGCAGGACGGGATGGTGGCGATGATCCGCCGCCAGCTCTCCGAGGGTTTGCGGGGTGAGGGGCTGCTGCGGGCCGCGGTGAGTGAGGTGCGGGACCTCAACGGTGGGGAACTGACCGACGACGTCGCGGTTGTCCTGCTGGATCGGACGCGGTGATCGGGGTCTCGCCGTAGCGCCTTCTAGCGGCCGCCGTTCCAAGGGCCGTACGGACCGTCGCTGCTGCTCCCCCGCCCCCCGCGGCGACGGAAGCCCCTGCCGCCTGAGACCTGCTGGAGCGCGGGACGTACGTCCACGAAGAAGACGATCGTGGCTACCAGACCCGCGAGCTGCAGGAACAGCCAGGGCACGAACAGGTTCACCGCGACCGCGACGCCCAGGATGATCAGCCAGAACCCCTTGTTCTGCTTGTCCGCGGCGCGGTACGCGTCCTCGCGGTAGATCGCGGCCATCACGAACGCCACGATGGCGAACGCCAGCATGGCGGTGAAGATCAGCCACATCACTCCGCCGATTGCCGTCGTCAGCACAATGCCCACCACCTGATTCGACTCGTCCGTACAGCCACCGTACCCGTACAACGGGCCGGACACCCCCAAGGTGCCCGGCCCTTTGTCATCCCGGCCGTGCCGGTCACTTGGCCGGCGGGACCGTCTTCTTCGCCGTGGTGCTCTTGCGCGGAGCCGGCGTCTTCTTCGCCACCGGCTTCTTGTCGGCGGCGGGCTCGGCCCCCGCCTCTGACGCGGCCGGCTTCGGCTCGTCCTCGGCCGGCTCGGACTTGCCCTCGACGGCGATCGCGAGGTCCTCGATCTCCTCGGCGGCCTCGCCGCGCCAGCTCTTCACGGCCTGCTCGCCGTGCTCGGCGACCTTCTCGTAGGTCTCGCGGGCCTTGACGGCGTACTCGGCGGCGACGCCGACGCCGCGCAGGGCGAGGTCCTGGGCCTGCTCGCCGATCTTCTTCAGGTCGACGTCGAGGGTGCCGAGGAACTCGTTGACCTTGGTCTGGAGGGTCTCCTGCGCCTCCTTGGCGCGGGCGGCGGCCTTCTCCTGCACGGCCTTCGGGTCGGTGTTGCGCACGGCCTCGATGCGGGCCGGGGCCTCGGCGCGCAGCTGCTCGACCAGGGCGGGCACCTTCTTGGCCTGCTGGAAGGCGAGGTCCGCGGTGCCGGCGGCGAAGTAGAGCGGAGTCGGGTCGCTGAGGGTCTTGCGCAGGTCGTCGGTGATGGCCATGGTGATCAGGTCCTCCCGGATTCGCGTTCGGCTGAGGTTGGTGTGGTCCGCGGTGTGGCGGCCGGCGCCCTGGTCCGGTTATCCGGCCGTCCGCCGCGGACCCGCATCGGCATCGTGTCCGTCCGCCGTGCCGGTGCCGGGCACGGCGGTGTCGGCGTTGTCGGCGGTGTCCTCTTCGAAGCCCTGATCCGCGTCCTCGTCCGCCGCGGGCTCGCCGATCCCGAATCCGTTCTCTTTCCGGAAGGACTCGTAGATCTGGAGCAGCACCTGCTTCTGCCGCTCGTTCAGCGAGGGATCGGCGAGGATGACGGCGCGCGTCTCCACCTCGTCCCGGTCCCGCTCGGCGTCGAGGATCCCGGCGCGGACGTACAGCGTCTCGGCGGAGATGCGCAGGGCCTTGGCGACCTGCTGGAGCACCTCCGCGCTGGGCTTGCGCAGCCCGCGCTCGATCTGGCTCAGGTACGGATTGGACACCCCGGCGGCGTCGGCGAGCTGCCGCAGCGACAGCTGGGCGTTCCGCCGCTGCTCGCGCAGATACTCACCGAGATTGCCGACGTTCAGCGATGCCATGCCTCCACCTTGCCCCACCCTCGCTAACAATTGCAAGCACCCGCTTGCAAAAGTGTGTCGGGGATCGACTCACTCGGCGTAGCGGACCCGGAAGCGATCGGGCTCCGCCGGATCCCGGTCAACGACCTGGACCGGCGTCCGAGCCCATTGCCACACGCTGATGCCTGGCGTGCGGGAGAACCGGATCTCCCCGCGGGTGCCTTCGACCGCGGCGTGCGGCCAGGATTCGGCCGTGCGCGCCCGGTCCGTGCCGTGAGAACGCAGCACCTCGGCGAGGACGGCGATCGTGTCGTAGCCCTCGAAGACGACGAAGGAGGGCGCTTCGGCCAGCCGCTCGCGCAGGGCCGTCCCGACTCGTACACCGAGTGGGCCGAGGCGCTCGGGCAGGTAGCGCAGGAACGGGACCCCGGCTCCGTCGTCGCCCAGCAACGCCGCCCATTCGGCGAACTCCGGTTGCCCGGCCGGAGCACCGATCATGACCCCGGCGAGGCGCCGGTCCCGGCGGACGGACCTGACGATCGGCACTGCCGGATCCGGGTGGCCGACCAGCAGGAGGAGGGCTGTCGCGCGATGGTGGGCGAGTTCGTCGCACAGGTCTGCGGGGGTCAGCGCACTCATGTCGAGTTCGATGACGGTGCCGCCGCGTGGGGCGAGGTGGTCCCGCAGGATGCGGGTCCCGGTTGCCCAGTAGACACTCGGCTGGGCTGCTACGGCTATGCGGCTGTGGCCCGCGCCGAGCAGGAAGTCCGCGTAGACCCGCCAGCCGCGGGACTGCGGCGGGGACAGGCGCGCGACCCATTCCGTCGGCTGGTCGGTGAGCGCGTCGAGAACCGCTGACGAGCAGAGGTACGGCAGGCCGAGGGCGTCGGCCCTGGTGGCAGCGGAGCGGGCGACGACGCTGTGGTACTCCCCCGCCAGGGCGGCCACGCCCAGGCGAGCCAGTTCGTCCACGGCCGCCGCGGCCCTCTGCGGATCGGCCGCGGTGTCCCGGACCACCAGCTCGACTGGCCTTCCGGCGATCCCGCCCGCGTCATTGACGTCGCGAACGCCCAACTCCAGGCCGGCGAGCAGGTGTCGGCCCGCCTCGACCCAGCCGGGCCGAGTCAGCGGAACGAGGGCACCGATCCGGACGGACGATCCGTCGGTCCGCTCCGCGGCTGGTGGCGATGGTGGCGTGTTCATGCGTTGGCATCTCCCGAGTGACGATGGCGTCGTGCTCCCGAAACTAGCCACCATCAGCGCGTGCTGATGCAGAAGGGGTGCCCGGCCGGATCGGTGAGGACCCGCGCCTTGTCGCCGTGCGGCTGGTGATCCGGCTTTCCCGCGCCCAGCGCCAGGAGGCGGGCCTCGGCTTCGTCCAAGTCCTCCTCGACCTCGAAGCAGATGTGGAGCTGCTGGGGAACGACTTGGCCGGGCCAGCTCGGGGCCCGGTAGTCGTCGACCCGCTGAAAGCCGATGAAGAGTCCGTGTTCACCGACCAGACCCGCGAAGTCGGCGTCCGACTTCGGGTGCGGTTCAAGGCCGGTGGCCTGCTGGTAGAACGCCGCCAAGGCCGGTGGATCAGGGCAGTCGAGCGTTATCGCAACCAACTTCATCTGCGGGATCATGGCATATCCGCCATGGGGAATCCTGAAGCATGCTCCCGGATGACTGGCACCTCACGGACGACGTCGACGACTTCCTCGCCCGGGCCGGAGGCTTCCTGCGCTCGCGGCCCGGCCCGCACGTCATGCAGCTGACGTGGGCCGAGAGAGTGCGAGCGCGCGGGGCGGAGTCGTTCGGCGGCGAAGCCCCCGTCTTCGGCGTGCTGGAGCGAGCGGGCGAGGTGCGCGCCACCTTCTACCGCCTCCCGCCCCGCGGTCTGGGCCTCTCCCCGCTCACGCCCGAGCAGGCCGACTCCCTCGCCGCCCGCCTGGCCACCCTCGGGCACTCCCTTTCCCGTGTCAGCGCGGACCACGGCACCGCCACCGCTTTCGCCGGGGCCTGGCAGCGGCACACCGGGGTGACGCCGGAACTGCGCGACACGCGGCTCCGTCTGTACCGCCTCGGCACGCTGACCCCACCGGAGCCGCTGCCGGCGGGCCGGGGCCGTGTCCTGGGCGAGCAGGACCTCGAGCACGTCATGTACTGGTGCGGCGAGTTCGCCAGGGCCGTCGGGGAGGACGTCTCCCTCGACGCCGGCTCCTGGGCAAGAACGCGCTTCGCCGACAAGCGCTACACGCTCTGGGAGACCCCGGACGGCACCCCCGTCTCCCTCGCGGGAATGAACCCGATGATCGGTGGCCAGATCCAGGTGGACATCGTCTACACCCCGGCCCACCTGCGCGGCCGCGGCTACGCGGGTGCCGTGACGGCGGAGGTGAGCCGGGCCGCGCTGGCCGCGGGCGCGAGGGACGTCGTCCTGTTCGCGGACCTGTCCAACCCCACCAGCAACGCCCTCTACCAGCGCCTCGGCTATCGCACACTCACCGACTGGGCCGTGTACGACTTCTCCTGACCCGGGAGCGGACGCCGGGGCCTACCGGGCGAGTTCGGCCGGCTCGTCCAGGCGGGTCAGCTTGTGCGGGTTGCGGACCACGTGGATGCGGGTGATCCGGCCGTCCTCCACCGTGAGACTCACCGCGCTGGGTTCGCCGTCGAACTCGATGCGGCCGGCCGGTGTGCCGTTGAGCCATACGGCCGCCACGTCCAGGGTGTCCACCAGCCGGTGTACGCGCGCGAGCACCTCGGCCACCACGTCGGCGCCGTGGAACGGAGTCAGCGCCGCGGCGACCACCCCGCCGCCGTCGGTGATCATGACCACGTCCGGGGACATGATCTCCAGCAGCTCCCGCAGCTGCCCGGTGCGCAGTGCGGCCAGGAAGCGGTCCACCACGGCCCGCTGCTCCGCGCGGCTCACCCGCACGCGCGGCCGCCGGGCCGCCACGTGTTCGCGGGCCCGCCGGGCGATCTGCCGTACCGCGGCCGCCGTCTTCCCGACGGCCGCGGCGATCTCGCCGTACGACAGGTCGAAGACCTCGCGGAGCACGAACACCGCCCTCTCGGTCGGCCCCAGCGTTTCGAGTACCGTCAGCATCGCGATCGACACGCTCTCCGCGAGTTCGACGTCCTCGGCGACATCGGGGCTGGTCAGCAGCGGTTCCGGCAGCCATTCGCCGACGTACTCCTCGCGGCTGCGCGACAGCGTGCGCAACCGGTTGAGCGCCTGCCGGGTGACGATCCGGACGAGGTACGCCCGCGGGTCGCGCACCTGCGACCGGTCGGCGTCGGCCCACCGCAGCCAGGACTCCTGCAGCACGTCCTCCGCGTCGGCCGCCGAGCCGAGCATCTCGTAGGCGACCGTGAAGAGCAGGCCGCGGTGGGTGAGGAAGGGGTCCTCGGTCATGAAGCCGGCTGCTCCCGGCGTACGGCCAGGGGGATCTCGCAGGCGTCGGAGAAGCCCTGCGACGTGACCCCGAGCGCCGTGTTGTTCCTGGTCGCGAAGTTGGCGAAGGCGATCGTCGCGGTCAGCTCGACCAGCGCCGCCGGGCCGAGCCGGTCCAGCAGGCTCGCGGACAGCTCGTCGGTGACGGTCGGCGGGGTACTGGTCATGGCCTCGGCGTACTCCATCACGTCCCGCTCCAGCGGCGTGAACGCCTCCGACTCCCGCCAGCGCGGCACCTGGCTCGCCTTGGTCAGGTCCAGGTTCTTGTTCTGCGCCTGGAAGTAGTTGATGTCCAGGCACCAGCTGCAGCCGACCTGTGCCGCGACGGCCATGTGCGCGAACGACTTCAGGCTCTCGTCCGCCACATCCCACGCGTTCACCCGGGCCCCCAACTCCTGGGCCGCCTCGGTGACCGCCGGGTTGTGCCAGGTGGCCAGGACGGGCTCGAACACGGTACCGAACTGCTCGACCATGCTCTTGGTGAGCTCGGCGGTGAGCTCGGCCTTCGGGACGCGGAGCGTCATGGTGTCCTCCTCAAGTGCTTACCGGTTCGGCATGAAGACACCGCCGGGCGCACGGATGTGACACCCCGGCCCGCGTTCAGTCGGTGACCAGGTCCTCCGGGGCCGAGCGGGCGAGTCCGGCGAGCGTGCCGAGTGCCTGGGCGAGGGCGTCCGGCCGCGCGGTGGCGAGGCCGAGGCGGACGGCGGCCGGGGCGTGGCTGTCGCCGATGGTGAACGCGGCCGCGGGCACCACCCCGATGCCGTGCCGCGCGGCGGCGGCGACGAACGTGTCCGCGCGCCACGGCTGCGGCAGCCGCCACCAGCAGTGGTAGGAGCGCGGATCGCTCCGCACGGCGAAACCGGCGAGCTCCCGGGCGGCGATCCGCTGCCGGGCCGCCGCCTCCCGCTGCTTGGCCCGCACCAGCTTCCGTACGGTGCCCTCCTGCTGCCAGCGGTGGGCGGCCTCCAGGGCGAACCGCATGGGCGTCCCGCCGCCCGCGCGCAGGGCGGCCCCGATCCCGCTCGCCAGCGCGGGCGGCGCCACCGCGAAACCGAGGGTCAGACCGGGCGCCACGCGCTTGGACAGGCTGTCGATCAGTACGGTCCGCTCGGGGGCGTAGGCGGCGAGCGGCGGCAGTTCGTCGCGCAGGAACGCCCAGACGGCGTCCTCGACCGCCGGCAGCGCGAGCCGCGCCAGGACCTCGGCCAGCGCCCCGACCCGCCCCTCGGGCATCGACAGCGAGAGCGGGTTGTGCACCCGCGGCTGGACGTAGACGGCGTGCAGCGGGGCCGCGGCGTGGGCCTCGGCCACGGCCCCGGGGACCAGTCCGTCCTCGTCCATGGCCAGCGGTACGAGGGTGATGCCGAGCCTGGCCGCCATGGCCTTGACGACGGGGTACGTCAGTTCCTCGACACCGAGGCGGCCACCGGGCGGGACGAGGGCGGCGAGGGCGGCCGAGAGGGCCTGCCGTCCATTGCCCGCGAACAGGATCCGCGCCGGGTCGGGGCGCCAGCCGCCACGGGCGAGGAGGCCGGCGGCGGACTCCCGCACGGCCGGCAGGCCGGACGCGCCGACCGGCCGCAGGGCCCGGCCGAGCGCGTCGGGGCCCAGCAGCGCGCCGAGCCCCTCGGCGAGCAGGGCGCTCTGCTCGGGTACGGCCGGGTAGTTGAGCTCCAGGTCGACCCGGGTGGCCGCCGGTTCGGTGAGCGCGAGGGCGCTGCCGCCGGGGTCGGTGGACGCGGCGCGCACGAACGTACCGCGGCCCACCTCCCCCACCGTCAGGCCGCGGCGGGCCAGTTCCCGGTACACGCGCGTGGCGGTGGAGTTGGCGATGCCGCGCTGCCGCGCGAACGCGCGCTGCGGGGGCAGGCGGTCGCCGGGGCGCAGGGCGCCGGAGATGATCTCTTCGGCGACCGCGTCGGCGACACTCAGGTAGTCCTTCACGACACGCCATCCCAGCACAGGATTGCACCGAGTGCAATGTTTTGATTGCACTGAGTCATTGCACTGCCCTACGCTCGCCGCAGCGCAACCGTGACTGGGGGGTTTTCGTGGTCGATGTGAGCGGGATCGTCGGCGTGGCGGTGGTGGCACTCGGCATGGTGCTCACCCCCGGCCCGAACATGATCTATCTGGTCTCCCGGAGCATCACCCAGGGCAGACGCGCCGGGATGATCTCCCTCGGCGGGGTGGCGCTGGGCTTCATGGTGTACCTGCTCGCCGCGAACCTGGGCCTGTCGGTCGTCTTCCTCGCCGTACCGGAGCTGTATGTCGCGGTGAAGCTGGCCGGCGCCGGCTACCTCGCCTACCTCGCCTGGAACGCCCTGAGGCCGGGCGGCATCTCCGTCTTCGCCCCGCAGGACGTGCCGCACGACTCGCCGCGCAGGCTGTTCGCCATGGGGCTGATGACGAACCTGCTCAATCCGAAGATCGCCATCATGTACGTGTCCCTCATCCCGCAGTTCATCGATCTGGACCGGGGCCATGTGCTGCTCCAGGGCCTGCTGCTCGGCTCGGTGCAGATCGTCGTGAGCATCGCGGTGAACCTCGCCATCGTGCTCGCCGCCGGCACGATCGCCGTCTTCCTCGCCCGCCGCCCGTCCTGGCTCAAGATCCAGCGATGGCTGATGGGGACGGTCCTCGGCGGGCTCGCCGTCTCGCTGGCCGCCGACACCTCGGGACCGGCGTAGCCGGGCCGCAGCGGACAGGGGACGTGGTCAGGGCAGGTGGTCGGGACAGGTGGTCAGGATTCGAGAAGCGCCCGGCGGTCCGCCCCCGCTACGGTGACCGCCATGGACGACGCCACCGCACCGCACGCAGCCGACAGCCACGATCTGATCCGGGTGCACGGCGCCCGGGAGAACAATCTCAAGGACGTCAGCGTCGAACTCCCCAAGCGCCGGCTGACCGTGTTCACCGGTGTGTCCGGCTCGGGCAAGAGCTCGCTGGTGTTCGACACGATCGCCGCGGAGTCGCAGCGGCTGATCAACGAGACGTACAGCGCGTTCATACAGGGCTTCATGCCGACGCTGGCCCGGCCCGAGGTCGACGTCCTCGACGGGCTGACCACCGCGATCATCGTGGACCAGCAGCGGATGGGCGCCGACCCGCGCTCCACCGTCGGCACCACCACCGACGCCAACGCCATGCTGCGCATCCTGTTCAGCCGGCTCGGGCGGCCGCACATCGGCTCGCCCAAGGCGTTCTCCTTCAACGTCGCCTCGATCAGCGGTGCCGGTGCGGTCACCGTGGAGCGCGGCGGGCAGCAGATCAAGGAGCGGCGCAGCTTCAGCATCACCGGCGGCATGTGCCCGCGCTGCGAGGGCCGCGGCACGGTCTCCGACCTCGACCTCACCCAGCTCTACGACGACTCCCTCTCCCTCAACGAGGGCGCCCTCACCATCCCCGGCTACAAGACGGGCGGCTGGAACTACCGCCTCTACACCGAGTCCGGCCTGTACGACCCGGACAAGCCGATCCGCGCCTTCACCAAGCGGGAGCTGCAGGACTTCCTGTACCGCGAGCCGACCCGGATGAAGATCGCGGGCATCAACATGACCTACGAGGGTCTGATCCCGCGGATCCAGAAGTCGATGCTCGCCAAGGACAAGGAGGGCATGCAGCCGCACATCCGGGCCTTCGTGGACCGTGCGGTCACCTTCACCGTGTGCCCCGAGTGCGAGGGCACCCGGCTCACCGCGGCGGCCCGGTCCTCGAAGATCGAGGGCGTCAGCATCGCCGACGCGTGCGCGATGCAGATCAGCGACCTGGCCGAGTGGGTGCGGGGGCTGGCCGAGCCGACGGTGGCGCCGCTGCTCGCGTCGCTGCGGCACACCCTCGACTCGTTCGTGGAGATCGGCCTCGGCTACCTCTCGCTCGACCGGCCGGCCGGCACCCTCTCCGGCGGCGAGGCCCAGCGCGTGAAGATGATCCGCCACCTCGGCTCGTCACTCACCGACGTGACGTACGTCTTCGACGAGCCCACGATCGGCCTGCACCCGCACGACATCCAGCGGATGAACGAGCTGCTGCTGCGGCTGCGCGACAAGGGCAACACCGTGCTGGTCGTGGAGCACAAGCCGGAGGCGATCGCGATCGCCGACCATGTCGTCGACCTCGGTCCCGGCGCCGGTACGGCGGGCGGCACCGTCTGCTTCGAGGGCACCGTGGAGGGGCTGCGGGCCAGCGGCACGCTGACCGGCCGCCACCTGGACGACCGGGCCGCCGTGAAGGACACGGTGCGCAAGCCGGCCGGCGCCCTGGAGATCAGGGGCGCCACGACGCACAACCTCCAGAACGTGGATGTCGACATCCCGCTGGGCGTGCTGTGCGTCGTCACGGGTGTCGCCGGCTCCGGCAAGAGCTCGCTGGTACACGGTTCGCTCCCCTCGGGCGCGGACGTCGTGTCCATCGACCAGGCCCCGATCCGCGGCTCGCGGCGCAGCAACCCGGCGACGTACACCGGGCTGCTGGAGCCGATCCGCAAGGCGTTCGCCAAGGCCAACGGCGTGAAGCCGGCCCTGTTCAGCGCCAACTCCGAGGGCGCCTGCCCCACCTGCAACGGCGCCGGTGTCATCTACACCGACCTGGCGATGATGGCCGGTGTCGCCACGACCTGCGAGGAGTGCGAGGGCAAGCGGTTCGAGGCCTCGGTGCTGGAGTACACCTTCGGCGGGCGGGACATCGCGGAGGTGCTGGCGATGTCGGTGACGGAGGCGGAGGAGTTCTTCGCGGCGGGCGAGGCGCGCACACCGGCCGCGCACAAGATCCTCGAGCGGATGTCGGACGTCGGCCTCGGCTACCTCACCCTGGGCCAGCCGCTCACCACGCTCTCCGGCGGCGAACGCCAGCGGCTGAAGCTGGCCACGCACATGGCCGACAAGGGCGGCGTCTACATCCTCGACGAGCCGACGACGGGCCTCCACCTGGCCGACGTCGAGCAGCTGCTCGGTCTGCTCGACCGGCTGGTGGACTCCGGCAAGTCGGTCATCGTCGTCGAACACCACCAGGCGGTCATGGCCCACGCGGACTGGATCGTCGACCTCGGGCCGGGGGCCGGGCACGACGGCGGCCGCGTCGTCTTCGAGGGCACCCCGGCCGACCTGGTCGCCGCGCGCTCGACGCTGACGGGGGAGCATCTGGCGATGTATGTCGGTGCGTGAAGGGAGCCTTGTCAGCGGACGACGTCGAAGACGTTCTTCTGCAGGCCGTTGGCGTAGACCTCGTGCTCGACGAGCTTCAGCTTCTGGGCGTCCTTGTCGGTGGCGCTGAACAGACGCTTGCCCGCGCCGAGCAGGAGCGGGAAGACGAGCAGGTGGTAACGGTCGATCAGGCCGGCGTCCGAAAGGGCCCCGTTGAGGGAGGCGCTGCCGTGGACGATGATCGGGCCGCCCTCGGTCTGCTTCAGCGCCGCGACCTCGTCGAGCGAGCGCAGGATCGTGGTCTCGCCCCAATTCGACACCAGGCGGTCCTGGGTGAGGCTGGTGGAGACGACGTACTTCGGCATCGGCTTGTAGTCGGCGAAGTCCTCCATGTCCGGCCACACCGGGCTGAACGCCTCGTAGCTGACCCGGCCCAGCAGCATCGCCGTGGCTTCCTTCTGCTCCCGGCCCTTGATGTCGAACGCTTCAGGGAGGAACTCGACGTCCTTGAAGGTCCAGCCGGAGTTCCGGTAGCCGGGCTCGCCGCCCGGGGCTTCCACAACGCCGTCGAGCGAGATGAAGGCGGTGCTGATCAGGGTACGCATCTGGGGCTCCTCGGGGTCTGATGTGCCGGTGCTGTCTCGCGGCCAAGCTTGTGTACGATGTCCACATTCGGGCGGCGTGATGATCCGCACCCCCCGACCGATCATGCAGGAGCCTAGACGAGACAAGTGGATGCTGTCCACATTGGAGGCGGGTGGCCGTGCCGGGGACCGAGAACGACACCGGGACCGACGCCGGGAGCGGAGACAGGGCCAGCGGCGGCACATCGACCGGCAAGGCGAAGCGGGACAGCTACCGCCACGGCGACCTCCGCAACGCGCTGATCCGAGCCGGTCTCGAACTGGCCCGTCAGGGCGGCCCGGAGGCCGTCGTGCTGCGCGCTGCCACCCGACAGGCCGGGGTCGTCCCCAACGCCGCCTACCGGCACTTCGCCGACCGGAACGCGCTGCTGCACGCCGTCTCCCAGGCGGCGATGGCCCAGGTCGCCCGCACGATGGAGGCCGAGCAGGCCGCCCTACGGCCCACCGCGGACCCCGCCGAGGCCGCCCGGGCCCGCTTCCGGGCCGTCGGCACCGGCTACCTCCGCTTCGCGCAGGAGGAACCGGGCCTGTTCCGGGTGGCCTTCCACGTCCCGGGCGACATGACCCACGCCGCAGCCGACACCGCCGCGGGCGACACCGGGAAGACCCCCTTCGAGCTGCTCGGCACCGCCCTCGACGGCCTCGTGGAGAACGGCCTGTTGCCCGAAGACCGCCGCCCCGGCGCCGAGTTCCTCGCCTGGTCCGCCGTCCACGGCCTCGCCGCCCTCCTCATCGACGGTCCCCTCCGCGGCCTCCACCCCACCCAGGCGCACGACGCCGGCCAGCACGTCATCGACATGATCGAACGCGGCCTCTGACCTCGGCGCGGTGGACGGCGGCGTGCAGCATGAGGTTGTCGCCGGGCGGGCAGCTGTCGGTGAACGCCGGTCCGGCGACGCGCGGTACGGGCGCCCACAGGGGCCCTATCCCGATGTCCATGACCTGTTCGCGGCCGCGGCTTCAGTGTCGGTCATGGTCCCGCACGCAACCCGCGTCAGAACGGCAACGGGCGTGCGTGGACCACGTCCAGCCGGGACACCGCGCGGGTCAGGACCACGTACAGCCGGTGCGCGCCGCGCTCCTCCGCCTCCACGACGGCGGCCGGTTCCACGGCGACGACATGGTCGTACTCCAGGCCCTTGACCATGCTCGCCGCCACCACGGTCACCCGGGCGCCGAGCGCGTCCGGACCGGCCGTGGCGACACCCGCCGCCGTGAGCGCCTGCCGCACGGCCGCCACGTCCGCGTCGGCCGCCACGACGCCCACCGAGCCCTCCTGGGCCAGCGCCTCGCGCACGGCGGTCACGGTCGTGCCCGGCACGTCGTCCGTCGGGCGGATCCGCAGCTCGCCGTCCGCGCGCAGGGAGCCGGCCGGGGGGACCGACACGTCCAGGCGGGGCAGGAGGCGGTTGGCCAGTTCCACCACCGCCGCAGGCACCCGGAACCCGGTGGTCAGCGGCACCACCGCCGCGTCCGGCCGGCCGAGGTGGCGCAGCTGGACGGACCAGTCGCGGGCGGCCCACGCGGTGGTGCCCTGGGCGAGGTCGCCGAGGACGGTCAGCGAGCCGAAGACCGCCCGGCGGGCGATCGCCCGGCACTCCATGGGGGAGAGGTCCTGCGCCTCGTCCACGACGATGTGCCCGTAGCCCTCGGGGTGTTCGATCAGTCCGGACAGTTCGTCCAGCAGCACGGCGTCCGCGGCCGACCAGCGGGCCGACTTGTACGAGCGCGGCGGGCGCGGCCAGAGCAGCGCCGACTGCTCGCCGGGGTCCAGCAGGCCGTCGGCCGCGCGCGCCAACGCCCGTGCGTCGGTGAGGAGTTCGGCGAGGACCTCCTCGGGGCGGACCTTGGGCCAGACCAGGTCGAGGTGCTCGGTGAGCGGCCGGGCCCGTTCGACACGGCGCACCCAGGAGGCGGGCAGCACCCCGGAGCGCCGTTCGGCCCGCTCGCGCAGCCGCCCTGCCACCCGGGCGCGTACCCGCTCGCGGCCGACGGCGTACGGCGGTTCCTCGGCGCGCACCGCCTCGACGATGTCGGTCAGTTCACCGGCGGGTACCCGCCACCGGCTGGAGCCGTCCCGCACGGCGAGGTCGGTCACGCCGTCGGTGGTCACGCGCGCGTACAGCGCCCGGCGCAGCACCTCGGCCATCCGGGCGTCGTGCTTGACCGCGGCGGTCTCCACCGGCTCGCTGCCGGTGACCGGCCGGCGGGCGATCTCCTCCAGCAGGGTGGACTGGCGCACGCCCGACTCGCCGAGCGAGGGCAGGACCTCGGCGATGTACGACAGGAAGGTGCGGTTGGGGCCGAGGATGAGCAGGCCGGCGCGCTGGAGTCGTTTGGGGTGGGTGTACAGGAGATAGGCGGCGCGGTGCAGGCCCACGGCGGTCTTGCCGGTGCCGGGCGCGCCCTGCACGCACACCGAGTCGGTGAGGGCGGCGCGGACCAGGTCGTCCTGCTCGGGCTGGATGGTGGCGGCGATGTCCCGCATGGGTCCGACGCGCGGCCGCTCGATCTCGCGGGCCACGATGTCGCTGGTCCGCGACTCGCCCCGGCCCAGGTGCTCGTCCTCCAGACCGGTCAGGTCGGCGGAGTCGCCGGTGCTGCCGGGCGCCCAGCCGAACCGGCGCCGTACCTCGACGCCGCGCGGGTCGCGGGCGCTCGCCTGGTAGAAGGCGCGGGAGACGGGGGCCCGCCAGTCGACCACGAGGGGCGGGACGGCCGGGTCCTCGGTGATCCGCAGCCGGCCCACGTGGTAGTTCTGCCCGCCGTGCTCGGGGTCGCCGCCGGAGAAGTCCAGGCGGCCGAAGAACAGCGGCCCGGGCGGCAGTTCGCGCAGCGCCTTGGCCTGGCTGCGCAACCGGTAGCCGAGGACCTCGGCGTCGGCCCCGGAGGCGGAGACGTCCTCGCCGATGACGACCTGTTCCGCGGCGCCCTCGACCATCGCGGCGAGGGCGGCACGACAGGTGTCGTGGTAGGCGCGCTCGGTGTGGAGGGTGTCGGTGAGGGCGGGGTCGAGTGACGTCATGACACCAGCGTACGCCAAAACATTACCGAGTCACATTTTTAACCAAGCCTCAGGATTCACGCTTCAGCTCCCGCAGCCCCTCCCCCAGCCGCCGGAACGCCCGCTCGGCCGCCCGTACGGCATCCGGAGCCACCTCCTCGGCCCGCTCTCCCGCCGCGATCCGCCGCCAGTTCTCCAGCGCGAGGATGCGCTGCACGGCGATGATCTGCCCCGCGGCCAGCCGGGCGTCCAACCCGTCCCCGAGCGCCTCGGCCAGCGCCGCCTCGGACCGCTCCAGGTGGCCGTACGCCCGCGCCACCAGGGCCGGGGTGCCGTAGAGCAGGGTGTGGAAGGCGAGCACCGCGGGATGGTCGTTGAGGCCGGTGACCGGGTCGTTGCGTTCCAGCCCGGCGAGGAAGTGGCGGCGCAGCGCATCCACCGGGTCGGCCGCACCGGCGACCACCCGCGCGGCCTCCGTCTCGTGGTCCGCGATCCGGTGCAGGACCAGGTCCTCCTTGGCCGGGAAGTACCGGAAGAGGGTCGGCTTGGAGATCCCGGCCGCCGCCGCGACCTCGGCCACGGACACCGCGTCGAAGCCCCGCTCCAGGAACAGCCGCACGGCGATGTCCGACACGTCCTGGTACATCCGCTGCTTCTTGCGCTCACGCAGACCCATCTCACCCATGAGGGGAGCGTACGCAAGGTCGGCCGGGCGGGCTGGGTCAGGCCAGGGCGCGGGCCAGGTACGGGTTGACACCGGGCCGGGACCGGGGCCGCAGGGCGGGCAGGGGCGGCAGTTTGGCGCTGCGGGAAGCCCCTCCTCGAAAGCCCCCTCTCCTCGGCGGCGGCGAGGAAGTCCCTGACGACGCTCACCACGATACGGCCGATCGGCCGGGTCCCGTACGGCAGAGGGCAGTCAGCGCACGGCTTCCGGGCGGGTGCCGTGCTCGCGGCACCAGCGCGTCAGCGCCGACGCGATCCGGTAGGGACCCGGTACCGGGTCCAGGCCCAGCGGCACGGCGGCCTGGGTGAGGATCCGGCGCAGCTTCAGCGCCGCGGGCGCGAGCTGCCGCCAGCCGGCGTCCGGTACGGCACCCAGCATCAGGGCGGAGCGGATGACATCGGTGATGACGGACTGGGCCCGCTTGTAGCCGAGCAGCAGCGGCAGGTCCTTGTGCCAGCCGTTCGTGCTGCCGGGGCGCACCTCCTCCACGGTGGTGTGCCACAGCTCGGCCACCCTGCGCGCCTGTCCCGCCGGGTAGCGCATCAGATGGAGGTGGGTCGCCAGTTCGTAGAGCGGATCGCCGACCATGGCGAGTTCCCAGTCGATGGTCCACAGGCGTTGTTCGGCGTCCACGATGAAGTTCTCGCGGTGCAGGTCGGCGTGGAGCAGGCTGAACGGGCGCCGGGTGAGGCCGGAGACGTGCTTTCGCAGGTGGGCGAACGCGTCGTCGTGCACGCCCAGTTCCCGGAAGAGCCCCTCGAACCGGTCGAGGTTGTGCCGGTAGACCCGGTGCTCGGTGAAATGGACGAGCCGTTCGAGGAAACCCTCGGTGTCACCGTCGTCCGGGCGGTCCTCCGGATCGCATCGTCGCGCCGCCCGAAGGCTCGTGGGCGCCACGGCGGCCAGCTGCCGGAAGAGCTCGACGATCTGCAGGTGGTAGACGTCCGGGACGGGCCTGCCGGAGGTGTGCAGGGAGCCGAGCGTGCGGCCCTCGATGAAACGCATCAGGCTGATGCCGCCGACCTCGGCGATCTCGGGAATGCCGCGGATCCGCCCCTGAAGATCCTGCAGCAACTGCTCCTCCGAGGCGAAGCAGCGCCGGTCGAACCACAGCAGGTCGGGCCGCGGCTCCCGGCACTTCCACCGCCCCGGCCGCACCCGGCCCGCCTCGCCGAGCAGCGGGAAGACGTACGTCTCGTGGTGATACCCGTGGAGCGGGCCCTCGACCAGACTCTCGTCGCCGCTCACCTCGACCGCGTGCAGTCGAGCAACCGAAGCTGATTGGGGGGACATTGCCCGTTTCTCTCGCGTTACCACCGGTGCAGGGTGCAGAGGTGGCAGCACGCTACTCCTTCCGCGGGCGTGCATCGTGCCAGACGCCGTCGACTCATCGAACCCGGTCGCTCCGGACGGCGACCGGACGCACACTTGTGCCCCGCTCGCCCCGCGCCCGCGCCATGACATGACCTGCGGTGCTGGCAGCGTGGCCGTCGGTGGTCCACACTGGCCGGGGTGGCGGGAGGAGTTCGATGGGCGGCCCACTCGACGAACGCGTGGCTCTGCGGCGGCTGCTCCTGGGCGCACACGCCGTGCTGCTCGACTTCGACGGACCGGTCACCGACCTGTTCGGCGACGAGTCCACCGCGCCCGTCGCACACGAGATCAAGGACGTCGTACGCGGGATCTGGGGGGACCTGGACCGCGATGTCGAGGAGTGCGACGACTCCCACGGCATCCTGCGGCACCTCAGGAACATGTCCGACCGGCCGGCCGCCCACCCCCCCCCTCGGCGGAACGCGCTCGGCAGATGAGCGGCCGGGGCGCGGACGCGGTCGTGCACACGCACGCCCCGGTGATCGAGGCCGCGCGAGCCCTGGCGGCCGCCGGAGTCAATTAGCCCCCACCGTCGCGCAGTTGGCGTGCGGGCCGGGCCCGTGGGCCATCACCCTCCCGCACCGACGGCGCACACACGGGGGGTACGTGTGGCATCTCGCACTCCGGGCGACAACGGCCCGAGCCGGCTCCAGCGACTGCGCGGGACGCTCGGGGAGTGGAAGCCGCGCATGATCCGCTGGCTGCTCGCCCTGGTCGCCCTGCTCGGAGTCGCCGCCGAACTGATCGATCCGCTGGGCAACGCGCTCAAGGGCCAGCAGTGATCCGGGAGTCGCCGCAGATACCCGAACGGAAGCTGTACATCCTCAACCAGGAGACCGTGTTCACCACCCCGTACGGCATCGAGCGCAGGGAGGTGACCTGGCACGACACCACCTACCGGATCCTCGACACGGAGGGCTTCGGGCCGCTCTACGGCCAGGCCCGCTACATCGGCTGGGACCTGCGCTCGACGTCCCGTACGACCGCGCAGATCGCGGAGCACCACATGGAGTGCCACCGCAACCTCTGGGACAAGCTCGCCTACATCAAGCCCGAGAGCCCCGTCATCACCGACCCGGTGTGGACGCCGCCTCGCCGGTAGGCGCGCCGCCGGTGAGCGCGCCTCACCAGCCGCGCAGGGTCCGCAGCAGCGGCTGCAGCGAACCGACCACGCACGTGGCTCCGAAGTCCCGCAGCAGCTTCGCCTTCCGTTCGTTACGCGCGTAGCCGAGGAACGGCACGGCGGCGGATCTCGCGGCGGCGAGGTCGGAGGGGGAGTCGCCGATCATCAGTGCCTCCTCGGGGGCGGAGCCCATCGCGTTCAGGGCCCGGCGCAGGCAGTGCGGGTGCGGCTTGAGGAGGTGCAGGTCGGTGGTGCGGCCGTAGATGTGGGGGGCGAAGCAGGCGGTGAGGCCGCGGTCGTTCAGGTAGGTGCGGACCACCTTCGGGGAGTTGTTGGTGGTGATGGCCAGGCGGGCGCCCACCGCTGTCCAGGTGCGTATCAGGGGGTCGGCGTAGGGGGTGGGATACGCGGAGCCGGCGGCCCGCAGCTCCTCCTGGGTGAGACGTTCCTCCAGCTCGGTCACGAGGTCGCTGCCGGGGTGCCGGCGGTCCACGGCGTGCAGCACCTCGTGCGGGTCCAGCGAGTCGCGCTCGGAGTCGCTGAGCAGGTTGTGCAGCCCGCGCCCGGCGAGCCAGTCCACCAGCTCGGCCGCCACCCGTTCCGCCGTGTGCCGCGCGAACAGACGGCAGATCGGCCCGTCGAAGTCCCACAGGACCACCCGGGCACCTTCGATCAGATCCCGGAGCTTCTCGGTCTCGTTCGCGGTCTGTTCGGTCTGCGTCGTCTCAGTCTGCGTCGCATCAGAAGTCACTAGGAGAGTGTCAGGTCCGTGGTGATGGTTTCCCAGAGGGCGTCGAACCACTTCTGCGATTGCTCCACGAACGCCGCGTCGCGCTGTCCGGCCCGCTGCTCGAAGGAGAACAGCAGGGACTCCGAGCCGAGGGTGTCGTACATCTCCAGCGTCCCGCGGTCGGTGGGCTCCGCGCGGCGCGTGACCATGTAGTGCGCGAACAGCGCCTCCACCCCGTTGAGCAGGTACAGCTTGACCGGCGGGGTGAACGGCAGGGCCCGGAAGGTGACCTGGACGTCGATGTCGTGGGTGCCGCGCAGCGCCTGCAGGTTGTACTGCAGCACCTGGCCCTGGGCGTTGCGCATGGCCAGCCAGCGCCGGTGGACGGCGTCGTCCTCCTCGCTCCCGGCGTCGACCGAGACCGGGAAGGCGAGGTTGATGTCGCGGGACGGCAGCAGGATGCGGGCGTCGATCCGCTCGGGGCACAGCCGGCCCTCGTGGACCAGGCGCAGCGGCTCGCCGAGCGCGGGGATCAGGCTCTGCGCGGTCAGGCAGACGGCGTCGATGCGCACGTGCGGCGCCGAGAACGCCTCGGTCAGCCGGGGCGCGAGGGCCACCATGGTCGGCTGCGGCTCCCCGCGCCCGGGCCCGGGCTCGGCGACCCGCGGCGGGCTGCCCTTGCTGACGTCGCTGAGCAGCCCGTCCTCCGCGAGCACCCGCAGCGCCTGGCGTACGGCACCCCGCTCCACCCCGAACTCGCCGGCCAGCTCGGCCTGGGTCGGCAGCCGCTCGCCGGGCCGCAGGGCGCCGGTGCGGATGCGTTCGCGCAGGGTGTCGGCGATCTCCTGGGGGGTGAGCCTTCTGCTGCCGTTCACTGCCACATGCTCCTGGGTCACGACCAAACGCTACAACTTTGTTCCATCTAGGGGCAGTTACCTGAAAGTTGTTTATAAACTATCACCAACTGGGGACAACCTAGATGGAGTTGGTTGCCAACTTTAGCAAGTTGGCCGTCTTCTGAAAGGGGGAAATCGCCGTGCAGACCTTCGCTTTCGTCCTCGAACAGCTGGTCCAGTGGAAGTACGGCACCGCAGGCGGCGTCGGCCTGTTCCTGTTCTCGGCCGGTATCAAGGCCAACCGCCCGGCGGTCACGTCCACCGGCGCCGTCCTGCTCGCCGTGCTCCTCGCGGGCCCGGTGCTATGAGCTGAGCACCAGGTCCGAACTGATCGTCTCCCACAGCGCGTCGAACCACAGCCGCGACTGCTCCACGAACGCGGCGTCCCGCTCCCCGGCCCGCCGCTCGAAGGCGAACAGCATCGAGCGCGTGCCGTCGGCGTCGTACAGCTCCAGATGCTCGTGCTCGATCTCCCGCTCACGGCGCAGAAGCGTGTAATAGGCGAACAGCGCCTCCTGGCCGTTGAGCAGATACAGCTTGACCGGCGGGGTGAACGGCAGCGCCCGGAAGGAGACCCGCACGTCGACGCCGTGCGTGGTGCGCAGGGCCAGCAGATTCTGCCGCAGCACCATGCCCTGGGCATTGCGCTGGGCCAGCCAGCGCCGGTGCAGCAGACCACCGTCATCGGCGGCCACCGCCGCCGGGAAGGCCAGGTCGATGTCACGGCTGGGCAGCAGCACCCGGACGTCGATCTTGGCCGGTTTCCATCGCCCCGCGTGGATCTGCCGCAGCGGCTCACCGATGGCCAGGGTGAGCGAGACCGAGGTCAGACAGAGCGCGTCGATCCGCACATGGGGGGCGGCGAAGGCGTCCGCGATACGGGGCGCGAGGCCGACCATCGTGGGCTGCGGCGCCGCAGGTCCGGCGGGCGGCCGGGCCGGTCCCGGCACCCCCGCCACGGTGGCCGGACTGCCCTTGGACACGTTGGTGAGCAGCCGCTCCGCCTGCAGGATGCGCAACGCCTGCCGTACGGCCCCGCGCTCGACACCGAACTCGCCGGCCAGCTCGGCCTGCGTGGGCATGCGCTGGCCCGGTCGCAGCACACCGGTCCTGATCCGGCTGCGCAGTTCGTCGGCGATCTCGCTGTGGGACGGATGGGGCCGCTGTGACCTCGTCCGTCCACTGGCGGAGACGTGCTCCGGGTCCACGGACAAACACTACAACTTCCCGCCAAGTTGCGGCAGTTCGTCGATAGCTGGTTATGAGCCGCTTCTCAACGGAGATAAGTACAGTGAAGTTGGCTGCCAACTTGCACGACATGGTCAAGCTTCCCAGTGGTTGGCCGACCGGGCTCCCTTCCGGAGGGGAGCCGGGAGTCCGGACAGGGGACGGCCACCGAAGCGCACCGTCACAACTGAACACGCCATCGCACAGCCACAACTGAACACCGCAGCACAGCCACAACTGAACAGCTCGCTACGGATGCACAGTCGGCGTCACCGGGAGAAGGGAACGGTCAGAAGATGTCCGGGCACCACGGTCGCCCGGACGAGCGGAACAGGGCGTCTGCCTTCCGGGCGGCGCCCTCTCGTTCTTCCCGGACCCGCCCGAGCGCGACGAGCCGCAGCACCGACTCACCACCGAGCCACACCGACGCCAAGTCCCCGACGTCCAGCGTGAGATCGGCACTCGCGGCGCCCGCCGGCACACAGGACGCCCCGTCCGGCGAGGCCTCCAGCCGGAACCGGCCCCCGGTCAGCCCCGCGTCATCCACGACGTCCAGGACCAGCGCCCCCGCCCCCTCGTACGTCCGCGCCTCCAGGGCCCGTACGACATCCAGGATCCGCACCCACAGCCAGTCGGCGTGCCCGGTGATCCGGGCCGCACGGGGGTCGGGCAGGTACCGGGGGAGCAGGTCGTCGGGGCCGCGGAAGCCGCTCTTGACCTTCGTGATCCAGTCGATCGAGCACAGGTAGTGCCACAGCGCCCGCTCGGCCGCCGGGGTGGTGGCGATGAGCCCGAGCACGGTGGCGGTCTGGTCCGGCTGCTTGCCGTTCCAGGTCTCGTCGGACTTGTACGCCACCAGCCCCTGGACCTCGCCGTCGGCCGCGCGGTGGACGGCGTAGAACGGCTCGGTCCAGTCGGCGTGGAAACGGACGACTCCGGTGTTCGCCTGCCACCACAGCTCGCTCCGGCTCACCGCGCCGGGCTGGAGGCGGCGGAACCGCTCGTACAGCTCAGGGCCCAGCTTGCGGACGTCCTCGCCGTCCACGAAGTCGATCCGCCCGCCGTCCCGAGGTCCCGACCAGCGCGGATCGAGGCCGGCCCGGGGCACCTCGACGGTCCACTCGGTCGTCCAGGTCGCCGGGCCGAAGCCGTAACGGCCGTAGATCGGGTACTCGGCGGCGATCAGGGTGGCGACGACGTCACCGCGCTCCTTCGCCGCCGCGAGGTCCTGGTTCATCATGCGGGTGAGCAGGCCGCGGCGGCGATGGGTGGGGCTGACGGTGACGTTGGAGATCGCGTCGGCGGGAACGGGCGCGCCGCCGACCGCGGTCAGCTCCTGCGCGAAGGACCGGAAGGTGGCCACACAGCGCCCGCCGTCGAAGGCACCGAGCAGCCGGCCCGGCACGAACTTCGCACGACGGGCCTCGATTTCCTCGGGCAGCGCCCGCGGCTGCAGAAACCCTGTGGCCAGCGCGCGCTGCCAGTCCTCGAATTCGTCCTCGGTGACGATCCGGACATCGCTCATGGGCCCACGGTAGGCGGACGGCCGCAGGGTGTCCTCCGAGTTTTTCCCTCGTCAGATCAGCAGGTCGTCCACCTGGGCCTCGCCCTCGCGGTAGCGCCGCGCGATCTCCCCGCTGCACTCGTCGGTCGTCTGCTGCAACCGCTGCCGGCGCCGCGAGACCTCCTGCTCGTAGCACACCAACCGCCCCATCGCACTGGTCAGTTCGAGGTCCGTGCGCGCCTGGAGGTCCGACAGCTCGACCTCGGCGAGCATCTCGGCGGCCAGCTGCCGGTACTCCTCGTTGTGCGGGGTGCCGAGCGTGACATGGCGGGCCGAGGAGCGGTGCCGGGCCGGGGCGTCCTTGAGGATCTCCGGGAGCCGGTCCACCACGGAGCCGTCCGCGGGCGCCGGCACGGACGCCTTGCCGCGCCGGCACAGCTCCGCGCGCAGGATGTCGATCCGGCCCTGCAGCAGCCGCCGCACATAGCTGAGGTCCGCCTCGTCGCGCTGGGAGTCACGGCGCAGGGTACGCAGTTCGGGCAGGCTCAGCCCGGCCAGATCGGGCGGATGGGGGTCCCCCCAGCTCGAAGAGGCTGGGGGAGGCTCTGCGGGCAGCGCCGGGCCCGCCGGCCCGTCGGCGCGCTGGACGGGCGGCCGGTACGTCCCCTGCGTCCCCAGCCACCCACTGGTGCTCGGTGTGCTCATGTGCTTCTGACCGTCCCCTCGACCGGCGTGTGGAAGCATCGTGCCACCCCAAGTGGCCGCTATGTGACCGAGTGCCCCCGAACGGCCCCAGATGGGGGGTAAGGGATCTATATTGGACCCCCTGTAACCGCGTGCCGGGCACCCGGCATGATGGTCCGCATGCGTGCGGTGGTGCAGAGAGTGGACGGCGCGAGCGTCGTCGTGGACGGCGAGACGGTCGGCGCGATCGAGGGCGAGGGCCTGTGCGTCCTCGTCGGCGTGACCCATGACGACACCAAGGAGAAGGCGGCGCAGCTGGCGCGCAAGCTGTGGTCGATCCGGATGCTGCAGGACGAGAGGTCGTGCAGCGACATCGCTGCCCCGCTGCTGGTCATCAGCCAGTTCACCCTGTACGGCGACGCTCGCAAGGGGCGCCGGCCGACCTGGAACGCGGCCGCGCCCGGCGATGTCGCCGAGCCCCTGGTGGACGAGGTCGTGGCTCAGCTGCGGGGGTTGGGGGCGACGGTGGCGACGGGCCGGTTCGGCGCGCAGATGCGGGTGTCCCTGACGAACGACGGGCCGTTCACGGTGCTGCTGGAGATCTAGGCGCGGTCGGCTGGGGCTGGGCCCCTAAGGGGCGCGGGGAACTGCGCGACCAGCCCCCACCGGCCCGCAGCCGCACGACTACGGCTCCACGACCACTTCCTGCGCGGCCGCCGTCTCTCCGGCCAGGAGCCTCGCCTCGACCGGGACGTTCCGCTTGACCAGTGCCAGGGCCACCGGCCCCAGCTCATGGTGCCGTACGGACGTCGTCACGAAACCGATCTTGCGGCCCTCCGGGCCCTCGTCCGCGATGCGGAGCTCCGTGCCCGGCACCGGGAGGTGGACGTCGCTGCCGTCGAGGTGGAGGAAGACCAGGCGGCGCGGCGGCTTGCCCAGGTTCTGGACGCGGGCGACCGTCTCCTGACCGCGGTAGCAGCCCTTCTGGAGGTGGACCGCGGTGCCGATCCAGCCCAGCTCGTGCGGGATCGTGCGGTGGTCGGTCTCGAAGCCGAGCCGCGGCCGGTGCTGCTCGACGCGCAGCGCCTCGTGGGCGAGGAGGCCGGCGGCGGGCCCGTGCGCGGCGGCGAAGGACTCCAGCTCCTCGCGCGGGAGGAACAGATCACGGCCGTACGCCGTCTCGCGTACGACGACGCCCTCCGGCGCCTCGGCGATGGACCCGGCGGGCAGCTGGACGACCGCGAAGTCGGCGGTCCGGTCGGCGACCTCCACCCGGTAGAAGAACTTCATCGACTCCAGGTACGCGATCAGCGCGTCCTGCGTGCCGGGCTCGACGTGCGCCCAGACGGTCGTACCGTCGTCCACCAGGTACAGCGCGTGCTCGATGTGCCCGTGCGCGGACAGGATCAGCGCCTCGGTGGCCTCGCCCGGGGGCAGCTCGCTGACGTGCTGGGTGAGGAGCAGGTGCAGCCAGCTCAGCCGGTCGTCGCCACTGACGGTGATGACACCGCGATGGGACAGGTCGACGAAACCGCTGCCGTCGGCGAGGGCGCGCTGCTCGCGGAACAGATCGCCGTAGTGGGCGGCGACACCTTCGTCCACGCCCTCGGCGGGGACGGCACCGGGCAGGGACAGCAGAGGGCTCTTCATACCGCCAGCCTACGACCTGGTAGTTGAACTCTTCAGCGCACAGTCCTTGCACCGGCCGAAGATCGCGAAGTGCTTCATGTCGGTGTCGAAGCCGAACTGCTGCCGCAGCTTGGCGGTGAACTCGGCCGCGACCTCCACGTCGGCCTCGATCACGTTCTCGCAGTCGCGGCACACCAGGTGCAGATGGTGGTGCCGGTCGGCGAGGTGGTACGTCGGCGCACCGTGCCCGAGGTGGGCGTGGCTGACCAGCCCCAGCTCCTCCAGCAGCTCCAGGGTCCGGTAGACCGTGGAAATGTTGACCCCCGACGCCGTCTTCCTCACTTCCACGAGGATGTCGTCGGGGGTCGCGTGCTCAAGGGTGTCGACGGCTTCGAGGACAAGCTGCCGCTGCGGCGTCAGCCGGTAGCCGCGCTGCCTGAGGTCGCTCTTCCAGTCGGTGCTCACCACACCGCCGAGTGTAGAACTACGTCAGCCGCCCAGGCAGTCGTGCCGGGTTTGCAGCTCGGATCATCGATGGCTTCGAAGCGTCCGGCCGCGTCCAGCCCTCACGTCACAGGGATGAGGGCAGGGGCCACTGACTTGGCCCCGCGAACCCACACCCACCAGCCGCGAGCGGCGATGTTGTGGGACGAGTTCAGATCCGCATGTTCAACGAAACCGCAGGATCTACAGGTGAACACGGCCTGAGACGGCCGGTTGCGCTTGTCGGTGTAGTGGCACCGGGAGCATTCCTGGCTCGTGTGAGCCGGATCGACATGCACGACCGGCACCCCGGCTCGTTTCGCCTTGTATGCGATGAACCGGCCGAGCTGATGAAAGGCCCAAGAGTGCAGCGTGACGCGTTGGGGCTTCCTGAGCCGTACCCGCTCGCGGATCCCGCCCAGGTCTTCCAGGGCAATCCCGCGACCAGTGCGTTGAGCCTCCGCCACGATTTGCTTACTGATCTTGTGGTTGATATCGCGGGCTCTACGCGCTTCTCTGCCCGCGTGCTTCGTCGCCCTTCTCTTGGCGGACTTGGTTCCCTTCCGCTGCAGCTTGGCACGCAGCTTCCGGTTCTGATCGCGACAGCGGTTCAAGCGCCGTCCGCTATATCGCCGCCCGGTGGAGGTGGTGGCTATGTTCACGATCCCGAGATCCACTCCGATGAACCCGTCCGGCTGGCCATTCTCATCGGCCTCGGGAACCTCGCAGGTAGCGACCAGGTACCACCGCCCGTTCCGACGGACCAGATCCGACTCGCCTCGTCGGTAGCGGGCCAGCAGTTGCATATGCTCCGGGCGCCCGGTGAAGGCGATGCCCTTCAGCCGACCGCTGGTGGTCCAAATCGACACCGTACCGGCGTCCATCTGCCAGGACAGACAACGGTCGTCGAACGGCTGAGCCGCTTCCGCTCGGAACGCGATCGGCTTCGACGTGGCGGCTGCCCACCTCTTGGAGTGTGACGAGCGCCGACGCCTGCTGAGGCGTCGGCAGCAGCTTGACCCGCACCACCGACTTCACGATCAAGAACGCTAGGCAGCGGGGCCCCACTGTGTCCCACCGAGACACATTCTTCACCCGAACAGGTGACCGAGATGGCGTTCTACTTGAAGAAGGCGATGCCGTCGTCCGGCATGTCGTCCGGGAGGGCCTTGGCCCAGCGTTCGACGTCCTCGGGGGTGACGACCTTCTTCAGGTGGGCCGACATGTAGGGGCGCAGCTCGACCTCGGGGGTCTGCTTCTCGCCGACCCACATGAGGTCGCTCTTGACGTAGCCGTACAGGCGCTTGCCGCCGCTGTAGGGCTGCGAGGCGGCCGTGCGAGCCACCGCGTCCGTGACCAGGTCGATCTGCGGCTTCTGGTGGGCCATCTCGCCGTACCAGATCTCGATGACACCGTCGTCGCGGGTCATCGTCACCTCGACCTTGCGGTCGGCGTCGATCCGCCAGAAGCCGTGCTCCGACTCCAGCGGGCGGACCTTGTTGCCGTCCTCGTCCAGCACCCAGGTCTGGGAGTGGTACTCCAGGAAGTCCCGGCCGTCGTGGGTGAAGCTGACCTCCTGGCCGAAGTTGCACTTCTGCGAGCCGGGGAAGTCGTGCACGCCCGCACCGGCCCAGTTGCCGAGCAGGAAGGCGAGCGGGACGAGGTCCTTGTGGAGGTCGGACGGGATCTCGATCATGAGGGAAGCTTCCTAGAGGTGGTTCAGCGCTGGCCCTGGTACAGCTTCTTCACGGTCAGACCGGCGAAGGCGAGCACGCCGACGCAGACCAGGACCAGCAGGGTTTCGAAGAAGATCTCCACGGGTGCTCCTTGACCGAGGGTGGGCATACGACAGGGCCGGGGCCCAGCTTACGCGGCCGGGGCCCGGCTCTCCGTTCGAGGTGCGCTGTCCGGGGCCCGCCGGCACACGCCGGGCTCGCGGCGGGTACGCCGCGACGGCTCAGCACCGTACGCCGAGGCTGCTCAGGTCCGTCCACTCGTGGGTGCCGGATTCGTTGACGATCACGAGGCGGTCGACACGTGAGCCGCCGCCGTGCGGCTTGCACAGGTTCTCCCGCGCCTGCCGGAACTCCCGACCCGTCGAGAGGAACTTTCGCAGGTCGGCCGTGGAGGCCAGGGAAAGCAACGGCCCCACGGCCGGCTCCAGGTCTATCCGGAGAACCCGTTCGAAGCCGGGCGGCGCCTTCTCGCCCTCGGCGCCGTCCCCCGTCACCGCCCCCAGCTCCTTGACGCTGTGCACGGTCTTCACCCGCACGGCGCGCCGGACCTCCTGGCCCTGCCGGGTACTGGTGTAGAGGTAGTCGGTTCGGTACGTCTCGCCATTGACCTCGTACAGCCCGCCCCACGTGACTTTCGCGTTCGGATCGGTCTTCAGCAGGTGCGCGACCTGCTCCATCACGCGCTGTTCGCGGAGGTGGGCGGTGGTGGGGACGACCTCGCGCAGGTCCTGCGGATTTTGCAGGCGGCCG
Organism: Streptomyces sp. NPDC001709; assembly: GCF_053596375.1. Taxonomy (NCBI): domain Bacteria; kingdom Bacillati; phylum Actinomycetota; class Actinomycetes; order Kitasatosporales; family Streptomycetaceae; genus Streptomyces; species Streptomyces sp. NPDC001709. The sequence goes on along the minus strand of NZ_JBSFGB010000001.1, from coordinate 59,982 downwards.
GAGTCGGCGATCGCCTTCAGAGCGGGAAGCCGGCCCCGGTCGGCGGCCCCCTTGAGCGCCTCGACGGCCCTGTCGCCGGCTTGCGTGTCCGAAGCGGGAGCGTCCTTCGTCATCAGGTCCAGGAGTTTCGCGACGGTGGGCTTCAGGGGTGTGGCGACGGAGACGTCGTCCGGTCCCAGTCCCCGTGCGTGCAGGCGGCTCCCCACGCCGGGGTCCGGGCCGTACAGAGCGGGTGAGTAGACCCAGGCGTAGTCGGTGTACCGCACGGATTGCCCGGGGGGCGCCAGGTTGGGGCCTGTGCCGCCGACCTCCTGGGATTGCCCGGGTTCCAGCGTGCCGAGGGGGTGGGGCTGGTCCGGCACGTCCGGGAAGCTGAGATACAGGGTGGCTTCGCCCGCCTGGTCGCCGCTGTTCGTGATCGTCAAGGAGTACGGGCAGGGATCGGCCGTGCACAGGTGCGCACTGTTGTCGGTGTTGTCGGTGATCGTGAAGTCCGGCCCCTGTGCCGTGGAGACCGCGTCGTCGGACGCTGCCGGAGGCACGGCGGCGACGGCCTCCGCGGCGGCCGCATGGACGGCGGCTGCCTGCTCTTCGGTGGCAGGCTTCGGAACCATCACGAGGTAGGGGTGGGAGTAGTCGTCCGGGTCATCGGCCGGCCTGACCGGGCCGGCGTCGAGGGGCTCCCCTCCCACGGCGAGGACGGTGTACGGGGAACTCGAGGCGAGGAGGACCGTCCAGCCCCGCGCGGTGTAGGAGACCGCCTTGTGCCCCTCGATCGTCCCCCCGTCTTCCTGCACTGCTCCGGGATCGGAGGTGACCTGCCGCACCAGGGCTGCCAGCGATTGCGGGGACAGGGAGCCCGCGTTCACCCCGAAGCTGTCGAGCATGGCGGAGCCGGAGCGCTTCGTCGGCGCGATCCAGTGGCCGCTGCCGGTCAGGTCCGTCCCGTACGAGGGACCCTGTTGGGCCCAGAAGTCGGTGTCCCCCTTGAGGTAGAGCCGGTCACCGGACCACGCCAGCGCGGCTTCGCCGGTCACCGGTTCGTGCAGGGTTCCCGACACTTCCCCCGACGCGGTGGCGGTCAGGTTCGCATGGGTCACGGGCCGGTCCCCGGCCGGGGCGTAGGCCATGGAGAGGCTGACGGCCGGAAGCGCGCCCAGCACCCGAGCGGCCGACGCTCCCCGGTCGGCCGCTGTCACGTGGGAGACCGGGGATTCCCGTTGGGACGCGCCGGAACCGTGTGACCACAGCACATACCCGACGCACGCCAGTACGACTGTCACGGCGACGCCCATGGCGACGAGGGCCGTGGCACGCCCTCTGTGGTGCAGGAGTGCGACCGGCGTTCCCGCGCCGGCCTGGGGCACGCGGCGACGCCACGCCGGGGCCGGCCACGGCGGCCTGGACGGCGGGGGCACGGCGAGCGGCCGGGCCGGTGGTGGAGGGGCGGTCGGGGTCGGGGGCTCGGGAGACGGTGTGGTCGACCAGGTCTGTCCGCCGGAGGCGGGCGGGGCTGCCGGGGGCGAACCCGTTTGCGCGGGCGGTGATTGCGGTACCGACGGGAACGGTTGCCCGAGAGGGGGCGGCACAGCCCGTGGTGTCTGCTGCCATAAGGGAAGGTCCGGCTCGTCGGGGCCGGTCTGCCAGTGGTGGTTTCCCAAGTCGAATCCCCCGAGTCGCTTCCGCCCGCCATTCCTCTTTGGGAAGATACGACACCGGCGGGGGCGCTCCTAGAGGGCGATTCCCCTCAAGTGCGAGACAGCAACGGGGAGTTGGATCGTCATGGCGGAGACGAGGGGCGTGCTGCTGCCGGCCTATGTGCTGGCGGACGAGTCGGGGTCGATGGGCCCCTACCGGCAGGATCTGTCCGACGGTCTGGTGTCGTTATGCGAGGGGCTTCGGGCCGAGCCGATGGTCGCGGCCAAGCTCCGTCTGGCCGTGCTGGGCTTCTCCGACGACGTGCAGGTGCGTCTCGCGGTGGCCGACATGCGCACCGAGACCAGCCTGCCCCAGGTCGTCATCCGGGGTGTGACCAACTACGAGGCGGTGTTCGACGACCTGCTGAGCCGGATCCCGTCCGACGTGCAGTGGCTGCGCGGCGAGGGATACAAGGTCCATCGCCCGGTGGTGTTCTTCCTCAGCGACGGTCAGCCCACCGACGGCGGGGCCTGGCGCCGGCCGCACGCCCAGCTGACCGACAGGGCGCTGACCCCGACCGCTCCGAACATCGTGGCCTGTGGGATCGGTGATGCCCAGGCCCACACCATGGTCGAAGTCGCCACGCGCAAGGAGTTCGCGTTCGTCGCCAGGCCCGGGACCGACATCGGCCGGGCGGTCGCGGAGTTCTTCCATGCGCTCACCGCGAGTCTGGTCGCCTCGGGGCACGCCCTGAACTCGGGCGCCCCGTCGTTGGTGGTCAACCGGCCGGACCAGTTCACCATGGCGATTGACGAGGTCGGGGAGTGACGTCGCCGGGTGGCGATGGCGGTACCGCGGCGTCGATCGTCCCCGCGCCCTGGCAACGGATCACGGTAGGTGTGCCCGGACCGGAATTCGAAGCCCGCCCACCGGGGCAGTACGCCTTCGACTTCCCCGACACCGAATGTGACGGCTGGTCAACCCAGTCCCTGGCCGTGCGCTTCGCCTCGGTGCGCGGTGCCAAGCACCGCTACTACCGCCAGCCACGCCAGGACGCCGCGCGCGCCGCCGTCCACGAGGCCACGGGCAGCATCGCCTTCGCCGTCGCCGACGGCGTGTCCAGTGCCTCCAGCTCCGAGTTCGGCGCCATCGAGGCGTGCCGGGCCGCGCTGGAGAAGATGCTTCACCAGCTGTCCCAGGACCAGGGCGAGGTGGACTTCGACGCTGTGGTCCGTCATGCCGCCGAGCGGCTTCGGCAGCTCGCCCAGTGGCGTCTGAACGACCGAGAGCCCCAGCCACGCGAGGTGGCGCGACTTTACGCGACCACGCTGGTGGCCGGCGTGGTACGCCCCCATCGGGCCGGGCCCGTGGTCGAGGTCTGCCGTGTCGGCGACTCGGGGGCCTGGATCCTGGATTCGGCCAACGGGTGGTACCAGCCGTTGTTCGGTTCGAAGAGCGCCCCCGATGCCGTGGTGGTGTCGAACGAGGTGACACCGCTGCCCCACGTGCCCGATCAGCTGGAACAGGCCGGTGTCCACCTCGCCTCCCGCCAGGTGCTGCTGATCGGCACCGACGGCTTCGCGGATCCGCTGGGCGACGGAGACGGCCAGGTCGGCGCGCTGTTCGCCCGGCACCTCGCGGTACCGCCGACTCCGTCCTGGCTCGGGCACCTGCTGGACTTCTCCCGGGAGACCTTCGACGACGACCGCACCCTGCTGGCCGTCTGGCCCCACGTCGCGGCAGATCCACGATGACCCCCGGGCGTTCACCGGCCGTGGAACACCGCACGCTGAGCCTGGGACGCCAGTTGGGCCAGGGCGGCCAGGGCACGGTGTACGAGGTGCTCAACAAGAAGATCAACGAGGCGGACGGCGGCGGCTGGGACGTTGCCTACAAGGAGTACTCAGCCGCCGTACTGCCCGGCCTCGACGCGACCGCACTGGCAGCGCAGGTCGGCCTGCTCGGCGAGTTGAGCGCCGCCGAGGGCCGGTGGCTGAGCGACAAGACGGCCTGGCCCGCGGCCGTGGTGGAACGGGGCGGCCAGGTCTGTGGGTTCCTCATGCGCGCCATTCCCGACCGCTTCCGGTTCGACTACCGGAGCCTGGGCAGCACCACCACGGCGACACGGCGCCTGGCGAACCTGGAGTACCTGCTCAACGACGACACGTACGTCGCCTCGATCGGGCTGAACATCAGCGAACGCGACCGGCTCCTGCTCCTGGCCGACCTGGCGGCCACACTCACCCGGCTGCACCGCATCGGCATCGCCGTCGGCGACCTCTCTCCCAAGAACCTGCTCTTCACCACCGACCCGAGGCCTGAGTGCTTCCTGATCGACTGCGACGCCATGCGGCTGCGGGGCGCCACCGTGCTGCCCCAGGCCGAGACGCCCGACTGGCAGGTCCCGGCCGGCGAGGAGAGGGCCACCCGTACAAGCGACGTCTACAAGCTCGCTCTCCTCGCCATCCGGCTCTTCGCCCGCGATCAGATCGCCACCGACCCCGCCGCCCTGGCCGCGGTCAGTCCGGCACTCGGCGACCTGGCCCGCGCCGGCCTCAACCCCGACCCGGCCCGCAGGCCGACACCGACAGCCTGGGCCGAACAACTCACCACCGCCGCCGCCACGGCATCAACCGCCCCGCCCAAGAAGGCCGTTGGCAAACGGCCGGCTGGACCACCACCCCCGCCACGACCGAACCCGCCAGGGGCGAACCCGCCAGGGCCGAACCCGCCCCCTGCCAACGTCCAGGCGCTCAAGGTACTTGCCGCCGTCGCCACGCTCATCGTGATCGTCGTCGCGTTCGTGGCCGCGCACGCGCACAAGGACTCCAGTTCCGCGTCGAGCAGTTCACCGCAGCCCACTTACTCCCAGGACTACACCTACAGTCCGTCGCAGGACCCGGGCTACGACTCCTCCAGCAGCGACAGTGGCGGCAGCGGAAGCAGCGGCTACGACGGCGGAGTGACAACCGACCCCGGCACCACCCCGCCCAGCGCCGAGGACCTGGCGTTCAGCGAGGTCTCCACCGACGACTGCCTGAGCAACTACACCAACAAGGACACGGACTGGACGCCCTCCACGCCGTCGACGACCAGCTGCTACGACACCGGCGCCTACTTCCGTGTGACGTCGGTCGAGAAGTACGGGGGCTGCACCTCCGACGACATCACCTGGTACCACGACAACAACGACGGCTCCGAGACGAACCTCTGCCTGGACCGCAACTACGCGACCGGCCAGTGCATGTTCGCCCGTGCCGAGGGCCAGTCGCTCTCCATGTACTTCAATGCCGCCACGCCGTGCGAGGCGAACATCCCGAGCGACTACCAGTACACCGTCAAGCTCACGCAGGTGTACCCCGGCGGTGCGCCCGACGACGCCTGCGGCAACGACAAGCTCTGGAAACCGGACAACAGCAACGCCGTCCTCTGCGGGAGAGCCATCTACAAGCTCCACGGCCTGCCCGACATGTAGTACTCGACTCGGCGATAACGGGGGAGCCATGACGACTTCGGGTAAATGTCCCGGATGCGGGCAGGACACGGGAACATGGGCCACACGCTGCGGCGCGTGCGGAACGTCCCTGAACGCCCAAAGCGCGTCCGGAGCCGGGCAACCCGCCGCAGCGCCGCGACCATCCTCCGCGCCGACCACCTTCCCAGCACCTTCACCGCCGGCGTCCGGGGCCGCAGGGACCTCCACCTGGAGAGGCCCGCAGTCCGGTTCCCCTGCCTCCGCCTCCTCACCCCGGTGGGGCGGGGGCCAGGACGTCACCCGGTACCTGTGCGCGGCGGCGTACCTGAACCGCCAGTACGCCGAGCTGCTCATCAAGCAGGTATCCGCGGAACCCCACCTGGGCGTGGCACCGGCCCCGGCGTGCGACATCCCCGTGGTGCTCCACCACGCCTACCTGGCCAACGCACGACGCCACATACGCGATCTCCTGCTCGCTCTCCTGCTCGCGCTGACCCTGCTCTTCTACGCGGGAGTCCAGGACGCCGGGCTCACCCTGCTGGTCCTGTTCGTCGCCTGGGTGACGGTCCTGTCCTTCGAGTTCTCCACCCGGTACGGCAGGCACCTGCAGAGCCTGCGTCCGAACCGGTTCGACCCCGCGGCCGCGCCCCCCGCGCCCAACAGTGACATAGCGGCGCGCCTTCTCCAGATCGGCGCGTACGCCGGCGGGAACGTCACCGCGTACAGCGGCTACTCGCCCTTCATCGGGTACGGGATCCCGCTCGAGTCATGGTCCCTGGCGTTCGACGTCACCGCCCCGGGCCCGCAGGGTGGCACGCCGCAGGACGTGGACGTGACGGAGCTCTACGAGCACATCGCCCGGCGCCTCGGCACCCTGGCCCTGCCCTCCCTGGAGATCGAGGAACGGGTCTTCGTCGAAGGGGCGACCCTCATCGGGGACCCCCGCTTCCTCCCCGACCCGCTCGGCAGGCCCGTCCACCGGATCGGCCAGGGCCAGTTGAACGCGCTGAAGCGTGCGCCCGAGGAAGGCGCCCGCCCCTATCTGGCCGCGCATTCCACGGGGTGGGGCGGCCAACTGGTCACATCGCTGTTCCTGCGCTTCACCCGGTCCGACTCCAACCTGTGCGTGGAAGCGGTCCAGACGGTGCTGCCGCCCCTCGAGGACCGCTATCAGGTCATCGACACCCTCATGCCCCACCCGTCACTGCGGGAAGTGGGCGAGCTGCTGTCCGAGACACTGGTGAGCACCCCGTTCCTGATGCTGGCCTCCCCCATGCGCGCGGCCATCGGCTTCTCCCCCGACTTCGGGATCCGCAAGCGCGTGCGCAAGCAGAACGAGCGCATCACCGCACTGCGCCACTTCGACTACGGGGCACGCCTCGGCGTCCGTGAGCAGGCCGCGAAGTCGACTCATCACCGCCACTTCCAGAAGTCCGACAGCGGCATGGCGCTGAAAGTGATGGAAAAGCGCACCCTGGACGCGCTCGTCGAGTTCGCCGAGGCACGGGGCATCGACGTGAGCGAACTGATCCAGCGCCAGGAAACGATCATCAACAACGGCATCATCGCGACCCAGGGGTCGACGGTGTCGTCCAGCTCTGTCGTCTCGGGCAGCAGGTCGCGGGTCTCCATGCGCATTCTCAACAAGATCCCCCTGATCAACACGGACTGACGTCAGGAGAACGGAATGCACAAGAACAACGGCATCATCGCGACGGGCGGCTCGAACGTCACCGGGAACGCCGTCGCCAGCGCCGAGAACGCCAAGGCCGACGTCAGCATCCGGGACAGCGTCCTGAACCAGTCGGGAAACGACCCGCGGCGCACGCCTCAGGAGATCGGCGACCTGTTCACCCGGCTGATCGACGAACTCGGCCAGTCCGAGCACCCGGACCGCGCCGACCTGATCGAGGCCGCACAGGACGCGCGCGACGAACTCGGCTCGGAGACACCCCGAGTGGGCAAGCTGAAGCTGCTCTCACGGGCGATCGTCGACGCGGTGCCGGGGTTCACGGCGCTGACCTCCTTGGCGGTGACGATCGAAGAGGCCATCCGAAGGATGTAGCACCGTTCCCGGGCGTACGCCTCGGGACCTGGAGTTCGTCCAGCCCTCGCCCTGTCGCGGCTACGCTTCCCGTATGACCAAGAAGCTCGTGATCAAGGTGACGGCGGGGGCGGACGCCCCGGAGCGCTGCTCGCAGGCGTTCACCGTGGCGGCGGTGGCCGTGGCCAGCGGGGTCGACGTGTCGCTGTGGCTGACCGGGGAGTCGTCCTGGTTCGCACTGCCGGGGCGGGCGGCCGAGTTCGAGCTGCCGCACGCGGCTCCGCTGCCGGATCTGATCGAGTCGGTCCTGGCCGCCGGGCGCATCACGCTGTGCACCCAGTGCGCGGCCCGGCGGGAGATCACCGAGAAGGACGTCATCAAGGGCGTGCGGATCGCGGGCGCGCAGGTCTTCGTACAGGAGACGCTGGCGGACGACACCCAGGCGCTCGTCTACTGACCGCTCACCGCCTGGGGGGCTTCTTGCCGTCCAGTTCGTCCCACCACTCGTCGGACTGGGGATCGCCGGAGGGGTCGTCCCACCAGCGGTCCTCCGGGCCCCGCCGGTTGGCGATCATCGCGGCGACCGGCGGGATGATCATGGCCACCACGCACATGCCGACGGCCGCCGGGACCGACCAGATACGCACGACTCCCCACGCCAGGACGAAGAGCCCGATGCAGGTCCCCATCATGGCGAAATAGATGTGACGCCGCCGTGCGTACATACGTCCAGGGTAGGCCGGGCGGTCCCTGTCACAACTGATCCACAAACGCGACTGGGCCGAGCCCCGCCCGGTTACCGTGGCGTAGTCGTCACCGCACGGCACCTCGCACACCGCACACCGACCGCCGACCCGGGGGAAACACCACATGCGCGCCCTGCGAATACTCCTGATCCTCGTCGTGATCCTGGGCGGGCTGTTCGTGATCGCGGACCGGATCGCCGTGCACTTCGCCGAGGGGGAGGCCGCCGACAAGCTGAAGTCGACGGAGAACCTGGCGTCGACGCCGGATGTGAGCATCAACGGGTTCCCGTTCCTCACCCAGGTCGCGGGCGGGTCGCTCGATGACGTCGAGGTCGGGATCAAGAATTATGAGGCCGCCACCGGCACCGCCGGGAAGACGGTCCGGATCGACGACCTGAAGGCCGACATGAAGGGCGTCTCCTTCTCCGGCGACTACAGCTCCGCCACCGCTTCCTCCGCCACCGGCACCGCGACGATCTCGTACTCCGAACTGCTGAGGACCGCCAAGCCCGAGCCGACCGAGGTCGTCCCCGGCCTCAAGGCCCGGGTCGTCAGTCTCTCCGACGGCGGCAACGGCAAGATCAAGGTCACGGCCAGGCTGACCGGCGCGCTCGGCCCCCTGCCGGTCAACCAGACGGTGTCCGTGCTCAGCACCGTGACCGTGGAGAACGACAAGGTGGAGGTCCACGCCGACTCCCTGCCCAAGTTCGCCGCCGCCGCAATCGCCGAGAACCGCATCCGGGAGATCACCGACTTCCAGCAGGCCATCAGCCGGCTGCCCGGTGGCATCAAGCTGGACAAGGTGCAGGCCGCCAAGGACGGCGTGCAGATCACGGTGAAGGGTTCCAACGTCAGGCTGGCTGGGTAGGAACACCGCCGGCGGACGACGATCGTCCGACTGGCGAGACGGTGGCGTCCGTACCGTAGATACGGAGACGGACGCGAGCGCCCGGGAGGCCGCGAGGCGGCCACCGGGCGCTTTCTCATCCCACTATACGGACGATCGTGTCTCGCGATATGACACACCGGTGACACGCCCACCCGGACGTCCCTACGATCGGGCCCATGCGGTACACGACGAGCGTCCTCCGGCCGCGGGGACAGGCGAATCTCACGAAGCGGCGGGCAGTCGACCTGTGCCGCGTCGCCGCCATGCTCTGTCGCCCCTTCTGAGCGAAAGTCCCCGACTTCCGCATCCCACCGCCGCCCTGCTGGAAGGGCACCCGTGCGCCACTCGGTCGCACACCCCTCTCTACTCGCGCGCCCCGCCGCAACTGCCCCGGAGGAGAAAGAGCATGAGCCGCACCGACGTCCTGGTCGACGCCGACTGGCTGCAGCAGCACCTGGACGACCCGGCCATCGCCATCGTCGAGGTGGACGAGGACACGTCCGCCTACGACAAGAACCACATCAAGAACGCGATCCGCATCGACTGGACCAAGGACCTCCAGGACCCGGTCCGCCGCGACTTCGTCGACCAGGAGGGCTTCGAGAAGCTCCTGTCGGGCAAGGGCATCGCCAACAACCACACGGTGGTCCTCTACGGCGGCAACAACAACTGGTTCGCCTCGTACGCCTACTGGTACTTCAAGCTGTATGGCCACGAGAACGTCAAGCTCCTCGACGGCGGCCGCAAGAAGTGGGAGCTGGACGCCCGCGAGCTGGTGGCCGGCGACGAGGTCCCGGAGCGCGCCAAGACGGAGTACCGGGCCAAGCCGCAGGACACCTCGATCCGCGCCTTCCGTGACGACGTCGTCGCCGCGATCGGCTCGCACAACCTGGTCGACGTGCGCTCCCCCGACGAGTTCTCCGGCAAGCTGCTCGCCCCGGCGCACCTGCCGCAGGAGCAGTCGCAGCGTCCGGGGCACGTCCCGAGCGCCAGGAACATCCCGTGGTCGAAGAACGCCAACGACGACGGCACCTTCAAGTCGGACGAGGACCTGAAGGCCCTCTACGCCGAGGAGAGCGTGGACCTCGCCAAGGACACGATCGCCTACTGCCGCATCGGTGAGCGCTCGGCCCTGACCTGGTTCGTGCTGCACGAGCTGCTCGGCGTCGCGAACGTCAAGAACTACGACGGTTCCTGGACCGAGTACGGCTCCCTCGTCGGCGTGCCGATCGAGCTCGGCGCGAACAAGTAAGACCCCCTCAGACCCCTCAGGAGAAACAGCATGTGCGGAGCGAAGGCCGGCGGCCCCGACGCCTCTACGATCAAGCCCGGTGAGACGACGATCCAGGGTCAGGTGACCCGTGACGGCGAGCCGGTGACGGGCTACGTCCGTCTGCTGGACTCGACCGGCGAGTTCACCGCCGAGGTCCCGACCTCGGCGACCGGTCAGTTCCGCTTCTACGCGGCCGAGGGCACGTGGACCGTACGCGCGCTGGTGCCGGGCGGCACGGCCGACCGCACGGTCGTCGTGGCGGAGAAGGGCGCGCTGGCCGAGGTCGCCATCGCGGTCTGAGTGGGCCTAGCGGGCTCAGTGACGGTCGAAGGGCCGCACCCCTGGGGTTGGACGCCAGTGGGGGTGCGGCCCTTCGGCATGCGCGGCCTCGGCATGCGCGGCCCTTCGGCGTCCGCTGTTAGCGCACCTCGCCTCTCTGAGGCCGCAACGACACGCGCGCCGCCGGGGTGGCGACTTGTCATACGATCATTCAAAAGGACTAGTGGTCTGTCAATTTCCCTGTTTTCAGGCCCAGTTGATACGACCTCAGCGGATGAAGAGTGGCAATCACATGCCACAAATCCCTCGATTGATGCACAAAAACCCAGTCTCGGGACATTCCCGACATGACAGCCATAGCGGTCGATGAATACGTTCCATTCGACCGGCCTTCGAGTCGGCGTCTCAGAGACTGGAGAAACACCATGAAGATCACTCGGACCAACATCGTCACCGCCGCTGTCGCGGGCGCGGCGGCCCTGGCGGCGACCGGCGTCACCTACGCCGCGGCCGCCTCCGCGCCGGAGGCCGCCCCCGAGGCGGCCCCGGCCGCTGCCGCCGCCGCACCGTTCGGTGGCGCCGGCGCCGGCGGGGGCAACAACAACAACTCGAACAACAACAACAACAACGGCAACAACAACAACGGCAACGACGACGAGGACAACTGGGGCAAGGGCGGCGAGGGCCGCGGCGAGGGCGGCCACTGGGGCGGCGGCAGGATCCAGATCAACGAGCGGTCCTACTCCAGCCACCCCGGCGACTGCGTCACCGTGGTCAGCGGTCTCGGCGCCCGGACGCTGAACATCCGCAACGACAGCGACAGCCGCGTCGAGGTGTTCCGCGGAGCCGTGTGCGACAACGGCGCCCCCGTCGCCGAGGTCGGCCGTCACAGCCAGAGCGACGGCGTGCGCGTCGGCGACGTCGACGGCATCAAGGTCAAGGACGGCGTCGTCGGCAGCTTCCGAGTGGTCGGCCACGAGCACCACGAGCACGAGTTCGGTGGCGGCGGCGGGAAGTAACCCAGAACTCGCCGTATGACACATGGAGCCGCGGCCCGCCGCAATCGGGCCGCGGCTCCAGGCTTGTTTCTACCCGAGCGCCCGCCCCAGCACCCATACGACCGGCGCGGCAGCCGACAACGGCACCGCCACCCCGGCCGTGAAGTGCACGAACCGCGACGGATAGTCGTAGCTGGCCACGCGATGGCCGATCAGGGCGCAGACCGCGGCGGCCAGACCCAGGAGCGCACCCTTGGCCCCCAGCCCGGTCACCCCGCCCACGGCGATCCCCGCGCCCGCCGCCGCCAGCAGCGAGACCACCACCGACGGCACCGTGGGCAGCGGCAGGGCCCGTGCCACGACCGCCACCGCCACCGCCGCCGCGCCCACGGACACCGCGTGCGGGTCGGCGCCCAGATACCCGGTGGCCAGTACCGACAGCGCCGTCGAGACGACCGTGGCCATCAGGCCGTACATCCGCTCGTCCGGCGAGGCGTGCGAGCGCAGCTGCAGGACCAGCGACAGCAGGACCCAGACGCCGAGCGGGCCCAGGATCGCGGCGGGCGCGTCATCGCGGCCCGCGGCGAGCACGGCCACATCGGCGGCCAGCCCGCCCGCGAAGGCCAGGGCGATGCCCTGCCGGGCCGGCCACATGCCGTTCAGCCGGAACCAGCCCGCCGCCGTCACCGCCTGGAGCACCACGAGCGGGAGGAGGAGCGCGTACGAGGCGATCGGCGCCGTCGCTGCCAGCAGCAGTCCGAGCAGGGCGGTCAGCAGCGCCGGCTGCGTACCGGGCTCGATGATCGGCGAACGGCCCTCCAGCCGCGCCCGCTGGGCATCCGTGATCCGCGCGTTGCCGGCGACGGTGGCGGGGCCGTAGGCCGGCTCGGACTCCGGTACGGCTTCCGGGGCCTGGGGCTGGGCCTGCGCCGGCACGGGCGCCGGTGCCGGTTCGGGGTGCGGCTCAGGCATCGGCTGCGGCGCGGCCCCGTACGGCTCCGCGTACTGCTGCTGCTGATACGGCTGCTGGTACTGCTGCTGCCCCGCGAACGAGCCCCCGTACGAACCCTGGGACGAACCCTCGGACGAAGCCTCGGACGGCTGCGGCGGCAGATACGCCGTCTCCGACGCCTGCGCGGGCATCTGCATCGACGCGTGCGTCTGCGTGTCCCAGGTCTGGCCCTGCCACTGCTGGGTGAGCTGGGGGTCGTAGCCCTGCTGCTGATCGTGCCCCGGCCACTGCTGCTGGTAGGGGTCGTAGCCCTCGTAGGGGCCGCCCTGATAGGGCTGTCCGCCCTGATACGGCTGGTCGCTCATCTCACCCTCCTGCGAACGGCGGGAGCACCTCGACCGTGCCGCCCTCGGCCAGCCGTACCGTCTCATGCGCGCGGGTCCCGACGGGGTGACCGTCGACGAGGAAGGAGCATCGCAGCAGCACGCGCGTGAGTTCACCGGGGTGTCGCGCGCGCACGGCGGCCAGCGCGTCGGCGAGCGTGTCCGCCTCGTACGGCTCCTCGGCGACCTGGGCCGCGGCCTTGGCGGCGGCCCAGTAGCGCACCGTGACCTTGGGCATCTGTTTCCTCAATCGACGGCAAGAAAAGAAATAAGAGTGCTGTCAGGCTAGCCCGCCCGGGCCGCCGCCCAGTCCGCGATCCGGGCGAGCAGGGCGTCGTCCGCCGCGTGCTCGGCGTGGCCCATGCCCGGCTCCACCCAGAGTTCCCCGTGGTCACCGGCCGCCTCGGCGAGCATCCGGGGGTGGTCGAGGGGGAAGTAGCCGTCCCGGTCGCCGTGCACGATCAGCAGCGGGGTCGGGGCGATCCTCGGCACCGACTCCACCGGGGAGAGCGGGACCGGGTCCCACTCCCGGTGGTGGATGCGGGTGCGCAGGCCGTAGCGGCCGACCAGGCGGCCCTCGGGACGGGTGACCAGCCAGTGCAGCCGGCGCATGGGCGCCGTGCCCCGGTAGTACCAGCGGGCCGGGGCGCTGACCGAGACGACCGCGTCGACCGTGCCGGGGTTCAGGGCCGCGTGCCGCAGGACCACCGAGCCGCCCATGGAGAAGCCGACGGTGGCCACGCGCGCGTACCCGAGGCCGCGGGCCCACTCGACGGCGGCGGCGAGGTCCAGCACCTCCCGGTCACCGACCGTGGACCGGCCGCCGGAGCGCCCGTGGCCGCGGAAGGAGAAGGTGACGACGGCGCCGTGACCGCGCAGAACCCCCGCCACCCGTCGTACATGCGGGCGGTCCACGTCCCCGGTGAACCCGTGGGCGATGACGAACGCCAGGTCACCACTGGCCGAACGGAGGGTGTCCGGCGGGGTTTCGTATACGACCGCGCCCGGGTCGTATACGGAATCGACCGGAACTCCGTCGGCGGTGCGCAGAAACGTCCGAATAGGGCCCTGTCTGCCCGTCTCAGGATTCGGACGAACGGTGGAACGTGCCACATGACCTGCCGGACCGTTGCTCATGTGGGCTATTCTGCTGGGCAGAGGACTCGGGCAGCGCAGCCCCCGGGTCCTTTTGTGCTTTCGGAAGCGTTGTATACGAAGCGGGAAACCTCAGGTGACCGCCGGTGTACGGGGCCTTCGGGATCGCAGAGCAGTGCCCGTCCGCACACGTCCTCGCAGGGACCGAGGAGGAACCGACGTATGAGTTCTCTGCTGCTGCTGACCAACGCCCTCCAGCCGTCGACGGAGGTGCTGCCCGCCCTCGGCCTGCTCCTGCACAACGTGCGGGTGGCCCCGGCGGAGGGCCCCGCCCTGGTCGACACCCCGGGCGCCGACGTGATCCTCGTCGACGGCCGCCGCGACCTGCCCCAGGTGCGCAGCCTGTGCCAGCTGCTGCGCTCCACCGGCCCCGGCTGTCCGCTGATCCTCGTCGTCACCGAGGGCGGTCTCGCCGCCGTCACCGCCGACTGGGGCATCGACGACGTGCTGCTCGACACCGCAGGCCCCGCCGAGGTGGAGGCGCGGCTGCGGCTGGCCATGGGCCGGCAGCAGATCGTCAACGACGACTCCCCCATGGAGATCCGCAACGGCGACCTCTCCGTGGACGAGGCGACCTACTCCGCCAAGCTCAAGGGCCGGGTCCTGGACCTGACCTTCAAGGAGTTCGAGCTGCTGAAGTACCTCGCCCAGCACCCGGGCCGCGTCTTCACCCGCGCCCAGCTGCTGCAGGAGGTCTGGGGGTACGACTACTTCGGCGGCACCCGTACGGTCGACGTCCACGTACGGCGGCTGCGCGCCAAGCTCGGCCCGGAGCACGAGTCGCTGATCGGCACCGTCCGCAACGTCGGCTACCGGTTCGTCACCCCCGAGAAGGGCGACCGGGGCGGCGAGGACGCCAAGGCCAGGGCCGACCGGGCAGAACGGGCCAAGGCCGAGGACGCGGAGGCATCCGCCGTCCAGGACGGCGCCGAGGTCCACGCGGAGGTCTAGTTCCGGCCCGTTTCCGCCCGGCAGGTGTGGCGGGCGACTGGGCAGGGCATTGCTTCCGCACATCCAAGCAGTGATACGCCCTGCCCAGAACGGGTCAATCCGCGTAGACTCCGCGCGTGGCGAAGGTGACTCGGGATGACGTGGCACGGCTGGCTGGAACCTCTACGGCCGTCGTCAGTTATGTCATCAACAACGGACCCCGGCCGGTCGCCCCGGCCACGCGCGAGCGTGTCCTCGCGGCGATCAAGGAACTGGGATACCGCCCGGACCGGGTCGCCCAGGCCATGGCCTCGCGCCGCACGGACCTCATAGGCCTGATCATCCCGGACGCCCGCCAGCCCTTCTTCGGCGAGATGGCGCACGCGGTCGAGCAGGCCGCCTCCGAGCGCGGAAAGATGGTCCTGGTCGGCAACACCGACTACATCGGTGAACGCGAGGTCCACTACCTGCGCGCCTTCCTGGGCATGCGCGTCTCCGGGCTCATCCTCGTCTCCCACGCCCTGAACGACCTGGCCGCCGCCGAGATCGACGCCTGGGACGCCCGGGTGGTGCTGCTGCACGAGCGGCCCGAGGCCATCGACGACGTGGCCGTGGTCACGGACGACCTGGGCGGCGCCCAGCTCGCCGTACGCCACCTGCTGGAGCACGGCTACGAGTACGTCGCCTGTATGGGCGGCACGGCGGAGACACCGGCCGTCGGCGACCCGGTCTCCGACCACGTCGAGGGCTGGAAGCGGGCCATGGACGAGGCGGGCCTGTCCACCGAGGGCCGGCTGTTCGAGGCGCCGTACAACCGCTACGACGCCTACCGCGTCGCCCTGGACGTCCTCTCCGGCCCCGACCGGCCGCCGGCGATCTTCTGCTCCACCGACGACCAGGCGATCGGCCTGCTGCGAGCCGCGCGCGAGCTGCGCATCGACGTGCCCGGCAAGCTGGCGGTGGCCGGGTTCGACGACATCAAGGAGGCGGCGCTGGCCGACCCGCCGCTGACCACGGTCGCCTCCGACCGCTCGGCGATGGCCCGGGCGGCGGTCGACCTGGTGCTGGACGACGGGCTGCGGGTGGCGGGCTCGCGGCGGGAGCGGCTGAAGACGTTCCCGTCCCGGCTGGTGGTGCGGACGAGCTGCGGCTGCGGCTGATTCCGGCACGCCTCCGCTGATTCCGGTACGCCTCTGCGCCGGGAGCATCTTTATATCGGGCAAACGAGGTTCTGCCGGGCTTCTCAGCGAGCACTCAGGAAGCTCTCATGGTCACCGGGGAGGCTACTAGTCATGACCGAGAGCCAGGGTGCACACACCCAGCCGCAGCAGCACAGCTACGCCGCTCCCGTGAGCCCGGAGTGGCCGCCCCCGCCGCCGTACGAGCCGGCCACGGGCCTCGCTCCCCACAAGCGCGGGCGCAACCGGGGTCCGGTCGCCCTCCTCGCGGCCGTCGCGATCGTGGCGGCGGCGGTCGGCGGCGCCACGGCGTACGGCTTCCAGGAGCTGACCAGCAAGGACACGGTCGCCACCGGCGGTACGACCACCCATGTGGTGCCGTCGAGCAAGAGGGGCGACGTCGCCGCCATCGCGGCCGCGGTCAGCCCGAGCGTGGTCGAGATCAACGCGACCCTCGGCAACGGCTCCTCCACCGGCTCCGGCGTGATCATCTCGTCGAACGGCGAGATCGTCACCAACAACCACGTCATCTCCGGCGCGCAGTCCATCAAGGTGCGCACCAGCGACGGCAAGAGCTACACCGCCGACGTCGTCGGCACCGACAGCTCCAAGGACCTCGCGCTGATCAAGCTGCGCGGCGCCTCGGGCCTGAAGCCCGCCTCGCTCGGCAACTCGTCGGGCGTCCAGGTCGGCGACGCGGTCGTGGCGATCGGCTCCCCCGAGGGCCTGACCGGCACGGTCACCAGCGGCATCGTCTCCGCCCTCAACCGGGACGTGACCGTGTCCACCGACGAGAACCAGGGTCAGGGCCAGGGCGGTGACGGCCAGTGGCCGTTCGAGTTCGGCGGCCGCCACTTCAACGGCGACACCGGCTCGTCCACGACGACCTACAAGGCCATACAGACCGACGCGTCCCTCAACCCGGGCAACTCCGGCGGCGCGCTGATCGACGCGAGCGGCAACGTCATCGGCATCAACTCCGCGATGTACTCGTCGAGCCAGCAGTCCTCGTCGTCCTCGGACGCGGGCAGCATCGGCCTCGGCTTCGCGATCCCCGTCAACACGGTCAAGTCCGACCTGGCCAAGCTGCGGGCGGGCAACAAGAGCTAACGCTTCACCCTCAGTCAGCAGGGAGTACGTCATGATCACCAAGGTTTCGCACCAGAACGCCGACCGCGGTCCCGCCGACATCACCCTGGCCCTCGCGGTCTCCCGCGCCCTGCACCTGCCCATCCCGGCGCCCCGCTCGCCCGAGCCGACGCCGCCCCGTGCGCCCGAGGTGGTCGGCACGCCGGTCCCCGAGCTGATGGGCCTGCGCACCGCCCCGGTCCGCACCCACCGCCGCAAGGTGCCGCTGAAGCGTCTGGCCGCGGTCCAGGCCTGAGCGTGGCAGGCTGAAAGACAGCCGTACGCCCTCGTGGCCCCCCGTACACCCCCCACCCCACCGCACCCCGAGGAATCGCGAGCGATGAGCCCCGCCGAAGGCGACCGTGACCCCCAGCGCATCCTGATCGTCGACGACGAGCCGGCCGTACGCGAGGCGCTCCAGCGCAGCCTGGCGTTCGACGGATACGACACGGAGGTCGCGGTCGACGGGGCGGACGCCCTGGAGAAGGCCACCGCCTACAAGCCCGACCTGGTCGTCCTGGACATCCAGATGCCCCGCATGGACGGCCTGACGGCGGCGCGCCGCATCCGCGGCGCCGGGGACACGACCCCGATCCTCATGCTCACGGCCCGCGACACGGTCGGCGACCGGGTCACCGGGCTGGACGCCGGGGCGGACGACTACCTGGTCAAGCCCTTCGAACTCGACGAACTCTTCGCCCGCATCCGAGCACTCCTGCGCCGCAGCTCGTACGCGGCGGCGGTGTCGGCCGAGGCCCAGGAGGACGAGGCGCTCACCTTCGCCGACCTGCGCATGGACCTGGCGACGCGCGAGGTCACCCGGGGCGGCCGCCAGGTCGAACTGACCCGCACGGAGTTCACGCTCCTGGAGATGTTCATGGCCCACCCGCGCCAGGTCCTCACCCGCGAGCAGATCCTGAAGGCGGTCTGGGGCTTCGACTTCGAGCCCTCCTCCAACTCCCTCGACGTCTACGTCATGTACCTGCGCCGCAAGACCGAGGCGGGCGGCGAGCCGCGCCTCGTGCACACGGTGCGGGGAGTCGGATACGTCCTGCGCCAGGGCGGCGCCGAGTGAACAAGCTGCTACGACGCTACCGGTCCCTGCCGATCAGGGCCCGGCTGGCGATGCTGGTCGCGGCGGCGGTGGCGTTCGCGGTGGCGGCGGTTTCGGTGACGGCGTGGTTCATCGTGCAGGGGAAGCTGTACGACCAGCTCGACGACGATCTGCAGAAGTCGCTGCGGGGCGCGGGACAGCTCGAACAGCTGAACTTCAGCCTCTCCAACTGCACCGACAGGCCCGCGGCCGGCGGGATCTTCCAGGACAGGTACTCCCAGGTAGTCACGGAGAACGGCAAGGTCTGCCTCATCGGGGGCGCCTCGGGCAAGATCAAGGTCACCGAGGCCGACAAGGCAGAGATCAAGGCCCTCGACAGCACTATCTACTTCCGTAACGGAGTCGACGGCGAGGGCAACGAGCTTCGCGTGCTCACCCGCCCCTTCCTCCCCACCTCGACCGCGAGCGGCGCACGCGGGCCCAACATCGGCGTACAGGTCGCCGTCCCGCTACGGAACACCGAGAAGACCCTCAACGACCTGGCGCTCGTCCTGCTCCTCGTCTCGGGTATCGGCGTCATAGGAGCCGGTGCCGCCGGCCTGGCGGTCGCCCGTGCCGGGCTGCGCCCCGTCGACAAGCTCACCGAGGCCGTGGAGCACGTGGCACGGACCGAGGACCTGACCATCCGCATCCCCGTGGAGGACGACAGCGAGGACGAGGTGGCCCGGCTTTCCCGCTCGTTCAACTCGATGACCGCGTCCCTGGCCAGCTCCCGCGAACTCCAGCAGCAGCTGATCGCCGACGCCGGCCACGAGCTCCGTACGCCCCTGACGTCGCTGCGCACGAACATCGAGCTCCTCACCCGCAGCGAGGAGACGGGCCGTCCGATCCCGCCCGAGGACCGCAAGGCGCTGCTCGCCTCGGTGAAGGCGCAGATGACCGAACTGGCCGCGCTGATCGGCGACCTGCAGGAGCTGTCCCGCTCGGAGGGCCAGCGGGGCGAGCGCGTGCAGGTGGTCTCCTTCCAGGACGCGGTCGAGGCGGCGCTGCGCCGCGCCCGCCTGCGCGGCCCGGAGCTGACGATCGCGGCGGACCTGGAGCCCTGGTACGTCCGGGCGGAGCCGTCCGCGCTGGAGCGGGCGATCGTCAACATCCTCGACAACGCGGTGAAGTTCAGCCCCGACGGCGGCACGATCGAGGTACAGCTCGCCAAGGGCGTCCTGACGGTCCGCGACCACGGCCCCGGCATCCCCGAGGACGAACTCCCGTACGTCTTCGACCGCTTCTGGCGCTCCCCCAGCGCCCGCGCCCTCCCCGGCTCGGGCCTCGGCCTGTCCATCGTGGCCCGCACGATCCAGCAGGCGGGCGGCGAGGTCACCCTCTCCCACGCGCCCGGCGGCGGCACGACGGCAACGGTACGGCTCCCGGGCGCACCGACCCCGCCACCGGAGGCCCCGGAGACGGCCGGGACACTGGTCGGCTGATCGAAGCCGGTCCGCCGGGTCGCCTCAGTCCGGCTTGGGCATGGCGCGCAGGCGCTCGATCTGGGTGCGGCTCAGGTCGTTCGCGCGGCGCATGTGGTGGGTGATCGCCCTCAGTTCGTCCTCGGTGTGGTCGTCGAGCAGGCTCTGCCAGGTGCGGCCCAGCTCGTCCCACACCGCGGCGACGCGGGCGACGCGTTCCGGCACCGGGGTGACCAGCACCCGCCGGCGGTCCCGCGGATCGGACGCGCGGGCCACATAGCCGCCGCGTTCGAGCCGGTCCACCAGGCGCGTGGCCGAGCCCGTGGTGAGGCCGGTCATGTCGGCGATCTGCCGGACCGTGAGCGGCTCCGGCTCGGCCGTCAGCAGGCTCAGGGCCTGCAGGTCGGTGGGGTGCATGCCGAGGTGGTCGGCTACGGCCTGGTTGAACAGCACGTACGACGCGTGATAGCGGCGCGACTCCGTCGACAACTCCTCGTACAGCCGGGCCCGGCGTGGGTCCGTCGCGTCCGTCACGTGGCTCGCCTCCAAAAAACACTGCGCGGCGCAGTAAACACCCTGCTACTCTCCTGCGTGGCACAGCTAATGCGCCACACAGCAATACTAGCCATCGGGAGAGACCCATGCTCACCGTCGCCGTCACCGGAGCCACCGGCGCCCAGGGCGGAGCCACCGCCCGCGCCCTCCTGGCCGCCGGCCACCGTGTCCGCGCCCTGACCCGCCACCCGGACGCACCGCCCGCCACCACCCTGCGCGCCCTCGGCGCCGAGATCCGCCACGCCGACTTCGAGGACCGCGCCTCCCTCGACGCCGCCCTCACCGGTGCGGACGCGCTCTTCGCCGTGACCACCCCGTTCGGCACCGACACGGACACCGAGGTACGGCAGGGCAGGGCCCTCGTCGACGCCGCGGCGGCCGCCCGCCTCGGACACGTCGTCCTGACCTCCGCCGCGCACGCCGACCGCGGCACCGGTGTCCCGCACTACGACAGCAAGCACCAGGTCGAGCGCCATCTGCGCGCTTCCGGCGTGCCCTGGACGGTGATCGCCCCGGCCGCGTTCATGGACAACTACGCCGGTGGCTGGACCCTGGCCGGACTGCGCGAGGGCGTCTTCGGCTGGCCCATGCCCGCCGGCCGGCCCTTCGCCCTCATCCCCGCCGCCGACATCGGCGCGTTCGCCGCACTGGCCCTGGAGCGCCGGGCCGACTTCACCGGCCGCCGTATCGACATCGCGTCCGACACCCGCACCCCGGCACAGATCGCGGCCGCCCTGGCCACCGCCACCGGCCGCCCGATCTCCCACCACGAGGTCGCCCTCGACATCGTCCGCAGCCACTCCGCGGACCTCGCGGCCATGTTCACGTACTTCACCACGACCGGCCTGGACGTCGACGCCGCCGCCCTGCGCCGCGCCTACCCCGAGATCGCCTGGCACACCTTCACCGACTGGGCCACCGAGCAGAACTGGCCCGCCCTCCTGACCGAACCCCACACCGAGGGAACCCCCGCGTGAAGCCCATCGGCTACTGGCTCAACCGCACCGACAAGGCCCTGACCCGCGCGCTGAACGGCGTGCTGTCGGAGTTCGGCCTCACCCGCCTGGACTGGCAGGTCCTCAACGTCATCCGCGACACCACCCCCGAGGCCGGCGACTCCGACGTGCTGTCGGTACTCGCCGCCAACGCGGACGCCCTCACACTGAGGGCCGCCGTCGACGCCGTACTGACCGGCGGCTGGGCGACCCGCCCCGCACCGCACCGGCTGGCCCTCACCCCCGCCGGGCACCGCCGCCTGGCCTCCGTCACCGAGCGGGTGAACGCCTTCCGTGACCTTTCCATGACCGGCATCTCACCGGACGAGTACCGCACCGCCGTCCACGTCCTGGAACGCATGACCCACAACGTCGAGGCGGGCGGCAACCCTTCCCTCCCCGAGTACAAGAACACCGGCCCGAGTGCGGGGGGTCGTAGCTCTGTCAGAGGGGCTCCGTAGGCTGGGGCCCATGCCGGAAGACTCCCCGCTGATACACAGCCTGCGCACGGCCGTTGCCGCCGCGCCCGCCGATGTGCCGCTCCGACTGCACCTGGCCGACCTGCTCCTGAGTGAGGGTCAGTCCGACGCCGCCATCGCCGAGGTGGCCGTCGCCCTGCAGCACGCTCCCGGTGACGCGCAGGCACGGCAGCTCATGGCCCGCGCCATGGGAGCACCCCAGCAGCCCGCCGCGCAGGCTCCCGCCACCCAGCCGACCGCACCCGAGCAGCGGCGCAGCCCCTTCGACTGGAAAGCCGCCGAGGAGCAGGTCGTCGACGTCGTACCGCCGCGCTTCGTCGAGGCGGAGGCCCCGATGCGGGCGGACGGTGACGACGACCCCGGGGACGCCGAGGCCTGGGACGTGGAGCGGCCCGGCGGGGTGCGGCTTGCCGATGTCGGCGGGATGCAGGAGGTCAAGGACCGGCTGGAGGCCGCCTTCCTCGCGCCTCTCCGCAATCCCGAGCTGCGGAAGCTGTACGGGAAGAGCCTGCGCGGCGGGCTGCTGCTGTACGGGCCGCCGGGATGCGGGAAGACCTTCATCGCGCGGGCCGTCGCCGGGGAACTCGGCGCCTCCTTCCTGTCGGTCTCCGTCAACGACGTGCTCGACATGTGGACCGGCAACTCCGAGCGCAACATGCACGAGATCTTCCAGACCGCGCGGCGGCAGGCGCCGTGTGTGGTGTTCCTGGACGAACTCGACGCGCTCGGCGCCAAGCGCAGCCGTACCGCGCACAGCGCGATGCGGAACACCGTCAACCAGCTGCTGACCGAGCTGGACGGGATCGACGCGGGCGCGAACGAGGGGGTGTTCGTGCTCGCCGCCACCAATGTCCCCTGGGACGTCGACAACGCGTTGCGGCGGCCGGGGCGGCTGGACCGGACGCTGCTCGTGCTGCCCCCGGACACGGCCGCCCGTGAGGCGATCCTCCGGTACCACCTGCGGGAGAGGCCCATCGAGAGCATCGACGTGGCCAAGCTGGCCAAGGTCACCGAGGGGCTCTCCGGGGCCGACCTGGCCCACGTCTGCGAGGCCGCCGCCGAGCGCGCGCTGCTCGACTCCGCCCGGACCGGGACCGTACGGATGATCGGGATGAAGGACCTGCTGGCGGCTGCCAAGGAGGTCGTACCGTCCTGCGACCCGTGGTTCGCCGCCGCCCGGAACGTGGCGATGTTCGCCAACGAAGGCGGCATGTACGACGACCTCATCGCCTACCTGAAGAAGCGGCGGAAGCTGTGAGCAACACCGGTCTGCACCCGGCTCTGGAGCGGGCCGACGCGCTGTACGAACTGCGGCGCTACGACGAGGCGAAGGCCGTGCTCGGCCGGCGGCTCGCCGAGGATCCGGAGGACGTCGGCGCCTTGGTCCGGCTCTCCCGCTGCCATCTGGCCGGAAAGGACGAGGCCGCACAGGCACTGGAGGCGACCGAGCGGGCGCTGGCCATCGACCCGGAGCACATCGGCGCGCTCCTCCAGCACGCGCGCGCCCTCCAGTCCAACTCCCGCATCGTGGACGCCGAGGCCCCCCTGCGCGAGGTCATCCGCCTCGCCCCCGAGTACTGGTACGGGTACGCCCTGCTCGGCGACTGGCTGTACCGCATACGGGCGCTGCGCTTCGGAGTCGCCAACGGCGGCTCGATCACCCACGAGGCCATGGTCGGCTTCCTCCAGGAGTCGGACGAACTCGCCCTCACCGCCGTACGGTTGGCGCCCGAGGAGGTCCACCCGTACGAGGTGCGCTGGCGGATCGCCCGGATGGACGACAACCAGGAGGTCATGGACGAGATGGACCAGGTCATCCTGCGTCTCGACCCGAACCACCCCGAGGCCCTGGCCCGGCAGACGAAGAAGGCCGCCACCGCACCCGGCGTCAAGGCCGCCGAAGCCGCCACCCTCTATGCCGACGCCCTCGCCGCCACCCCGGATTCCCCGGACCTTCAGCAGGGCCTGGACCACGCCTCCTACCGGTTGCTGCGCGGGATGCGCTGGCTCGCCCTGCTCAGTCTCGGATTGGCCGGCACCATGCTCGACCTGTGGACCAAGCAGGGGCAGGTCCCGCGCGAACTGCCCGTCCCGCTCGGGCAGCGGCTGTGGTACGTCGTGCCCGTCGGCGCCCTCTGGGCCGTCGGTGCGCTGCTGCGCTACCGGCGGCTGCGGATGGGCGTCCGCTACAACCTCCGCTCCCTGCTCCACCGCCGCCGCTGGCCCCGGATCGTCCTCGGCCAGGCCGCCTGGGCCGTGCTGTGCGCCCTGGTGATCAGCCAGGTGCCGTGGGCCGAGCGGTCGGTGCCGCGGATCGTCTTCTGGGCGGGGCTGGTGCCGACGCTGGCGACCATCTGGTTCGACCGCAGGAAGACCACCTGAGCGTTTCCCGTGATTTACGCCGGTGAATTCCGATAAGGAAAACATCACGACATTCGGAATCCGGGAAAAGCCAATTCCGGCGAGAACCCAATTAAAGAGCTTTTATGGAGAGCCTGCCGTACCCTCTACGCATGAGCAGCGACGACACCGTACGAGCCTTCCCCGCCCGCTCCATCGAGACCTACTCCGCGCTCACCCCGGACCGGGCCGAGGCCGTGCTGGCCCTGCTCGCCGAGGCCGCCGGGATCGACGGACAGCAGCCGGTGTCCGAGCAGGGCCGGCTGCAGCTGCGGGGAGGTACCCGCGAGGGCGTCTCGCATCTGCTGCTGACCGTCGGCGGCGAACTCGTCGGCTACGCCCAGCTGGAGGACACCGACCCGGTGGAGGCACCGGCCGCCGAACTCGTCGTCCACCCCGCGCACCGCGGCCACGGCCACGGCCGGGCGCTCGGTTCCGCCCTGCTCGCCGCCTCCGGCAAGCGACTGCGGGTGTGGGCACACGGCGGGCACCCCGCCGCCCGGCACCTCGCCCAGGTGCTCGGCCTGACCCTGTTCCGTGAACTGCGCCAGATGCGGCGGCCGCTGACCGATCTGCAGCTGCCGGATCCGGTGCTGCCGGAGGGCGTGACCGTGCGCACCTTCGTGCCCGGCAAGGACGACACGGCCTGGCTCGCGGTCAACGCGGCCGCCTTCGCCCACCACCCCGAGCAGGGCTCGCTGACCCAGCGCGACCTCGACGACCGCAAGGCCGAGCCGTGGTTCGACCCGGCCGGGTTCTTCCTCGCCGAGCGGCGTGGGGAGTTGATCGGCTTCCACTGGACCAAGGTGCACGCCGAGGAGGGCCTCGGCGAGGTCTACGTCCTCGGGGTCCGCCCCGGCGAACAGGGCGGCGGCCTCGGCAAGTCCCTCACCACGATCGGCCTGCGGCACCTGGCCGGCCAGCAACTGCCGACCGCGATGCTCTACGTCGATGCCGACAACCAGGCGGCGGTGTCGGTGTACGAGCGGCTGGGATTCGCCACGTACGAGACGGATTTGATGTACCGCACGGAAGCCTGACATAGAGCTACACAAGGGGCGGCCGGCTTGACGGCCGCCCCTTCCTTGCACCACCCTTTCACTACTCAATTAGTGAAAGGGTGGTTCAACGCGTGGTCGAATACCGCATCGACCGGCACAGCGGGGTCGCCACCTACGTCCAGATCGTCCAGCAGACCAAGCAGGCCCTGCGCATGGGCCTGCTCCAGCCGGGAGACCGGCTGCCCACCGCACGTGAGGTCGTGGAGGCCACCGCGATCAACCCCAACACCGTCCTGAAGGCGTACCGGGAGCTGGAGCGGGAGGGGCTGGTGGAGGCGCGCCGCGGGCTCGGCACCTTCGTGCGGCGCGCGCTCGGCACCACCCCGGTCGACCCCTCCCTGCGCACCGAGCTGGAGGCGTGGGCCGAGAAGGCACGCGTCGCGGGGCTGGAGCGGGACGACGTGGCCGCGCTCTTCACCGCCATACTCGACCGGCACTTCCAGGGAGAACGTTCATGAGCGACACCGCGATCGAGGCGACCGGCCTCGGCAAGCGCTTCGGGCGCCGGGGAGGCTGGGCGCTGCGCAACTGTGCCTTCCGGCTGCCCGCCGGGCGGGTGTGCGCGGTCGTGGGGCCCAACGGCGCCGGCAAGTCGACGCTGCTCGCCCTCGCCGCCGGGCTGCTCCCGCCCACCGAGGGACAGGTGCGGGTGCTCGGCACCAGCCCGGCCGCGGCCCGCCCGCGGGTCGGCTACGTCGCCCAGGACAAGCCGCTCTACCCGCAGCTCACGATCGCCGAGATCCTCCGCATGGGCGCCGACCTCAACCCCGGCCACTGGGACACGGCCGTCGCCGAGCACGTCGTCGCGGCCGGCGACCTGGAGCCGGGGGCCCGCATACGCTCCCTCTCCGGCGGCCAGCGCACCCGCGTCGCGCTCGCCCTCGCCCTCGGCAAGCGGCCCGAACTGCTGCTCCTGGACGAGCCGATGGCCGACCTCGACCCGCTGGCCCGGCACGAGCTGATGGGCACACTGATGGCCCAGGCCGCCCAGTACGGCACCACCATCGCGATGTCCTCGCACGTCGTCGCCGAGCTGGAGGACTCCTGCGACCATCTGCTGCTGGTCGGTGACGGCGGGATCCGGCTGGCCGGGGAGATCGACGACCTGCTCGCCGTCCACCGCCGGGTCAGCGGCGCCGCCGACCCCGCCGCCCTCGGCGGGCACGCCGTGGTCGAGTCCCGGGTCACCGGCCGCCAGCTCACCGCCCTGATCCGCCCGGCCGGACCGCTGCCCGCGCACTGGCGCACCTCGGCGCCCTCGCTGGAGGAACTGGTCCTCGCCCACCTGCGCAATCCGGAGGCCCCCGCCTTCACCACCGCTCCGGCCGTCACCGAGGAGAGTGCCGCGTGACCATCGCCATGACCGCCCCCACCGTCACCCGGCCGCGCACGGCCCGCTGGCTGCTGCGCCTGCACCGCCCCGCGCTGTACGGCTGGGCCGCCCTGGTGATCGTCCTCACCGCGGTGCAGCTGGCCCTGGCCGGTCCGCTCGCCGACGCGGCGGCCGGGGGCTGGCGGCAGTTCCACGCGTGCACCGACATGATGACGTGCCGCTACGACCAAGCCGCGATCCTGCGCTACAAGGACTACTACGACTACGCCACCTACGCCCTGGACGCGCTGCCCTTCCTGGTGGCCGCCTGGGCCGGCGCCGCCCTGACCGGCCGGGAAATGGAGACCGGCACCGCCCGGCTGGCCTGGACCCAGGGCACCTCCCCGGCCCGCTGGCTCACCGTCCGGCTGGCCGTCCCGGCGGCCCTCACCGCCGCCGGCACCTGTGCGCTGTCCTGGCTGCACCACCGCGCCTGGTCGGCGGGGCTGGGCCGGATCGGCTCCGCCAAGCGCTGGTACGACCTCGCGACCTTCCACGCGGGCGGTCCCACCACCGCCGCGCTGACCCTGACCGGGCTGGCGGCCGGCACCCTGGCGGGCCTGGTGCTGCGCCGTACGCTACCCGCGCTGGTCGTCGGCACGCTGGTCACCGCGGGCGTCGCCGGCCTGGCCCAGCAGCTGCTGCCCCACCTGTGGCCGGCGGTCACCCGGATCGGCACCCTCCACCAGGGCTACCGCGGTGACGGCATCATCGTCGACCAGGGGCTGGTGACCAGGACCGGCGCCCATGTGTCCTGCGGTTCCGGGGCGTGCGACCGCGCCTATGCGGACGCGGTCGGCTACTTCAACACCTATCACCCCTACTCTCACTACTGGCCCCTCCAGCTCACCGTCAGCGCGCTGTTCCTGGCGGTCACCGCGCTGCTCGCGCTCGCCTCCTACCTGGTGCTGCGCCGCCTGACCGGAGCGCTGCGGGCGGCCGGGACGGCCGGGGAGGCGAAGGGCGCCCTCGTCACCGCCTGATCGCCGTCGGATGCGCGGCCCCGAGCCCCGCCGGGGCGCTCCGAGCCGCTGCCAGGACGTGCGGGAGCCGCCCCGCGCTATCCCGCACGTCATGTCTCCGTAACCATTGATTCAGCCAAGCTTGCGACGCTCGGCCAATGAAGCCCGCCGTGCCAGAGCCTTCGCCGCCCCCCGAGGGGCCCGCGCCGAACGGTGTCGTGACGCTCCCGCTCGCTCGTTCCGACGCGCCCGTGAGACCCGTGGCGCGGAAGAATGGTGTCATGAGTCAGCAAGACGCCCAGGCACCGGTCCAGCACGCCCAGCCTTCCGTGGGTTCCATAGCCGCCCACCGCCCGCACACCGTGGCCGCCCCGGCCTCCTCCGACCTGGCCCCCGACATCGATGCCGATCTCGATGCCTACGAGGAGTCCCAGGTCGACGGCGCACCCCTGCCCCAGGGCCGCTTCCTCGACCGCGAGCGCAGCTGGCTGGCCTTCAACGAGCGCGTCCTGGAGCTCGCCGAGGACCCGAACACGCCGCTGCTGGAGCGCGCCAACTTCCTCGCGATCTTCGCCAGCAACCTGGACGAGTTCTTCATGGTCCGGGTGGCCGGTCTGAAGCGCCGCATCGCGACGGGTGTCGCCACCCGCTCCGCCTCCGGCCTCCAGCCCCGCGAGGTGCTGGAGATGATCTGGGCCCGCTCCCGTGAGCTCATGGCCCGGCACGCCGCCTGCTACCACGAGGACGTCGCCCCCGCGCTCGCGGAGGAGGGCATCCACCTGGTCCGCTGGAGCGAGCTGACCGACAAGGAGCAGGCCCGCCTGTTCACGCTCTTCCGGCACCAGATCTTCCCGGTGCTCACCCCGCTGGCCGTCGACCCCGCGCACCCCTTCCCGTACATCTCCGGCCTCTCCCTGAACCTGGCCGTCGTCGTACGCAACCCGGTCAGCGGCCACAAGCACTTCGCGCGCGTGAAGGTGCCGCCGCTGCTGTCCCGTTTCCTGGAGGCCACGCCGGGCCGGTACGTCCCCATCGAGGACGTCATCGCCGCGCACCTGGAGGAGCTGTTCCCGGGCATGGAGGTGCTGGAGCACCACACCTTCCGGCTCACCCGCAACGAGGACCTGGAGGTCGAGGAGGACGACGCCGAGAACCTCCTCCAGGCCCTGGAGAAGGAGCTCATGCGGCGCCGCTTCGGCCCGCCGGTGCGCCTGGAGGTCGAGGAGTCCGTCGACCGCGAGGTGCTGGACCTGCTGGTCCGCGAGCTGAAGATCTCCGAGGCCGAGGTGTACCCGCTGCCCGGCCCGCTGGACCTCACCGGCCTCTTCCGCATCCACGGCCTCGACCGGCCGGAGCTGAAGTACCCGAAGTTCGTCGCGGGCACCCACCGCGACCTGGCCGAGGTCGAATCGGCGTCGGCACCGGACATCTTCGCCGCCCTGCGCCAGCGGGACGTGCTCCTGCACCACCCGTACGACTCCTTCTCCACCTCCGTGCAGGCCTTCATCGAGCAGGCGGCCGATGACCCGGACGTCCTCGCGATCAAGCAGACCCTGTACCGCACCTCCGGCGACTCCCCGATAGTCAACGCGCTGATAGACGCCGCCGAGGCCGGCAAGCAGGTGCTGGTCCTGGTCGAGATCAAGGCCCGCTTCGACGAGCACGCCAACATCAAGTGGGCGAAGAAGCTGGAGGAGGCCGGCTGCCACGTCGTCTACGGCCTGGTCGGCCTGAAGACGCACTGCAAGCTGTCCCTGGTGGTCCGCCAGGAGGGCGAGACCCTGCGCCGCTACAGCCACGTCGGCACGGGCAACTACCACCCGAAGACGGCGCGCCTGTACGAGGACCTCGGCCTGCTCACGGCCGACCCGCAGGTCGGCGCGGACCTCTCCGACCTGTTCAACCGCCTGTCCGGCTACTCGCGCCGCGAGACCTACCGCCGCCTGCTGGTGGCCCCCAAGTCCCTGCGCGACGGCCTGGTCTCGCGGATCGACAAGGAGGCCGAGCACCACCGCGCGGGCCGTCCGGCCTTCATCCGCATCAAGGTCAACTCGATGGTCGACGAGGCGGTCATCGACGCCCTCTACCGCGCGTCCCAGGCGGGCGTACCGGTGGACGTGTGGGTGCGCGGCATCTGCGCGCTCCGCCCCGGCGTCACCGGCCTGTCCGACAACATCCGGGTCCGCTCGATCCTCGGCCGCTTCCTCGAGCACTCCCGGGTGTTCGCCTTCGGCAACGGCGGCGAGCCCGAGGTGTGGATCGGCAGCGCCGACATGATGCACCGCAACCTCGACCGCCGGATAGAGGCCCTGGTCCGCGTCGTCGACCCGGCCCACCGGGCGGCCCTCAACCGGCTG
Source organism: Streptomyces sp. NPDC001709 (assembly GCF_053596375.1). Classification (NCBI taxonomy): domain Bacteria; kingdom Bacillati; phylum Actinomycetota; class Actinomycetes; order Kitasatosporales; family Streptomycetaceae; genus Streptomyces; species Streptomyces sp. NPDC001709. The sequence continues at coordinate 30,216 of NZ_JBSFGB010000001.1, read as the reverse complement.
CTCGACACCGGCATGTCCGACTCGACCTCCTCCTGGCACCTCGGCCCGGACGGCGAGTGGACCCGGCACGCGACCGACACGGACGGACAGCCCCTGCGCAACGTTCAGGAGATGCTCATAGACGCCCGGAGGCGCCGGCGTGGCACAGCAACACCTTGACCCGACGGACCCCACGGCCGAGGTGCTGACCGGGGACGCCCTCGCGGCGTATCTGCGCGGCCAGGCCACGGAGTTCCTCCGTGCCCTGCGCCTGCACCGCGAGACCGGCGGTACGAACGGGGGGGCCTCCGCGCGCGATCGGTCGAGCGCGGGGGAAGGCGGCACGCAGCAGTCCGTCGACGCGGCGCGTGCCCTGCGCCGCTCGGCCCGCCGCATCAGCGGCAGCCTGCACACCTTCCGCCCCCTCCTCGACCCCGACTGGTCCGAGGAGATCCGCCCCGAACTGGCCTGGCTCTCCGGCACGCTGGGCCTGGAGCACGCGTACGAGGCCCGCCTGGAACGCCTGTTGCTGGCGCTGCACCGGTTGTCGGGGGCAGCGGTCCTGCCCGCCCAGGCAGTCGACGTCGTAGCCGCGGGCAGTCGTGCCGCTCCCGGCCCCGGCGCCCCCTCGGCCCCCACCCCGGAACGCGGCAACCTCACGGTAGGCGCGGCAAAGGCAGGCGCCCTGCTCGAACGGCAGCTGACCCTCGCCCGTACAAGGGCCCACTCCACAGCCCTCCAGGCACTGGGCTCGTCCCGCTTCCACGCCGTCGCGGACAAGGTCGCCGTACTGGCCAGCGAGGTCCCCCTCACCGCCACCGCCCCCACCACCGGTCTCCACCCCCTGGCAGCCGCTGCGGAGGAACGGCTGACAGACGCCGTCACGGCCCTCCCCCTGGTCGTCGCGGGCCACCCGTACAACGCGGAGGCCCTGGTCCACGGCCTGTCGCCGGACCCGACCCCGCACCCCCAGGACGGCCCCTGGCACCAGGTCCGCCTGCTGCTGCGCCTGCACCGGTACGCCCAGGAGGTGCTGCACGCGGGCAACATGCCGGTGGACGTACGGCTGCTGGCGGCGGGGCAGGCCCTGAACCGGCACCGGGACGCCTCGGAGGCGGCAGCGGCGGCGGCGCAGGCCGCCCGTACGCCACGGATCGCCCCGGCGACGGCGTACGCGCTCGGTGTGCTCCACGCCGACCAGCGGCACGAGGTGGAGGCCGCCAGGTTCGCCTTCCAGCAGGCATGGCAGAAGCAGATCGTCAACGCACCCTGAGTTCCCGCGAGGAGGCGGTGTGAGCGACACCCTGGTACGAGCGGCCGGCTGCGTGCTGTGGCGCCGTTCCGTCTCCGGCGGCGTCGAACTGGCCTTGGTCTTCAGGCCCAGGTGGTCCGACTGGTCCTGGCCCAAAGGGAAGATCAAGAAGAGGGAGACGGCCCGCGCGGCCGCCCTGCGCGAGGTGGAGGAGGAGACAGGACACACCTGCCGCCTCGGGTCGGGTCTGCCGCCTTCCCGCTACGTCGACAACGCGGGCCGGGAGAAGGAGGTCGAGTACTGGGCCGCGGAGTCGACCGGTGGAGCCTTCACGCCCAACAGCGAAGTGAGCGAGTTGGTCTGGCTGTCGCCGGACGAGGCCCGCGACCGCCTGACCTACGAGCGGGACAGGGAGCTGATCCCTGCGGCTCTCGTGGCCATCGGCATCGATCGGGACCGGGGGGACTGACCTGCCGGACATGGCCGGCCGAGCACACGCCCGACCGGCCATGACACAGATCCGCCACCTCTACCGCGTGGTGTCAGGGCGTCTCTGCCGCCTCAGAAGCCGACGCCGACACCGGCAGTGGTGCGCGAGGGCTTGTACTTGTGGTCGCCTTCGAACTCGGCCGTGTAACCACTGGAGAGCGCCTGGACCCACTGCAGAGGCTGCCCGGCGTGCTGCCCGGCGTTGGTGTGTACCTCGCCATTGGCATCGGTGAGGTCGGTGGCGACCTCCTTGCCGCCGACGTAGAAGTGGATCATCTCGCCCTCGATGCCCTCGCCGTCCGCGTCCGTGAGACGGCAGAGGACCGTGTCGCCGGCGAGCCGGCCGAGGTGGCCGGTCGCGTCACTGGCCTTGAGCCTGGTCGGCTTCTTGTCCTTCGGCATCGCACTACACCTCTTCTCTTCCCCCGTCTGGTGATCCCCCTCCGCCCTCAGGGTTACCTGGCGCATATGCGCCTGCCATACGCGTTAGCCCGTTCGAGTGAGCTGGTGACCCGTGCGCATGCGGGACCACGATGAAGAAACCGCAGGTCAATCGGCCTGCAGGCGGGTGAGGTGTCCCTCCCCGTCCGTGCGGGCCTGGCTGCGGGCCCTGCGGGCGGGGCCGCGCCAGCCGCAGCTGCAGCGGGCCACGCAGAACCGCCCCTGTTCGGTCGTCGTCGTGAGGTGTTCCTGCCCCGGCCGGGTGCCGTCCGGCCCGTCCTGCTCCGCCCCTGAGACTGCCACCCCGACAACGTTACCCACCCCGCGGTAAAGGGATCGCACGGCCGTCCTCACACCCCGGCGGCGCGTGACGGCGCCCCCTACCCGTCGTTAACCGGACGACAGGGGGCCCGTGACGGACGTACCGGCTTGGGGGTAGGCAGGCGATGGATCGGCGGCAGCACAGGAGCGTGGGCAGGACGGTCGTCGCGGTCGGCATCATGCTCGGCCTCGGGGCGGGTGCCACAGGCTGTTCCGGCCTCGGCGCCGCCGCCGAGGACGTCAAGGGCGGGGGCGATCCGGTCGCCCTCCTGCGCCGGGCCGCCGACACCCTGGGCGGCGCGGACGGTTCCAAGGCCACCACCTCCATGGAGATGGCCACAGGCGGCACCCGGGTCACCATCCGCGGCAAGGGCGTCTACGACTTCCGGCACCGGCTCGGCCGGCTCACGGTGGTCCTGCCCGAGGACCCGGCGGGCACCGCCGAGCACCAGCCCATCACCGAACTCCTCGCTCCCGGGGCCCTGTTCATGAAGAACCGGGGCGCGGGCGTGCCCGCCAGCAAGTGGGTGCGGGTGGACACCGCCACGCTGTCCGACGGCAATCTGGTCACCGGCGGCGCGACCGACCCGTACGCGGCGGCCGAGGTGCTGCGCGGGACGCGGACGGCGACCTACGTCGGGCGGACCGAGGTCGGCGGGACGTCCGTACGCCACTTCCGGGGCACGGCGGACCTGCGCAGCGCGGCCCGCCAGGCCTCCGCCGAGAACAGGGAGCCATTGGCCGCGGCGGCGAAAGGGTTCGCCACGGCCGAAGTGCCGTTCGACGCCTATCTCGACGACGAGGGCCGCATCCGCAAGCTCCGGCAGCACTTCAGCTTCGTCAACGGCCGGCAGCAGACCCCCGTGGCGGTCGCCTCGACGACCCTGCTCTACGACTTCGGCGCCCCCACCGACGTACGGCTGCCGCGCCCGGCGGACATCTACGCCGGCCGGATCGCGGAGGACGGGCACACGGACGAGAACAGGGGCGGACACTAGTCCGGGGTACCACCCCGTAAGTAGCCCGTCCGTGCCATGCGCGGTGTGTGGAGGGCTGCCTACTCTAGGAAGTCGGTAACGGCAGAGAAGAGGTGAGGCGAGTGGCTCCCGTCGGCGGTACGGCGGTGCAGGACCACGTGGCCCTCGCCGAGATCGAGCTGTGCGGAGAGCTGATCATCGCGGCCTCCGCGGCCGAGGACCGGCTCAGCCTGGAGAGCATCGACGAGGTACTGCGGGTGGCCGAGGAACGGGAGTCCTGGGAGTCCTGAGGTTCAGGACCGCAGCAGGCGGCCGATCGCCTTCGTCGCCTCGTCCACCTTGGCCTCGATCTCGTCGCCGCCCTTGACGGCCGCGTCCGCCACGCAGTGGCGCAGATGCTCCTCCAGCAGCTGCAGCGCGAAGGACTGCAGCGCCTTGGTGGAGGCGGAGACCTGGGTGAGTATGTCGATGCAGTACGTGTCCTCGTCGACCATTCGCTGCAGCCCGCGGATCTGCCCCTCGATCCGGCGCAGCCGCTTGAGGTGCTCGTCCTTCTGCTTGTGATAGCCGTACGTGGCGGATGTGTCGTGGCACGTGTCCCCGGCGGGGGCCGTGGCGCCGGCCTCGGTCGTCGTCATCGCGGGCCCTCCATCTCGGGACGACAATTGCGATCACAATTTTGATCACAATTGCGGGTACATACCCCTACTGGGTATATGGTAACGAACTTTCGGGGGTAAGGAGCCCTTGGTACGCCCCTGTGCTGATCACTCTGCCCGATGGGCGACACTGGGATGCGGCCCATTAGCCGTGGCCGGATGATGCGCCTAGCATCAGCCTGACCGAAACCGAAGCACCCCGAGGACCCCACGTGCGCTTTCGTCTGACCCCCAGGGAGACGAGCTTCTACGACATGTTCGCCGCATCCGCGGACAACATCGTCACCGGCTCGAAACTCCTGATGGAACTGCTCGGGGCGGACGCACCTGCCCGAGCCGAGATCGCAGAGCGTATGCGGGCCGCGGAACACGCGGGTGACGACGCCACACACGCGATCTTCCACCAGCTGAACTCCTCGTTCATCACGCCGTTCGACCGCGAGGACATCTACTCCCTCGCATCCTCCCTCGACGACATCATGGACTTCATGGAGGAGGCCGTCGACCTGGTCGTCCTCTACAACGTCGAGGAGCTGCCGAAGGGCGTCGAGCAGCAGATCGAGGTGCTGGCCCGGGCCGCCGAGCTGACGGCGGAGGCGATGCCGAACCTCCGCACGCTGGACAACCTCACCGAGTACTGGATCGAGGTGAACCGCCTGGAGAACCAGGCGGACCAGATCCACCGCAAGCTCCTCGCGCACCTCTTCAACGGCAAGTACGACGCGATCGAGGTGCTCAAGCTCAAGCAGATCGTGGACGTCCTGGAAGAGGCGGCGGACGCGTTCGAGCACGTGGCGAACACGGTGGAGACCATCGCCGTCAAGGAGTCCTGAGGCGTCGATGGACACCTTCGCCCTGGTCGTGACCATCGCGGTCGCGCTCTTCTTCACATACACGAACGGCTTCCACGACTCGGCGAACGCGATCGCGACGTCGGTGTCGACGCGTGCCCTGACCCCGCGCGCCGCGCTGGCGATGGCGGCGGTGATGAACCTGGCCGGTGCCTTCCTGGGCTCGGGGGTCGCCAAGACGGTCAGCGAGGGCCTGATCGCGACGCCCGCCGGCTCGGCGGGCATGGGCATCCTCTTCGCGGCGCTCATCGGCGCGATCACCTGGAACCTGATCACCTGGTACTTCGGCCTGCCGTCCTCCTCCTCCCACGCCCTGTTCGGCGGCCTGGTGGGGGCGGCCCTGGCGGGCGGTACGGCGGTCCACTGGAACGGCGTGCTGGACAAGGTCATCATCCCGATGTTCCTGTCGCCGGTGGTGGGCCTGATCGTCGGTTACCTGGTCATGCTGGCGATCATGTGGCTGTTCCGCCGGGCCAACCCGCACAAGGCCAAGCGGGGCTTCCGCATAGCGCAGACGGTCTCGGCGGCGGGCATGGCGCTCGGGCACGGCCTCCAGGACGCCCAGAAGACGATGGGCGTGGTCGTGATGGCACTGGTGATTTCCGGCCACGAGACGTTCGGCGACCCGATCCCGGTCTGGGTGAAGCTGGTCTCGGCGGTCATGCTGTCCCTGGGCACCTACGCGGGCGGCTGGCGCATCATGCGCACCCTGGGTCGCAAGATCATCGAACTGGACCCCCCGCAGGGCTTCGCGGCCGAGGCCACCGGCGCCTCGATCATGTTCGGCACCGCCTTCCTCTTCAAGGCCCCGATCTCCACGACCCACGTCATCACCTCGGCGATCATGGGCGTAGGCGCGACCAAGCGCGTCAACGCCGTCCGCTGGGGCGTGGCCAAGAACATCGTCATGGGCTGGTTCATCACGATGCCGGCGGCGGCGCTGGTCGCTGCGCTGGCTTTCGGCGTGGTGAAGCTGACGGTGCTGTAACCGCCCTTCCTTTCCCACCCGCCCACCCGTCTCGGCCGGCTGAAATGCCGGGCAAGGGGGTGGGCGTTCCTCATCTCCGTCCGTAGGCGCAACGCAATGGGCCCGCCCCCGGGAGCCAGGGGCGGGCCCTCTTGCGTCCTCGCGGTGGCACCGCCATGCAGCACCGCGAGGGGATCAGGGGATCAGCCGAAGCGGCCCGAGATGTAGTCCTCGGTCGCCTGCACCGACGGGTTGGAGAAGATCCGCTCGGTGTCGTCGATCTCGATCAGCCGGCCCGGCTGGCCCACCGCCGCCAGGTTGAAGAACGCCGTACGGTCCGAGACACGCGCCGCCTGCTGCATGTTGTGCGTCACGATGACGATCGTGAAGCGCTCCTTCAGCTCACCGATCAGGTCCTCGATGGCGAGGGTGGAGATCGGGTCCAGCGCGGAGCACGGCTCGTCCATGAGGAGGACCTTCGGCTCGACCGCTATCGCCCGCGCGATGCACAGACGCTGCTGCTGGCCGCCGGAGAGACCCGAGCCCGGCTTGTTCAGGCGGTCCTTCACCTCGTTCCAGAGGTTCGCGCCCTTGAGCGACTTCTCGACGATGTCGTTCAGCTGGGTTTTCTTGTAGTTGCCGTTCAGGCGCAGACCCGCCGCCACGTTGTCGAAGATCGACATCGTGGGGAAGGGGTTCGGGCGCTGGAAGACCATGCCCACCTCACGGCGGACGGACACCGGGTCGATCCCGGCGCCGTACAGGTCCTCGTCGTCCAGGAGCACCTTGCCCTCGACGCGGCCGCCGGGGGTGACCTCGTGCATCCGGTTCAGCGTGCGCAGGAACGTCGACTTGCCGCAGCCGGAGGGGCCGATGAACGCCGTCACCGAACGCGGCTCGACGGTCATCGAGATGTCTTCGATCGCCTTGTGGGAGCCGTAGTAGGCGGTCAGTCCGCTTACGTCGATTCGCTTGGCCATGTCTTCTACTTCACTTCCGGAGATTCAAGCTCGGTCGCTGTTGGCCGCGTCAGCGACCGGTCTTCGGGGCCTTCCAGCGGGCGATGCCGCGGGCCACCAGGTTCAGGATCATCACGAAGGCGATCAGCGTGAGGGAGGCCGCCCACGCACGGTCGTAGGCCGCGCTGGCACCCGCGCTCTGCTGGTACTGCTGGAAGATGTACAGCGGCAGCGACGCCTGCGCACCCTCGAACGGGTCGTTGTTGATGAACGGGTTGCCGAACACCAGCAGCAGCACCGGCGCGGTCTCGCCCGCGATACGGGCGATGGCCAGCATGACGCCGGTGGTGATACCGCCGATGGAGGTCGGCAGGACCACCTTCAGGATGGTCCGCCACTTCGGCACACCGAGCGCCAGCGAGGCCTCGCGCAGCTCGTTCGGGACGAGCTTGAGCATCTCCTCGGTGGAGCGCACAACGACCGGCATCATCAGGATGGCCAGGGCCAGCGAACCGGCGAAGCCGAACGGCTGCATCTTGAAGATGAGCATCAGCGACAGGATGAACAGGCCGGCGACGATCGACGGGATACCCGTCATGACGTCCACGAAGAACGTGACGGCCTTGGCGAGCTTGCCCCGCCCGTACTCCACCAGGTAGATCGCCGTGAGGATCCCGATCGGCGCACCGATGACGGTGGCGAGGCCGACCTGCTCCAGGCTGCCGATGATGGCGTGGTAGATACCGCCACCGGGCTCGGAGTCGGCGACGACGCCCATGGAGTGGGTGAGGAAGTAGACGTCGAGGACCTTCACACCGCGCGAGACGGTCGTCCAGATCAGGGAGACCAGCGGGATGACGGCGAGCAGGAAGGCGACCCAGACGAAGGAGGTGGCGATCCGGTCCTTGGCCTGCCGGCGGCCCTCCACCTTGGAGGCGATGCCGTAGGTGCCGAGGACGAAGAGGACGGCGGCGATCAGACCCCACTGGACCTTGCTGTGCAGGCCGCCGATCAGGCCGATGACCACGGCCAGGAGGATCGATCCTGCGGCGATGGCCCAGGGGGACCACTTCGGGAGGCTGGCGCCGCGCAGCGTGCTGGGGCGCTTGTCGGTCACGGCTGCGGTGCTCATGCGTTGGCCCCCGAGTACTCCTTGCGGCGGGCGATGATCATGCGCGCCGCGCCGTTGACCACCAGGGTGATGACGAAGAGGACGAGACCAGAGGCGATCAGCGCGTCCCGGCCCTGCTCGGTGGCCTCGCCGAACTTGCTGGCGATGTTCTGGGCGAAGGTGCCGCCGCCCGGGTTCAGCAGGCTGGCGTGGATGACGTAGTCCGGGGAGAGCACGGTGGCGACGGCCATCGTCTCGCCGAGGGCGCGGCCGAGGCCGAGCATGGACGCGGAGATCACACCGGAGCGGCCGAAGGGCAGGACGGCCATGCGGACGACCTCCCAGCGGGTGGCGCCGAGGGCCAGTGCGGCCTCCTCGTGCATCCGCGGGACCTGCCGGAACACCTCACGGCTGACGTTGGTGATGATCGGCAGGATCATGATCGCCAGCAGGATGCCGACGGTGAGCATGGCGCGGGGGGCGCCGCCGTCCCAGGAGAAGATGCCGGTCCAGCCGAGGTAGTCGTTCAGCCAGCCGTACAGGCCCGTCATGTGCGGGACGAGGATGAGGGCACCCCAGAGGCCGTAGACGATGGACGGCACCGCGGCGAGCAGGTCGATCACATAGGCGATGGGACCGCTCAGCCGGCGCGGGGCGTAGTGCGTGAGGAACAGCGCGATCGCGACGGCGATCGGGACCGCGATGGCCATGGCGATGACCGAGGAGACGATCGTGCCGAAGGCCAGCACCGCGATGCCGAAGCTCGGCGGGACCAGGTTGGTGTTCCACTCGAAGGTCGTGAGGAAGTTCCCGTGGTCCTTGCTGATCGCGAGGGAGGCACGGTAGGCGAGGAAGACCGCGATCGCGGCCATGATCACCAGCAGCAGGATGCCGGAGCCACGGGACAGGCCGAGGAAGATGCGGTCGCCGGGGCGGCTCGCGCCGCGGGCGTTGCGCTTCCGCTCGGCCGACGAGGGCTGGGGCGTGGGGGGAGATGCGTCGGTTGTCTTGGTCGATATGTCCATCGGGTTCTCCGGTCTGCGGAGCCGGCCGCCCAGGTGGGGCGGTGGCTCATGGCGGCGGTGCACCGGACGGTGCGGCCCGGGCCCTGTCGGGCACGGGCCGCACTCTCGGATCAGGTCAGCTCAGGCCCGCGATGGTGGTGCGGACCTTGGCGATGATCTCGTCGGGGATCGGGGCGTAGTCGTTGCTCGACAGCACCTTCTGACCGTCCTCGCTGGCGATGTAGCCGAGGAAGGCCTTGGTGGCGGCCAGGGTGTCCGCCTTGTTGCCCTTGTCGCAGACGATCTCGTACGTCACCAGGGTCATCGGGTAGGCGTTCTCGGCCTTGGTGGCGTAGTCCAGCTTCAGCGACAGGTCCTTGCCGGTACCGACGACCTTGGCGGCCGCGATGTCGGCGGTGGCGCTCTCCACGGAGGGCTTGACCGGGGTCTTGGCGCCGGTGTTGATGGCGACGGTGGTCATGTCCTTGGCGTAGGACAGCTCGAAGTAGCCGATCGCGCCGGAGTTCTGCTTGACGCCCTGAGCCACACCGGCGGAGCCGGAGGCCGCCTGGCCGCCCTGCGCCTGCCAGGCCTTGCCGCCGGAGTACTTCCAGTTGTCCGGGGTGGTGGCGATCAGGTACTTGGTGAAGTTGTCCGTGGTGCCGGAGTCCTCGGAGCGGTGGAAGGCCTGGATCTTCAGGTCGGGCAGCTTCGCGGACGGGTTCAGCTTCTTGATCGCCGGGTCGTTCCAGTTCTTGATCTTGCTGTCGAAGATCTTGGCGATCGTCGGGGCGTCCAGGACCAGGTTGTCGACACCCGGGACGTTGTAGCCGAGGGCGATCGGGCCGCCGACCATCGGCAGGTCGATGCCCTGACCGCCGGAGCAGACCTTCTTGGAGGCGGTGACATCGTCCGGCTTCAGCGCGGAGTCCGAACCGGCGAAGGCGAGCTGGCCCTGGTTGAAGGAGGTGACGCCGGCGCCGGAGCCGCCACCCTTGTAGTTGATCTGCACGCCACAGGCCTGGGAGAACTCCTTGACCCAGGCGTCGATCGCGTTCTTCTGCGCGGAGGAGCCGTCGGCGAGCAGCTGACCCTTGGCGTTGTCGCACTTGATCGAGGAGGCGTTGGTGGAGCCGGACGGGTTGCCCGAGGCCTTGCCACCGTTGCCGGTGTCGTCGGAGCCGCACGCCGTCAGGGCCAGGGCGCCGGAGACGGCGATCGCACCGAGCGAAAGGGCGCGCAGCCGGTTCTTGCGCTGAAGCTTCACTTTCGGGAGTTCCTTCCAGGAGCCGCCGCGGGCGGCGGCGTGCGAGGTATCGAGGGTTGTGAGCGCTCATATGGCCGAGCGCATTCCAACCGCGCTCCGCACCGTGCACGGCCGAAATTAGGCAGAACAGGTGAAGCCGCCGATGGCCGGAAGTGAACGGCGGGTGAACCCCTGCCGTCGGCCCGGTTAGGTCACGGAATGCTTACGGGGAGGGCACGCCCCGGTTCCGACGGCCGGGTTAAGCGCACGCGTCTTCGACGTTCGATTCCCTGTGTGCGAACTGTTACGAACCGACCCGCCCACACGGTCGTCTCACCCCACGTAGGGCCAAAGAGGCCCGGGAAAGGGTGACAGACGACGATGAGCATGGAACGACGTACGTTCATCGCGGGCGGCACGGCCGCGCTGGCCGCGACCGCGCTGGCCGGCTGCAGCTCGGGCTCGGGCAGGTCCACCACGTCGGCCGCCACCGGCTCATCGTCGCTTACGTCCCTCAAGACCACCAGCGCGAACGCCGCCGCGAACTGGACGGCCCTCGCCCATTCCCTGGACGGCACCCTGATCCGGCCCGGCGACGCGGCCTGGCAGACGGCCCACCAGCTGTACAACACCCGCTTCGACGGTCTGAAGCCCGCCGCGGTGGCCTACGTGGCGCACGCCGACGACATCCGCACGACCCTCTCCTACGCCCAGGCCCACAACATCCGGGTGTCCATACGCAACGGCGGCCACTCCTACGCCGGCTACTCCTCCGGCGACAACCGCCTGATCCTCGACGTGTCCAAGCTGAACCGCATACGGGTCTCCGGCGGGACGGCGGTCGTCGGCGCCGGCTCCAAGCTGATCGACGTCTACCGGGCGCTGGCCGCGAAGGGCGTGACCATACCCGCGGGCTCCTGCCCCACCGTCGGCGTCTCCGGCCTGGTGCTCGGCGGCGGTCACGGCGTCGCCTCCCGCGCCTACGGCCTGACCTGCGACAGCCTCACCCAGGCGACGCTGATCACGGCGGACGGCAGCCAGGTGACGGCGAACGCGTCGTCCCACTCCGACCTCTTCTGGGCGCTGCGCGGCGCGGGCAACGGCAACTTCGGCGTCGTGACGGAGCTGCAGTTCAAGACCCACCCGGCCCCGCAGGCGGTGACCGCGTACATGACCTGGCCGTGGGCCAAGGCCGCCGCGGTCCTGAAGGCCTGGCAGGAGTGGGGTCCGAGCCAGCCCGACGAGATCTGGTCCTCCCTCCACCTGTCCCGCTCACCGGGCGGCACGCCCACGATCTCGGTGGCCTGCTTCTCCCTCGGCACCTACGGCGAACTCCAGAACGCGGTCGACCGGCTCGCCCACCAGGCCGGCGCGAACGCCACCTCCGTCACCCTGCGCCGCCGCGGCTACGAGGAGGCGATGGAGATCTACGCCGGGTGCTCCTCCCTCTCCACGGACGCCCAGTGCCACCTGCCGGGCTCCACCCCCGGCCGCTCCCCGCAGGGCCGCCTGGGCCGGGAGACGTACGCGGCCCGCTCCGACTTCTTCGACCGTTCCCTGTCGGCGGCGGGCATCCAGACGGTGCTCAGGCAGATCGCCTCGGTCCGGGGCGGCGGGGGCAGCATCGCCTTCACGGCCCTCGGCGGCGCGGTCAACCGCGTCTCCCCCACGGCGACGGCCTTCGTCCACCGCCGCTCCCGGATGCTGGCCCAGTACATCGCGTCCTGGGGCGCGGGGGCCTCCGGCGGTTCGGCCCAGTCCTGGCTGACGTCGGCCCACGACGCGATGAAGCCGTACGCCTCCGGCGCGGCGTACCAGAACTACACCGACCCGACGCTGACGGGCTGGAAGAAGGCGTACTACGGCGATGCGGCGGGCCGCCTGGGGAACGTGAAGAAGCAGTACGACCCGAAGAGGTTCTTCTCGTACGCGCAGGGGTTGTGAGACGGGGACGTGGGGGCCGGCTGAGCTGATGGTGCGGCTGCGGGCGCGGGTGGGCTGGTCGCGCAGTTCCCCGCGACGCCGGGATGATCCAAACGGCAGGGCCTACGCCGCGAGGTCCCGTTCCTCGGACTCCACCGACGAACGGGCGGCCGGAAGCAGCGCACCCCCACCCGCCCCGCTCACCGATCGGCGCCGTACGACCCACCCCGCCCGGGCAGACCGCTCCACCGCCCGCATCAGCGGTGTGAGCAGCGCCATGGCCAGCGGGGACAGCAGAAGGACAACGGCCGTACCGAGCGCGAACCCGCCGACGACGTCCGTCGGATAGTGGACGCCCATGTACACCCGGCAGAACCCCTCCACCAGCGCGAGCCCGATCCCGGCGATGCCGAAGCGGCGGTTGGCGATGAAGAGGCCCACGCCCAGCGCCATGGTGAGGGTCGCGTGGTCGCTGACGAAGGAGAAGTCGGTCTTGCCGGAGACGAGGACGTCCAGCCCCTGGTGTTCGACGAAGGGGCGGGGGCGTTCCACGAACCCCCGGATCGGGACGTTCACCAGCACGGCGATGCCGGCCGCGAGCGGCGCCCACACCAGCGCGGCGACGGAGGACGCGGCATCCTCACCGCCCCGGCGCCGCACGGACCACCAGCACCACAGGATCAGCAGGACCATGGCGAGCAGCAGGCCGTACTCACCGACGAACGCCATGACCCGGTCGAACCAGTGCGGGGCGTCCTTGGCCAGGCCATTGATGTCGTAGAGCAGTTCGACGTCGGGGTTCGATCCGGATTCGGCGAGTACAGCCATGGTGCTGTTGGCCCCTTCGTCGTCTACCGGACGCACCCGGTGTGCGTACGTCAACAGGAACGCACGGCCCCCACCAATACGTTCCACTCTCCACTGAATGATCACGCAGACGTTATCGAAGAGAGACTCATCACCGCAGCTCAGGGGGTTGTTTCACGCTATGTCACACCGCCTCAAACCGTCGTGGGGAGCGCTTTTGCGCCATCTTCGGTGACGCGGGTCGCACCGAAGTAGTCGGCGGTGTCGATGGGGTCGAACCGGATGACGGCTCCCGTCCGCGGCGCATCGATCATGTATCCGCCACCCACATAGATCCCGACGTGGTGGATGGCCCGCGAATCGTTGCGGTCGGTGGAGAAGAACACGAGGTCACCCGGCAGGAGCTGGTCCCGCGAGGGATGCGGCCCGGCGTTGTACTGGTCATTGGCCACACGCGGCAGCGTGATCCCGACCTTCGCGTACGCGGCCTGCGTCAACCCCGAACAGTCGAACCGGCCACCCTGGTCGGCACTCCCCTCCCCACCCCACAAATACGGCGTACCCAACTTGCTCTGCGCGAAGGCGATGGCACCGGCGGCCTGTTGGGTGGGGTCGATACGCGTGACGGGGGCGGCGAAACTCTGTGACAGGCTGCGGATCCGCTTGACGTAGTCCTGCGTCTCGCTGATGGACGGAACCCCGCCGGCCCTTATCACGCGGTAGGCCCCTGCGTTGTAGGCGGCGAGCATGTTGTCGGAGACGTTGCCCGGCACGTCCTTCACGTACTTCGCCAGCTCGCAGTCGTACGAAGCGGCCGACGGAATCGCGTCGTTGGGATCCCAGATGTCCCGCTTCCCGTCCCCGTTGCCGTCGATGCCGTGGGTGGCCCATGTGCTGGGGATGAACTGGGCGATGCCGCGCGCGTCGGCGGGGCTGACGACGGTCGGGTTCCAGCCACTCTCCTGGTACAGCTGGGCGGCGAGCAGGGCCGGAGTGAGGGCCGGGCAGAGATGGCCCCACTTCTGCACGAGCGACTTGTAGGCAGCCGGCACGGCCCCCTTCGCAAGCCCCCGGCTTCCCGAGGTGACTCCGTTGAGGAGGTTCCCGGCGACGACGTACACCCCGACGACGAGCAGCATGACGAAGCTCAGCCCGAGCCCGACGGCCGCCCCACCAACCACCCATACCTTCCGCACGGTTCAACTTTCCCCCATGCTTCGCCGGTTCAGAACGCTTTCCGCGTGAAGTGGCGTCATTTCACAGAGAAGCCGCCGCACATGATGCTGCTGTAGTCGTCGGGCGTGCGGATGTGGTGCCATTGGACGGTCCATTCACCGCGGTCGTTGGTGAGCGGAATGGCGGGCAAGGACTCCTTCCCGCCCTGCTGCCAGGAACGGAAGTCGTCCGGATAGGTGAGATACTTCCAGGCGGACTTGTCGCCGCCGTAGAGGTCGATGGGCTTGCTGGTGTACCCCAGCCTCACGTTGTCGATGAGCACGCCGGGGGCGGGCTTCCCGGTGCTGGGGTCGATGTCGTGCGGCGGCTTCACGCTGACGGTCACGTAGTACGGGGCGTGGGTCTCGGACTTCGGGGTCCAGGAGTAGACGTTGTTCCAGAACCCGATCTTCACCTTGTGGTCGAGGGTCAGGCGCACCCCGCTCTTGCCGGGGTCATCGGGGTCGGACACGGAGGTGCTGAAACCCTCGGGGGCACGCTCCTCGGCCGGCAGCAGGCACTGCGCGGTCGACGACCGCCAGAACGTGCGGTCGATGTTCTGGGCCGCGTACCCGGGCGCACCGCCCTTGCCGTCGGCCGCCTTGGACGCCGTCGCCCGCGGGCCGGACGACCTGGCCGGCGAACTCGACGAACCCCGCCCCCGCGCGGTGTCCTTTCCGTCCCCCTGCTGGGCGAGCACCACGGCCGTGGCCGTCCCGACACCCACCACGAGCCCCACCGCCACGGCCACCATCCACCGCTTCCCCTGGCGTCGGCTCGGCGGGGCCAACTGGGTGGGCGTGTTACCGGGTGCGACGTATGGCGCCGGCCCCACCGTCGGCAGGTCGTGCGGCCCCGCCGGCGGAGCCACCGGCTGCATTACCGGCAGCGTCGGGGTCTGCGGCGCGGCCTCGCCCAGTGCGGCGAGGCCGACGTAGAACGGATCCTCCACGAGCGCGGACCGTACCCCGCACCGTGCGATCACCTCGGCGAGCCCCGGCCGCGCGGCCGGGTCCTTGGCCACGCACGCCTCGATCAGCGCGGCCAGCTCCGGTGTGACACCGGCCAGGTCGATGGGCTCATGGACGGCGCGGTAGCTGACCCCGCTCGGGTCGCCGGCGCCGAACGGGGCCCGGCCGGTCGCCGCATAGGCGAGCGTGGCACCGAGGGCGAACACGTCGGCCGGCGGTCCGACCTCGTTGCGCAGCAGCACCTCGGGTGCGGTGAAGCCGGGCGTACCGGGCGCGACCCCGGCGTCGGTGAGCGCGGTCTGCCCCGCACCGCGGGCGATGCCGAAGTCGATGAGCTGGGGCCCCTGCGCGGCGAGGATGACGTTCTGCGGCTTCAGGTCCCGGTGGGTGACGCCGTGCGCGTGGACGGCGGCGAGTCCCTCGGCGAGCGCGGCGAACAACCCCCGGCAGGTCTCCGCCGGCAGCTGACCGCGTTCCGCGACGGCCTTGGCCAGGGTCGGCCCGGCGACGTACTCGGTGGCCAGCCAGTAGGGCGCGCTCTCCAACGAGGCGTCAATCAGGTTGGCCGTGTAGGCGCTTCGCACCGCCCTCGCGGTCTCCACCTCGCGCCGGAAGCGTGCCAGCGCCTCGGGGTGCTCGGTGATCTCGTCCCGGATCACCTTGACGGCGACGAGCCGCCCACCGGGCGACCGCCCGAGATAGACCTGGCCCATCCCGCCCGCTCCGAGCCGCGCGAGCAACGTGTGCGTACCTATGTGCGATGGATCCTGGGGTCTGAGTGCGTCCACCGCACAGACCTTGCCACAAAGATCAGTTGGGCAGGCCCCGAAGCCCTCAGCGCTCGCTGGTCGCGTCCTTGTACAGCTCCGCCGCCCCGCTCCCCAGCACCACGCTGTACGACACGTCGTCGGTGTCGCCGCCCTCCTCGTGGCCGCCGAGGATGCCGACGACCTGGTGGTCGCCGTTGATCCAGGGGCTGCCGCTGGTTCCGGCGGTGAAGGCGGGGCAGTCGATGCGCTGCTGGGTGCGGCTGTCCCGCCGCGGCTTGTTGGTGCAGCTGATGGGCTCCTCACGGGAGTCGGGGTAGCCGATGACGGTCACCGCGGTGGCGCCGGTGGTCGTACCGGTGACGAACCGGTTGGCTCCGACCACCCTTTCGATCCGCTTGCCGTCCGGCCCGGCCACGACGGCGAAGGCGAGGTCGCTGTCCTCGTCCTGGTCCTTGGACCACCCGTCGGGCAGGATCCGCCGCGCCACCTTCCACACCCCGTACGGCGCCTTCCCGTTCCGGTAGCCCGGCACGAACACCAGGTCGTCGTCACCGCTCACGCAGTGCGCGGCGGTGGCGATGAGGTCGCCCTGCGGGCTGTGCACGACGGAGGCGGTGCAGTAGTGGCCGCCGACCAGCTTGTCGGCCCGGTCCGCGCCGAACAGCGCCCCGATCCGCGCGCTCTGCGCGGACGCGCCGACCCGAGCGGTGATCCCGTAGGGGCCCGGCTCGTTGGCGGTCGCCACGGACGCCGAGGTCAGGGCGAGCATCACCACAGCGCCGAGCAACGCGGGACGCGAGGTGACCGTGATGCGTGAGATGCGCTTCATCAGTGCTCACTGTCCCCCACGAACGTGAGAAACCCGCTCCGACTTAACTGAGATTTTCCTGTGAAACCTCCCTACGGCCGCCGAGCTTCGTCGTAGACCGGGAAGTCACCGGTGCCGACTTCGATTCCGAACGGTTCGGGCAGCGGGACGGGCTCCCAGGGGAGAACGATCAGATCCGGCGTCACATAGTCGTCCGGGTCGTCGGGGAGGGCGATCGAGGACACCTCGTACACCTCTCCTCCGCGACCTCGCGCAGGTTCCCCGGCCGGGGATGCGGACCGTTCCAAGTGCCGGACGACACGGACATGGCTCGCTGCCTCCGTTCTTCCGCCTCACTGGCGCCTTCGGCCACGCGGGCGGGTTCGGTGGGAGGTCCGACGTCCCGCTCAGCGTCGTACCCACGGTACTGGGCGGCCTCTGGTCCCGCCTCTACGTCACGCACACCCACTGTCACCATGGCACCTCCCTTCACACTCCGATCAGCAATGATTACATTACGTCACGGGTCTGACAGTCCGCCCACAGCAGCTTTCCGCGTCCTCCGGTACGGCGGCCTCCCCGTCGCTCCGTGTGAAGAGGTAAGCCGTCCTCTTCCGGCCCCCCACACACACCAGGTGATCGTCCACGAGGCCGCTGCGGTCAGGTGGACGCCGATGAGCGAGGACAGCTCCCCCGGCGTCAGCCCGGAAGGACAGGCACAGCTCGGTCAGCCGACCGGCTTCAGTCCCCACCGCACGCCCGTCAGCTCCTCCGACAGCGTCCACAGCCGGCGGGCCGCCTGCGGGTCGCTGGCCGCAGCGCTGCGGCCGACCAGGGTCGGGGCGCCGCGCATCTCGCCGAGGCCGGCGGGGCCGACGTACGACGCGCCGGGGAGGTCCTGGCTCGCGGCGTAGAGGGTGGGCAGGGCGCCGGCCTTGTCGCTCTGGGCGAGCAGCTTGTTGGTGACCGCCATGGCGCCCCTGAGCAGGGGGTTCGCATGGTGGCTCTGGAGGTTGGTGGCCGCGTAGCCGGGGTGGGCGGCGAGGGCGCGGACGGCGGAGCCGGACTCGGCGAGGCGGCGCTGGAGTTCCAGGGTGAACAGGAGGTTCGCCAGCTTGGACTGGGCGTAGGCGCGGGTCGGGGTGTAGCGGCCGCGCAGGTTGACGTCCTCGAAGTGGATCACTCCGTCGCCGAAGCGGTGGGCGCCCGAGGACACCGTCACCACCCGGTCCGTCACGTAGGGCAGGAGCAGGTTCGTCAGCGCGAAGTGGCCCAGGTGGTTCGTGCCGAACTGCATCTCGAAGCCCTGCTTGGTGCGCTGCTCCGGCAGCATCATCACGCCCGCGTTGTTGATCAGCAGGTCCAGCGGGCGGTCCCAGCCGTCCGCGAACTCCCGTACCGAGTCCAGGTCGGCCAGGTCCAGGCGGCGCACCTCGGTGCTGCCGCTCACCTTCGCCGCGGCGGCGCCGCCCCGCGCGAGGTCCCGTACGGCGAACACCACGTGCGCCCCGGCCCTGGCCAGGGCCTCGGCGGTCACCAGGCCGAGGCCGCTGTTGGCGCCGGTGATCACGGCCGTACGGCCGGTCAGGTCGGGGAGGTGGGTCGCGTTCCATGAGCGCGCGGTGCGCGCTTCGGTCGTATCAGCCATACCCCGAATGTAGACATCGCCAACAAAGCTGTCAACGACAACATCCCGATACGATGGTGCGCATGCCGCGCATGTCCTCCGTTCCCGCGAATCGCCCCTACCATCACGGAGACCTGCGCGCCGCCCTGCTCAAGAGCGCCGAGCGCACCCTGCGCGAGAAGGGGGTCGGCGCCCTCTCGCTGCGCGAGCTGGCCCGGGACACCGGCGTGAGCCACGCGGCCCCCGGCCGGCACTTCAAGGACAAGCAGGCCCTGCTCGACGCCCTCGCGCTGGACGGATACGAGCGCCTGAACCGTGCCCTGGGCACCGCCGCCCCCCAGCCCGGCCTCGGCTTCGAGGGGCGGATGGCGGCGCTCGCGCGCGCCTACCTCGGCTTCTCCGTCGAGAACCCCGAGCTGCTGGAGCTGATGTTCGCGCGCAAGCACGACCCCGACAGCTCCGACCGGCTCGCTGCGGCCGTCGACGAGTCCCTCGGCTCCTTCACGCGGATGATCGCCGACGCCCAGGAGCGGGGCGAGATCGTCGCCGGCGACCCCGAGCGGATCACCATGGTCGCGGCCGCGAGCCTGCACGGCCTCGCCGCCCTCATCGCCAGCTGCGCACTGGACGCCGAGGAGGCCATGAACGGCCTGGACGAACACGTCCATCTCCTGCTGCACGGCCTGAAGCCCCGCTGACCCCGCCCCGCACGGAACCTGTGCGCCGGGTCAAGCCACCCCCAGCACAGCGCCAGCACACCGCAATTGATCGGTAAGCCCCCAACCGCCTTGAGTAACGCGGAAGTCAGAATTCCGAAAGCCCCTTGTTGTCGCGTACTCAACAAGCGAGGGTCGGACCCGGGCCGCCGCCCCCACCGGTCACCCCACTGGTGGTCCCCCACACCCGCAGGCCTCTGTCCACCCCACTTCCAGGAGGCTGTACCTTGCGTACGACCACCCCCGACTCCCCCCACATACGCGGCAGATGGGCCCGGATCGGCTCGGCCGCCATCGGCGCCGCCGCGCTCGTCGTCGCCGGACTCGGCACCGCCGCCCAGGCCAGCGCGGACAGCGCCGCCACGAGCCACAAGGTGAGCGCCAAGGCCGTCGCCGCCCAGGTCGCCAAGGCCCACGTGCGCTACGAGAAGGCGTGCGGCGCCACCCCGAAGAAGGGCTACGCCGCCTGCGACGCCCTGCGTGTCACCGGCGGCACCACCGCCTTCATGGAGAAGCAGGCGGCCCTGAAGGGCATCGCCCCGAAGACCATCTCCCCGAAGGCCTCCTCCGACTCCCCGACCGGCTACGGCCCGAGCGACATCCAGTCGGCGTACGGCCTGACCGACGCCGCGTCCGCGAGCGGCTCGGGCGAGACCGTCGCCATCGTCGACGCCTACGACGACCCGAACGCCGAGTCCGACCTCGCGGCCTACCGCTCGCACTACGGCCTGCCGGACTGCACCACCGACAACGGCTGCTTCACCAAGGTCTCCCAGACCGGCTCCACCACCTCGCTCCCCTCCGCCGACAGCGGCTGGGCCGGTGAGATCTCCCTCGACCTCGACATGGTCAGCGCGACCTGCCCGAACTGCAACATCCTCCTGGTCGAGGCCAAGTCCGCGTCCGACGCCAACCTGGGCACCGCGGTGAACGAGGCCGTCAAGCTGGGCGCCAAGTTCGTCTCCAACTCCTACGGCGGCTCCGAGTCCTCCTCCGACACGACGTACGACACCTCGTACTACAAGCACCCGGGCGTCGCCATCACCGCGAGCGCCGGCGACGAGGGCTACGGCGCCGAGTACCCGGCCGCCTCGCGGTACGTGACCGCCGTCGGCGGCACCGCGCTCAAGACGTCCTCCGACAGCCGCGGCTGGAGCGAGTCCGTCTGGAACACCTCCAGCACCGAGGGCACCGGCTCCGGCTGCTCCGCCTACGACGCCAAGCCCGGCTGGCAGACCGACAGCGGCTGCTCCAAGCGCATGATCGCGGACGTGTCCGCCGTGGCCGACCCCGCCACCGGCGTCTCCGTCTACGACACCTACGGCTCCGACGGCACCGGCTGGAACACCTACGGCGGCACCAGCGCCTCCGCCCCGATCATCGCCTCGGTCTACGCCCTCGCCGGCACCCCGGGCAGCGGCGACTACCCGGCGCAGTACCCGTACAACGTGGCCGGCACCTCCGCCCTCAACGACGTGACCAGCGGCAGCAACGGCACCTGCTCGACGTCGTACTTCTGCACCGCCAAGTCCGGCTACGACGGCCCGACCGGCTGGGGCACCCCGCAGGGCACGAGCGCCTTCGGCGCGAGCTGAGCCCCACGCGCCCCACGCGCACCGCATGACCACCCCGTCGGGTCACGGGGAGCCGCCGGATGAGGGGGACGTGGGGTCCCCTCGGCGGCACGGAGCGGAAGACGGGCCACGGCAGCCGGCCGCGGCCCGTTTTCCCTGTCCAACTCCCTTGAGACGACTGTGAGTCGAGCCAAGTGAACGGAATGCTTCGGCAAGGCGGACGCCAGGATCCCAGCGACCGCCTCCACCCCCTCCGGCTACGGCCCCTCCGACCTCCAGTCGGCCTACGGCCTCACCTCCGCCGCCGCCTCGAACGGCTCCGGACCGTACGTCTCCAACAGCTACGGCGGCTCGGAGTCGTCGTCGGACACGTCGTACGACTCCTCGTACTTCAACCACCCGGGCGTGGCCATCACGGTCTCCGCCGGTGACGAGGACTACGGCGCCGAGTACCCCGCGGCCTCGAAGTACGTGACGGCGGTCGGCGGCACGGCCCTGTCGATGCGAAGCCGAGCCGGCAGACGGACACCGGCCGGGGCACCCCACAGGGCGTGACGGCCTTCACCGGCTGACCTGACGTCACCTCCGCGATGCACGGGCCCCGCCCATGAGAACATCATCCCGACGCTTCACCCGACCGGCCGTCAGAAGCCGCGCCAGGTCGTAAGGAAGGACAACGACGGAACCACACGACAGGTTCCGGTCGGACCTCGTTGCCCGGCGTGACCTGCCGTGATACACAGAGTGACCGTGCGAGCTATTCGTACGAAACCCGCCAGTCAATGACGTCAAGTCGACATACGTTGGCGACGTTGTCGGCGACAATGAGGCCTGACCTCTGCACACCGCAGGGGGCCAATGGAACTACCCACCAGGGGCGGTGACTTACATGCTCTTTGCGGCCGACAAGGGAGACATCAACACCATCATCGGCGGGATCGCTCCGGACTGGGGCCCCTTCGGCAGCCTGGGCAACGAGGCCAAGGTGATGATCGAGGTGGTCATGGCCGTGGCCATCCTCCTGTGCCTCGGCATCGCGGTCTGGGGCGCGGCCAAACAGCGCATCGGCGCGACCGCCCTGCGCGACACCTTCAGCGCGGAGCAGGGCAAGGGCCTCATCATCGCCGGCCTGACCGGGGTCTTCATCATCGGCTCCCTCGGCACCCTGTTCACGATCGTGTACGGCATGGCGGTCTGACCCCGCCCTCCCCTCTTCTCCCTCCGGCTGAGGTTGCGTCCCCCTGATGTCGAGTCACCACACCGCGCCCGCGCGGGAACCAGCACGGCTACCGTCGTATGCCTACGAGGGTGCCTACGAGGGTGAGGGAGCGCGCACGCCATGAACCCCGGAGACGAACAGCCCTACACCGACTACGGCGGCGACACGGGCCACACCCGAACCCGCCTCCCCGAGGGCGACCCCTACGGCGGCGCCCCCCGCCGCACCCCGCGCCGCTCCTCCTCCCGCAGCCTGGTCACGGTCGTCGGCGTAGTCGTCCTCCTCATCGCCGCAATCGCATTCGCCAACAGAGGAGACCACACCTCCGGCAACAGCTCGACGGCAAAGGGCTCCCAGCCCCAAACCTCAGCGACAGCCCCCTCAGGCACCCAACCGGTCACGACGAAGACCGGCACCATCCCCTCGGGCTTCGCCCATACGGAGCAGGGAGCACAGAGCGCGGCGGCGAACTACGCGGTGGCGCTGGGCTCGGCCGACATGTTCAACACCGCGCGGCGGCACGAGATCGTCGAGACGGTCTACGCCCCGGATGTCGCGGGTGCCCGGCAGTCGGCGATGGACAGTGCGTACTCCAGCCAGGAGTTCCTCTCCAACATCGGACTGACGAACGACGGCACACCGCCGAAGGGCCAGACGTTCGTCTCCCGAGTCATTCCCGCAGGTACCAAGGTCGTCTCGGCACAACCGGACCAGACCACGGTCGAGGTCTGGTACACCTCGCTCTTCGGCCTCTCGGGTGATGCCTCCAAGAACCCCGTGACGGAGAGCTGGTACACCGCGACGTACGTTCTCAAGTGGGCCGGCAACGACTGGAAGATCTCGAGCGACCAGCAGAAGGACGGTCCCGTTCCTGTGGGCCGTGACCAAAGGGCGTCCACCGCTGACGACATGACGAAGGCCGTCGAGGAATACGGAGGGTTCACGTATGCCCGCTAACCAGCGCGGCCTCAAGATCGCGACGGTCCTCGGCACGGCCCAGACGGTCACCGTGCTGCTCGCGACCCGAGCCTTCGCCGCCCCTTCCCCGTCCCCCACTCCGTCCCCCACGAAGAGCAGCGATCCCTGTGCCCTGATCCGTGACGCCGCCAAGGAGTTCTGCGAGAAGGACAACGGCTCCAAGGGCTCGTCCGGCTCCACCAACGCCCCCCTCGGCGACTCGCTCGACCCCTTGTCCTCCCTGGCCAAAGGCTGTGCCGAGGCCGCTTCCTGGACCATCGACAAGCTCAGCAAGGCCGTGAAGGAGACGGCCAACGTCGACTTCACCAACCAGAAGTTCCTGCAGCAGTACGCCGTCGTCTTCGCCGCGTCGACGATCCTGACCCTCCTGCTGTGGCTGCTGGCCGTGGCCAAGCGAGCCGTGCGGGGCGTGCCGCTGACCACCGCCATCTCCGAAGCCGTCGGCTTCCTGTGGCTCACCGTGCTCGCCTCCGCCTTCACCCCGCTGATCCTCTACACCGTCGTATCGGCGACGGACGGCGTCACGGACGTGCTCGCCAAGGCCACCGGCGACCAGGCCGACACGTTCTTCGGCACCTTCTCCGGCGCCCTCGGCAAGGGCACCGACATCGGCGGCGGCCCGATCATGCTGATCGTCGTCTCCCTGGTCAGCATCCTCGCCGCCGGCGTCCTCTGGCTGGAGCTGGTCATCCGCGCCGCGCTCCTCTACGTCGGCGCCCTCCTCGGCACCGTCGTCTACGCCGGGCTCGTCGACAAGAACCTGTGGGGCCACGTCCGCCGCTGGGCGGGGATCATGATCGCCGTCATTCTCGTCAAGCCGGTGATCGTGATCGTGCTCGGGCTCGCCGGCGCCCTCTCCTCCGGCAAGGGCCCCGACTCCTTCTCCGCCGTCGTCTCCGGCCTCGCCATCATCCTGCTCGCCATCTTCGCCAGCGCGATGATCTACCGCTTCGTCCCCGGCTTCGGCGACGACATCGCGAACGGCCGCAACAACCGCATCATGCAGGGCGCCGAGAGCAAGGCCGCCGCCGTCATCAGCTCCCCCGCCACCCTCGTCGCCCAGGGCATCAAGACCCACAGCTCCCGCGCCGACAGCAACGGAGCAGCGGCAGGGCAGGGCAGCAGCACCCCCCGCCCCGCCAACCCCGCCACCGGCGGCGTCGCCGCCCACAGCAGCCGTACCCCCACCGGGGGCGGCGGAGCCGTCCCCTCCGCCACGCCCGCGCCCCGCGCGCCCAGCCCCGCCAACACCCCGCACGCCGGCAACACCCGCAACATCAACCGCACGGGAGGTGAAGGGCGTTGACGACCCAGTCCCACCTGTCCCATCCGGTCACGCCCCGCCGTACATATCTCATCGGCCGCGCCCGGCCGAACGCGATCATCGGCCGGAACCGCGAGTCCGGCGAGATCGCGCTGATCATCGCGGGCGCGTTCCTCGGCATGATGTGCGGCCTCCTCGTCCCGGTCCTGTCCCTGCGGATCGTGCTGCTGATGGGCTTCCCGCTGCTCGCACTCGCCGCGGTCTACGTGCCGTACAAGCGCCGCACCTTCTACAAGTGGTTCGAGATCAACCGCAGCTACAAACGGAGCATCAAGGGCGGCCACGCCCGCTACCGCTCCAGCGTCATGGAGGCCGGCACCCGGCTCGACGGACGGGAGGTCGAGATCGGGCCGCCGCCCGGGATCGGCCGCATCACCTGGCTCGCCGCACCCTTCGGGCCCGACGAGATCGCCGTACTGCTGCACGCCGACCGCAAGACCGTCACCGCCGCCATCGAGATCGAGGGCCCGGGCGTCGGCCTGCGCGACTCCGAGGACCAGGAGGCCCTGGTCGACCGGTTCGGCACACTGCTCAAGCACGTCGCCAACGGGGACGGCTTCGTGACGCGGCTGCAGATGCTCGCCCGCACCCTCCCCGCCGACCCCGACGCGCACGCCAAGGACGTCGCCCTGCGCGGCGACGACCGCTCCCCCGACTGGCTCCAGCAGTCGTACGACCAACTGCAGTCCATGGTGTCCACCAGCAGCGAGCAGCACCGCGCCTACCTCGTCGCCTGCATGCCCTACACCCGCGAACTGGCCGCCGAGGCGAACGCCATGGCCCGCGCCGTCCGCGCCCGCGGCAGCAAGGTGGACCGGGACGCGGGACTGGCCGTGGTCATGGCCCGCGAGCTGACCGACATCTGCTCGCGGCTCCAGGAGGCCGACATCCGGGTACGCCAGCCGCTCGGTCAGGGACGGCTGGCCTCCCTCATCCACTCCATGTACGACCCCGACCACCCCATCGACCACATCCAGGCGATGACCCAGCGCAACGCCTGGCCGGCCGAACTCGACGCCATGGAGCCCACCTACCTCCAGGCCAAGACCCGGGAGTCGGCCACCCGTGCGCCCTGGTGCCATGCCACCGCCTGGGTCAAGGAGTGGCCGATGACCCCGGTGGGTGTCAACTTCCTCGCGCCCCTCCTCGTCCACACCCCGGACGTCATCCGAACGGTCGCGGTGACGATGGATCTCGAGCCCACCGAGGTAGCCATCGAACGCATGCTGACCGAGAAGACCAACGACGAGGCCGAGGCCTCCCGTGCCGCCAAGATGAACCGCACCGTCGACCCCCGCGACATCGCCGCCCACAACCGCCTCGACCAGCGCGGCGAGGACCTCGCCAGCGGCGCCGCCGGCGTCAACCTCGTCGGCTACATCACCGTCTCCTCCCGCACCCCGGAAGCCCTCAACCGCGACAAGCGCACGATAAGAGCCTCCGCCGGCAAGTCGTACCTCAAGCTGGAGTGGTGCGACCGAGAGCACCACCGCGCCTTCGTGAACACACTTCCCTTCGCCACCGGCATCCGAAGGTAGGGGCTGATTCACCGATGCGGGATCCGCTGTCCGTCCTCACCGACGCCTTCACCTCCTTCCTCTTCGGGAAGGTCGAGACGACCCGGCCGCCGGTGCGCACCTCCACGGGCCAGGCCCAGGCGGTCTATCTGCCCACGGCCGCGCCCGGCCTCGGCGACTCCGGCGTCATCATCGGCCGCGAGGTGTACTCCGGCAAGGGCTACATCTACGACCCCTTCCAGCTCTACGGCCAGCAGCTCCCGGCCCCGCACTGGCTGGTCCTCGGCGAGTCCGGCAACGGCAAGTCCGCCCTGGAGAAGACGTACGTCCTGCGCCAGCTGCGCTTCAAGGACCGCCAGGTCGTCGTCCTGGACGCCCAGGGCGAGGACGGGGTCGGCGAATGGAACCTCATCGCCCAGCAGCTGGGGATAACTCCCATCCGGCTGGACCCCACGGCCGCCCTGGACCACGGGATCCGGCTCAACCCCCTGGACCCGGCGATCACGACCACCGGGCAGCTCGCGCTGCTCCGGACCATCATCGAGGTCGCGATGGGGCACGGCCTGGACGAACGCTCGGGCTTCGCCCTGAAGGTCGCCCACTCCTACGTCAACGAGTCGGTCCTCGACCGCCAGCCGGTCCTCACCGACATCGTCGAACAGCTACGGCACCCGGAGCCGGAGTCCGCCGAGGCGATGAACGTCGCCATAGACGACGTACGGGCCTGGGGCCTGGACGTCGCCCTGGTACTGGACCGCCTGGTCGACGGTGACCTGCGCGGCATGTTCGACGGCCCGACGACCGTGGGCATCGACCTGGACGCCCCCCTGATCGTCTTCGACCTGTCCCACATCGACCGCAACTCCATCGCCATGCCCATCCTCATGGCGATCGTCGGCGTGTGGCTGGAGCACACCTGGATCCGCCCCGACCGCAAGAAGCGCATCTTCCTGGTCGAAGAGGCCTGGCACATCATCAACAGCCCCTTCGTGGCCCAGCTGTTCCAGCGCCTGCTGAAGTTCGGCCGCCGCCTGGGTCTTTCCTTCGTCGCGGTGGTCCACCACCTGTCCGACGTCGTCGACGGAGCGGCGGCCAAGGAGGCCGCGGCGATCCTGAAGATGGCCTCGACCAGGACGATCTACGCCCAGAAGGCGGACGAGGCCCGGGCCACCGGCCAAGTACTGGGTTTGCCGCGCTGGGCGGTGGAAATCATCCCGACACTGACACCCGGCATCGCCGTATGGGACGTCAACGGCAATGTCCAGGTGGTCAAACACCTGATCACGGAGACGGAACGCCCACTGGTCTTCACCGACCGCGCGATGACCGAGTCCTCCAGCGACCTCACGGCCGACGACGCCCTGCACGCCGCCGAGCTGGAGGCCGAACAGCGGGCGGCGGCCTTCGTGGAACAGCATCTGGGCGACTCCGAGTCGACGGTGGCGTAAGGGGAGTGACGGGTGAGACCGGACCATCGCCGGGACGACCGCCGTGGAGACCACCGGGAGGGTCAGGGCGGCATCCCCGACGGCCTCCTGATCGGCATACTCGCGTTCCTCCTCGGCATGACCCTGCTGGTGTGGACGGCGACGGGCCTCGCGGCCCTGTTCACCAAGGGCGCCTGGCCCCACGGCGTCACCTTCACCCACACCCCCGTGGCCATGCGCCACCTCATCGGCGCACCCCACGACATCACCGGCGCCTGGCCGGACACCCCCGCCTCCCAGCTGTCCGGCTGGGGCCTGTTCTGGGGCCTGTTCATCGGCCAGCTGATGGTCCTGTTCGTCCTCACCGTGTTCGCGATGGGCGTGGTGGCACGGTGGCGGGCGGGGAGGGCACGGGCACGGGCCGAGAAGGCGGTGCCGGCGGCGCCGGAGCGGCAGTATGAGGTGCCGGTACCGCGTACCGAGCAGCGGTACGAGGTGACGGTGCCGCGTACGGAGCCGGTGCCGACGCAGGCCGTCCCGGCCGCCCCGCAGCCGACGGCGGCTCCACCGGATCCGGCGCCGCCGGGCCCCGTGGCCGACCTCCCGGCCGACGGCGCACGGGTGGGCGAGCGGGAAGGAATCGTCATCGCAGCCAGGGAAAGCCGTCAGACGGCCGCGACCCGGGCGATCCGCGACGCAGAAGGTCCCACCCTGATCGTCACCTCGAACCCCGCCCTCTGGTCGGAGACGAAGGACGCCAGAACCAAACTCGGCCCCACCCTCCTCTACGACCCCGCCCACCGCTGCGACACCCCGGCCCGCCTCCACTGGTCCCCCACCACCGGCTGCGACGACAAACAAACGGCACTGCAGCGAGCCACCGCCCTCCTCGCACCGGTACAGCCCACCGCGAAGATCGACCAAGCCGTGGCCGACACCGCCACAACCCTGCTGCGGAGCTACCTCCACGCCGCCGCTCTGGAGAACCGCACCATCCGCCACGTCCACCGCTGGTCCCAGGGCACCCAGATCCAGGACGCCGTACGCACCCTGCGCACCCATCCCAAGGCCGCTCCCGGCGCCGCCGGCGAACTCGAGGCCGCGCTCACCGCACACCCCGAACGCCGGGACATCGCCCAGGAATTGACCGGCCGAGCCCTCTCGGCCCTGTCCACGGTCAACATCCGCGAGGCCTGCACCCCGAACCGAACAGATGCCCTGTCACTGGATTCCTTCGTCCACGAAGGGGGCACGCTTTATGTGGTCGGTGAATCCATCGAGGACCCCCGAAGCAACCCCGGCGCGATGCCGCTGCTGACGGCCCTCGTCTCAAGCGTGGTCGAGCGCGGCCGGCGCATGGCCGAACGGTCATCCTCCGGTCGGCTCGACCCACCACTGACCCTGATCCTGGACGACATCGCGGCCGTGGCCCCGCTGCCCCAGCTCCCCGACCTGCTCGCCACCGGAACCGGCCAGGGCCTGCCGACCCTCGCCCTGCTCCGCAGCCGGGAACAGGCCCGCTCCCGCTGGCCGCACCAGGAACTACCGGTCTAGGACAGACCTAGGGCTGCCATTCGAGAACGAACTCCAACTCGTTCTGCGCCCCATCCTTCACGAACGGCACGATCACCCCGCTCGGCACGAACCCCGCCTTGCGATACGCCCCCTGGGCCCGGTCGTTGTCCTCGTGCACCAGCAGCCGCACCCGCTCCGCGCCCCGCTCCCGCGCCCACCCCACACCGGCGTCGAACAGGGCCTTGATCAGCCCGTTCCCACGGTGCTCGGCCCGGACGAACACCCCGACCACATGACCCTGCCGGCACTCGACGGCATACCCGGCCCAGTCCTTCGTCCCGGCTTCCTCGATGAGTACGGTCACCGAGCCGGCCCAGGTCCCGTCGGGCGTCTCGGCGATGAACTGCCGGGCCGCCGTGGCCCCCTCCCCGGAGCCGACCGCCCGGTCCTGCCAGAAGGCGTCGGCCCGGGCCGCGGCCTCCTCATACGTCTCCAGGAAGGCGAGGTGAGCGACCGGGTCCCGCAGCGCGTCCAGCCGCAACTGCTTCACTCGGGGCCAGTCGTCCGGTCGTATGGCGCGGATGACGTAGTCTCCGCTGGTCGAGGTGGTCATGAGGGCCACCGTAGTAGGACCCGCTGTCAGAGGCAGCCCATATTGTGGACGCCATGACAATACTGTCCGAACGGCCGCACACCGCCGTCCTCGTCATCGATGTCCAGAACGGTGTGGTGGTGCCCGGCTCGCCGAACCGCGAGGACGTCATCGCCAACATCGCCCGTCTCATCGACAAGGCCCGCGCGGCGGAGGTGCCGGTGATCTGGGTGCAGCACCAGGACGAGGAACTGGTGCCGGGCACCGAGAGCTGGGAGTTCGTCCCGGAGCTGAAGCGCCTCGATTCCGAGCCCCTCGTCGCCAAGAGCTATCGGGACTCCTTCGAGGACACCGACCTGGAGTCCGCCCTGGCGGAACGCGGAGTGGGGCACCTCCTCGTCACCGGCGCCCAGACAGACTTCTGCATCCGCTCGACGCTGCACAGCGCCCTCATCCGGGGCTACGACGCGACGCTGGTCGCCGACGCCCACACGACGGAGGACCTCACCCAGTACGGAGCGCCGGCCCCGGAGCAGGTCATCGCCCACACCAACCTCTACTGGAGCGGCCAGCACGCACCCGGCCGCCGGGGCGGAATCATCAAGGCAGCCGAAGTGACTTTCTAAAACCGCCCTGAAACGCCTGAAACCCCTGAAACGCAGAAAGGCCCACGCCTGATGGCGTGGGCCTTTCCCAAGAATTGTTCGGCGGCGTCCTACTCTCCCACAGGGTCCCCCCTGCAGTACCATCGGCGCTGTGAGGCTTAGCTTCCGGGTTCGGAATGTAACCGGGCGTTTCCCTCACGCTATGACCACCGAAACACTATGAAACTGTGAACGCCACACCGCCAATCATGGCGGGGCTGTTCGTGGTTTCAGAACCAACACAGTGGACGCGAGCAACTGAGGACAAGCCCTCGGCCTATTAGTACCGGTCACCTCCACCAGTTACCTGGCTTCCAGATCCGGCCTATCAAC